>JBPCKN010000004.1:0-148818 GCA_051004255.1 Chitinophagaceae bacterium | reverse complement strand
TTATAATCGTATCACAGAGGAATTGAAATATGTATCAATGGCATCAGAGTAGTGGGTGCTTTCTTCTTATAATCGTATCACAGAGGAATTGAAATAAAAATAATGGGAATAAAGTGGCAAGCGAATTTCTGCAGCTTATAATCGTATCACAGAGGAATTGAAATATATTAGATCAAATAGTTTACAGCTTAGGCACCTGCTTATAATCGTATCACAGAGGAATTGAAATCCATTTAGTCCATGAGTATGCAGGAAGTGGAATGCAACTTATAATCGTATCACAGAGGAATTGAAATTATTTTGTTGCATTACACATTTTCAAAACATCTTCTTATAATCGTATCACAGAGGAATTGAAATGAGGATTAGGCAACTTTAAATCACTTGCCGCTTTGCTTATAATCGTATCACAGAGGAATTGAAATATGTATCAATGGCATCAGAGTAGTGGGTGCTTTCTTCTTATAATCGTATCACAGAGGAATTGAAATAATTTTGACCAATACGCAAAATCTCCGGCTTACTCTTATAATCGTATCACAGAGGAATTGAAATAACATAAACATCGGCAGAATAAAAGATGGCAGCTTACTTATAATCGTATCACAGAGGAATTGAAATGCGGTTGATACAGGCACGTGTGTATTGCTTATTGCCTTATAATCGTATCACAGAGGAATTGAAATAAAAATGAAAACAACAGCACTCACTATTGCAATATTCTTATAATCGTATCACAGAGGAATTGAAATAACTTTTCTGATTGCGGCTAAGCCGCCTGAACAAACTTATAATCGTATCACAGAGGAATTGAAATGCAATTGTTTTGAGTAATGTTGTAATATTTGCAGTCTTATAATCGTATCACAGAGGAATTGAAATAGGATTTAAAAAAGCAATTACATCTCGGCGTAAACTTATAATCGTATCACAGAGGAATTGAAATTTTATAAAACAACTGTCAACAGTTATGTTAGACAACCTTATAATCGTATCACAGAGGAATTGAAATATGGATGTGCACAGCATGACGAAAGACGATCATGCTTCTTATAATCGTATCACAGAGGAATTGAAATTGAATGGATAAAAAATAATGCTTTTAAACTTGAAGAACTTATAATCGTATCACAGAGGAATTGAAATATTTAGGTTATAAACCTATCCAAAAGTGTATCGCCTTATAATCGTATCACAGAGGAATTGAAATCAGCCTTCCGGTGTCAATTAAAATGGCACGGCCTTTACTTATAATCGTATCACAGAGGAATTGAAATCGTGCTGCGCCCTTCTTTATCACGAACATTTATTACCTTATAATCGTATCACAGAGGAATTGAAATCTGGTTAAAAGACGAAAGCCATAACTATTCAATGACTTATAATCGTATCACAGAGGAATTGAAATACCTTGGTTATGGCGTAAATGACGGAACTTTTGTCTTATAATCGTATCACAGAGGAATTGAAATGGTTTAAATATTATTTTCCTAATTATTATAAAAGTGACTTATAATCGTATCACAGAGGAATTGAAATTAAATTGCCGCGCCTGCATTATAGTGCAGGTATCCTTATAATCGTATCACAGAGGAATTGAAATAACCTTCTGCGTTCAAATGGTTTTACACTTTGAATCTTATAATCGTATCACAGAGGAATTGAAATATTGCTGCATATAAATTTTTAGTTCTCTACATTGACTTATAATCGTATCACAGAGGAATTGAAATACTGTTTACATCGGCAGAAGTTTTACTGTCAATACTTATAATCGTATCACAGAGGAATTGAAATAAGAATTTATCCATGAAGGATTTGAATAACTGCCGCTTATAATCGTATCACAGAGGAATTGAAATAAGTTTGTGGCAACAGTAACAGATGAAATAAATGTCTTATAATCGTATCACAGAGGAATTGAAATGCGTTATGCAGATGTTTTAAAACGCTCGATGCATAACTTATAATCGTATCACAGAGGAATTGAAATACAACTGCGAAAGATTTTTCACGCGTTATAAACCCACTTATAATCGTATCACAGAGGAATTGAAATCAAATAATAAAAGCCTTAGTGATATTGCCAATGACTTATAATCGTATCACAGAGGAATTGAAATTCAGCTGCGGATTGTGTAAACGCATCTGTAATTCCGCTTATAATCGTATCACAGAGGAATTGAAATCATTATTAAAATCGGCATTACTTAAAAAGCCATTAAACTTATAATCGTATCACAGAGGAATTGAAATGCGATAGCTGCATCTAATTCTGATTTTAATGTTTCTTATAATCGTATCACAGAGGAATTGAAATAATGTAACGATTAAAAACCCTTACACATCATTTCCAACTTATAATCGTATCACAGAGGAATTGAAATAATTTTGTACAAACTATTTTTAAAAATAATTTCCCCTTATAATCGTATCACAGAGGAATTGAAATTTGCAATTAACTGACGCAAACGAAGCCGCACTGAAACTTATAATCGTATCACAGAGGAATTGAAATCAGATCACTAAGCCTCAATCAGATATTTTACGCGGTCTTATAATCGTATCACAGAGGAATTGAAATACAACAGGTTTAAGTAGTACTAATTTTGTTGATAATGCTTATAATCGTATCACAGAGGAATTGAAATGAAAAAAACGATTACTACCGGCAATATGCTATAAGACTTATAATCGTATCACAGAGGAATTGAAATGTAAATAAAAATTACAATGCGTTTTTCGACCAGTTACTTATAATCGTATCACAGAGGAATTGAAATGCGTATTGTATTCTTACAAACCTGATTATGTTGCCTTATAATCGTATCACAGAGGAATTGAAATGAGACACAGCTTTTATGTTCACTTTAGAAGGATCATCTTATAATCGTATCACAGAGGAATTGAAATCCGTAACGCATGGTTTAGGACTAACTGCGCAGGAAGACTTATAATCGTATCACAGAGGAATTGAAATTGATAACACGCAGTTCTGCATCATAACGTTGTCCAACACTTATAATCGTATCACAGAGGAATTGAAATATGGTTCCGGCATTTGTAGTAACCATCCATTGATCGCTTATAATCGTATCACAGAGGAATTGAAATTTTTAAAATTAAAAATTCCTGCCCATTGTGCGCCGCTTATAATCGTATCACAGAGGAATTGAAATATGCTTCCTACCTGATCAGTTTTTTGTGTTACATAAATCTTATAATCGTATCACAGAGGAATTGAAATAAAGTTGTTGCATCCTCAAACACGACATTTTTTACTTATAATCGTATCACAGAGGAATTGAAATTATGTAACCAATGTTTCAGCATTTCTTGCGCGCGGACTTATAATCGTATCACAGAGGAATTGAAATAAAAAAGAAGGCAGACCATATAACTACAATACTATTCTTATAATCGTATCACAGAGGAATTGAAATCAAATAATTATAATGTGTATTCTTCATCGTGGCACGACTTATAATCGTATCACAGAGGAATTGAAATTCGCTTAAATCAACTGCAACGGCTGCAACAACATCCTTATAATCGTATCACAGAGGAATTGAAATCCACTTCGTTGTTGGTTATGTCCAAATAGGTAACTACTTATAATCGTATCACAGAGGAATTGAAATCTTTTTATTTGCATCATTATCAACTGCAGCAATCAGCTTATAATCGTATCACAGAGGAATTGAAATGCCACTAAGCCTTGCTGCGTCCCAGTTTGGAAGCTCTTATAATCGTATCACAGAGGAATTGAAATATAAAAGGACATTATAAAAAACTTCTTATCTTCGGCCTTATAATCGTATCACAGAGGAATTGAAATGTTTGATTTTTATGTATTATCCAAAAAAACTGCGCAAACTTATAATCGTATCACAGAGGAATTGAAATAGTAGTATTGAAATGTCTTCCATTATGGATTTTGACTTATAATCGTATCACAGAGGAATTGAAATGGATAAGATGCACCGCTCTTCGGAGAAACATTTCTTCTTATAATCGTATCACAGAGGAATTGAAATAAACTCATTACATCTTGATCGTAAAAAAAGGCAGGACTTATAATCGTATCACAGAGGAATTGAAATTTATTACATTCAATCAATCAAAATAGCCTTATCGGCTTATAATCGTATCACAGAGGAATTGAAATAAGATTGCGAAATTCTGTGCAGCGCTTCCATCTGCACTTATAATCGTATCACAGAGGAATTGAAATGAAATTGATATGAGCTGGAGTGTAATGTTATTGCTTCTTATAATCGTATCACAGAGGAATTGAAATTGGTTTCAAGGATTGAATGTTTTTGAAGAAGGCGCTACTTATAATCGTATCACAGAGGAATTGAAATGATTAAAGCGAAGTAAAGGTTTTGAGGCGCTTGCTTCTTATAATCGTATCACAGAGGAATTGAAATTCAGTTATTTGCGGATAATAACTACCTTTTTTAAACTTATAATCGTATCACAGAGGAATTGAAATATGTTTTTGAATTTTGAAAGAGCGGCACTTTTTACTCTTATAATCGTATCACAGAGGAATTGAAATAAGCTTTCATGTCGTTCAACTCTTCAGCCTTGCGTCTTATAATCGTATCACAGAGGAATTGAAATACATTCACGATAATACAATTACCGGCGCGGGGCAGCCTTATAATCGTATCACAGAGGAATTGAAATAAGGTTTAAATGGCAGCGGCGCATTAGGCACTGAAACTTATAATCGTATCACAGAGGAATTGAAATAAAATTTAACAGGCATAAACATTTCTCTGCCTAACACTTATAATCGTATCACAGAGGAATTGAAATGCGCTGGTAACATCGAGCTTGCTGTTTTTATAAAACTTATAATCGTATCACAGAGGAATTGAAATAATTACACGATAAACAAAAAACATTCTTTTTGCAAACTTATAATCGTATCACAGAGGAATTGAAATTGATTAAAATATAATTTTTGAAGCCATGCCCAGCTACTTATAATCGTATCACAGAGGAATTGAAATTTAATTTGATACTGCGATTCGTGTTGATTATTTCTTCTTATAATCGTATCACAGAGGAATTGAAATACACTTAGCGTTAGTGGTAAAAAAAGAGTTCGTTTTCTTATAATCGTATCACAGAGGAATTGAAATATATTAAAATTGGCAGCTTGCTTTATAAATACAGAACTTATAATCGTATCACAGAGGAATTGAAATGATTTTCTTTTAAAGGTTTGGGAACGCAGTTAAAACTTATAATCGTATCACAGAGGAATTGAAATAAGCATCTAAAAGCGCAAAGTAAATTAAGATATACTTATAATCGTATCACAGAGGAATTGAAATATATTAAAGCAACCGGCAATTGGAACGGCGAAAATTTCTTATAATCGTATCACAGAGGAATTGAAATAAATGATGCGCAGGCTTGCAATGCAATTAAAGATCGCTTATAATCGTATCACAGAGGAATTGAAATGCACTTATGTTTTGAGAGCCACTAAAGTTTTATATGCCTTATAATCGTATCACAGAGGAATTGAAATTTCATTTTTTACACTGCTTTAAATAAGCAGCATCGTCTTATAATCGTATCACAGAGGAATTGAAATTTTTCTACCAAATCCAATTGCGCATTTATTCCGTTTCTTATAATCGTATCACAGAGGAATTGAAATTAATTGAAACGGTAAGCTGTCTGTTTTTAGGAACTAACTTATAATCGTATCACAGAGGAATTGAAATCAAATACCAATTAACGATGCTGCAATAGGTGATACTCTTATAATCGTATCACAGAGGAATTGAAATATGGCTAACAATAAAATTCCCGCAGGGTTTGCATCTTATAATCGTATCACAGAGGAATTGAAATTAATTGTTTCTTTGCAGCTTTCATCAATTATTAAAACCTTATAATCGTATCACAGAGGAATTGAAATTGCCAATCAGCTTTGTATTCTAACATTGTTACAAAAGCTTATAATCGTATCACAGAGGAATTGAAATGTTTTGGATGTCCTGCGTTATTCGCTGGATAGGGCGCTTATAATCGTATCACAGAGGAATTGAAATTGCGCTGGAATGCGCAATTAAGCAGCAGTGATAACTTATAATCGTATCACAGAGGAATTGAAATATATGTACTTTTTGCGCGTATGATGCATTCTTTACTTATAATCGTATCACAGAGGAATTGAAATTTTAGTTATTTGCTTTGCCAGTTCTGCATCTTCTTTCTTATAATCGTATCACAGAGGAATTGAAATATTGCAATATTGCTTTGCAGTACAAACATTATTTTCTTATAATCGTATCACAGAGGAATTGAAATCTTGCTAATAAGTTTAAAATTGGTGTGGTAATATTCTTATAATCGTATCACAGAGGAATTGAAATGAGAGATGTAATCGCGAAGCTGAAATATGGAACGACTTATAATCGTATCACAGAGGAATTGAAATCCGAATAAATCAGATGCAACAAATTCTTTTTTAGCTTATAATCGTATCACAGAGGAATTGAAATATGCTAAAAATGCACAGCCATTGAACGGCTCGTCACTTATAATCGTATCACAGAGGAATTGAAATGAAATTCGCCCTTGTAAGGTGTTATCATTTTACTTCTTATAATCGTATCACAGAGGAATTGAAATTATCCTATCGTGTCAATGCCCGGCTTGTCAATTCCGTCTTATAATCGTATCACAGAGGAATTGAAATTTTTGAACTTGAGATTTTAGCCAGTTTCTGAAATGCTTATAATCGTATCACAGAGGAATTGAAATCTGACTTAAATTACAGTCAATAACAAACTCTTGCCACTTATAATCGTATCACAGAGGAATTGAAATTGCGCCACATTCAATACAGTAATTTTTACTAAATCTCTTATAATCGTATCACAGAGGAATTGAAATGCTTAACAGCATTACAAAGTTATACCGGTAAAGCAACTTATAATCGTATCACAGAGGAATTGAAATTTCATAGCCTGTATTAATAAACGAATTGCCGGTAACTTATAATCGTATCACAGAGGAATTGAAATAACTATAATGATCAGAGCAACGCTGCAATTTCAATACTTATAATCGTATCACAGAGGAATTGAAATCGGATAATTTTTGAAATGTGCGAACGCTACAGAAAACTTATAATCGTATCACAGAGGAATTGAAATATACAAATAACAGCCAATGATGATAAAGGAATTGATACTTATAATCGTATCACAGAGGAATTGAAATTAAGTGTTGAAACTGCAAAACAATTTAGCGAAGGCCTTATAATCGTATCACAGAGGAATTGAAATGGGTAAGACGCACCGCTCTTCGGAGAAACATTTCTCTTATAATCGTATCACAGAGGAATTGAAATTCTTGGTAAAACCAGCCAATCAACATTATATATTCTCTTATAATCGTATCACAGAGGAATTGAAATGAAGTTACCTGAAGTTACCTGAAAAACATCTTACCGCTTATAATCGTATCACAGAGGAATTGAAATTTTCAAAAGCACGCGCATTTTGCACGGCTGCAATGGCCTTATAATCGTATCACAGAGGAATTGAAATAAAAGTCCAGGTATCATAATTCCTTTTTTCTTCATCTTATAATCGTATCACAGAGGAATTGAAATGCAATCATCAATAACACTATCATCTGCGAATTGAATTCTTATAATCGTATCACAGAGGAATTGAAATTACATTGCTGCAATAGCATCAAATACCGGCGTATCTTATAATCGTATCACAGAGGAATTGAAATTTGTACAATCGTTAGCGCAAGGGCGCCGCCGCCCTCTTATAATCGTATCACAGAGGAATTGAAATAAGTAGAAACAACCGAGGGGTTAGTTAACCTTTCAACTTATAATCGTATCACAGAGGAATTGAAATTTACAGAGGCGAGCTTTAAAATGTTGCCATTTTGCTTATAATCGTATCACAGAGGAATTGAAATGGAATATCTCAATGGATTAACGCTTGAAAATTTGAAACTTATAATCGTATCACAGAGGAATTGAAATAAAGAAAATCAAAGCATGGCAAACATTGCTATTGGCTTATAATCGTATCACAGAGGAATTGAAATAAAATAGTTTGTAATTGTTCTGCCGCCACCTACTGCTTATAATCGTATCACAGAGGAATTGAAATGGAAATGATTTTTATGTAATAGCTAACACCTTGTATCTTATAATCGTATCACAGAGGAATTGAAATTTTATATATAGCAGAGGTTTCTTTTACCAAGTTTCTACTTATAATCGTATCACAGAGGAATTGAAATTGAATATTAACTGCAACGCCTGCATTATGTATATAGCTTATAATCGTATCACAGAGGAATTGAAATTGATTTAAAAACGAAGTCTATTTCTATAGACTTCGTCTTATAATCGTATCACAGAGGAATTGAAATAAATCTCCGGCTTACTATTGTATATAAACAACGGCTTATAATCGTATCACAGAGGAATTGAAATAAAATAGTTTGTAATTGTTCTACCGCCGTTCACAGCTTATAATCGTATCACAGAGGAATTGAAATTGTGTAAAGCCCGCAATGCTTAGTAACAATATTGCACTTATAATCGTATCACAGAGGAATTGAAATTACATTACTGCAATAGCATCAAATACCGGCGTATAACTTATAATCGTATCACAGAGGAATTGAAATTAACCTATTTCAACACTATCAACCAAATAATTTCCACTTATAATCGTATCACAGAGGAATTGAAATTCAGCTGCGGATTGTGTAAACGCATCTGTAATTCCGCTTATAATCGTATCACAGAGGAATTGAAATATAAATTCTGTTTTAAAATTATTGTTATAGCCAACTTATAATCGTATCACAGAGGAATTGAAATAATGAATCACTGAATGTTCCAATAAATCCGCAGGCTTATAATCGTATCACAGAGGAATTGAAATGCAATTGTTGTTGGCTTTGATGTTAGCGATGCAAAACTTATAATCGTATCACAGAGGAATTGAAATGAATGTATTGCGAAGTGGTGCCTGTATAAGTTATTTTCTTATAATCGTATCACAGAGGAATTGAAATTGCGTTGGAATGCGCAATTAAGCAGCAGCGATAACTTATAATCGTATCACAGAGGAATTGAAATCTGATAGTTTGAATCTTATTTAATTCCCATCGTTTACTTATAATCGTATCACAGAGGAATTGAAATGAAACTTTCATTAATGGTTTGAAGCTCGGAACTTACCCTTATAATCGTATCACAGAGGAATTGAAATTAAGTTGAGGGAAGAAAGATAGTACCAGGATAAGACGCTTATAATCGTATCACAGAGGAATTGAAATACAGTAACTTTTAAATCCTCCATCGCTTTATTGTACCTTATAATCGTATCACAGAGGAATTGAAATTCAGGTGTTACATGAAACTCCTGTTGATTAGGATAATCTTATAATCGTATCACAGAGGAATTGAAATCACATTTGCAACAAATTTATTAGCAAGTGGAGCGCAACTTATAATCGTATCACAGAGGAATTGAAATGCGTTATGCGTTGTATGGGGCGGATAACAATATTTTGCTTATAATCGTATCACAGAGGAATTGAAATAAATTGCTGATGCTATTACTGCAAATACTCCGGTCTTATAATCGTATCACAGAGGAATTGAAATAAGTGGATGATTAGGGTCACCGGCTTTGTTATACGGCTTATAATCGTATCACAGAGGAATTGAAATTCAACAGCCTGCACGGCATCAATATGATATTGCGGCTTATAATCGTATCACAGAGGAATTGAAATGTGCTTCACGAAGCGCAAGAAGAAATTCTTCAAAACTTATAATCGTATCACAGAGGAATTGAAATCTGGCTTAAATTACAGTCAATAACAAACTCTTGCCTTATAATCGTATCACAGAGGAATTGAAATCATAATGATTTTAATTAGTTTTTTCATCTTTTTTACTTATAATCGTATCACAGAGGAATTGAAATCGAATTTTACAAAGTGTAAGAATGGGGTTTTTGTTCTTATAATCGTATCACAGAGGAATTGAAATGACATTATCTCTGATGCAGTTGATGTTGAAGTTTTACTTATAATCGTATCACAGAGGAATTGAAATACTTCCATTCCTTATAATACCAACAATTCAATTAATGCTTATAATCGTATCACAGAGGAATTGAAATTACATTGATAAGAGAGAAATTGCCGAGGCTGAGTCCTTATAATCGTATCACAGAGGAATTGAAATTGAATCGAGCTTCTGTGTCTCATATAACAGCCGACTTATAATCGTATCACAGAGGAATTGAAATAAAATTGCAAAGTCTTGTGCTGCGCTTCCATCTGCTTATAATCGTATCACAGAGGAATTGAAATTACGATACAACAATCGGTAGACGGAAGATTATCACTTATAATCGTATCACAGAGGAATTGAAATTTGCAGCTTGAGATTATTGAGGATGAATTAAAATTCTTATAATCGTATCACAGAGGAATTGAAATTTGGTTGTTGGACAACGTTATGATGCAGAACTGCGTCTTATAATCGTATCACAGAGGAATTGAAATCAAAGAAGAAATGAATGTTTTACCCATTCCTGCTGGCTTATAATCGTATCACAGAGGAATTGAAATATTTCAATCTTTCGTTACGTTTTCTATCAATTTCCTCTTATAATCGTATCACAGAGGAATTGAAATGAGGTTGTGGGTTCGAATCCCACCGGCGCAACTTACTTATAATCGTATCACAGAGGAATTGAAATTATGCTGTCGGCTAAGTGTTGCATTGTTTGTTTTATTCTTATAATCGTATCACAGAGGAATTGAAATCGCATAAAGAGCTGCATCTTACGATCCTGCCGGGCTCTTATAATCGTATCACAGAGGAATTGAAATTCAACATTATCAATCATTAAAATGTATTCGTTGGGACTTATAATCGTATCACAGAGGAATTGAAATATTGTTTTGGATTTTGGCTTTCTTTTTTTATTTTCTTATAATCGTATCACAGAGGAATTGAAATTTCCAATTTTTATGCCTGCTTTATTGAGTTCAATAAACTTATAATCGTATCACAGAGGAATTGAAATTTGTAGTTTTTTGTTCGATTCTAATTTTCATTTTACTTATAATCGTATCACAGAGGAATTGAAATTAGAAAACAGAATGAAGAATACACAGAAGATTTAGTGCTTATAATCGTATCACAGAGGAATTGAAATAATAATTACATCAAATGCTTTTGTGCGTCGCACGCTTATAATCGTATCACAGAGGAATTGAAATCATGTTTTGTGGCTTTTTTTTGTAATGCAACAGTTGCTTATAATCGTATCACAGAGGAATTGAAATTAGTTGATAAGCCGATTTCCCATCTGCGCCATTTACTTATAATCGTATCACAGAGGAATTGAAATGTAATATGCGGTTAAAGGCGATGGAAGAACTGAAATCTTATAATCGTATCACAGAGGAATTGAAATTGCATGGCACTCCGGCAACACGTTCGCTTGTTATCGGCTTATAATCGATCACAGAGGAATTGAAATACACTTATTATGATATTATTAACGGAGTTGTTGTTTCTTATAATCGTATCACAGAGGAATTGAAAAAAGTTTCTAAACGCTTTTGTTACTTCCTGACTTTCTCTTATAATCGTATCATATTACAAGACATAATTTTTTAATCGCTTCATATCTTCGCTTATTTTCTTATCCAAAATTTTTGCATAGTGTTGAGTTGTTTTAAGATTTCTGTGACCGAGCATCTTTGAAACAGTTTCAATCGGCACACCGTTACTCAATGTTACAGTTGTTGCAAACGTGTGCCTGGCTATATGAAAAGTAAGATTGGTATGTATATTGCACACATCTGCAATTTCTTTTAAATATGAATTCATCTTTTGATTGCTCAAAACGGGCAACACACGGTCTTTCAATTGGCACTGATCATTATCTTTATACCTATTCATAATTTCAATTGCTCCAGGTAGTAAAGGAATTCTTGAAGTAACCTCCGTCTTTTGTCGTTTGGCGACTATCCATTTTTCGCCGTCAACGCCCTCTGTTATTTCTGAATACTTAAGCTTTTGTACATCCGCATATTGACATTGCTAAATTGAATTACGACTTTATTATATGCAAGACCTGTAAAACAACAAAAAAGAAATATGTCACGAACAAGTGATAAACGTTGGATTGAAAATTTTTTTTGCGCAATAGCTTTTAACTGAGCTTCCGTTAAAGCATGTTTTCTACTTCTCTTTTTGTCAAGCGATATACAAGAAAAGGATCTCGTTGCAGTTATCGGAAATTTTTAAATAGTAATTTAGAAAAGATTCTGTGTGGTTTAACGTTCGATTAAAAATTTGATAAGTGCCCTGTGCATAATCACGTCCTACCAATGCTTTTATGTGTTCGTTATGACGTTTGAATAATTCAATAAGCATGTGCCTTTGTTTATTAATATTTTTACCCAGCATTATCTCTTTAATGTTTGTAGGCGTAACCTCATGATCGAGTTCAATTAAGCGGCGCTTTGCTTCAAACACTTTTTGCTGGAGTGTATCGAGATATGCGTTAATATTTTTAGCATAATCCGTCTTGCTTGCAACTCTACCAGCTTTCACATTCCAATTAGCTTTAAAGCATTTCCTCTTTGTACTAAGCTCTGCTGTTGAAAAATCTACAGTGATTCTCAAGTAGATAAATATTTCACCACTTAAATTTTTCCCTTGTTTTTTAAGGTAAAAAAAACAACCAAAACTTTTTTCCCTTTTACTCACTTTTAATAGTTATAAAATTGAATTTTTAATTAACTCAAATCACGAGTTCATTTCACTGAACCTGTTAATCTTAAGTTCCTTGTGTTAAGTTTTGTGCGCCTTTTGTAAAATTGCTTTAGGTACACGATTTGCGCACGGAACTAAAGCATAAAATGGAGTAAATCAGAGTAAACTAAAGAAGTGCTAAAAATGAAAAAAGCCCGTCCACATTAAGTTTCACGAGCTTTCTTTAATTAATTGAATTTAGAAAATCCTATAAAAGCGGTGAGGGAGGGATTCGAACCCTCGGTACAGAGTTACCCGTACGGCAGTTTAGCAAACTACTGATTTCAGCCACTCATCCACCTCACCAACTTTTTATTGCGGTTGCAAAAATAGGCATTCATTATAATTATAAATGTAAAAATTAATTAAGGCAAATTCAATTTAATTATTTATTAATGAAATAATAAAATTTTATTCGCGCGAAGTAGTCACAATTATTTGTTATAACATTTTTATTATTTTTCTCGTTTGTATAATTGTGTAATTATTTACACAATAGAAATTTTTTTTCAAAAAAAATTTATTTTATTGTATTTTGATTTTTTGTAGTCTGCATAATGTTTTTATGCATACAACCTCTGAAATTAAATCTGGGCTTATATTTCAATACACCTGCAAAGTGTAAAGTAACTTGTTAAACTTTAAAATGTTGTAATAAACAAATAATAATTATTGTGGCATTATTCTTTCAATTAACTATAAAAAAATTATAAACAGGTATAAAATTTCAGTGTATGGATTTGGTTTGTTTTTCTCACTTAAGATGGAATTTTGTTTATCAAAGACCTCAACATTTATTTAGCAGATTTGCAAATCAATTCCGCGTTTTTTTTATTGAAGAACCTATTTATAATTTATTCGCTGAAGATCATTTGCACATATCATTAAGCAAAGAAAATGTTTGGATAATTGTTCCTTATTTAAAAGAAAATTCAGATTCAGATATTATAATCCGTCAAAAAAAGCTTTTGCATAAGTTATTTGCAGAGATGGATATCAGCGATTATATTTTTTGGTATTATACACCAATGGCTTTAAGTGTAAGTGATGAGTTTAAACCAAAAATAATTATTTACGATTGCATGGATGAATTGTCCGCATTCAAATTTGCGCCCGCAAATATTAAAGCGCTTGAAAGCGAATTAATGAATAAGGCAGATATTGTTTTTACCGGCGGCTTAAGTTTATATGAAGCAAAAAAAGATAATCATAATAATATTTTCCCTTTCCCGAGCAGCATTGATAAAGAACATTTTTTAAAAGCTCGCACAAATGTAAAAGAACCTAAAGATCAGGCTGGCATTGAGTTTCCACGAATTGGTTTTTTTGGAGTAATTGACGAACGTTTAGATATTGAGTTAATTGAAAAAGTTGCAATAGCAAAACCACAATGGCAAATAATTTTGATTGGACCTATAGTAAAAATTGATGAGGCAACATTACCCAAACAAAAAAACATACATTATTTAGGAAGCAAATCTTATCAGCAATTGCCTGAATATATCAGCGGCTGGCAAATTGCAATAATACCGTTTGCATTAAATGAATCAACACGTTTTATCAGTCCAACAAAAACGCCTGAATATCTTGCAGCAGGTAAACCAGTAATTTCTACTGCTATAAAAGATGTGGTAAATCCGTATGGTGAAAAAAAGTTAGTGCATATTATTCATTCACCACAAGAGTTTATAAAAAGTGCAGAACAGGAATTAAATGAAATTGATAAAACCGAATGGTTACACTTTGTTGATGAATTTTTAACCGATAATTCGTGGGATAAAACATGGTATCAAATGAATGAATTAATTAAGCAAAAATTGAATCAAAAAAAAATTAAAACACACATTAAAAAAAAGGAAGCTTATGTATGATTATTTAATTGTAGGTGCAGGATTTGCAGGCAGCGTACTGGCAGAAAGATTAGCAAGTAAAGCACATAAAAAAATTTTAATTGTTGATAAAAGAAATCACATCGGCGGAAATACTTATGATTATTTTGATAAAGATGGAATTCTGGTACATAAATACGGGCCACATATTTTTCATACAAATTCGAAAGATGTTTACGAATATTTAAGTCAGTTTACACCCTGGAGGCCTTATGAACACAGGGTTTTAGCAAGTGTTGATGGGCAATTAGTTCCTATTCCCATCAATTTAAATACAATAAATACTTTATACGGACTTAATCTCTCATTAAATGAATTAGATGAATTTTACAAATCAAAAGCTGAAAAGATAGCGCGGGTAAAAACTTCAGAAGATGTTGTTGTAAATAAAGTAGGGAGAGAATTATACGAGAAATTTTTTCGTAATTATACGCGCAAACAATGGGATCTCGATCCTTCGCAATTAGACGCTTCTGTTACAGCACGCGTACCTGTAAGAACAAATAAAGATGACAGATATTTTACTGATACTTATCAGGTAATGCCATTGTACGGTTATACTAAGCTTTTTCAAAAAATGTTGTCACATCCTAACATTCACATTATGTTGAATACGGATTATAAAGATGTTATTGATGACATTCCGCATCGCAATTTAATTTATACCGGACCAATCGATAATTATTTCGATTATTGTTACGGAAAACTTCCATATCGCTCCATCGAATTTAAATTTGAGACTTTAGAACAAGAAAAATTTCAGCCAACAGGTACAGTAAATTATCCCAATGAACAAGCTTATACACGCATTACCGAATTTAAATATTTAACAGGTCAAAAACATGCTAAAACTTCAGTGGTGTATGAGTTTCCGAAGGCAGAAGGAGATCCGTATTATCCAATTCCAACTGCAGAAAATGCTGAAATTTATAAAAAATATCAGCTGCTTGCAGCAACAACGCCGCATACTTATTTTACAGGGCGGTTAGGCACCTATAAATATTATAATATGGATCAGGTGGTTGCACAATCTTTAACCTTGTTTAAAAAGATAATTCAAAATCAACCGGAACCTTATATCAATGGTCAAAAAATTCCTTTGCTAAAAACTTCAATAAAATAATGTTTTTTAAATAGTCAAAGGCAGTTTTCTTGATGGTTGAATTTATTAATGCATAATTTATGGCAGAATAATTATGCATTAATTAGTTACAATAAAATATGAATAAATTTTAAGTGATAAGATTTGAAGTTGAAATTATCGAATGAATTATTGCAATAAATTATGAACTATTATTTTAGTTTGATAGTTACGCTGCGAATTTTTTCCTAATAATATTTAAAGCACCGCCTGCTTTAAACCATTCTATTTGTTGTTCGTTATAAGTGTGATTTACACCCATTATTTCAGAGCTTCCATCTTTATGATGCAATACAATTGCTAAAGATTTTCCCGGGGTAAAATCAGTTAATCCCAAAATATCAATTATATCATCTTCCTGCACTTTATCATAATCATCCTTATTAGAAAAAGTGAGCGCAAGCATACCTTGCTTTTTTAAATTTGTTTCATGAATTCGCGCAAAACTTTTTACTAAAATTGCACGAACGCCTAAATGTCTCGGCTCCATTGCAGCATGTTCTCTTGAAGAGCCTTCGCCATAATTTTCATCACCCACTACAACCGTTCCAATACCCGCAGCTTTATAAACTCTTTGCACAACAGGCACAGCGCCATATTCACCTGTTAACTGATTTTTTATAGTATCTGTTTTTTCATTAAAATAATTTACGGCGCCAATTAACATGTTGTTTGAAATATTATCGAGATGCCCCCGATATTTTAACCACGGGCCAGCCATTGAAATATGATCGGTGGTGCATTTGCCTTTTGCTTTAATCAGCAATTTCAAGCCTTTCAAATCAGTTCCTTCCCATGCGGGAAAAGGTGCTAATAATTGTAAGCGTTGCGAATCGGGGTCAACTGCAATCTGCACAGCGCTTCCATCATTTGCCGGTGGCTGAAAACCCGGATCATCAACGGCAAAACCTTTTGGCGGTAACTCGGAACCTACCGGCTCATCCAATAAAATTTCTTCATTATTTTCATTTTTTAATTTATCTGTGAGAGGGTTGAATGTTAAATGACCGGCGAGTGCAAAAGCGGTAACAATTTCAGGAGATGCAACAAAAGCATGTGTGCTTGCATTGCCATCATTGCGCTTTGCAAAATTTCTGTTGAAGGAAGTAATGATTGAATTTTTTTTGGAAGGATCTTCCATATGCCTTGCCCACTGACCAATACAAGGCCCGCAGGCATTGGCTAAAACGATGCCGCCCATTTGTTCAAAAGTTTCTAACAATCCATCTCTCTCAATTGTAAAACGTACTTGCTCGCTGCCGGGCGTTATTGTAAATTCTGATTTTGTTTTTAAATGTTTATCGGTTGCCTGTTTTGCGATGGATGCAGAGCGTGTTATATCTTCATAAGAAGAATTTGTGCAGGAACCTATTAAAGCAACGTCTAATTTTTCGGGCCAATTATTTGCAATTACCGCTTCAGCAAATTTACTGATGGGCCACGCAAGGTCGGGTGTATAAGGTCCGTTTACGTGTGGCTCAAGCTCGCTTAAATTTAACTCAATTAATTGGTCATAATATTTTTCAGGATTAGCATATACATCATCATCGGGTCTTAAATGTTGTTTGATATTATTTGCAAGTTCAGTTCCATCAGCGCGGTTTGTTGCGTTTAAATAAGTAGCCATTTTTTCGTCATAAGCAAACAAAGAACAGGTTGCACCAATTTCTGCGCCCATATTACAAATAGTGCCTTTGCCGGTAGCGCTTAAGCTATCGGCGCCCTCGCCAAAATATTCTACAATGGCGCCAGTTCCGCCTTTTACTGTTAAAATACCCGCAACTTTTAAAATGATATCTTTTGCACTTGCCCAGCCACTTAATTTACCGGTTAATTTAATGCCGATTAATTTAGGCCATTTAAGTTCCCACGGTAAGCCGGCCATAACATCGCAGGCGTCGGCGCCGCCAACACCGATTGCAATCATTCCTAATCCGCCTGCATTTGGTGTGTGTGAATCTGTACCAATCATCATTCCTCCGGGAAATGCATAATTTTCTAAAACAACCTGGTGAATAATTCCTGCGCCCGGTTTCCAAAAACCAATGCCATATTTATTGGAAACGGATGCAAGAAAATCATACACTTCTTTATTAGCATTTAATGCTGTTTCTAAATCTTCCTTTGCGCCAACCTGCGCTTGTATTAAATGATCGCAATGCACCGTGGAGGGCACTGCAACTGTTGGCCTGCCTGCCTGCATAAATTGCAGCAAAGCCATTTGTGCAGTTGCATCTTGCATGGCAACGCGGTCGGGCGTAAAATTAACGTAGGTTTTTGCTCTCTCAAAATTTTCTAAAGGTTGCTCGGAATGTAAATGAGAAAACAATATTTTTTCAGCTAAAGTTAGCGGCCTTTCTAATAAATTACGCGCAGCTTCAATTTTAGCAGGCAACTCAGCATATAATTTTTTTATCATTTCAATATCGAAAGCCATATAAGAAAATTTTAGATTTACGATTTTGTTAATAGTTCGCAGCTAATAGTTCATAGTTAGTAGCTCGTAATTCATAATTCATAACTGTTATCTGCAAATTTAGGTTAAAACAAAACTTATATAAAATGTGTTTTGAAGATAATTAAATGATTATTATTTAAATTGCAGCTATGAATAAACTAAGGAAATTTATTGAATGGCAGGCTTTTGGTGTTTGTGCTGCTATTGGCGATAAATTAGGTATTGCTACTTCAAAAATACGAATGTGGTTTATTTATATTTCTTTTTTAACTATGGGCTCGCCTTTAATAATTTATATGATAATGGCTTTTTGGCTTAATATAAAAAAGTATATGCTTTTTGCAAAACGCAACCCATTAAAATATTTATAATTGCTTATTTTAGGGTTGTGATAAGAATAGAATATAATCAAACCCATTACGAAAAAATATTAAAGCAATATGCTGCGCAGTTTGGTACCAAAATAAAAGATAATGCAATTTTTCTTCCGCCAAATATTGGAAATGGAATTATACGCGTATTATCTTTATCAAATGGCTTGCAAATATTTATTTCTAATTACACACTTAAAGAAGATTTATTGCTTTACAGAAAAAAAAGCGCAAAAGATTTTTATCTTATCCGCTGTGAGGAAATAACGCTTCCTGCAACAATTACACCCAATTCAAAATCGGCAGTTTTTCTTTCCGCAACCAATCACGATCAAATGTTTTTGTATCCCGCAGGCACCAGCGTAAAAATGCTGTCGGCACTGTTTGATAAAAACTGGTTAGCGGAGTTTTTTTTACCGGATGAAGTTGGAGATACAATAAAAAAATTTCTTTCTTCTACTTTAAATTCTTTTGTTTACGAACCGATGGATGCAGAATACCGCAGATTTATGCAGGAAATGTTGCAGGTAAATATTGATAAGAGTTATGAACAGCTTATTATTCACAACCGGATTATGTTAATTATGGAAAGATTTTTTACGCGTTTATATTTCAAAATAACAGATGCACATTTTAGCATAAAACTTTCTGACGAAGAAATTATTAGAATGAAGGAAGTGGAAAATGAATTACTAAAAGATTTTTCGCTGCCGCCCGCAATTACCCAACTTGCAAGAATTGCTGCAATGAGCCCATCAAAATTGCAGGCAAATTTTAAAGAAATGTTTGGTATGCCGGTTTACCAGTATTTTCAAAAACACAGAATGAACAGAGCAAAAGCAATGTTGCTTTCAAAAAATTATTCAACTAAACAAGTAAGTGAGGAAGTAGGTTTTTCAACAATTAAACATTTTATTAAAGCTTTTCAAAAATCGTTTGAACAACTTCCGGAAGATATTCTACAAAATTTTAAGTAATATTTTAAAAATGATAGAAATAGAATACAGTAACTCCGATTATATAAGTTTTATAAAAACAGTAGCAAAAACATTTAACGTAAGTTCAAACGGCAATTTTCTTGCTGTTCCTCCAAAATACGGCTCTGGATATTTTCATGCCGAAAACTTATCAAACGGTATTTCTGTTTTAATGATGGATCGAATTCTCAAAGAAGAGATTGAACATAAAATTTCTAATACAAATCAGATATTTATTTTACAGTTTAATGAATTTTTTTCGCAAAATACCAATATCAATAAAACAAAAGAAAATACGCAACAAACTGACATATACAGAAACATGGTTTTATTAACTAACTCGGTAATGACACCGAAATTTATTGTGCCAAAAGATGTTCGCATACGTTCAATAAAATTAATTTTTACTAAAGAACATTTACTGCAATTTTTTGATAATAATTTGATAGATGTATTAATAAGCAGTTATTTTTCAGAGCTATTAAAAAATAAAAAAAATGAGCCTGTTGATGCAGAATACAGATCATTAATGAATGAATTGATAATAGAAAAAATTAATCATCCGCTGCAATTGCATTTTATTCAAAACAGAATTATGTTGCTGCTTGAACGATTTATAATAAAATGTTTACAAAAAATTCAACCGGATAAAACAACTTTAAAGCTTTCGGACGATGAAATTTTTCGCCTGATGAAAATTGAATCTTTGCTGATAAAAGATTTTAGCATTTCTCCTCCGAATATAGGAATGCTTTCACGCATATCCGCAATGAGCCCTACTAAATTAAAAAAAGATTTTAAAGCATTATATGGCTTGCCTATTTACGAATATTTTCAAAAAAATAGAATGCTCCACGCAAAATCTTTATTGCTCGAAAAAAAATATTCAATAAAAGAAGTAGGCAATAAAGTAGGTTATACAAACCTGGGGCATTTTGCAGCAAGTTTTAAGAAAGAATTTAACGTGCTGCCAAGACATTTCTCGAATGATGGGGATGCACTCGAACTTACCGAAAACTTTCTTTTAGATCCGGTTTAACGCTAATAACTGCTTTTCTTAATTTAATTAATTGCTCCAATAAGTTTTCAAGCAAATCGAGCTTTAGCATATTAGCGCCATCGCTTTTTGCAACAGAAGGGTTGGGATGTGTTTCAATAAATAAGCCATCTGCGCCAGCAGCAACAGCCGCTTTTGCAATGGTAGCAATCATTTGCGGGTTGCCGCCTGTAATGCCGCTTGTTTGGTTTGGTTGCTGCAAACTATGCGTGCAATCCATTACAACAGGCACACTAAAGCCTTGCATGATGGGGATATTTCTGTAATCAACAATTAAATCATGGTAACCAAAACTGTTGCCTCTTTCTGTAAGAATAATTTTTTTATTGCCCGTTTTTTTTATTTTATCAATGGCAAATTTCATCGCTTCGCCGCTAATAAACTGACCTTTTTTTACATTCACAATTTTATTTGTTTGCGCAGCAGCAATTAACAAATCTGTTTGGCGACATAAAAAAGCTGGTATTTGTAAAACATCAATATATTTTGCTGCAGGCGCAGCTTCGTCATGTGCATGAATGTCGGAAGTTGTGGGGAGCTGAAGTTTTTCTCCTAATTTTTTTACCAATACCAATGCAGTTTCATCACCAATTCCTGTAAAAGAATTTACGCTGGTTCGGTTTGCTTTTCTGTAGCTCGCTTTAAAAATATATGCAATTTCTAAACGCTTGCAAATGCGCGAAACTTTATCTGCAACTTCCATAATTAACTCTTCATTTTCTACAACACAAGGGCCTGCGATTAAAAAAAAATTATTCGGATTATAAGATTGTTTTTCAAAAAGATCAATTAAAAAAGATGGAAGCATAGCAATTTTATTTTCGAACTTAAGTAAACTTTGCTTTTATATGCTGTGGAGGAATGGAGCTAAAAATTATTTTAAAATCGCTTCTAAATCATTTTCAATATTGCCTTGGATATATAATTTTTCAAAAATAGTTGTAAAGCAATTCTAATTCTTTTCTCATTTCTTATTTTCAAACGAAATTTATAAATTATAAAAAAGAATTTATCCCAAAGCCACTCTTTTAAATTCAGTTATTTTTAAATCGGCATCAATATTTTTTAAATGATCAGCAACTGTTGTATTGCTGTCTTTTACAAAAGGTTGTGCTAATAAAGTTTGTTCTTTAAAAAATGCGTTTAATTTTCCTTCTGCAATTTTTGAAATCATTGCATCAGGTTTGCCTTCCATTTTAGGATCCTGTTTTATTTGTTCTGTAACAATTGCTCTTTCTCTTTCAATCATTTCAGTTGAAACCGAAGCTGCATCCACTGCCACCGGATTCATTGCTGCAATTTGCATCGCAACATCTTTACCGGCTTCAGGTGCATATTTATTTAAGCCAACTAAAACGCCCATTCTGTTTGCGCCATGAATATAAGATGCAACATAAGGCGCTTCAACTCTTTCCAATTTTGTAATGCCAATTTTTTCTCCAATTGAAGCAAGTTTATCGTTTACCAAATCATAAATTTTTGCAGCATTTAATTGCACGTCATTCAATTCTTTTATGTTTTTTACATTGTTTTCAATTGCAGCATTTGCAATGCTTTGTGCAAAAGCAACAAAATCTGCATTCTTCGAAACAAAATCGGTTTCGCAGCTAACACAAACAATAATTCCTGTTTTATTATCAGTTGTTGTTTTTGCTAATACTACGCCTTCCTTTGCTTCGCGGTCGCTGCGTTTGGCGGCCACTTTTTGCCCGTGTTTACGAAGCCAATCTATTGCTGCTTCAAAATCGCCGTTGGTTTCGGTTAAAGCTGTACGGCAATCCATCATACCTGCGCCTGTTGTTTGGCGTAATTTATTTATATCAGCTGCTGTTATTTGAACTGTTGTTGACATGTAATTTAAATTAAAGATTGAAAATTAAAAATTAAAAATTTTTGTTGTTAGAATTTGGAAGATGCCGAATCACTCGATGCGGCACAAGAGCGCGACGCAAGGAACGATAAATAGAATTACAAAAGCCGGATTCAAAAAAAAACTTTACTAATTTAATGACCTTTTATTGGCTCAATGTCTTGCTGACTTTTCTTTTATCTTCCGCCACCTTGTGGTCTGCGGCTCGCGCCACCCGGAATGCGACGCTTAGGCTGATTACCACCGCGCACCTTTTCACCTCTGCCACGCGCAGCTTCAGCTTCGGCTTCGGCTTGCAAACGGGCAGCTCTTTTTTCTGCTTCATTATCCACTTCTTCCACTTCATCATCTTTTGCAGCATGGCGCTCGGCCAAACCTTCAGCAATTGCAGCGGTTATATAATTTGTGATAATAGCCACTGATTTTGTAGCATCATCATTTGCGGGAATTGCAAAATCAACTTTATTAGGATCGCAATTTGTATCAACCATTCCAAAAGTTGTGATACCCAAACGGCGTGCTTCGGCTAAAGCAATATGTTCATGACCAATATCAACCAAAAATAAAGCAGCCGGTAAGCGACCAAGTTGGGAGATGCCGCCTAACACTTTTTCCATCTTTTCTTTGTCGCGGCTTAAAGTTAAACGCTCTTTTTTTGTAAGGTTTTCAACGCTGCCGTCATTCAATAATTTTTCGATGCTTTGCATTTTTTTTACGCTTTTGCGAACGGTATTGAAATTAGTAAGCATGCCGCCCAGCCAGCGTTCTGTTGCATAAGGCATGTTTATTTTTTTTGCGCAATCGCTCACAATTTCTTTTGCTTGTTTTTTTGTTGCAACAAACATTATTTTTTTGCCGCTTTTTGCAATCTGTTTCATTGCTGCTGAAGCTTCCTGCAAATGATCTACCGTTTTATTGAGATCAATTATATGAATGCCTTTTTTTTCTGCGAAAATGTAAGGCAACATTTTAGGATTCCACTTCTTTTTAAGATGACCAAAATGTACACCAGCATCGAGTAATTGCTGTTGTAGTGAAGTGTTTTGTTCCATGAATTTATTGTTAATTGAAGATTGTTAGTTGTAAATTGAGAATTTTTTTAACGCTTTGAAAATTGAAAACTTCTACGTGCTTTTTTATGACCGAATTTTTTACGCTCAACGCCACGCGGATCGCGTTTAAGATGACCGCCGGCTTTTAATGCAGGCCGAAATTCAGGATTTACTTCCAGCAAAGCGCGGGCAATGCCCAGCTTCGCGGCTTCTGCCTGACCTTTTAAACCACCGCCGCCGGCATTAATTTTTATATCAAATTTGTCTAATGATTCAACAGATTTTAAAGGCGCTTCTACCTGGTTTTGAAGATAGACCAGCCTGAAATATTGTTTATAATCTTTATCGTTAATTATAATCTTGCCTTCGCCTTTATTTAAGAAAACACGCGTTACAGCTTCCTTACGGCGACCAACTGCATTTTTTTGTTTTTCCATTTATTTTAGCTTTCAGTTATCAGCTTTTTAAAATTAAAATTTAAATTCTTTCGGTTGTTGTGCACTGTGCGGATGTTGTGCGCCTGCATACACAAATAACTTCTTAAACATTTTTCTGCCAAGTCTGTTTTTAGGCAACATGCCTTTTATTGCTCTTTCTACAATCATTTCCGGTCTGCGTTTGATTAGATCTCTTGCAGCTTCTTCTTTTTTGCCGCCCGGATAACCGGAAAAATTAATGTACAATTTATCTTCAAACTTATTACCTGAAAACACAACTTTATCTGCATTAATAACAATTACAAAATCGCCGCAATCTACATGTGGCGTATAATATGCTTTATTTTTTCCGCGCAAAACAGCTGCAATTTTTGAACAGATGCGACCAACGGTTTGATTAGTACCATCTACAACATACCAGTTATGTTGCACGGTAGCCGCGTTCGCATGTTTTGTAGTGAAATGTAATTTGCTCATAATAAAATTTTAATGATACCTGTGCTATCCCGCAGGGTTTTTTTAAAGGAGCGCAAAGGTAGGCATATATATTTTTATTTTCAAAAAGTTTTTTATTGAATGTTTGCAAGAAGTTGGTTTTCAGTAAATATTTGAATAGGTTTTTTTAACGATGAATTAATTAAGGATATTTTTATAAAATGCAATTAACTTTTTTTCTTCGTTTTGCCAGTTCAAAATGCTTCTTGCTTTTCTACAATTATACATAAGTTTTTCATGCAGCAAATCATCGTACAATAATTTATTTATTGCTTCGGCAATGGTTTGTTCTTTTGTATCATCAATCATAAAAGCAGCCTCAAATTCATCATTAATAATTTTATATTCAGGATAATTTACGCATATCTGCGGAATGCAAGCCATGATATAATCGAAAAAACGATTGCTTAAAGAATAGTACTGATTAAGCCCCGTTTTTTCAAAAAGAGTTAAACCAATAAATGCTTGCGGCGTTAGAAACTTTAATTCTTCAGGCGAAACGTAACCTTTCAGTTCAACTTTATCTTCAACTTTATTTTCTATTATTAATTGTTGAACCTGATTAAAAAAATTTCCTTTGCCACAAATAATAAGTTTTGTATTTATAGATTTCATTGCAGGAATTAGTGTTTCAAAACTTCTGCCTTCATTTACTGCGCCCTGGTAAATAATAAAGTGGTTAATAGTTGATAGTTGATGGTTGATGGTTGACAATTGAGGCAAGTTTCTTATAACGCTATAACACACGCTGTATCTGCGTTTCAGCTCATCGGCAATAAATTGATTTACGGTATAACCATATTTAAATTTTGGAACTGAAAATCTTTCAATACTTAACCAAAACTGGTGGATAGTTTTTCGTGTGATAATTTCTTTTTGTTCGGTAAACAATTCATGCGCATCATAAATTCTTTTTGTTCTTTTTATTATGGAAACAAAAAAACATGGGAGAATTGTATCGAGGTCAATTGCGCAAACTGCATTCATTCTTTGAAACAGTAAATAAAAAAATAAACGAAAATTGTATTCAGTATAAAATAAAAAACCATTATTAAATAAACAAGCGATTCGTTTTTGTTGAAATAATTGCTGTTTAAGTTGTAAGGAATTTTTAAATTTTCTGCCAACCAATAAAACATTAAAATTATTTGCAGCAAGCGAAGTGCAGATGCGTTGCATTCGCTGATCGTAGGTGAGATCGTTAGTAACGGTAAAAATTATCCTTTTCAATTATGGCATATAAAAATGATGCTAAATAAACGGAACTTTTACAATTTTTGCTTTTAATAAATTGTTACGGATTTCTATGAAAATTTCATTATCAATTGCCGCATGTTCGATGCTCACATAACCTAATGCAATTGCTTTATTTAAGGTTGGCGATTGCGTGCCGCTGGTTACTTTGCCAATTACATTACCTTGCGAATTTTTTATAAGATAATCGTGCCTTGGAATGCCGCGATCAATCATTTCAAAACCAACTAATTTTCGTTTTATTCCTTTTGCTTTTTCATCTTCCATTGTTTTTTGCGCTGTAAATTTCGTTGGTTTATTGAGCTTTGTAATCCAGGCCAGGCCAGCTTCTAATGGCGAAGTTGTATCATCAATATCATTGCCATATAAACAATAACCCATTTCCAAACGCAGCGTATCTCTTGCTCCAAGACCAATCGGTTTTAAACCTTGCGGTTTTCCTATTTCAAAAATTGCATCCCAAATTTTATTGGGTGCATCGTCTTTATCTTCAAAATAAATTTCTACGCCACCTGCGCCGGTGTAACCTGTTGCACTTATTAAAACATTATCAACGCCGGCAAATTTTCCTTTTACAAACGTGTAATATTTTAAATTGAGAATATCAAGTTCGGTTAACGGCTGCAAAATCTTTGTTGCATTTGGGCCTTGTATTGCAAGCAAACAGGTTTTATCGCTGATGTTATGCATTTCAACATTTTTAGAATTATGCTCAGAAATCCAGTTCCAGTCTTTTTCAATATTCGATGCATTTACAACTATCATGTACGCTTTATTTTCTTCAATACAATACACAATTAAATCGTCTACAATTCCACCATTATTATTTGTAAAGCAGCTGTATTGCGCTTTTCCGTTGCTAAGTTTAGATGCATCGTTTGTTGTAATTCGCTGAATAAGATCGAGCGCATTTTCTCCTTTCAAAATAAATTCACCCATGTGGCTAACATCAAATATTCCGGCGTTGTTGCGAACTGCCGCATGTTCATCATTAATACCGGTATAACTTATGGGCATATTATATCCTGCAAATTCAGCCATTTTTGCGCCGAGTGAAATATGTTTTTGTGTAAAAGGAGTTGATTTCATGTACGATTTTTTGGTTAACGATGAGCAATGTAAAAATAAGTTGGATGAAAATGTTGGAGAAATAAATGTGAAATTAGCTACAGCAGAAAACGAAATTAAATTAATGAAGGAAATTATTTTTGAATTTTTATTTTTGAATTTATTATGAAAAAGAAATTTAAAATTGGAGATCATGTAACCTGGAATTCAGAAGCAGGGCATGTTTCAGGAAAAATTATTAAAGTGCATACAAACGATTTTGATTATAAAGGTTACACACATCACGCAATTGAAAATGAACCGCAGTATGAAATTAAGAGCGATAAAACAAATCATATTGCAGCGCATAAAGGAAGTGCACTAAAAAAATTGAAGTGAGTTTATTTGTTTTTTTAAAAGGGAAGAACCCTGCTTTGAAAACAAAACAGAGTTCTTTTACTCCCAACTTTAACCGAGTTTATCGCGCAATTTTCATTAATAAAAAACCTGCAGGAAATTCAAAAATATCTGTATTTGCACTTGCCTGCGTTGCAGGAATTACTGGTTTTTGTTTTTTATTTTCAGGCGCTTTAATTATCGTATCTTTTTTTTCCGGCTGATAATGGTAACGGCTGCTATCCTGCTGCAGTTGTTGTTTCAATTCCTGTTGTTTTTGATCAAGCTCTTGTTTTTGTTTTTCAATTTGCTCGAGCTGTTGTTTTGCATCATCAGAATTATTTTCATCGGTTTGATCTTCATCGGAAGGATGAGTTGGTTTTAATCCTTTATCAGTCATAAAATATTCTACATTATTTCTCCACCTGTAATCATTATTCCAATTTTCATCAAGATTATTTCCCCAGCCACGGTTGTCACTATTATCAATGTCTACATCAAACCATTTATATTCTGTTACACTTTTATCAAGCTCTATCTTTTTATTAACCGGCACTTCCACAATTAATAAAACCTGCTGATTGCGAAATTTTTGATTTTTAGTAAGCGTAAATCCCTGCGGCAAAATGAGCAAACTATCATTTTGCACTGCATTGAAAATTATGTTTTGTGCAGACAGTTTCGCATCTGCAGGATTGCTGCCTCTGCTAAATTTTATCATATTAATATGGTAAGCCGAATCTTCACTTTTTACTACTCTTACTTGTATAGTGCGCATCATAAAACTATCTTCAGTTAACCCAAAAAAAGGTGCATCATCATTATCCCAATGAATACCATACCAGTCGCTGCCATAATAATTTACCATTAATTGATGCGAAGCTTTTACAATAAGTTTGTTATTTATTGGCTGAACGATATTCACTTTTTCTTCTACACCGGCCTTTGTTTTATAATTATTTAAAATAGATGCAGTAAGAATAATTACGGAAATCCAGCCAAGCGTCCACAAGCCGCCAAAAATCCATCCGAGATAAGGATTTTTTGATCTTGCGCCAATCATTCTTCTTATAAGCCAAATCAACAAACCAACTACCGGAACACCGAGAAATAAAATCAACGTACTCCATGCTAAAAAGTTTTGCCAAAAACCATCAAGAAAAAAATCTTTCAACGGCATTGCGCTTATTCCTCCAATCATTAAACCCAGCATTACCATTAATAAAGCAAATGCAATAATTCCGGCCATCAGCAGAAAAAAACCTTTAAATAAAATGCCGATTGCATTGCCTAAACGGCGGCCTGTAGAACGAACTACAGGTGTAGTTTCTGCTGTAAAGCTGCGGCTGCGTTGCTGCACGGTTTCTTTAAATTCAGTTCCAAATTTTTCTGCCTTTTCTTTAAAGTCGCTGCCCCATTTTTCTGCTCGGTTTTTAAAACTGCCCAAATCTTCCTGTATAGTATTTTTGATTGAATTAAGATCAACTTTTTCACCACGCATTTCTAATTTCTCACTCGCAGTATTTGCTTGCGGAATTACCGCCCAAAGAACTACATAAATTATAAAAAATGTGCTGCCGAATGAACCAAAAATTATAGAAGGAAATGGATCGAAATGAAAAAATGCATTTTGAAAAACAGAACTAAAAACACCTAAGATAATTGGTAAAGCAAAAATTAATCTTGGTATCCAAACTGCAATATTAAAATAAGCTGCAATGCCGCTGGCAACACCACCGATTACTTTATCGTCAGGATTGCGATACATTCTTTTACGCATCTGCGATTGCAGAGATTTGGATGGAAGAATGATCCACAGAATAATATAAATTAAAAATCCTGCGCCAAACCCTCCAAACGTAATAATAGCAAACAAAATTCGAACGATGGAAGGATCCATTCTTAAATAATTTGCCAGGCCTGCGCAAACACCTCCTAAAATTTTATCGTTTTCATCGCGATATAAACCTCCGCGTGGTTGCTGTGTATGCGTTTCGCTGTAAGCAGATTGCTGCTTGCTTTCTGCGCCTAATTGGCTCTGCACTTTTGCTTCATCGGCTTCAAAATCTTCAGGCCTGCCCATACTTGCGATTATGGTATTTACATCTTCATCTGTAATGCAAGTGCTGCCTTTTTTTAATGTTTCGCCAAAAAGCTCGGCAATACGGCCTTCAATGTCATTAATAATTTCGTCTCTTCCTTCTTCATTATTAAAAAAGCGGCGCAGGCTTTCTACATATTGCTTTAATATATCGTAGGCAGATTCTTCAATCGGTATTACTCTGCCCTGAAAGTTTATGTTAATTACCTTTTTCATGGTTCAAATTAATTTATTGGTTTAAGTTGGAGGTTGTATTATTTGATGTTTGATGATTGGTTAAAGTGTAAACCGCATCGGCAAGTTCTTTCCAGGTGCGTTCAAGATCGCCGTAAAATTCAAGCCCTTTATCCGTCATCATAAAATATTTTCGCGGCGGACCTGAAAGACTTTCAACCCAACGATAACTTAATAAACCTGCATTTTTTAAGCGCGTTAATAACGGGTATAATGTGCCTTCTAAAATATGCAGATTGGCTGCCTTCATCCTGTCCACAATATCACTCGGGTAAACTTCACCTTGCCGAATAATGGAGAGAATACAAAACTCCAGTACTCCTTTGCGCATTTGACTTTGTGTATTTTGAATATCCATAATTGGATTTTTACTTTATTGAGATAATTTTTAATTGATTCATTACACAAATGTAAAACAATTTATTAATACTATGCAATACATGGTACTAAGTTTTTTTAGGTAATAGACTGTATGCTAATACTGTCTATTATAAATTGCTAAATATCAATCGATTGTATTTAACAAAAAATTAAATGATTTGATGAAAGGCAAAATAAATTGATGGATGGAGTTGAAATTATCCAATTAAATAGAAGAAAAATACAAATTTTTTTAAGGATAGATAAATCGCAAACTTACACTCCTGAAGAATGAATATAACTTTCTAATTGTTCAATCGTTGCCTGCTGATTAGCAATTTCTGCTTTTATTAAATCGTTCACAGAAATAATTCCGCAAATACGATCGTTTTCAAATACAGGCAAATAACGAATATTATTTTCACTCATTAAATGCATGCACACTTCAATAGAATTATCCGGTGTAATTCTTGGCAAGCCGATGGACATGATCTCAGACACTTTTGTATCGGTAGAAGATTTACTTTTTAAAATTACTTTACGTGCATAATCTCTCTCTGTTAATAGCCCGCAATAATTGTTTTGCTGCATAACCAATACAGAACCGATATTTTTTTCTGCCATTAATTGAAGCGCTTCCAGCACTGTTGAATCAGAGTTTACAGAAATAATATTTTTTCCTTTTTTTGATAAAATATCTGATACTTTTTTCATGGCTAATAAATTTATCGTTAAAGACGGATAAGATACGAAATTTTAAAACAAAATATTTACAAATTTATCAATCAAAATTATTTATTTATTTATTCTGAAAAGGATGAAGCATTTCATGAATGAAAAACAATTATTTAATAATCACTTCAACTTTTTTGTTTACATTCCATTTTCCGCAATCAATAATTAGCAACCCATTTTTATCGTTCGAAAATTTCCATCCGGTGTTTGAAATTTTTTGTGCATTTATTGTAATTAATGAAGGAATTTTTTCTGCATGAATTTGTAAAACATAATTACGCTGCTCAAGCATGTTGGAATAACTTCCTTTAATTGCAGCGATAATAATTTTTATTGAGTTTGTATTTTCATCACAACTAATATTTGTTGTTGCAAATTTTCCGGTTTTATATTCTCTTGTTAAGCCGTCATCTTCATATAAATTATAAGATGATTTTTGTTGCGGATAAATATCGAGCGTTAAAGTATCCAAAGGTTTTTCTCCATCATAATTCATTTGCGGATACATAGGAATGATAGAACCCGCTTTTACAAATAACGGCAACTTTTCCAGCGGCGCTGCATAATTATTTATCCATTGTTTGCCGCTGAAAATTTTTCCATCCCAATAATCCACCCAATTGCCTTCGGGAAAATAAATGCTGTCGCGTTCTTCTTCATCTTTCCAAACCGGCGCTACAAGAAAAGATTTCCCTAATAAATATTCATATTGTGTTGCTGTATTCCAAGTTGTTGAATCGTTTTGATATTCTAAAACCAATCCTCTTACCGCGGGCACGCCGGTTGTATGTGCTTCGTTCATCAATGTATACATATAAGGTGTTAAGCGCATTTTTAATTGCAAATATTTTCGGTTGATGCTTGTGTAAGGCTCGCCGTAAATATAAGGTTGTTTATCTTTTTTTGCCCAGCCGCTCATCACCATAAAAACAGGTGTAAAACATTTCCATTGCAGATCGCGAACATAAGTTTTTTGGCTGCCGCCAAAAATGCCATCCACATCGCCGGTTGCGCAATTAAAGGCAGATAATCCTGAACCAATTACTGTTGGAATATGAAAGCGAATATATTCCCAGTTGCCGCTTTGGTCTCCGCTCCAAACAGTGCTGTATCGCTGCGTTCCGGCCCAACCCATTACACTCCAAACAAAGCCGCGCGAAGTTGAATTATTTTCTATTCCTTTAAACGCAGCACGACATGCATCGAGCGCATATTTGTAACCAGGACCAACCCAAGCAACATCTAATTTACAAAGTCGCGTTCCGTATTTACCAACTTCGGTTGCAATTTTATCAACGCCGTTTTCGGTCCACAAGCCTGTATAAAACCCGCGCTTTTTTAATTCTTTTACTGTAGAATCTAATTTTACATAACCGCAGCCATAGCCATCATTTGGCAATATCCAGCCATGCGGCATATTGTGTGCAATGTATTTATCCGCTACTTTCCAAATTACATCAGGTGTTGTTTGCGGTTGTTTATCGCGCCCTGGTTTGTTGTAACAATTTGCATCGCCCAAACTTAATTGCCAGCGTGCAGGCATAAAAGGTCTGCCGGTAATTTGCGTGTAATCATTTAAAATATTTTTTAAGGAAGAGTCAACAAAATAAAAACAATCAAAGCGATTTTCATTGTGCGATAATTGCATGTTTTCTGTAAAATCGTACAAGCCAATATCAAAGGTATTTCTTAGTGCGCCGTAGCCACACGTACTCATGTAAAACGGCGCCGGGTTTGCTCTTCCGCCTGCATCCCAGCCGCCACCTTTTTCAATTTTTATTATGTTATTTCGATGAGAAAAATAACCGTTCTGCATTCCGCAACCATAAAAATATTCATCGTTAAACCTGCTTAATTTTTGTGTTGTTTTTGAACCAAAACTCAGCGGTTCTTTTTCTGCAAACACTAATTTTCCTGACGAATTAAATAAGGAAAAAATTATTGGTGTTTTTTGTATCTGCAATTTGCAGAAAGAAGAAATGATAAAAATATTTTTTGCATCTTCTTTTATAGATAAAGTTGGATGAATTATTTTTTGATTGACAACAATTTCTGAATCTGCAGGATCAGTAAAATTACCATCGGGCGCAAGCCAGATGCGGAAAATATTATTGTTATAAAATACTATTTTTAATTTGGTAATGCCGCTTGTTAGCTCAACTCCATCCGCTATTTTTTTCCAGGAGCTAAGATTGCCAAGCACAGAAATTTCATTGCTGATTGTTTCAATTAAACTATCATTATTTTTATTTTCATCACCGGGCATATTTACATAAAAAACCACACGATGCAACGGACGATTTGCCAAATTAATATTTGCAAATCCTACTTCGTGTTCTTCACCGGGAAGCATAGGTTTATTTGTTGCATCCAAAATAAATGGTTGCAAATTTTTTCCGTCAACAATTGCATTAACTTTTATTTTTTTTGCGATAGAATTTGAGCCATTATTTCGCAACATTAATTTCAATGTATCATTTGCGGTAAAATGATTTCCCGATTCGCTCTGCGATAATAAGCGCACAATTCCAATATCTTTTTTATTTGCTTCGCTTAATTCTATATCATCAATCATCCAATACCATGCTTCCAAACCTTTCCAATAAAAGCGCAAAAAAACTTTTGGCTGATTTGCTGCCCATTTTGAAATATTTATTTCTTCTTTCATCGGCGCAAACATGTCTGTTGCAGATTTAACGCCATCGCGCACATCCCACTGCTGCCAGTGAATGCTGTCTGTGCTTACGCCCACAAATAAACCCGCAGTGTCGTTTACATGATAATTCCACCAGCGAAATGTTTGCTGAAATTTTAAAATAACAGATGAATGATTCGAACAATCAATCGGCGCTGAAACCACGTATTCATCAGGGTATTGATGTTTTTTTACCCAGCTATCCACATCTTCATCCGTAAAATATCCTGCCTGAAACTGCAAATGATAACCACGACTTGTTGACGCAATCGGCGGCGCTTGTTGCTGATATTGATATGAGCCCGGGTAAGGCTGGTCGGTAACGATCCATTGCGGTTCCCAATTACCGACTTTTGGAATATACCAACCTTGCGGCAATTTGCCGGAAGAAAAATCTTCGTGCCAAAATATTTTGTTTTGTGCAAAAGATAAAAATGATGCGCAACAAAAATATATAAGTACTAATACATTTTTTATTTTCATTCTTGATTTGTTACTGAGGTTAGTTGCATGTTGCTAAAAGTTTTTTCGACAATTAGTTTTAGGTGCGGTTCTTTTTTATATACTAATTTTAAAAGATGTGCCTGATTTTGGGCACGTATAAAATTATGATCTTCATATTTGCTGCCATAGTAAATATCGTTGTTCAAATAATCGCTTAAAAAACGAAGCGACTGCATATAAAGCATAAATTTTCCTGCATAAACAAAATGCTGCACTTCACTAAAAGTTAATATATTTTTCATCTCGCTTAAATACCCTTTTACGATAGCTTCAAAATAATCTTCTCTTATTTCAATCTTCGCAAAGTCGCGCTCCTCCTCACTTACAGGCGACAAATAGGTGCGCAGCATATCGCCAACATCACTTATAAAATAACCTGGCATAATTGTGTCGAGGTCTATAACACAGATTCCATTGTCCGCTTCATCAAATAAAACATTACTTATTTTAGTATCGTGGTGCGTTACTCTTAATAAAAAATCCGCAGAAGATTTTATAACTTCAAATTCATCAACAATGTTTTTTTCAGCTTCTAAAAAATCAATAAGCTGCATAGATTTTTTTATTCTCTTTTTATTTTCGTTTTTAATTGCTGATTGAAATGTATTGTAGCGAAGTGAAAGGTTATGAAAATCTTTTAAAGTAATATGCAATTTATTTACAGGAAAAGCGGAAAGCAACCTTGTAAATTCTCCAAATTTTTTTGCTGCCTGAAATGCTTGTTTTGGATTAGTAACAACATTCACGTTTCGCGAATTTTTTACAAAAGGAAATACTCTGAAATAACCTAATTGCGGAGCATAAAAAATATCATTTCCGTGTATTGTTTTTACAGGTGTACAAAAAAAATAATCAGGATAATTTACTGAAAGAAATTCGCTGATCATACTAATATTTTCTGCAATTAACTGAGGTTTTTTAAAAACATCATTGTTGATACGTTGCAGAATATAATTGTTGTTATCATTTTTTATTCTCCATGTATGATTAATTAATCCGTTACCAAATGGCGTTATCAAACAATCATGTGTAAAGCCATAGGCTTCTAAAACCGGTTCTAACATTTTATATTATTTATTAGTATTTCTCAAACGTAATAAACATTTTATTTAAAAATTTTTGCAAACGGCTGTGATAAATGCAGAGAGTTTTTCGTTTTGCAATTGCATAAAAAAGAAACTAATTAATTTTTATGAATGATGAGATCTCCATCAACAACAACATCCTGATAATTACTTTTGGGCTGCTGGTTTTCATTTAAAATATCCATAAGTATTTCTGCAGCTTTTGAACCTTGTTTATAAGGATATTGTTCCATAGAAGCCATTGGTGGATTTTGTAAAAAAGAGGTGATAGGTAAATTTGCATAACTAACAAAACAAATATCTTTATTTATTTTAAGCTTTAATTTTTTTGCATGTTGAATTGCATCTAAAGCAACAAGATCGTTAATTGCAATAACCGCTGTGGGCTTGGGTTTACGGCTTAACAAATTCTCAAGCGCCATGCCGGTGCCTTCGCTGGTAAGATCTGTTGAAACTATAAGTGACATATCTATTTTAATTCTTTTTTTTATTAAAATTTGTTTATAAACTTCTGTTCTTTCTTTGGAAGATTTCATTTCTTCCGGACCGTTTATTACACCAATTCGCCTGTGACCTTTTGCAATTAAAAATTCCATTACTTCTTTCGTTCCCTTCACCATATTAAAATACACTTTATTTACATTGAGTGAAGTTGGAACCCGATCGAAAAAAACAACAGGTATATTGTATTTTTCTAAAGCAATAAAGTGTTCATAATTTTTTGTATGCTTGCTTAGCGATACAATAATTCCGTCAACATGATGATCTTTCATTGCAGTAATAATTCGTTTTTCTTTTTCAACATCATCATGCGATTGGCCAATTAATACATTATATTTATTTTGCACAGCAACATCTTCAATACCACTTATTGCATCAGAAAAAAATTGTTCTTTTAAATTGGGCAGCACAACACCAATTGTAAATGTTCGTCCCTGTTTAAAAAAAATAGCTATTTGATTTGGTTCATAATGCAATTCTTCGGCTAATTTTTGCACCTGCATTTTTGTTCGCAAACCAATGCTGGGATGATTATGCAAAGCTCTTGAAACCGTAGATACAGAAATATTCAGTTGCTTTGCAATTTCCTTAATGGTGGGCAATCTTTTTTCTTTCATAAACCAAACAATGCCTATAAAACTACTCAAAAGATTGCTTGTAAAAACAACTATTTATGCAAATGATTTTAAGCTGCTTCTCATTAAAAAAGTACTTATTTATTCAATCATCAATTTTCCATTAATTAATTTATTGCTGAAAATAATTCTATAAAAATAAGTTCCCGTTGCAAGTTGCGGTAATTGTATTGTTGCATTGCCGCTGTGTTTGCTTATATGCATTTCTTTGCCTTCAGTATTAAATAAATGAAGTTCATAAGGTTCATTAATCGTAACTCTTATGTGCAGCAATTGACCGTGCTGCAAAGGATTAGGAGAAATTGCAAACAAAGAAAATTGTTCGTTTACACTCAGGTTTACCATTGATGAATAAGTGATGGCTCCATTTTTATGCAACACTTCTACGCGATAAAAAATTTTGCCGGTGCCTGCATTGGCATCAATATAATTATAAGCATGTGCTGCAGCTGTATTAAATGGCTGCTGGTTGGTAACATCTTTAAACAATAATCCGTTTGTGCTGCGCTGCAAAATATATTTATTTATTTCACTTTCGCCAAATGTTTGCCAGTTTATTGATATTAGATTTTTAGGTAGTAATTCAGCATGCAATGCAATAGATTGAATAGCTAAAACGATGTTGCTGCGCTGCAATTCAAACTGACTGAATGAAGTAACATTGGGTGATGTAAAGCTGATGTTGGAACTATTGTTTTTGCTTACTACCTCAGTGGCGCTATCTGTAAACAACCAGTCGGTAGAAAGATCATCAAAGCTGCCACGCTTATATAATTTTATTTGCTGCGGATTGGCAACTTCATCTGCAGTAACCGCGCCGCAATCTTTAAATTTCATACTGGTTAATTGCGTGAAAGTAGTATCAGTTCCATAATTATTTACTATCCAATATTTACCAAACAATAAATTGGTATCGGCAGAAGAACTGTTAGAACTGTGTTGATTGATGCGTGTTACTACTAAGTCGCCATTGGGTTGTGTACCTTGCGGAAAACTGAGAACTAATCCTGCTTTTCCAAAATTATAATCACCGGGTGCAGAAACATTTAATCGTTTTGAAGCACCTGAACCAAATGGCGCAGTAGAACTGGTATAAGTAGTATTGCCCATTTGAATATGATTTACACCTGCTTTATCGTAACAAATATTTCCACTGTCTTCATTGAATTGATAATAATGCAATAACGAACTATCCGTGGCAGGATTTTTTATTAAATGCATTTGTTCTCTTATCTCATTGCGCGAAAGTGGACGGTTATAGAAACAAAGCTCATCAATCAAACCCTTAAAATAGCGGCTGCTGCTGTTATCATCCCATCCAATATTAAAAGGAGTTGAAAGTGTTACACTGTCATTTTTTGCATGAATAACTTTGGACACACCGTTTAAATAAATGGTAGTTTTTGTTGGTTCAATCACCATAGCTACATGATTCCATTTATCAGGCACAAGAAATAATCCTGTTTCATTCCACCAATAATTATCATTCCATGTATATCTTAATTCCATTGTTGAAAGCACATTCAAACCAATTTTTGGCTCAGGAATAGAGAGCACCAAACCACTCCAGTCGCTTTGATTGGGCTGCGGCTTTACCCAAAAGCTTATAGTTAAATTATTTGTGGTAATATTTAATGGCGGCGCCTGCGCATATTCACTGCCCGTAAAAGAAGCGGCTGCAATAGGCACGGTATCAATTGTATTACACAAAGAATTTTTTATGCTTACCATACTGTCTATTGTTCTTGAATAAGTGTTTCCATTTTGTGTGATGGATTCTGTAACGGAATAATTTCCTGTATTACCAAAAACAACTTTCGGATTTCTGCTATGCGCATCGCTTATATATTGAGGCGCAGGATTGAACGACCACGACCAGCTTGCGCCTGCATGATTTACGATTGAATAATCATCAAAATAAAAAGTATCTCTTGCGCAGGAAGATGATTGATTTTTATCAACCATTGGATTGATTGCACTCACCGGAAAATTGGGTTCATACAAAGGCGTTTCCCACACACCCATATTACCTGCGGCGCGCAGCTTGCCATCTCTGTAAAAAGGCAGAGCCATCGCAAAATCTTCTTGTAAATTTGCAGGATAATTATTTGAATAATCTACCCAATCGCTCATGTCTTCCGAGCGAAAAAAAACCTTACCGCCAACCGTTCCCGAATAAGAATAATTTGTAAAAAGATAGACGCCATCTTTATTACCGGGCAAGGGCTGAATGGCAAGACATTTAGTGCCATGATTATCTAATTGAGCCGTAGTCCAGTCCTGCCATGTATCGCCGCCATCTGCGCTGCGAAAAATTTTTCTTGTGCTGCCTGTTCCTGCACTTTGTGCGCAGGCATACAAAACATTTTCATTAAACGGCGATACTACAAAAAATAAATTACCGGGCCAGTCGCTCCATCCATAAGTTGTGGTAAGAGATGGTTTAGCTACCCATGTGTTGCCACCATCTGCAGTGCGGTATAAACCACTGCTCACAATATCCGCATACATTACATTTGGATTGGTGCGGCTTAGCTGCATCCATCTTACTTCGGCGCCAAAATCGTGCAGCAGGGTATAGCTTGCGCCGCCATCAATGCTTTTCCAAATGCCATTGCCATTGCCAACAAAATAGGTGTTATAATAATTAGGATGCACTAAAAAATTACTGCGCCTGTAACCATAATAATAGGTGTTTGGAAATTTGGTAAATGAAAATCTTCCCTCTTCAGGCGCTGTTAATGAAGGAGGCAAAATATGCCCGCCGCCAAGATCATCAAATGCAGCATATCTTTCTTTGCCGGGCATTATAAAACCTGTAGGGCTTTCTGCACCACCCAAACGCAAAGCTTTATCTTCATAATATTGCCCGATGGCAGTGTTACCATTATGATAGCGGCCTCCAACCATTAAATTTTCATTCCATCCCTGATCAACCCCCCAAAAATCTGAACCAATTAATCCATCATTTCTTGCAAAAGCATTTTCTGGTGTTGATAAAACATCCGTAGAAAATGTAAAACCACCATCGGTGCTTATCCATGTTTCTGTGGGGCTTACTAATTTCATATCCTGGTCGTCAGGATGAATAGGAATATCGCCGCTGTATCCGCCAACGGCAATAAAATTTTTCCCTCCATCGGTAGATTTTCCAAGTGTAGTAGTTCCAAAAAAAAGTGTGTTTGCATCTGAGGGCGAAGCTTCTAAAACCAAATCAAAATAACCCTGGCCGTTATTGATGGGTAAGTTTGATGTGCCGCCTATTGCTTTTAAATTCCACTTTATCTTACCTGTGGTATCATTGTAATTGCCTCTGTAAATTTTGGGTTGCGGATCTATTAATAAAGATGCATAAATATAATCAGGGTTTGCAGGTGTTACTGTAAGCAATCCTCCTGCAAAAACTTTATCATTAAAATTAAAACGAGCATCTTCACTAAAAGTAGCGCCGCCGTTTTTTGAGATGTATATTTTATAAACATCCGTATCATTTACTTTACGTGTAGTAAGCACATAAATTATGTTTGAATTATCCGGTTTTATTTCTACATCCCAACTTGCATCGGGCCATTTTTCTGTCCATGTAGTTCCCGCATCTGTGCTTGTATAAAAACCGTTGCTGGCAACTGCATAAAGTTTGGATGGATTATTTTTATCGATCTTTAATTGGTCTGCATAAAAACTTATTCCGCCGGTTAGCAAAGACGTAAATGTGTTGCCACCATCAGTTGATTTATGCACCTGATTGCCTGCAGCCACATACACGATATCCGGGTTAGTGGGATGAATAGCTACTGCTGTTATAGCGCCTCCAAAATAATAATCTGGCGCCATCAGCGACCAATGCTGAGCTTTATCAGTGGTTTTATTTAAGCAACCTGTTTCAGTTCCTGCATATAAAATATTATTGTTTGATGGAGCTACATCAAAACTGTAAACATTTACCTGCCATGGGCATTCCCAATGAATGGGTATGTTAGTGCCATCATACTCCCATCTTGTTTCTTTGGGACCTGCAAAACTCCAGTTGCCAAGCGCATTTGGCTGCGGCTGATTTTTAATATTTGATTTTGTTTTTTTCTGTGATGCTTCTTTTAATTTCATTGTATCAATGCTGCCATCCGGTTTTACAAAAGGCTGAATTGCTTTTCGCCATAAAATATAATAACGTTTGATGGCTGTTTCATTTTCTTCTTTTTCTTCTATACCATTTCCTTCATCTTTTGTAAAGAGGCTGTCTATCACTTTAAAATTTATTGGCTCCTGATAAAGCATTTTTGCCCATGCAGGAAATTTGTTTGAATAATAGGGTTTGTACGATTTGATGATGCCGGGCGCATTATCGTAAACTGTATAATGTTGCTGAGAAAAAACAGCAGTTGTAAATGAAATGAAGCACAATAAAATAAATGATTTTCTCGTGTGTGAAATTTTATTCATGACAAAAGATTTTGAATTGAAAAAATTTTGGTGATACAATTTGCAATAAATTTTCAATCAAAATTTAAGCAAACGATTGTGTGAATTTTATTTTCATAAACAAGCGTTCAACGCAAACGATTTTTGTGCAGTACTGCGCATTTACTGAGAGGCACATTATGCAAAAACATAAAATAGAAAATTTATTTTTCATAATTGATTATTACTTGCGAAGTTTCAAGCAGCTATTTGCTTATCTTTTTTACTCAACTGATTGAAAAAATAGCCCGTTTAAGATTAAACAGGCTTTTGTTTACAATTACTGCTTGTATGAAAACGAAAAATTTTCTGCTAATTAATTTTATCTGTGCGTCATATCATTCAACTTTACAATTACATCATATTTTCCCTGCACGTACACACGTAAACCAAAACGTGGATTTAACGACCATTCGCCACCAGGGAATTGGTCTTGATTATCAGCACTAAAATATTGTGTTGGAATTCTATAATAAATACTAAAGCCATTTCCTTTTGATATAAGCGGAAAGGGTAAAGTACCATAAGTAAACTCCATTCTGTCACTATATTTTGTAGTGGTTAAAGCGTAATCTGAAAGTGTTTGTAAATAAGGCTGCGGCGGATTTAAGCCGGGATAAGGTCTTGGAATAATTTCACCTGCAGCAGGATTCCATGGCACACCATTTTTATCTACAATTTTTAGTATCACAACATTAGGTGTATCAGAAATATGTTGAATATCTATTTCAGGAGTACCGGCAAAACCACTGATACTTTCATTGCCTACTTTATACATTTTTTCGTATCCGGCATCGCCTGCATTATCAGCAAAAATGGGATCAAGAAATTGCATTTGTCCGATCTTCGGATAAACCCTTGTTCCTGCACCGTTCGATATTTGCAGATCAAAACTATATAAACCCGAAGGCACAAAAAGTGTTGTATAATTTGCTTCCACTTGCCCACTGCTGCTATTAATAATAATTGGCGTAATCTGCATGTCTGTTTGCTTTGCAGCAATTTGAGCTAAGGTTGTGTCTGTTGCGGGATCGTATAAAGCCGTCCATCCTTTAATTGTATATTGTTTGAAGAAAATATTATCAACATTATTACCCGCCGAATCGTACACATGTAAAAGTTTTATACTTGCAGGAATGGAAGAACCATCAAAATTTAAACCGGCGCTTACTAATGTTCTTCCTCTGCTAACAATAATAGGAATTTGTTCATATCTTACAGTTGGACTCAAAAAACCATTCGGTAATTTTTTGCAGGAAATAAATGCTGATAAAATAAAAACAGATAATAAAAATTTTACGGGAAAATATTTTGATTTCATAGAAATTAATTTGTCTTTATTGTTGTCTGAAAAATAATGTATGATTATTGGTGAGCACATGCAACATGCCAGTAGTAGTTTTTATGCCCGAAGTTTGCACTAACGTTCTTGCGCCTTCATCAGGAGTAATTTCTGAAGCAATAATTGGCGGCGTTAAGTGCTGATATAAATAAGTGTAATAAACAACCTGCGGCTGCACCGATGCGTAAGGATTATACCATGGATTGCCCGGCACTGCATACTCGTAAGAAACTACTGCTTTGTCATTATCATGCAAAGTGCTGTAAATAGCACCGTCATTCGTAAGCTGATCGAAAGTGAGCGTTTTATTCAAAAAATACACTTTCATAGAATCCTGAAATTTTAGTAAATCGTATTTCATTAAAGAATCAAAATTCCATTGGCGGAACGGATCTATGTTTTGTTCCTGTTTGGTTCTGTAAGAAAGATAATCATCAATAGAATAATCGGTTGGCGCAAAAAATGTAACGTTTGGCTGATTTACTAAATCTTTCAATCCTGCTGCATCAATAATCAATAATAAAGTATCAAACAAACCATGCGGGTTACTTTTGAGATAATCGTAAGTGGTCATGTTTACCACGGTAGATTGTGTAGAACCCCCAACAATATAATTATCTTTTTTACAAGAAGTGAAGATGTAAATTGCAAGAAGAAAAACCGAAAATAACCGAACAATTTTTTTCATAATTATCATAGATTTTTTATGTTTTTAATGATTTGCCCACCAGGGGTTTTGCGTTAATAATATATCCTGTGGCAACAGTGTGCGCATGTCCAGCGGCCAGTAATAACCTTTTTTATCAATTCGTTCCTGTGTATAAACATCTCCAAAATAATTAAGCAGGGTACCGGTTCTTATCATATCAAAAGCCACACAACCTTCACCAATTAATTCTCTTAATCGCTCATCCATAATTGCAATTTTTAAATCATTGCCGCCGGCAATTGTTGTATCGGGTAAACCTGCTCTTTCTCTTATTTTATTAAGATTTAATAAAGCATCGGCTGTATTACCTAATGCATTTGATGCTTCTGCTTTTAGTAAATAAATATCTGCCAATCGTTCTACAACGAGGTTATTGTTTACTACATAAGCGTACTGATCATTAGGATCATAATAATCTACATTTGCATACTTGCTTAAAATGCGCCCATCTGTAACAGCGGCGGTTACTTTACTGTAACGCTGGTCGCGTGCTGTATCAGGAAAAATATATTGTATATTATCGGGATTAATTTCCCACTGCAATCCCTGACCTTTTATAAATGGATCGCTTAGAAATTCTCCAAAGAAAAAACCTGTCGCTTCGTTATTCTGCGCATTATATTTCATGTTTATCTCAAAAATGTTTTCGGGATCGGAACCTAACCAAATAGCGTTATAATTATCTATTGTTTCTAAACTGTATTGCCCGCTGTTTATAACACTGTCGCAATAAAGCGCAGCATTTTGGTAATCGTGCTGCCAGGCATAAACTTGTGCAAGCGTTGCCCAGGCAGCGCCTTTATCTGCATGAACTTTATCTCTATCTGTGCCACTGTAAAAAGGCAATAAAGCTGCTGCAGTTTTTAAATCTTGTATACAATAATTTAAAACGGTATCTTCAGAAGTGCGGGGCAACGGAACAACATCCTGGGGATTTTTTATGGAAGAAGTGGTTAACACCGGGTCGCCCCAAACGCGGGTGATATAAAAATAAGTGTAAGCTCTTAAAAAATGTCCTTCACCAATTATATCATCTTTTTCTGACTGACCGCCTGAAAATTTATCAGCAGAAATATTAGGCACATTTTCACATACAAGATGGCATTGATTAATTACCTTGTAAAAACGTGTCCAGTTTTGTAATGACTCGGCAAGATAAGGCGCATAACTATATTTAAAACCACCACTATGTTGCAAGCTTTGATAATTCCAGTAAGGAGGATTCAGCATTATAAATTCATCAGATGGCAAATCGCCAAAAACAAAGAAGCTACGGTCATCTTCAAAACCGTCTCTCAGTAAACCATAAGCACCGCTCAAACCATTTTCTGCATTGTTGCCATCAGCCCAAAAAACCTGGTCGTAAGTGGCATCAATGGGTGCAAGATTTATATATTTTTTGCAGGATGATAATATCATCAATAAAAAACATCCGATGATTATATTAAAATATTTTGTTCTCATAATTCTATTAATTAAAAGGTGATTTCAAAACCCAGCGTATATTTTTTTGGCAATGGAAAAGCGCCGCCGTTGTATTCGCCCTGCGGACTTACTAATTCAGGATCAGGAACCGTAGATTTTGAGAAAGTGCGAATATTATCTATAACACTATAAAGCCTTGCACCGGTGATGTGTAATTTGTTAGTAAACTTTTTACCAAAATTGTAGCCCAGTGTTATGCTTTTAATTTTTATATAATCACCGTTTTCGTTAAACATAGTTGAAAAAGGTAAGAACTGATAAAACTGCGGACCATAAGGATTTATTGATGGAAAATTTGCCTGATAATTCGGATTTTTTACAAGATTAGAAGGCGTCCAATAATTAATGGTTGATAAATCGGGCATGCGGTAAACTGAAAAACCATCAACGCCGCCTACGCCTTGCGTGTTGAAGCCGCTGAGTGCATTGCCAAACTGGTTGCTTTCAAAAGTATTTATGATGTCTCTGCCTAAAGTAAATGTGCATAAAACGCCAAGCGAGAAATTTTTGTACGAAAATTCATTATATAATCCGCCGGTAATCTTTGGGTTTGGGTCTCCGGTTGGCACTAAATCTCCGAATTGCTGTCCTACATCTTCATCGCTCCAAACATCGCCATCATGATTTACATCAACCCAAATGGGAAAGCCGGGCTGTATTTGATAATATCCTTTAAAATAAGTAAGTGGCTGACCTGTTATTGGATTTATTGGTATTTGATCGCGACTATTATAAACTCCACGATATAGCATTTGCGCCCATCCATACACCGGTGCGCCTACAGAAAAAATAAGTGATTCATTATAATTTTTTGAATCAAGAAAAAAGCTTCTGTTACCATTTGGTAATGCTGCAAGCCTGTTTCTGTTATAAGTAAAATTAAAATTGGTAGTCCATTGCAGTTCGCTTCTGCTTGAAAGATTATGTGCTTGAATTTGAATATCGGTACCTTCATTCATAATTTTCAAAGGCGCATTATAAGTTATCTGCGGATAGCCTGTAAAAAATGCAAACGGGAATTGTAAAATAGGGTTAATCGTATTTCGCCGGTATAAGTCAACCGTAATATTTACACGGCTTTTAAACAGGCTTAAATCCATTCCTATATTTGCCTGATTAGCTTTATTCCAGGTAAGATCTGGCTGTGTAATAGGCCTAACATTTCCATTTGGATCATAAAAGGTTGGGGTTGCAATCGTATTTCCCGCATAAGTTCCCTGCGCTACATTCCAAACATTAAAAGGTGCATAAAAATCATCAGGCATAGTTCCTGACAAACCATAGCTTCCCCGAAATTTTAACTGGGTTATCCATGGAAGATTTCTTTGAATAAATTTTTCTTCCGATGCAATCCATGCTATCGATACCGCAGGAAAATATCCCCATTTATTATTTGCTCCAAATCTTGATGAAGCATCAGTACGCACGGAACCGTTAATAAGATATTTCGATTTATAATCGTAAGAAAGCTGCGCTACATAAGATAATAATCCGCTTTGCATATAATCGGAAGAGGCAGATAAATCTTGCTGCGGCACGCCGCTTACAACTTGTATAGTGCCGCCACCCGGAATATTGTAACCATAAACATCAGAAGCTTTTTTAGTATCAAGCTCAAAAGATTGCGTAAGAACTAATGCTAAGTTATGCGTGTTATTATTAAAAGATTTATTTGCAGAAAGCACGTTGGCTACGTAAGCTTCTTCATAATCGCTTTTTATGCTTTGAGCAAAAGATCGCCCGTCTGCCGTAATTTCTGCGGGTTGAAATCTATCTCTGTTATCAGAAGTTTTCGTGAAGGAACTTTGCAGCGAATAATGAACATTTTTTAAAATATCATAATTTAATTGAAAGTAAGCCGATGCTTCATCTGTAATATTTAAATCGCGTATTTTATCATATTGTCCCAAATAAAATGCGCTGTCAACCGCAGAAACTTTATATAAAGAAGATGGAATATTTGATGAATTAATTGGTAACACATCATCCTTTCCTTTGCCAAGACCAACCTTTCTATCCAGCCTTGAAAGTGATAAATTTAAAACTGCATTCAGTTTTGGCGTAATCTTCAAATCAAAATTCCCACGAAAAGCATAACGGCTAAAACCGGTCTGGCGCACAATGCCATCTTCGGTATAATAATTAGCGCCGATGCGATAATTAAAAACATCTGTTCCTGCAGAAATACTAAAATCAGCATTATGAATAATTCCGTTTTGATAAAAAAGATTTTGCCAGTCGGTAGCATTATTAAACGAAGGGTTTAAACTATCGGTAAGTATTTGCGGCACATACGAAAGATTTTGAAAAGTACCATAATCGTATAACAAACCAAGCTTTTGCGCTCTTTCAGCAGCACCTGTAACCGTGCGCAATAAATCGGGTCGTTCAGTTAAACCAACATAATAAGATAAGCGGAATTGCGGCTTGCCAATTCTGCCTCTTTTTGTTTTTATAACCACCACACCATTTGCTCCGCGTGAACCCCAGGCAGAAGTTGCGGCCGCATCTTTTTCAACAACTATACTTTCAATATCGTTTATATTAATGCCTGCAAGAAAATTTGTTCCTGTAGCTGAAGAACTTTCTAAATCGGTTACTGAAAGCGGAATGCCATCAATTATAAATAAAGGTGTGCTAAGTGTGCGGGTTGCATCAATGCCGCTGTTTAAGTTGGTTACAATTGTTGAATTGCCGCGCACAGTAAATGTGTTACGCACGCCCGGCATGCCCGAAAAATTTTGAATATCAACACCGGCAACTTTCCCTTGCAACAATTGCTCAAAGCTGGGTGCAGGTAAATTTTCTATTTCTTTTCCTGAAATAACTTGCACGGCTGCAGTTGATTTACGCAGCGACTGGCTTTGATAACCCACAACTACTACACTGCTAAGATTAGCTGCATTTTCATCCTGTTGCAATTTCACTTCAATGGTTTGCTGGTCTGCGGCTGCTTCCACTGTTTTTTTTGTGTATCCAACAAAAGAAACAACGATGCTTAATTTTCCTTCGGGTACATTGTTTAATTCAAACTTTCCGTTCTCATCTGTAATAGTTGATTTGGAAGAATTTTTTACAGAAATAGTAGCGCCATTAAGCGGTACATTTGTTTTGGTATCTGTTACAGTGCCCTTAATTATTCTTTGCTGCGCAAATGCACTACTATTTATAAAAATGAGAAAACTAAAAAACGCAAATTTTAAATAGTGTAAAAAAAATTTATTCATTGCAGTAATTTTTTTGAAGGGATATTTTTGTTAATGCAATGCCAATTTCAAAAAGTTTTTTTGAATTAAAAAAATGCGAAAATGAAAAATGAGTAAAAAGATTTATGCAAACGATTGATATTTTAATGCAAACGTTTGCGTGATTTTTTATTTTCAAAAAAAGAAGTTGATTAAACCGAAAAAAAATTACGCTTTAAAAAATGAGCAAAAAATATATGCTTATTGCAAGTAAAAAAACTAAACAAATTTTTAAGCCTTTATTTGCGAAACAGAATAAACTAAAGAGGAAATTAAGTGCAGATAATTCAAAAAAAATGATGTTTTATTTATGCAAATATTCAACTAAAACAAAGTAAAAAAATATTCGAATATTAATTCATTCACTAATTTTAAATTAATTTGTAGATTTACCGCAAGCATTCAATTTTACAATTTTTTTATAATGATTGAAGCCATACAACAAGGAAATGAAAATGCTTTCGAACAAGCTTATGTGCTGCATCGCGAAAAAATATATTTTTATTTTTTAAAGAAAACAAAATCTTGCGAAGATGCAAAAGATTTGCTGCAAACAACATTTTTAAAATTGTGGCGATACCGCAAATCACTCTCGCCCGATTTTTTGTTAGAGCAGCATTTGTTTCAAATTGCACGAACTGTTTTTATCGATTATTTGCGCAAGCAAAATAAGCACAGCGAATTGCTGAACACTTTAACCAAAAACCCCAATAATTTTTCATACACAATTATTACCTCCGAATTTGATACAGCAAAAAATTTGCATTCCGCTTTGTCTTCCATGCCTGCACTGCGTAAAAAAATTTTTGAGTTAATTCGTCTGCAGGGTTATTCTTATAAAGAAGTTGCTGCGCTTTTATCCATTTCTTTAAAATCGGTTGATAATAATCTTACCAAAGCTTTAAAGCAATTGAGAAAGATTAGCCTGATTTTTATTTTATTTTTTATGCATCTGTTTTAAGGTTTATTTATTTTACATCATCGTTTGCGTACTTTTTTTCTTTCAAAAAAATTTCCATTAATTATTTGTAATTTTTTTAATTAGTGAAGGAAAATTTCTTTCTCTTGCGTATTAATGCACATATTTCCCTGCTTAAGAAAAATGACTGAACAACAAATTGAATGTTTTTTTAATAAAAAATGTACTGCAGAAGAAGCAAGACAAGTTGCAGAATTTTTAAAACTAAATCCTTCCTTACTTGATAAATATTTAAATAAAGCGGAATGGAATGAAATTGAAGTAAAAGAAATTATGCCTGAAGAATTTTGGGATGAAGTTTGGCAATCTATACAAAAAAAGAAAAACAAAAAAACTGTAGTTTATTGGCTGAAACGCACTGCTGTAGCTGCTTCTGTAATTTCAATAGCCGGAATTGGATTTTATTATTTTTCTAATTCTGAAAAAACAAATAATAATTTTCATCAGCAATTGGCAAATGTTGCATATAAAATAGTTACAAATAATTCAAAAAAAATAATGCAGGTTAATTTGGCAGATAGCTCAATCATTCGTCTTTCGCCACAAGCGGTTATACGGTATGATGTTCCTTTTGTAAACAATAAAAGAGAAATTTATTTAAAGGGAGAAGCATTTTTTAAAGTGGCAAAAGATTCAGCAAAACCATTTACTGTTTATGCCGGAAGGCTTGCTACCACTGCATTAGGAACAGAATTTAAAATAACATCAATAAATAATAATGTAACTGTAAAGTTATTTAAAGGCAAAGTTATTATTCAATCAACTGATAATTTTTTGAAAGGATGGAATAAAAATATTTACTTAAAACCAGGCGAGCAAATGCAATATGACGCAGATAATATGCAGGTTGCTGTTGAAAAAATTAATGCAAATAAAAGCATCGGTTTAACTAAAAAAATTGCCTCTGTTAAGAAAAAAAATGAAACTGCTGCAAATAATCAATTAAATTTTAACGGTGCTTCTTTGCCACAAGTGATGAAAAAACTTGCCGAATATTATCATAAAAAAATTCAATTCGATTCTGCAGAAATAAAAGATAAAAATTTTACAGGAATCATTAATAAAACAGATTCGCTTCAAATTGTTTTAAAAATTATCGGGCAAATGAACAACTTAAAAATTTTGCAGGTTGCTGATACATTTGTTATTCAAAATCAAAAAATAAAACTGCCATAAATTAAATTATACACTTATGAAAATTCTGACTGCTAAAAATCGAAAGTCAATCTGGATATTATGTTTTCTGTGTTTTTTTTCAACACAATTTCGCGTCACAGCACAACAGGAAAGCGGTATTGTAACCGGAACTGTGGTTAGTGAAAAAGGCGAGTTACTTACCGGTGTAACCCTTAAAGCAACAAACACAAATACTAAAGAAAATTTTACTACAATTACAAACGAAAAAGGAATATTTGTTTTTAGAAAGATGCGAATTGGAAGCAATTATACAATTACAGCATCTTATGTTGGCTACGAAACAAATATTGTGCAATCGTTTAATGTTAAAGATGCAAACAATTCCATCTTAATAAAATTAAACCCATCAAGTAATTCTTTAGATCAGGTTGTGGTTATCGGTTATGGAACGCAAAAAAGAGAAACCGTTACCGGTGCCATTTCAACAGTAAATGCAAAAGATTTTAATTCAGGACAGATAAATGACCCAATAACTTTAATAGCAGGTAAAGTTGCGGGTCTTTCACTCAGCAACACAGACCGATCCGATCCTAATTCAACAGCCGATTTTTCTTTAAGAGGTCCGGCAACTGCTACAGGGCTTAATTCAGGCCCGTTAATTATAATTGATGGAGTGCCGGGAGGTGATCTGCAATCAATTGCGCCAAGTGATATTGCTTCGATTGACGTTTTGAAAGATGGCTCTGCAGCCGCTATTTATGGCTCCCGCGCAACAGCAGGTGTAATTATTATTACTACAAAAAGAGGCAGACCCGGTGAAATACAAGTTAATTACAGCGGATATGTTACTACATCTACCATACTAAAAAAATATGATGTTCTTAGTGCGCAGCAGTACAAACAATTCGGGCACGATAACGGCTTCCAGGTTGATAATCAAGGAGCAAGTACAAACTGGTTTAATGCTGTAACAAGAACACCTATCAGTCATTCACAAAATTTGTCTGTAAGCGGCGGCACGGATAGAACCACTTACTATGCATCTGTTAATTATCGCAACAATCAAGGTATCGATCTGCGATCAAACAGGGAATTTGTAAACGGTACTTTTCGTTTAAATACTAAAGCATTAAATAATAAACTCGATTTTGGTTTGATAATGGTTAATTCATTTGATACAAGAAATTTTGCTAACTATGGAGCAATAGCACAGTCGTTGAATATGAATCCAACCTATCCGATATATAATCCTGATGGTACTTTTTTTGAACATGACGTACAATATCATTTACAATGGAACCCGGTAGCTAATATATACCAAAATTCGTATAGCACTAAAGAAAAAAGATTTTTAGGTACTGCAAATGCAGCTTATCATATTCTGCCTTCATTAACTGCATCTGTAACCTATTCATTAATTAAGAAAGATGTTTTAGATGGGTCGTTTTCAGATATAAATGATTATTTTCAATTGATAAACGGAACTAATGGTCAAGCATCAAGATCAGAGGATAATTTCACGAGCAATGTACTTGAAACCACACTTGGTTATGATAAAGTTTTTGGTGATCATCACCTGAATGCGATAGCAGGTTATTCCTACCAAAATGATTTTGATGAAAATTTTGGCGCAGGCAATAATAATTTTGTAACCAATGCCTATGGTTATTATAATCTTGGTGCAGGAAATGCTTTAAATACGCTTGATCCAAACTTTAACAGAAGTGGTGTTTTTATATACAGCAACGCTAATGAAAGAACTATACTTGCTTTTTTTGGCAGAATAATTTATGATTATAAACAAAAATATCTTTTAAATGTTAGTATCAGGAGGGAAGGCGCATCTGTTTTGGGAGCGAATAATAAATGGGGATATTTTCCCGGCGTTTCTGCAGGCTGGATTTTAAGTAAAGAAAATTTCTTAGCGGGTTCTCAGGCTATAAAATTTCTTAAGCTCCGCGCCGGTTATGGAGTTACCGGCAACCAGGGAGCCTTATCTCCTTACCAGTCTCTCGAAACTATAGGGTCGTTTTATTCTGGAACGCAAGACGGCTACTTTGGAACACCTTCGGGCGGCACATGGATTTTGCCTTATGGGCCAACCATTAATAATCCAAATCCATTACTTGAATGGGAAACAAAAACAGAAATTAATTTAGGTGTAGATTTTGCTTTGCTGAAAAACGGATGGCTGAATGGTTCATTAGATTTTTATGACAGAAAAATTAATCATCTTATAAACAATTTTACAGCGCAATTACCTTCTCAAATTCAACCCACCATTTTTGCCAATGCCGGCACTATGGAAAATAAAGGTGTTGAGCTTTTATTGAATGCAAAACTCATAAGCAATAAAAATTTTACATGGAATGCTATTTTTACAGGAGCATATAATAAAAATGAAATTATTTCCATATCCAGTAACCAGTTTTTTGGAACCGCACAAGGAATCACAAGAGTGCAGGAAGATGATCCAATACAAAGATTGGCACCTGGCGAACCTCTCGCGGTTTTTTACGGGCCTGTATTTGCAGGAATAACAAGTGATGGCACATGGACGTTTAGAAATAGTAAAGGAGAAGCTGTTCCTTTAAGCGATCTTTCTGCTGATGATTATGCTTATCTCGGCAATAGCATTCCAAAATATAGTTATGGATTAACGAATACTTTTAGCATTGGAAGATTTGATGCTTCGCTATTATTAAAAGGCGCTGCCGGTTTTAAAGCGGTAAATGCTAAAAGAATGTTTCATGAAAACTGGTCATATTATTCAAGAAACAATCTTTTTGTTTCAGCATTAACCACGAAATTAAATGATGCACCCACTTTTTCAAGTTATTATATTGAAAATGGCGCTTACCTCAAAGCCGAAAATCTAACCGTAGGTTATACGCTTCCTGTACAAAATTCTGCTTACATAAAAAATGTTCATTTTTATCTCACTGTAGCAGACCTCTTCACCATAACAAAATTTTCAGGCACAGATCCTGAACTGCAAATTAATTTTTATCCGACTGATTATAGTCAGGAAACTGATAACGGTCCGGGATTAGAATCTAATTATAGTTATTATCCCACTACGCGCGTTTGGACATTGGGAGTAAATATTAATTTTTAATTATTGAAAAAAAATTTATGAAAAAGATCAATTATCATAAGTGCCTTCTACCTTTTCTTATTATGGTAATGTTGTGTTTCAGCAACTGCACAAAAAAATTAACTGAAACTGTATATAGTGAATTAACACCTAATAATTTTTATCAAACGGCAGACCAAGTGATGGCAGCTTATGTATTGCCATACGCCTATATTCAAACGCATATTTACCAGGTACATTTTCAGGACGTTGAATTTGTGACCGACGAAGCGTGCGTGCCGGTGTTATTCGGTTACATAGACCAACAAGGTCAATGGATACGATTTCACCAACACTCATGGACAACAAATGATGCATGGATACTCTCTGAATGGCAGGACATGTTTCAGGCAATTGGATACTGCAATAATTTTATTGACAATATAACAAATGTAGATGTTAGCAATATGAATCTTCCCATCAGCAAAAACCAAATGATTGCAGAAATAAAAATGGTAAGAGCATTGCATTACTATTGGGCATGGAGCGATTTTGGCAACATTCCCATTGTTGAACATGTCGGTGGAATAAGTCCGCCAACTAATACTGCAAAAGAGGTGTTTGATTTTATTGAATCAGAGATAAAAAATAATATTCAATATTTGAGCGATAAAGGTGATAATAACTGGTATGGTCATTTTACAAAATCCGCTGCGTATGCATTGCTCGCAAAACTTTATTTAAATGCAAATGCAATTATCGGCGAAGACCATTACCAGGATTGTGTGAATATTTGCGATTCAATAATTAGTTCAGGCAAGTTTCAACTCGATGCCCACTGGAATGATCCGTTTCTTGTAGCTAATGAAAATAGCAACGAAAATATTTATGTAGTTCCTTTCGATGCAAACAATGCACAAAATTTTAATTTTATAGAACAAAACATACATGAATACATAATAAATTATAAGTATTGTGATAATCGAAGTATAGATTATGGCTGGCGCAAAATAAGTACACAGGAATCGTTTTATGAATTATTCGATTCAAACGATTATCGTATCAATCAATGGATAGTAGGCCCACAAACCTATGTAAATTCAAGCGGGCGTACAAAGCCTATACCTGATTATGAGGGTAATCCAATGGTTATAACACCACAAATTGCTGATTTTCTCAACGCAACAGATGATGAAGGTGTTATGAATATAAAATATGAAATTCAATATAATTATGGAAATTATGGAACTAACGGATTTGTAAATATGAATAATGACATGGTTGTTTTTAGATATGCTGATATTTTATACATGAAAGCTGAATGCCTGATGAGATTAAATGGCGATGTTGCCAACCAGGAAGCAGTTGACCTTGTGAACCAGGTTAGAGTACGAAATTTTGCAGCCAATTATCCTAAAGCAAAATATACAATTGCTACTTTAACCATGGATGAATTACTGAATGAACGTGCCCGTGAATTTTCTTACGAGATGTTGCGCCGTGAAGATTTAATTCGCTTTGGAAAATTTGAAAATGCCTGGTGGGAAAAACCAGCAGATGCGGATAAGCATTATGAACTATTTCCTATTCCGCAAATTGCTATAACAGCTAATCCTGCTTTAAAACAAAATCCGGGATATTAATTTAAAAAACCTGTCAGGTTTAAAACAACTTTAAAATATGCCAATTTATTTCAATTTCAAACTTCGTTGGATAATTATTATTGCCATTTCTTTTTTTATTTCCTGTCAAAATAAAACAGAAGATAATTTTAGCGGATGGAAAATCGCAAACGGAAATTCAACGGCAAATAAATATTCATCTTTAACGCAAATTGATACAAACAATGTGCAGCAATTAAAAGTTGCATGGGTTTTTCATACTGCCGATGCAGATACTTCTGCGCATTCGCAAATTCAATGCAACCCGATAATTGAAAACGGAATAATGTATGGCACTTCTCCTATGCTAAAAGTTTTTGCAATTGATGCAGCAACTGGAAAACAAAAATGGCTTTTTTCTCCTTACGATACAATTGCTGAAGATAAAGCGGGTCACTTCAACTTAAATAATAATCGCGGCGTTGCATATTGGAGCGATGGAAAAAATGATGAAAGAATTTTTTATACGGCTGGCCCTTATTTGCATTGCATCAACGCAAAAACAGGAAAGCTTTGCGATAGTTTCGGTGTACACGGAAAAGTTGATTTGCATGATGGATTAGAAATGGAAGGAATAAAAGATTTATTTGTAACCGCAACTTCTGCGCCTTCGATTTATAAAGATTTGGTTTTAACCGGCACGCGTGTTTCAGAAGCGATGGATGCAGCACCGGGTGATGTGCGCGCTTACGATGTGCGAACAGGAAAAATTGTTTGGCAATTTCATACCATTCCTCATCCTGGCGAACCTGGTTACGAAACCTGGGAAGACCCAAATGCATGGAAGATGACGGGCGGCGCAAATAACTGGATGGGAATGACGATTGATGAAAAGCGCGGCATTGCTTACATTCCGCTCGGGTCTGCTTCAATGGATTTTTATGGAGGAAAACGGCGTGGCTCAAACCTTTATGCAGACTGCATGTTAGCGCTTGATGCAGCAACCGGAAAACAAGTTTGGCATTTTCAATATTTGCATCACGATACATGGGATTACGATCCATCTTCTGCGCCTGTTTTATTAACGGTAAATCACGATGGAAAAAAAATTGATGCAGTTGCGCAAACAACAAAAACCGGATTTATTTTTTTATTCAACAGGGAAAATGGTCAGCCTTTATTTCCAATTGTTGAAACACCGATGGATACTGTTTCTGAATTAAAGGGTGAAAAAATTTGGCCAACGCAACCTATTCCGCAAAAGCCTGCGCCTTATGTTCGTCAAACTTTAACGGATGCTGATATCAATCCATATTTATCAAAAAAAGAATATGCTGAGATGAAACATAAATTGGATACTTGTAATCATGGAATGGGAAAAATTTTTACGCCGCAATCAAAAGAAGGAACCATTATTTTTCCCGGCTTTGACGGTGGCGCAGAATGGGGCGGCCCGGCGGTTGATCCTGAAACAGGAATTCTTTACACGAACGATAATCAAATGGCATGGATTCTTCAAATGTTTGATGTTGACCCCACGGAGCATGAAGAAAATTTTGGTCAGGCTGGCTTGCGATTATACAAACAAAATTGCATGGGCTGTCATGGTCCGGATAGAAAAGGAAGCGGCAATTATCCATCTATTGTTGATGTTGGAAAAAAATACGATCCACGCAGTTTTATTGAATTTATAAATTCCGGAAGGCGCATGATGCCTGCGTTTCAGCACTTAAGCCAAATGGATAAAGATGCAATTGCATCGTATGTTTTAAATATTCAAAAACAGCAGCAACAAAAATATCAATCTAAATTATCGGCAATAGATTCTTTCAGAATGTTGCCTTACGAAATTTCCGGCTACAATAAATTTCTTACAAAATCCGGCTTGCCAGGGCTTGCACCACCATGGGGAGTTTTAAATGCAATTGACCTTAACACCGGCGAATATGTTTGGAAAGAAAATTTTGGTGAAGATGAAATGCCGGGCATAAAAAATACAGGCTGTGAAAATTACGGCGGACCTGTTGTTACAAAAAGCGGATTACTTTTTATAGGCGCAACAAAGGATGGAAAATTTCGTGCATTTAATAAGCGCACCGGAAAACTTTTGTGGGAAACAACTTTGCCAAACGCAGGTTTTGCAACACCTGCAACGTATGAAGTTAATGGCAAACAATACATCGTAATTGCCTGCGGCGGCGGAAAGTTAGGAACAAAATCCGGCGATAGTTATGTGGCGTTTGCGCTGCCGTAATTTGTTATAGATAGAAAAAAAATCCAAAGCAGTTGAGGAGCACGATAAAGCAATCTCACTGTTAATTATTTTTTCGAAGGATTAATTTTCGAACTTTGAAGGCAACGGCTAATCAATCTACCAACATTTTTTTAATTACATTGAGGTAAGGCGTAGAGTTTCATACCTTGCACATAAAGTATTTACCATGACTCCTGCAGGACCTCTTTTTCATAAACCGAAAAGTTTTATTGCCGCTAAAAATTTATTATACGCAAGTATTTGTGTAGGTATTCTTGCGGCATTACTCAATTACTTTACAGTGGATGCCGCAAATAATGGTGGAGTACTTGCTTTAATGTTAACTGCTGCAGGATATGTAATTCTGTTTTTTATAATAAAGCAAATGAGCTTATGTAAAAAATGGGCAAGAACAACTTTGCTTATTTTATTTATACTTGTTACAATATTATATATAGGTGCATTTAAACTGGAATTGCACATGAGTATGCTTGAAGGAGCGCTTATTGTAATTCAGGCTTGCTTACAAATAATTGCTTTGATTTTTCTTTATACAAAAGAAAGTAATAATTGGTTTAACAGCAGTACAGCCGCGATGCTGCCCTAATATCTTTGTATTTTGGAATAGTAAAAGCCAGAGACGGTGGCTTTTATTTTTATTCATTCACAGCCTGAAGAACTCTGCGGATAGCGAATAAACATTTACTTTATCCTATATAAATGAAATCACGTCGCAATTTTCTTAAAATTTCCGGAACTATTGCAAGTGCAGCTTTGCTAAATAAACTTGCAGTAAATAAGCTTTTTGGCGCAGAAAATTTATTAAATAAAATTCCTTTGTACGCACATCTTTGGGTGTATGCAAGCCGCTATCCGCCAGACTGGGATTGCACTTCAATTCTTGATGATGTTTTCAGCGATTTAAAATATGCCGGTCTTGAAGGCGTTGAATTAATGGAAGTTTTATTGCGCCATGACGATGCAGTAACAAAATTAAAAGACTTGATTCATAAATATAATTTGCCGGTGCGCGGCACTTCTTATTATGCTGATATGTGGGATAAAAATCAGCAACAAAAAATTTTAGACGATATTGAACTTGTAACCGAACGGTTACATTTAATTGGCGGAAAAATGATTGGCTTAACTGTTGGCGATGCGCATCACATAAAAACAGAAGATGAATTAGACGCACAGGCAGAACTGCTGAAGAAAATTATGATTGTTTGCGATAAAAATAAAATAGAACCGAACTTACACAATCACACTTTTGAAGTAACAAACGATATGCATGATTTAAAAGGAACATTAAATAGAATTCCTGACATAAAATTAGGTCCTGATTTAAATTGGTTGGTTCGTGCAGGTGTTGATCCGGTTTGGTTTATTAAAACTTATGCTGATAAAATTGTTTACATGCATATTCGCGATCAATATGCAAACGGAAAATGGACAGAAGTTGTTGGGCAAGGTGTAACAGATTTTCCTGCAATTGCAAAAGCGTTGAAAGAAATTAATTATAAAGGAAAAGCTGCAATAGAATTAGCGTTTGATGAGCCTCCAAAAAATCCGGTTAAAGATGACTGGAAAAATAGCACGCAATATGTGAGAAGGGTTTTTGAATGGTAAATTTAATTTGTTTATTGCCAAACAAAATTACCAAACGTACAAGAGTGCGACGCAACGATGTTTAATTGATAACATAAAGCTGGTCTCAAAAAAAATTGCATTTAATTTATAACGTTGATATTTAATTATGCATTTTTTTTCAACGCTGTTTATAATTTTTAATAGCTATTTAACTTGCAATTTTATATTTTTGAAATCATGAATAAAGTTGCAGGAATTTTATTTGCGTTATTTATTTTTTCTTTTTCGTTTGCACAACCTTCTTTTTTCGATTATCAAAAAAGTAATCCGCGTGTGGCTTATGCGCTGCAATTAAAGCAAGATACTTTGCAAAAGCAATTTGTAAAAGCGGGTTTGCAGTGGCCGCCGAAGCAAATTTATATTCGGTCTTTTAAGTACGACAGTCAGATGGAAGTTTGGGTGCGCAACAATAATAATGAGCAGTTTAAACTTTTTAAAACTTATCGTATATGCGCGCTGGCAGGCAGTTTGGGGCCGAAACGCTTAGCCGGCGATTACCAGGTGCCGGAAGGTTTTTATTACATAAATCAGTTCAATCCAAACAGCGAATATCATTTGGCGCTGGGCATAAATTATCCGAATGCTTCTGATAAAATTTTGAGCGATTCTTTGCAGCCGGGCAGCGGAATTTATATTCATGGAAGTTGCGTTACGGTTGGCTGCATCCCTATTCAGGATCCGCAAATTGAAGAGCTTTATATTCTTGCAGTAAATGCAAAAAATAACGGGCAGGATTTTATTCCGGTGCATATTTTTCCGGTGCGTTATAGTAATCCAAAAAGTATGGATTATTTGAGTAAAACAACAAAAGATGATCAAAGCTTGCAGCAGTTTTCAACGCAGTTAAAACAAGTGTATGATTATTTTGAAAAGGAGAAAAAACTGCCATTTATTTCAATTGATAAAAAAGGCGATTATATTATTTTGTAACCAGCTTTATTTTTTCATAGCATCATCGTTGCGTCGCACTCTTGTACTGCAAACCTTTATTCAACAAATAAAACAATAAAAAAAACCTTCACAAATTGCGAAGGTTTTTTTAATCGGTAAAATCGTTTCAATCGTATAAATCACGGTTTATTTCACTTCTTCAAACTCAGCGTCAGTAACGGTTTCGCCACCTTGCTGTTGTTGCGAACCAGCATTTTGCTGTTCACCATTTCCGCCCGGCTGTTGCTGCTGAGTGCCGCCTTGCTGTGCTTTATAAATTTCTTCACTTGCTGCTGTCCATGCATTATTCATTTCAGCAAGCGCTTTATCCACTGCATCAACATTTTGATTTTTATGTGCTTCTTTCAGTTTAGTTAAAGCATCCTGAATCGGACCTTTTTTATCAGTCGGAATTTTATCGCCAAATTCTTTTAATTGTTTTTCTGTCTGAAATATCAAACTATCTGCCTGGTTTAATTTTTCTACTTTTTCTTTTGCTGCTTTATCCGTTGCTTCATTTGCTTTTGCTTCGTTCTTCATTTTTTCTACTTCTTCTTTGCTTAAACCACTTCCTGCTTCAATGCGGATTTTTTGTTCTTTACCGGTTCCTTTATCTTTAGCACTTACATGCAGAATTCCGTTTGCATCAATATCGAAAGTAACCTCAATTTGAGGAACACCTCTCGGCGCCGGCGGAATGCCATCTAAATTAAATATTCCTAAACTTTTATTTTGATTTGCCATTGGTCTTTCGCCCTGCAAAACATGTATTTGAACACCGGGCTGATTATCGCTGGCTGTTGAAAATATTTCTGTTTTCTTTGTTGGAATGGTTGTATTTGATGCAATCATAGTTGTCATTATTCCACCCATGGTTTCTATTCCCAAACCAAGTGGTGTAACGTCAAGCAATAAAACATCTTTTACTTCGCCTGTTAAAACTGCACCCTGGATGGCGGCGCCTATTGCCACTACTTCGTCAGGATTTACACCTTTATGTGGTTTTCTTCCAAAGAATTTCTCTACAATTTCCTGCACTTTCGGAATGCGGGTTGAACCACCCACTAAAATTACTTCATCAATTTGCGAAGTAGTGTAACCGGCATCTTTCATAGCAGCTTCGCAGGGTTTTAAACATCTTTCAAAAAGTTTATCAGAAAGCTGTTCGAATTTAGCACGGGTTAATTTTTTTACAAGATGTTTTGGAACTCCGTCAATTGCTGTGATGTATGGAAGATTAATTTCTGTTTCTGAAGAAGAGCTCAATTCAATTTTTGCTTTTTCGGCCGCATCTTTTAAACGCTGCAAAGCCATCGGATCTTTCCGCAAGTCAACATTTTCTTCTTTTTTAAATTCATCGGCAAGCCAATCCATAATTAATTTATCAAAATCATCACCGCCTAAATGTGTGTCGCCGTTTGTACTTTTTACTTCAAAAACTCCATCGCCTAAATCTAAAATAGAAATATCAAAAGTACCGCCGCCTAAATCGAACACGGCAATTTTTTGTTCTTTACCGCCTTTGTCCAAACCATAAGCCAAAGCTGCTGCTGTAGGCTCGTTCACAATTCTGCGAACATTTAAACCTGCAATTTCGCCGGCTTCTTTTGTTGCCTGGCGCTGTGCATCGTTAAAATAAGCGGGCACTGTAATTACAGCTTCGCTTACTTCTTGCCCAAGATAATCTTCAGCAATTTTTTTCATTTTCTGCAAGATCATTGCAGAAATTTCCTGCGGGGTATATAAACGACCCTCAATATCAATGCGTACAGTATTATTTTCGCCGCGTACAACTTTGTAGCTCAAGTGGCTAATTTCTTCGGTTACTTCATCGTAACGGCGACCCATTAAACGTTTCACGCTCATAATAGTGTTTTGCGGGTTGGTAATTGCCTGCCTTTTTGCAGGATCGCCCACTTTGCGTTCGCCATTTTTTAAAAATGCCACCACACTTGGCGTAGTTCTGCGACCTTCGTCGTTTGCAATAACTACGGGTTCATTACCTTCCATTACAGCAACGCAACTGTTGGTTGTTCCGAGATCAATTCCTATAATTTTTGCCATAATATTTTAGTTGAAATTTAGATATTATAATATTATTTTATAGTCAATCATTATGCCATTGAAGTTAAAATGAAAAATTGTCATGCTAATTGTAAAAAAAATTGAAACATTCAACTAAATTTTGTTCGTTAATTTAGATAATATAATTCATTAATTTATTGTGATAATAATTAATGCGAAAATATAATTGTCGTAATTAATTCAGTTTATTTAATTTGCTCCAAAGCCATAAAAATGCAAGATTATTTATTTACAGTTGCTGAAAGATTTATGCGATATGCGCAGATTGATACACAAAGCAATCCGCAAAGCAATTCGTTTCCTTCAACCGAAAAACAAAAAAATCTTAGTAAATTATTGGTTGATGAATTGCAGCAAATGGGCTTGCATAATGCGTATACAGACGAGTTTGGATATGTGTATGCAATCATTTCATCTAACACAAATAAAAATGTACCGGTAATATGTTTTTGCAGTCATGTTGATACAGCACCCGATTGCAGCGGAACAAATGTAAAACCTTTGCTGCATCAGCATTTCAATGGTGATGACATTATTTTGCCGGATGATACTTCACAAATAATTTCAACAAAAGATTATCCATATTTAAAACAAAAAATCGGTGATGATATTATTACCGCAAGCGGATTAACGTTGCTTGGTGCGGATGATAAAAGCGGTGTTGCAATTATTATGGATGCGGCCAATTATCTTATAAAAAATCCGCAAATAAAACATGGGGAAATAAAAATTTTATTTACTCCCGATGAGGAAGTTGGCAAAGGAACTGCAAAGCTTGATTTAAAAAAATTAAATGCCGATTTTGCTTACACACTCGATGGCGGCGAAGCCGGAACTTTAGAAGATGAAACTTTTAGCGCAGATGCTGCTGCCATAATTATTCATGGTGTAATTGCGCATCCGGGTTATGCAAAAAATAAATTGGTAAATGCTTTAAAAATTGCGGGAGAAATTTTAGCTGCTTTGCCAAAAGATTCTTTGAGTCCGGAGACAACTAAAAAAAGAGAAGGTTTTGTTCATCCCATTCATGTAGAAGGTATTGCAGAAAAAGCAACAATTGAATTTATTATTCGCGATTTTATTACCGATAATTTGCAAAAGCATGAAGCTCGATTAAAATCAATTGCAGAAAAAGTATTGATTAATTATCCAAAAGCAACTATGCAGTTTGAAGTAAAAGAACAATATCGAAACATGAAAGAAATTTTAGATAAACATCCGCAGGTTGTTAAAAATGCAAAAAAAGCTTACAAACGCGCTGGATTAAAAGTGGTGAACGAACCCATTCGCGGCGGAACGGATGGCAGCCGTTTAAGTTTTATGGGTTTGCCCTGCCCGAATATTTTTACCGGCATGCAAGCGATACACAGCAAACATGAGTGGATTGCAGTGCAGGACATGCAAAAAGCGGTTGAAGTGTTAGCGAATTTGGTGCAGGTTTGGGAAGAGAGAAGTTAGACTTTTATATTTTATTGATAAAAATAATTTATAACGAGATTGCTATTATAACCTTCAGATGAAATTTTACCTTTGTTATTTAATGTATAATTTAATGTATCTGTGAGATTAGGCGCTCCTTCCGCAACACGATAAGTAACTGTCTTAAATGTAGATGCAGAAAATAGTTTTGGGAAATATCCAAAAAAATCACTCCCCACTATGCCCCCGCCACCAACACCGCCAAAGGGATTGGTGTAAACATAAAGTAACGAATCAGTTTGCCGAAAAATATTTGGGGTACTGGTATCATAAGAATAACTAAAATCACTTTCCAAACTATTAATAAATTGTTTTATTTCTATTATATTTTCACCGTCATAATTTAATTCATAATGTGCATATGTATTTTGAGCATGTATATCATTTACAGAATCCAGCAAATTTGTTCCCGGTTTGTAAAAAAAGTTTATAGTTTCAGGATTAATTGAGTAGTCAGAATACTTTACTATTTTCAATGGCAACTTAAGATCAGTAAGGAAATATTCTGTATAATTAAGACCTTGCAGATCGGAGACCTTTATATAATTATCAGAATAATCTAAATGCGCGTAGTGATTCGAATCCGGAGAATTTATATAATGTATGTAAATATCAGTCATTCGGTTATTAGTATAGGAATAAGAAAAATTTATACTATCATTAGTAATACTGATCAACTTCGTTGTATCACCATCAACATTCGGAGTAAACGTATCTATATTTTTTCTGCATGAAAGAACTACGCAAATAAAAAATAATAAAATCAAAATTTGTTTCATAAAAATCTTTTTTAAAAGATTCAAAATTCATTATTTGTGTTGCCTGCTTTTTAAAAAATATTTTAAACCAACTTGCATTCCGGCATAATTTAATTTTTCTTTAAACGGTAACGCAGAAGTTGTGGTATTGCTAAAACCCTTTGCCACAAAAGGTTCTGCAAATAATGCAATGTTTTTATTTATTGAAGTACTTATATTCAAGCCCGCATATAAACTTAAACCTATGTTGGTTTTATAAATTTTATTTGTTTGAATAGAGATAGGATTATAAGCGGTATCCACCATATCACCAACATTTTTTGAATAAACATTAAATAATAAACCGGCATTAATTGCAGCAGATATTTTTTTGTTTGAAATGTTATATGAAATCAAAACAGGAACATTAATGTTTTTAGAATTATTATAAGTAATTTTTTTTCGTGTACCTGTTTGAGTATAATTAATAGTATCATTTATTGTAATTATTTGTCCTGAAGGCTCGGTAAATAATCGCGGTGCAACAATTGTTACCTGCTTTGTTGCATGTGTATTTACGTAATGAAATTTTTCATTGATAATTGAGAATTCCATTCCGGTTAATATTGAAATGCGATTGTTTAATTTAATTCCAATTTTTGTTTCTATTGAATAAGATAATTGATTTTCTAAAGTATTATTTAATTGATTCAAATAATTTTTATTTGCTGATGTTTTGTTATTAAAAACAAAGCCAGGAGAAGCAGACACTTCAATAAACACATGTTTTTTTGATGAATTTAAACCTGGTTTTTTATGCAGATTATTTATAATGGTGATTGCAGAATCTTTTTTAAATTTTAATAACTGATTTGACTTTTCGGGTAAAATGAAATTATATTTTGCAATTATATTTTGATTAAAAGTTTTATCTCTTAAAGCTAAATTATAAAGTGAGGAATCAGCGTTCTTTCTATTTTGTTCAGTGATTTTTGAGAAATAATTTTCTGAAGGATTAGTTTCAAATTTTTGCTTCAAATTATCAGCATAATTCTTTTTAAGCTCTTTTAAATTTTTTTCACTGTCACTAAATAAGTTAAATTTTTTTTTCTTAGAAAAATTTTGTTCGTTCAAACCAATATTTTTATCGCTACTATTTTTGTTGACAACTTTTGAAACATTCTGCTTTTCTGTTTTTTCATTATTAAAATAAAATACATAATAACTTCCGGCAAGAAAAATAAACACAAGCATCATTGCCAATGCAAGCCACTTATAATTAATCGGCTTTTTATCTCTTTTTATTTTTTTATTAATTTTCCCCCACATTCCATCAGGAATTTCGGAAGAATAATCACCTAATTTTTTTCTGAAAAATTCATCAAATTCATTTTCATTTTCTTTCATAATTAATGGCAATTTTTTGATGGTCTATTATTTGTTTTTGTAACAGCTTTCTTGCTTTCAAAAGCTGGCTTCTGCTGGTTGAAGATTCCATATTTAAAAGCGTTGCTATTTCTTCGTGAGAATATCCTTCCATTACATATAAATTAAAAACTATTTTATAACCATCGGGCAGGCTGCTGATCAATTTTATAAGTTCAGCTTCGCTTAAATTATCAAGCGCAGAAAAATTTGTTTGTGAAACTGTTTCAGGATAATTATTGTGAGAAATAAATAATGTTTTTTTCTGTATCGTTTTTAATGCGCAATTAACCACAATTTTTTTTAACCAACCTTCAAAAGAACCCTTGAAATTAAATTGCTGTATTTGAGAAAATATGCGCATAAAAGAATTCTGCAAAATATCTTCGGCTTGCGATTTATCAGAAGCATATCTTAAACAGATGGTCATTAATCTACCTGCATATTTATCAAATAAAATACGCTGACAAATAGCATTATTTTTTGCACAGCCATCAATAATTTCTTTTTCAGTCACTATTTGCTTTTCTTAACTCATTTTTAAGAAGATACCATTTTACGAAAATTCGTTGCCTTAAAATCTTTTAAAACCCTAACTTTTTATTTTCAATTTTTCAAATTACATTTGTCGCTCAAAAAAAGTTAACCTAATTCTTAAGCCTTTAAATTTCTATTTACATGGCAGTTAAAATGAGACTACAAAGACACGGTAGTAAAAAACGCCCATTCTATTTTATAGTAGTGGCCGATGCCCGTGCGCCCCGCGATGGTAAGTTCATACAAAAAATCGGAACTTACAACCCTTTATCAGTACCTGCTACCATTCAGCTCGACAGGCAAAAAGCGCTCGAGTGGCTGCATAAAGGTGCGCAGCCAACTGATACCGTTCGCCGGATACTTTCTTTTAAAGGAGTGTTGTATTTAAAGCATCTTTTACGAGGTGTAAAACTTGGCTTATTTGATGAAGCTGCAGCAATGGTTAAATTTCAAACCTGGCACGAAGAACACGAGGCGAACATCCGCAAACGTAATGAAGAGCACCGTAAAACACAGCGTGGGCGCAGACCTACGCCAATGGTAAGAAGAGTAGATGCCGGAAGAAGAATGGAAGATAATCAGGCTTCTCCGCCGCAGGATGCAGAAACATCAAATATTAAGTAAATCAAATAAAGTTAAAGTATAACTTTTATCATAAAAATTCCCAGCAATCATCTGCGGGAATTTTTTGTAATTACAATTATCTTAGGTTTTTTTTAAAATTGCACATAAAGTACAACGTAGCAGAAGTTTATTGCGTAAGAAAAGACAATACAAAAAATAACTTAAACCTTAACGCTTTCTTATATTCAATTGCTGTTTTACAAAACTACTTTTGAGGTATGAAGTGTAAGTTTACGCTTTTAATTTTATTAATCTGTACAGCTTCGCTGCATGCCCAAACCCTTACAGGTATTTGGCGTGGAAACTTTTTTTCCGGTCTTGGTTTTTACAAACAGCAATATAAATATGAGGTTCAAATAAATGAACTGAAAAATAATGCATTAAAAGGCGTTACTTATTCTTACCGCACAACTGTATTTTACGGAAAGGCGCGCCTGCAGGGCATTTTCATGAATAAAAACAATAACATTATCATTAAAGAAGATAGTTTGCTTGAAGTAAAAATGTTAGGGCAAAGCGACGCTTGTTTAATGACGTGCTATCTTCAATATTATAAAAACGGGAAAACAGAAGTTTTGGAAGGTACTTTTACCAGTGTAAATATTGCCAATAATTCTGATTGCGGCGGCGGCAATGTTTATTTAGAACGCGTGGAGGAATCTGATTTTCATAAAGAAGATTTTTTAGTGAAAAAAAAACCGGAAACGAAACAACCCGTATTTATTAATCAGCCGCCAAAACATGGTACCAATTTAAACACAAAAAATAATATCAAACGCTTGCAGACTGCATTAGGTGTTACTTCGGACGGCGTTGCAGGGCAGCACACTTTAAACACATTAAAATCTAAAATTCCTGGTTACAATAACAGTCCTGATTTTAATGATTCAGATGAAATAAATAGTTTGATCCAAAAAATAAAAAGAAATAATCAACCTGTTGCAAAAACAAACTCACCAAAAACAAAAACAACGTCTACACCAAAACCAAGTGTGAAAACGCTGCAGCCTTCGGCAAAAAAAACTGCTCCAAAAACTGACAGCGTTCAGCAACCAACAATTACTAAAGTTAATCCGCCGGTTACAATGCCCGCAAAGCCGCAACCACAGCCACTTCCGCCAGCACCGAAAATTTTGAAAGAAAGAGAAAATACTTTAGTAAAAACAGTTGTTACAAATTCGCAGGATATAAAAATTGAGTTGTACGATAATGGCGAAATTGATGGTGATATAGTTACAGTTTATCACAACAATCAATTGCTTGTTGATAGCAAAGAATTAACCAGCGAACCCATCACTATTCACATTACTGCAGACGAAAATAATCCACACCACGAGTTTGTAATGGTGGCAAATAATCTTGGTAAAATTCCGCCCAACACTGCGTTGATGGTTTTAACTACCGGTGGCAAACGTTACGAATTATCCATCGTTTCGGACGAACAAAAAAATGCAAAAGTTATTGTTGATTATGAACCAAAGAATAAATAATTTTTTGTTTCCGGCTTTTGTAAAAGCAGCATCTTCGTTGCGTCGCACTCTTGTACGCTTTGTTCTATATGCGGCAAATTTAAAATTTAGAAGAGGATTAATTTTCAATTTTGCTTATTTCTGCCTGAAATCAATCGAATCTTCAATGCTTCCGCAGCTAACCATTGCGCTGTGATACTTCGGATGTTTATTACCTAAATACGGATTTTCAATTTTTCTGTTGTTCGTTATCCAATACGCTTCTTCATCATCACCAAAAGCCATCGGGCATTTATCGTGATAAATCACAGTCTGATCGTAATGTACAGTTCTTATTAAATTATATAAATTTTCACTCAAAGTGTAAAACGAATGTCGCTTACCATCAATAGTTGGTTCACCAATTAATCCTTTTGCTTCTGCAATAACATTATCAGAAAAATTTTTTGCGGTGAGTATAATAGATGAATCAGCTTTTAAATTATCATAATTAATTTTTGAAGCATTATCAATCATATTATTTGAAGCAACATTTGCGTTTGCAGTGTCCCAATTAATAAATGCATTTTTTAAAGAATAATAACTATTCAGCAGATCGTTAAATGATGTATTAAAAGAATTGTTGTTTTTACTTATTGCTAAAGGCTGTGGCTTAGGCGCAGCGGGCTTTTCATCCTTTTTATAAAAAAATAAAAAATAACTTGCTGCAATTATTGCAATAATTACTACTATTAACCAACCTATTTTCATTTTTAAAAAATTTATTTTGCAAAATTATACTTAAACAAATTGCAAGAAAATTAAATTACATAAAGTCAATTTTTTGGTTAGATTTCTGAATATAAATAACTATTGCTGCAAATAAAAGCTTAAAAGAATTACAAAGCTGGATTACGTAATTTTCATATTATTTGTTCTTCTTTTTTAGGCTTGAGTTTTTTTAGTTTCCTGTTTATAATTATTGCCCCTATTGCAAGTAAATCAAAAGTTAAGCTTACATAAACAGGATCGTTTGAAGAAAATATGCTAACAACTGATGCAATAATTATTATAATTATCAATGTAATGGAGAAATATTTACTAACTAAATAAATGTATTTTTTTTCTGCTTCATGTTCTGTTATTGATAATTGAGGTTTTTTAAAAAACATGTAATTACATAATATTGTGTGCATGCACGAACAGAGTGCTATGTTGATCATATAAATAAAAAGCGGCAATAAAAAACTGGGTCTGAAATGCGCCGCCAAACCTTCGGCAGCAAATGGAAATACAACAATAAAAAAAGAAAAAATAAATCCTGTCTTCTGGAAGATCGGGAAATTTTACATCAATAATTAATAATGTAATTGCAATTGCAAAAAACTGCATCGCTGAAAAGAATCACTCTTTCCAGCTCAAACTCGCGATGAATAATTTCTTTTTCTGTAGAAAAATGTGCAGCCATTTATTTTTTAATTCTTAAACAAAACAATGAGCTGTGCAATTTTATCTTTTAATTCTTTGCGCTGAACAATAAAATCTAAAAAGCCATGTTCCAGCAAAAATTCGCTTCGCTGAAAGCCTTCAGGCAAATCTTTTTTAATTGTTTCTTTAATTACACGCGGGCCCGCAAAGCCAATCAGGGCGCCGGGTTCAGCAATATTTAAATCGCCTAACATTCCAAAGCTTGCAGAAATGCCGCCAAAAGTTGGATCAGTTAAAACAGAAATAAATGGAATTTTTGCATCGCTTAATTGCGAAAGTTTACCGCTGGTTTTTGCAAGCTGCATTAAACTAAAAGCGCTTTCCATCATGCGTGCGCCGCCGCTTTTACTAATTACCAAAAAAGGGCAATTATTTTCAATACAATAATCAACAGCGCGACTAAATTTTTCGCCCATCACGCTGCCCAGCGAGCCGCCGATAAATTCAAAATCCATGCAGGCAATTACAATTAAATTATCTTTTATTTTTCCAACAGCAACGCGCATACTGTCTTTCAAATCAGTTTTTGCATAAATTTCTTCGAGGCGTTTGTGATAAGGTTTCAGATCGGTAAACCCTAAAAAATCTTTGCTGCGAATGTTACCAAAAAGTTCGGTGAATTCTTTATTGTCAAATAAAATATCATAATATTCTTCGCTGCCAATCCGGTGGTGATAATTGCATTTCGGACAAACATATAAATTTTCTTTCAGTTCAGCAGTTGTGCAAATATAATTACACTCAGGGCATTTGCTCCAAAGCCCTTCCGGCGTTTCTTTTTTTTCTGCTGTAGAAGTAAGTATGCCTTTTCTAAAACGTTTAAACCATCGTTCTCTCGCTTCAGGGCTGCCTTCATCTTCGTTGCCCGTAATTTCTTCCTCAAAATTCTCATCTTTTTTTTTCATATCTTTTATTGGGTTAATGAAGATAACAAAAATAATGAGTTTGAATTATCAGCGCTTTAGTAAAAATTACTAGAATCTGTGAAATTTAATCTGTGCTTGTAAATTTATAAGAATCTTTTTTGATGTTTATCAAATTATTGGATGACTTTTCTTTTGTATATTTCATTATTGTGAGAGAGCTTATATTATATCTTAGTAGTATTCATCCTGTTTCTGCAAAATTGCAGGAATATCTTTTATCTATTTTGAAAACAAAAATACTTTCGAAAAAATCTTATTTATTAAAAGCCGGACAAATATGTAATCATATTTACTTTATTGAAAAAGGATTAGTTCGTTGTTTTTATGTTGAAGGAGAAAAAGAAGTTTGTTCTTGGTTTATGAAAGAGGCTGATGTAATTATTTCCGTAGAAAGTTTTTATCTTCAAAAGCCAAGCTACGAAAGTATTCAGGCGCTGGAAGATTGCATATTACATTATATTGATTACAATGAACTTCAATTTATTTATCATAATTATATTGAGTTTAATTTTATTGGTAGAGTGCTTACGGAAAAATATTATACATTAAGTGAACAGCGTTTATATTCTTTGCGAATGAGAAAAGCGCCCGAACGTTATGCATTGCTCTTACATAATTTCCCAGAATTAATACAGCGCGTTTCTTCAACCCATCTTGCGTCTTATTTAGGTCTTAGTTTAGAAACATTCAGCCGTATAAAAAGCAAGGTTTAATTATTTGATTTTCAAACTTTAGTATCTTTTTAAATAATACTTTGCATAAAAATATAGTCATGAAAAAATTTACGCTTATTTGCCTTGCTTTTCTTTGCATTGTTTCTTGCAGAAAAGAAAATAGCATTTCGTTGCCAAACAATGCTCAATTAACTCCCTATTTAAAAACGGTTAACAGCTACTTGCAGGACAGCCTTTTGAAAAATGATTATGCAGATATTGATTTATTTAATGCAGTTTTATCAAGGTTTGATAATGGCAAAACTAATTTTTTGCGTGTGCCATTTAAATCGAAACCAGCCGAAACTAATTTTATTATGCTGCAAACGGATAGCTTGGGAAATTATATAAATGGAAGTATTATAAATGTAATTCAAGAAAAACAAAATGAGAGATCGGCAGGTTTTACAGGGGAAATAGAAAAGAGTTTTCTTGATGGTAAAAATTTTAAAGATACAAAAATTGTTAATGGAAATGCAGTTAATAACATAAAACTAGTAATGGAGGGTCCTCCTACAACTACAACAGATTATTCAGGTTATACAAGTTTTGATCTAATGAATATAACAGACCAATTTTATTATTATAGTAGTGGACTTGGTGGATATGTGCCCGTGGGAAGTGGTGGCGGCGGCGGAACTTCTGCAGATAATTATTATAGTTATTATACTCCTATAAGCGGGAGTGGTAAAGATGTTAGCCTTCTTGAATTTGACAGTTATGTAAACGAACCTGCAGAAGATATTAATAAGATATTTAATTGTTTCAATAGCATACCGGACGCAGGCGCAACGTACTCGCTAACGTTATGTTCAGATATTCCTAACAATTATGATTTGAATACAAGTTTTGTTAATTCACCACATGTTGGATATCCTGGTCATACATTTCTTATCCTTACAAAAACTAATGGCAATACTTCTGTAACAAAAGCATTTGGTTTCTATCCAACTATGAGTTGGTCAAGTTTGCTCAATCTTGTTAATCTCCCGCCCGTTCCCAGTAAAATAGTAAATAACAGTGAGCATGAAATTAATGCAAGCATTACTATGAATATTACCCAAAGCGATTTCAATGTAATAAAAATAAAAAGCTGGTATTTTTTCGGGTTTTCCGTATAACTTAAAAACATATAATTGCACAGATTATGCTTTAAATATTTTTAATTCAATACGGTCGACAAACAATCAAATTACTTTAGTTACTTTTCATATGCCATTAGGTATAGGAACCGTAAAAAATTCTCCTCAAATGCTCTATAAATATCTTGCGGATCTTAAGGAAAACAACCCATTAGATGCAAGTATTAAACTAAATACACTTGGAACATATCGTGCTCCAGTCACTACCGGTGGGTGTAATTAAATTACTTTAAGGAAATAAAATTAAATGAAATTAAAAAGAATACTTATATTATCAATATGTGGAAGCATATCTGCTTCAGCATTAGGACAAATTAATACTGCGATAGACACATCCATTTGCAAAAATAAAATCTTACAATTAAATAACAAGTTATTATCAACTGATTTAGTACGAGCTACTGCAATTCATGTAAATGAAATTACTTACAAATTCTACGATACAATTATTAATAATTTTTTTGATACAGCTAAACTAAAAATAGATATTGCAAAGGATACTACTTATTTTAATGAGGAGGGAGCTTTCGATCTTCTACGAAATACATTATTTGCTTACCATTGTTGGTTAAAATTAAATATAGCAGATTCAATTTTTTATGCTACAATAAAAACTGATTGGCGATGTAAACCTATCCCTAACGATGAAAATGAAGTTAAAAATCGGATTGGTGCTTTTCACAGATTAAGGCCATGTGCACCCGATTTTTACTTCGCTTTTAATCCTATGACAAACAAATTCATGTTTATTAGCTCTTCAGCCCGGGCATTTGAAGGGAAAGAAAAGCAATTAAAATCTTTATTGGAAAGATTAAATATCAAAACAGAGCCTTAATGCATTTTAGTAAACTATGATAAAATGAAACTAAAAAAAATAATATTTTTAATATTTATCATTTATGGGAATATCTCATCCATATTTGGTCAAAACAATACTGCAATCTATTCAACTGTTTGCAAAAATAAAATACTTCAATTGAACAATACATTATTATCAACAGATTTAGAGAGAGCAACGTCCGTTAAAGTAAACAAAATTACCTACAAATTCTATGATACTATTATTTATACATTTTTTGATACTGCCGAAATGAAAAGCGAAATGACAAAAGATACATCATTTTTTTCAGTAGAAGGTAAAATTGATGTTTTACGCAATGTTTTGTTTATCTATCACTGCTGGTTAACATTAAACAAATCAGGTTCTTTTTTTTATTCAATTATAAGAACAGATTGGCAATGTAAACCTATCCCAACAGATTATAATGAAACTAAAAATGCAATTGGATTATTTCATACTTCACCTTGCGCACCAGATTTTTACTTTCGGTTTAATCCGAAAAATAATGAGTTAATAGCGGTAGATATGTCAAGTTCGGCGTTTGAAGGCAAAGAGCAAGAATTGAAATCCCTACTAACAAAATTGAACATAAAAACTCCACTTTAAATGGTTTTTACATTAATTGAAAAATATTTTTCTTTGAAAGCAGTATTAACTGTTTTAAATAATATGCGGAAAAAATATGATAAATGAAACTAAAAAGGGAGTACCTCATCCGTATTAGGACAAATTAATACTGCAATAGATACAACTATTCGCAAAAATAAAATCCTCCAATTGAACAATACATTATTATCAACAGATTTAGAGAGAGCAACGTCCGTTAAAGTAAACAAAATTACCTACAAATTCTATGATACTATTATTTATACATTTTTTGATACTGCCGAAATGAAAATCGAAATGACAAAAGATACATCATTTTTTTCAGTAGAAGGTAAAATGGATCTTTTACGTTACGCTCTGTTTGCATATCATTGTTGGATAAAATTAAATTACCCTGACTCTTTTTTTATTTCAACTGTAAAAACAGACTGGCAATGTAAACCCATTCCTGAAGAGTATAACGAATCTAAAAATTCAATTGGTTTATTTTACAAATCGAGGATTTGTTCGCCTGATTTTGAATTTGGTTTCAATCCAGTCAATAACAAACTGATTGGAATAAATTTTTCAAGCTTGGCTTTCAATGGGAAAGAGCAACAATTAAAGTCTCTATTAACAAGATTGAACATACAAACTCCACTTTAAATGTGATTCGCACAATCATATTTATGGTTTCAATTCAAGCAAATTCTTCTGACTACACGTTCCTTTTGGGGGCAACGGAAAAGAATTTGTGTCCTCGTTATTATAAAATTCAAGTCTTAAAATATGGTGGATGTAATTAAAGTAATATGAAAACATTTTGGAAAATAATGATAATATTATTATGCATTGCCATTATCGTTACTAACATTTCTCCTGTTAGCTTTTTATTTTCAGAGTGGAAATGGTATCATTATACTACAAAAGACGGAAATTTTCAATTTGATGCACTTCCTGCAAAAGGTGGAGATATAGACATAATGCAACGCAGTTGGCAAGAGTACAAAAAAACTAATCATCCAACAGATACAATTATTTACCGAACATTTGCAATAAACCCATTAAAGTTTTGGCTTTGGAGAGACTATCTAACAAGCCCACGGTATAAATATCTCTATTTAAATCCAGATAAAATAAATAAAAATGAAAATGAAACTATATTATTTTTTATTTTTTTAGTTTTTTCTTTGTTAGCTTCTTCGCAATTGCACAACTTAAATAATTTTAAAAAAGTGGTGCGCATAGGTATCTATTGTCCTACAGAAGTAACTTTACACACGAAACTTATTACGGATATTTCGAGAGAATATTCACTAGAAGCAAAAAATATTAATTATAATGATAGCATTTATAAAAGCGGAAAAAATTCAGGGAATGGTGCATCCCGAACTGAAGATTTTTACAGTGATTCGTTAATTTTCTCATATAAAAAAATGGTTTGATTCCTCTGACTTATTAGAGTTTCTGCTTTTTCCGGCTACTAATCTTTTTAATATGGTAGCAAATCAATATATTAAAGATTCATCTAAGTTTAAAGAAGATACTTTGTTTGTAGTTTTTTGTAAAACAGCTGATATAAATTTAAATAATTACAAAAAGTTTATACAAAGCGATACATTGGATTACTTAGTTGCTATTACAAATTTTCGATCTGAAGTGTATAAAGAATATTACAGTTTAAACTTTTTAGTTACTATTTATCCTAAATAAGTAACCAATAAAATCGAACAAAAGAATTGATAATAAGTTACGAAATAAAAAAAGAAGATGAGCAAAGCCCTTTCATGCAATGCGATAAACCTTTTGATTGTTTAATTGATAATTTTGTTGAATTAGGCGCCACTATAAATAATAAACTAACAGGAGACGGGTACTTGCAACATCATTAGTTAGCTATATCAATTCACTAAACTCAAATATTTGCTTCATTATTATTGGGTTTATATCCAGCGATAGTTCATCGTTCATTAAACATCCTATCTTCGCAATCAATCAAAATAATTTTTAAATGGCAAAATACAGAGCCGGCGTTTTATTCGGCGATGAATTAACAGCATTATATCAGGATGCAAAAACAAATGAATTTGCAATGCCCGCAGTAAATGTAATTGGCACCAATTCAGTGAACGCTGTTTTGGAAACTGCAGCAAAAGTAAACTCGCCTGTCATCATTCAATTCAGCAATGGCGGCGCACAATTTTTTGCCGGCAAAGGAATGCAGAACGATAAATTACAGGCAAATATTTCAGGCGCCGTTAGCGGGGCTTTTCATATTCACAATGTTGCAAAATATTATGGTGTGCCGGTTGTGTTGCACACAGATCATGCAGCAAAAAAATGGTTGCCCTGGATTGATGGTTTACTCGGTGAAGGTGAGGCTTACATGAAAAAAAACGGACAACCTTTGTATAGCTCTCACATGCTCGATTTAAGTGAAGAACCTTTGCCAGAAAACATTGAAATTTCTGTTGAATATTTAAAGCGCATGAGCAAAATGGGAATGAGCTTGGAAGTTGAATTAGGCGTTACCGGCGGCGAAGAAGATGCAGTTGATAATACAAATGTTGACAATGCAAAATTGTACACACAACCGCAGGATGTTTGGGAAATGTACGATGCTTTAAGCAAAGTAAGCAAGCTTTTTACCATTGCTGCAGCATTTGGAAATGTGCATGGAGTTTACAGTCCGGGCAATGTGGAGTTGCGTCCTGAAATATTAAAGAATAGTCAAACTTATGTTGCAAAAAAATTAGGATTAACTAATGAAGATAAGCCGGTTTCTTTTGTGTTTCATGGTGGCAGCGGTTCGCCAAAAAAACAAATTGCAGAAACGCTGGATTATGGCGTTGTAAAAATGAATATTGACACCGATATGCAATGGGCTTTTTGGGAAGGTGTTCTCAATTATCATGGTAAAAATAAAGATTATTTGCAAGGGCAATTAGGCAACCCTGAAGGTGCAAATAAACCTAATAAAAAATATTACGATCCGCGTGCCTGGATGCGCAAAGGCGAAGAAAATTTTGTAAAAAGATTGGAAGAAGGTTTTGAAGATTTAAATTGCATAGGAAGAAACGCGTAATAAGGATTGCAACGGTTAAAACGATTTTATTGTCTCATAATTTCAATATAAAATAATTGCTCTAATTCGTGTAACTAATTTGTGCAATTAGTGTTTTAAAATAATCGGCTGCACGCAACATTCTGCTTCCATACCAGCTAAACATTTCGCCATCAACCAAAATAACTTTTGAATCGGGTAATTCTTTTTTTATTTCATCAATATGTTTCTCTTTGAAAGGATACGGTTCTGAAGAAAGTAAAATGAGTTGATAATTCGCTGATAATAAACTGTTAAGTTCTATTTGCGGATAACGTTTTTTATTTTCAAATACATTCTGAAACCTGCATCGGCGCAGCATTTCACCAATAAAAGTATCGCCGGCCGCAGCTATGTAGGGATTTTTCCAAATTAAATAAACAACCGATAATTGACTGTTGACGGTTGACAGAAAAAAGTTTAATTCGTGAAATTCGTTTTCAATTTGTGTAATTAATTTATGCGCTTCTTCTGTTTTAGCGGTTAATTCTCCAACAAATTTTATCATATTCAAAGCATCTTCAAAATTATTCACATCACTTATCCAAACAGGAACAAATTTTTCTAACTCTTCAATTTGTTCTTTTACATTTTCTTCTTTGTTTGCAATAATTAAATCGGGTTTTAATGATTTTATTTTTTCGATATTTATATTTTTTGTTCCGCCAATTTTTGTTTTATTTCTAAACCAATTTTTGGGATGAACGCAAAATTTAGTAATGCCAATTACTTCTTCATTCAATCCTAAATCATGCAATAATTCTGTTTGCGATGGAACAAGCGAAATAATTCGTTTTGGCAGATGTTTAAATTCAATACTTCTTGATAACTGGTCTTTGCAGGAAAACATTTTTCAAAAAATAAATATCAATTAATTCATAGTTTTTGCCTTGTCAAAATAAACTTATTATGAATTTTGAAGCAGAAAAATTCAAACATTCAGGAAATATGCTCGCTGATAATTTTCATCAGTCGTTCTGTATTTTCAATCTGGGTTTTAGAAACATCCGTCATTATTGCAAGTTCAATATTTTCGCCTTTTGAACTGTACTGCAAATAATAAGAATTCCAATTATACAAATCAGTAAACCAGCTATAAAAAATGGCATTTAATTTAGCTTGATCTGCACGGCTATCCTGCAAATCTTTTGGCGGTTTTGCAATAAAAAAGGTAAGTATATCAAGCGTTCCTATTGAACCAAAAAGAATGGCAAACAATGGAGATCTTGTAACAATAGCAAAAATTAATGCGGCAATAATTAAAACAATTCCGAGATAAAATGATACCTGGTACATTATCATTGTTGTATTAAATCCTTTTGTGGTTTGGGTATTGGTTTGAACCAACGCTTTAAGAAACGAATCGTTTACTAATTTAATTTCATTTTGTTGTTGTTGTAATAAAGCTTGTTGTAGCAACTGTTGCAGTGGTTGTATTAAATTAATGAACAACGTTTGTTCGTCTGCATTAAAGCCGCTCTCTGTTAAATATTGCTGCGGGTTGGCTGAATAAATTTTTACGGATGCAGGGTTGTATAAAGTTGCAAATAAAGAACTCATTATTTTTGAATAATTCATTTGTCTTTTTATTTAGGATTAATTTGATAGAAGAAGCGATGTTAAAAATATTCATTTAGCTTAACTTTCCCAAATTCTAAAAATTCCATCTTATAAATTGCGCAAAAAAGTCAACAAAAATTTTAAAGGATTCCAGTTAAGGTTTTCAACAGTTGTTCTAACTAATTTTTAAATATTCTACACTCAATCTCAACAACTAACTATCAACAAAATTGTACCTTTGCGGAAAATAATTTAGTTTATGTGGCTCAATAATATTTTGGAAACTATCGGCAATACGCCGATGATAAAGCTCAATAAAATAACAAAAAATTTGCCTTGCACTGTGTTGGCTAAAGTGGATTATTTTAATCCGGGAAATTCAATAAAAGATCGCATGGCTTTGAAAATGATTGAAGTTGCCGAACAGGAAGGCAAACTGAAACCCGGCGGAACAATTATTGAATGCACCAGCGGCAATACCGGTATGGGATTGGCTTTGGCGGCTTGCGTTAAAGGTTATAAATGTATTTTTGCAACAACAGATAAACAGAGCAAAGAAAAAAGTGATATTTTAAAAGCAGTTGGTGCCGAAGTTATTGTTTGTCCCACAAATGTTGAGCCTGAAGATCCGCGTAGTTATTATTCTGTTGCAAGAAAATTGGCAAGCGAAATTCCGAATTCTTTTTTTTGTAATCAATATGATAATCTCGCAAACCGCTTGGCGCATTACGAAACTACAGGACCAGAAATTTGGAATCAAACCGAAGGAAAAATTACACATCTTGTTTGCACTGCCGGAACCGGCGGAACAGTTACCGGAGTTGGGATGTATTTGAAAGAAAAAAATCCCAACATAAAAATTTGGGCGATTGATGTGTATGGCTCGTTGCTTACAAAATATTTTCGCACCGAAGAAGTGGATATGCATGAAGTGCATCCATACATTTCGGAAGGTTTTGGAGAAGATTTTGTGCCGCAGAATTATGACATGAAATTTATAGATCACTTTGAGCAGGTAACTGATAAAGACGGCGCAATAATGGCTCGCTGCATTGCGAAAGAAGAAGGAATTTTTATTGGCTACAGCGCCGGAAGTTGCCTGCAGGGCTTGATGCAATTAAAAGACAGATTAAAAAATGATGATTTAGTTGTTTGCATTTTTCACGATCATGGAAGCCGATATGTTGCGAAAATTTATAACGATCAATGGATGATGGAACGCGGCTTTCTTGAAGTAAAAACTTTCAAGGATATTGTAAATGCAAGAAGCGAAAAAAAATTGGTTTCAGTGCAGCCTTCACAAACTGTTTCAGATGCAGTTGAGTTAATGAAGAAATATGATATTGAACATATTCCCGTGATGAATGGAAATGGCCCGCTTGGCGCTGTAAGCGAAAGCGGCTTATTTCAAAAAATATTTTCAAATCCTGAAATAAAACATGAAACGGTTGAAACCGTTATAGAGCCTGCATTTCCAATTGTAGCTTTCGATACACCTGTTGAAAAATTAGGCAGTTTAATTAATAGAGAAAACGGCGCAGTTTTAGCAAAAGATGAAAAAGGCGATTATCACATAGTTACAAAATATGATGTGATTCAAAGCCTGGCAAAATGATTTAATACTTTTTTTGTTTCCTGCTTTTGAATATCTATTAAGCTTTAGTTGCGTCGCACTCTTGTACTTTTTATCATCCGCTGCATTCTTAAAATAATTATCTTGTATTATTAGTTTGTTTTAATTTATTCCAATCAAATTGCTTAATGATACGAAGCTCTATCACAAAAAAAATTCAAAACAGTAACAAAGAGTTTCGTTTGCGCGGGCATGAAGTAAAACGCATAGAAGCCTTTAGTGATGCGGTTTTCGCTTTTGCAGTAACCTTATTAATTGTATCGCTTGAAGTTCCAAAAACATTCGAAGATTTATTGATTACAATGCGCGGCTTTTTTGCTTTTGGCATTAGTTTTTCTTTACTAATGATGATCTGGTACGAACAAAATGTTTTTTTTCGGCGTTATGCAATGGATGATATAACAATCATTACGCTTAATTGCATACTTATTTTTCTCGTATTGTTTTTTGTTTATCCTCTTAAATTTTTATTCACCTTTATTTTCAGCCCCATAATGTATGCAAAGAAAAATTTTCCTATCCATGTTTCTGAAAAAGACCCGCCAATGCTTTTACTTATTTATGGCAGCGGGTATATTGCAATTTATTTACTGTTTTGTTTAATGTATGTACATGCATTTAGAAAAAGAAAAGAATTAGAATTAACCGTTCATGAGCAATTCGATACTAAAACAAAAATGTTTGCAAATTCAATTCTTGTTTCTGTGGGTGTGGTCTCTGTAGTTTTATCGCAATTATTACCTCAGAATTTAATTGGGTTAGCAGGATTCTCATATTTTTTAATTTGGCCTGCATTTACTGTTTTTTATATTTATCGAACGCGCAAGCGTAAACTACTTATCGACAATATTTCTGAATCACAATAATATTTTCTCATCTTTTTATTTTTGTAATAAACATAAAAAACGTATTTCTATATTTGCCGCATTATGTCGAAAGTTAGTGCAGATACGCCTTTAATGCAGCAACATAGAGCTATCAAACAAAAATATCCTGATGCAATTTTACTTTTTCGGGTAGGGGATTTTTATGAAACGTTTGGAGAAGATGCAATAAAAGCTTCACAAATTTTAGGCATTGCATTAACAAAACGAAATAGCGCCGCAGCCTCATCTTCAGAACTTGCAGGTTTTCCGCATCATGCATTGGATACTTATTTGCATAAACTTGTAAAAGCAGGTTATCGTGTTGCCATTTGCGATCAGTTGGAAGATCCGAAACTTGCAAAAGGAATTGTAAAACGCGGCGTTACAGAAATGATTACGCCCGGCATTGCAACAAATGATAAATTATTAGAACATAACAGCAATAATTTTTTGGCAGGAATACATTTTAATAATGATTTATTAGGGATTGCTTTTTTAGATATTTCTACAGGAGAATTTTTTGCCGCCGAAGGCGATGAAGAATATATTGATAAATTATTACAGAGTTTAAAACCCGCTGAAATAGTGTTCCAGCGCAGTTTTCAGAAGCATTTTAAAGAAATATTCGGTGCAAAATTTTATTCTTACACTTTAGAAAGCTGGATTTTTGATGAGGTATTCGCAACTGAAAATTTGCTTAAACATTTTCAAACACATTCTCTCAAAGGGTTTGGCATCGAGAATATGCATTTTGGAATTGTTGCTGCAGGTGCAGTATTGCACTATCTTAAAGAAACAGAACATCCCAATCTTCAACACATCACTTCCATTCAACGAATAGAAAAAGAAGATTTTTTGTGGATGGATCGCTTCACTATTCGCAACCTTGAAATTTTAAACAGTGGTTCAGAAAATAATAATTGTTTATTGAGAGTGATGGATAATACAGTAAGCCCGATGGGCGCAAGATTGCTGAAACGCTGGATCATCCTGCCTTTGCGTGATATAAAAAAAATTAATGAAAGATTGAATGCAGTTGAATATTTTATTAAAGAAGTTGACCTGCGCAAGCAATTGCATCATCTTATAAAACAATGCGGCGATGTTGAAAGATTAGTAAGTAAAATTCCAACAAAAAAAATTAACCCGCGCGAAGTAATGTTGCTTGCAAAAGGTTTGCAGCATACTGATCAAATAAAAAAATTATGCACAAATTCATTAAGCGAATATTTAAAAAGATTGGCTGATGCATTAAATGCTTGCAATTATATCAATGAAAAAATATTAAAACTGATCGCAGAAAGCCCACCGATTGCTGCAAGTAAAGGAAATGTTATTAAAGAAAATGTAAATGATGAATTAGACGAGTTAAGAAAAATTGCAAAAGGCGGCAAAAATTATCTTATAAATATTCAGCAAAGAGAAGCGCAAAAAACCGGAATAAACACACTAAAAATAAGTTTTAATAATATTTTTGGTTATTATCTTGAAGTAACAAATTCACAAAAAAATAAAGTGCCGCAGGATTGGATTCGCAAACAAACGTTGGCAAATGCGGAAAGATATATTACACCTGAATTAAAAGAATATGAAGAAAAAATAACCGGCGCTGAAGAAAAAATTTTAGCAATCGAATTAGAATTGTATGATAAATTATTATTGGAATTGCAGGATTTTATTGCACCCATCCAGGTGAATGGAAATATTTTAGCAACACTCGATTGTTTGTTATGCTTTGCAAATAATGCGCTTCAATTTAATTATAAAAAGCCTGAAATGCATGATGGGCTTGAATTAAATATAGAAGCAAGCCGCCATCCGGTTATTGAAAGAAACTTAATTGCAGGCGAACAATATGTTGAAAACAATATCTACCTCAATCCAACAGATCAGCAAATTATTATTTTAACGGGTCCGAATATGAGTGGCAAAAGTGCATTGTTGCGGCAAACTGCGCTTATCACTTTAATGGCACACATGGGAAGTTTTGTTCCGGCTGATGCTGCAAAAATTCCTTTGACAGATAAAATTTTTACACGTGTTGGTGCAAGTGATAATGTAAGCGGAGGCGAAAGTACCTTTATGGTTGAAATGAACGAAACTGCAAGCATCATCAATAATATATCTGAGCGCAGTTTGATTTTGTTAGATGAAATTGGACGCGGAACTTCAACCTACGACGGTATTTCAATTGCATGGAGCATTGTTGAATATTTACATTCTTCACCCGCTGCACCCAAAACTTTATTTGCTACACATTATCACGAATTAAATGAACTGGAAGAAAAACTACCACGTGTAAAAAATTATCACATCACTAATAAAGAAATTGGAAATAAAATTATTTTCTTAAGAAAATTAGCTTCCGGCGGTAGCACGCATAGCTTTGGAATTCATGTTGCGAAAATGGCAGGAATGCCGCCGGCATTGATTGATAGAGCAAATGATATTTTAAAACAATTGGAAAATAAACATGTTGATGAAGAGTCAATCCAGCCTGATAGTTCCGGTCTCACCGGCAAACAATTATCAGCAAATACAAAAAAAATTTCAACACCTCAAATGCAGCTTTCTATTTTTGATGCGCACAGCGAAACGTTTGAAACTATAAGAAAAATGCTGGATAATTTTGATATTAACCGTTTAACACCTGTTGAAGCTTTGATGAAATTAAATGAGATAAAACAAATGTTGAAATAATTCGTTTCTGAACGAAAAATTTTATTGTTCAACGTCGCATTAAAATCTTTCTAATTGCGAGAAAAAGAAATCACTTTCAATTTGCGCGTTTTCATCACTGTCACTTCCATGCACTGCGTTTTCACTAACTGAAGTTGCAAATAATTTTCTTATTGTTCCGGCTTCTGCTTTCGCCGGATCGGTTGCGCCAATCAATGTTCTGAAATCAGCAACAGCATTTTCTTTTTCTAAAATCGCTGCCACAATAGGTCCGCTGCTCATAAAATTTATCAGTTCATTGTAAAAAGGTCTTTCTTTATGAATTGCGTAAAACCCGCCTGCCTGCTGCATTGTAAGCTTCGTTAACTTCATAGCTTTAATGCTAAAGCCTGCTTTAATTATCTGGTTTAAAATTTCGCCGGTAAAATTTTTAGACGTTGCATCAGGCTTAATCATTGTAAAAGTTCTGTTAGTCATTTTATTTTTTTTAGCAAAAATAATGTTTGAATAATAAATTGCTTTTATCAATTAAATAATGTTTTTTTTGGAACCCGGCTTTAGAACAACAATAAAACTTTCGTTGCGTCGCACTCTTGTACGGCAACAATTCTATGCAGCAAAATCAAACAAAAAAATAAAAATTTTAATTCTTTCTGCATCAATTTTGAACATCATAAACGAGCATCAAACTATTATCTTTGTTTCAAATATTCTAAGATGCAAAGAGATAATTTAGTTTTTGATTTAATTCAAAAAGAGCTCGGGCGCCAGCGCCGGGGCATTGAATTAATCGCCTCAGAAAATTTTACAAGCTTACAAGTTATTCAGGCAATGGGCAATGTGATGACGAATAAATACGCCGAAGGTTATCCGGGTCGCCGTTACTATGCCGGCTGCGAAATTGTGGATGAAACAGAGCAGCTTGCTATAGACCGTTTAAAACAAATTTTTAATATTGAATATGCAAATGTGCAACCGCACAGTGGCGCGCAGGCCAATGCTGCTGTGGCTTTGGCAGTTTTGCAATGTGGTGATTCAACACTTGGTTTAGATTTAAGTATGGGCGGACATTTAACGCACGGCTCGCCTGTAAATTACAGCGGTAAATTGTATAAAGCACATTTTTACGGCGTAAAAAAAGAAACGGGTTTTGTTGATTATGACATGATGGAAGCAAAAGCAAAAGAAGTAAAACCAAAATTAATTATCTGCGGTGCCAGCGCTTACAGCCGCGATTGGGATTATAAACGCATCCGCGAAATTGCTGATGAAGTTGGTGCATTAATAATGGCTGACATTGCGCATCCTGCAGGATTAATTGCAAAAAAATTATTGAACGATCCTTTTGATTATTGTCATATTGTTACTTCAACCACACATAAAACTTTACGCGGACCGCGCGGCGGAATTATTATGATGCGCAAAGATTTTGAAAATCCATTCGGATTAAAAGATGCAAAAGGAAATATTCGCATGATGAGCAATTTAATCGATATGGCTGTTTTTCCCGGCACGCAAGGCGGACCGCTGGAACATATTATCGCAGCAAAAGCTGTTGCATTTGGTGAAATTTTAACCGATGAATTTACTGATTATGCAAATCAAATTATAAAAAATGCACAAGCTTTTTCAAAAGAATTAGTTGAAAAAAATTATAATATAATTAGCGGCGGCACAGATAATCATTTGGTGCTGATTGATCTTCGCAATAAAAATATAAGCGGCAAAAAAGCAGAGCAGGCTTTGGTTTTAGCCGATATCACTGCCAATAAAAACATGGTTCCTTTTGATGATAAAAGCGCTTTTGTAACCAGCGGAATTCGTTTAGGTGTGCCTGCCATTACAACACGCGGTATGAAAGAAGAAAATATGCAATTTATTGTAAATGCAATAGATAAAGTTTTAATGAATGCAGAAAATAAAGAAATAATTTCTGCAACAAAAAATGAAGTGAATGAATTTATGAAACAGTTTCCATTGTATCCCGAACTGGAATAAAAGGCTCCCAATACTTCGTATTTAAATTAGCATTTGTTTTTTCCGCAGCTTCAATAATACTATAATCAGATAATATCAAAGCTTTGCCACGCTTTACACAAACGTCATGTTCAAAATGCACGGAGGGTTTGCCATCGCGGGTTCTCACCGTCCATCCATCATCTTCTGTGTACACATCTTTTTTTCCCATATTTATCATTGGCTCAATCGCTAAAACCGAATTTTCTTTTATCTTGGAGCCCGAACCGCGCTTTCCATAATTCGGAACCTGCGGGTCTTCATGCAAATTTCTTCCCAAACCATGGCCAACTAATTCTCTCACTACACCGTAGCCATGTTTTCTTTCTGTATAACTTTGAATAGCATAAGAAATATCGCCCACACGATTACCGGTAATTGCTTTTTCAATTCCTTTATATAACGATTCTTTTGTAACGCGCATCAGTTGCAAAACTGCAGCGCTGCCTTCGCCAATTAAAAAAGTATATGCATGATCGCCGTGCCATCCGTTTAAAATAACGCCCATATCAATTGAAACAATATCGCCTTCTTTCAACGCATTATTATTTGGAAATCCATGCACCACAACATCATTCACCGAAGCGCAAATGTTGTGCGGATAACCGCGATAATTTAAAAAAGATGGTATTGCTTTATGATCTCTTACAAAATTTGCGCACAAGCGATCTATCTGCAAAGTAGTTACACCAGGCTTCAGCATTTTTGCAACCTCAGTAAGTGTTTTACTTACTAACACAGCGCTTTGTTTCATTAAAGCAATTTCAGATTCTGTTTTGCAAATAATCATAGTTTTTTTAAAAAATAGATTTTTTATTACCGTCTAAAGTAACACATTTATTTTTTTAACATCAGGCATTTTATGCAATTATTCGGGCAAATAATAATTAATATCAGTTTATAAGCCTGAAACTATTTCGCCTAATTCTCTATCAATTTTTCCATACTTTCCATATTCTACCACACGGGCAATTTCTTTTCCATTTTCCATTACAATAAATGTGGGAACATTTGTTATGTGAAATGCGTTGTTTAAATTACCTAAAGTATTTTTATTTCTGTCAACACCAATTAAGGTAATATTTTTTTCAGGATAATTGCTTTTATCAACCAAACGAAAAAAAGAAGGCAATAAGTTTTGCGTATCCTCACACCATGTTCCGCCAAAAATTACCATCTGAAATTTTGAAGCATTCTTCTCAAATGCAGCAATGGCGGGCATATCAACAGTTCCTAAATTATAATTTATTTTAAACCATTTAAAAGAACTATCATTTTCTATTATTGAACGATTAAGTAATCCTTTTAAAATTTTCGTTTGCCCATCCATAATAATTTCGTAAGGATGAGCCGCCGCAGTTGCAGGAATTTTTTTAACAGAACAGGAAAAAAATATTACACAAATAAATGCAAGTAAAAATGAATTTTTCATTCTTCTAAATTAGCTTTCATTTCCAATAAAAAATTTCTGAATTTTGTTAAAGATTGTATGAGCTGAAAATTTGTATCAGCATTCGTTTTATTTTCTTCGAGATATTTTTTCGCACCTTCAATCGAAAATTTTCTTTGCCTTAATAAATAATAGATCAATTTTAAATTTTTCACATCTTCGGGTCTGAAAAGCCTATCGCCTTTTTTATTTTTGCGCGGCTTTAAAATTTTAAATTCATTTTCCCAAAACCGCAGCAGCGAATTATTTACATTAAACCATTCCGCAACAATGCTTATTGAATAATATTGTTTCTGAAATAAAATTTCATCTTCCGGAACCTTTATCAGATCAACTTCTGCATCTGTTTCTTTGAACGATTTTCGTCCGCGTTTTTTTTCAATTATTTCATTTGCAGAAGATATTTTCTTTTGTGTTATTGGTGCTGCACCTGCCTTTCCATTTTCTTTTTTGACTAAAAAAATTTCTTCCGCAATATTAATTGTTTCAGTTTCCGCTTCATTTTCAACAAACTTTAATACATTATTTTTTTCATCAATTTTTTCAATAGGTTGCTTCTGTTTTGTTAACTCAAATAAATTTAATTGTTGCATATTGTAAAAATACTAAATCGCAAAGTTGAATAATGCATTTCATTTATAAAGTGGATAATATGTAGGTATCTCGCAAACATTTAAGTTTGTAAAAAATTCATTCTGCAAAAAATTAAAAAAATATGTATTTGCGGCGCTGGAACTATGGGCAGTGGCATTGCGCAGGTTGCAGCTCAATCTGGTTTTGCAACAATTTTATTTGATGTAAATGCGGAAATGATAGAGAAGGGCAAAGCCAATGTCAGCAAGGCTTTACAAGTGTTGGCTGATAAAGCAAAAATAACTGATGAACAAAAAACAAACATTTTTTCGCGCATCAATTTCACTACAAAAATCAACGATTGTATTGCTGATATTATAATTGAAGCGATTGTTGAAAGTAAAGAAGCGAAAATTAATTTGTTCAATCAACTTGCAAAAATAAATAACAACGAAACAATTTTTGCAACAAATACTTCTTCTATTTCGGTTTCATCTATTGCAAAAGAAATAAAAAATGCTTCGAATGTTATTGGTATGCATTTTTTTAATCCCGCACCAATAATGAAATTAGTTGAAATTATACGCGGCAATCAAACAAATGAAATGGTTGTTCAACAAATTTATGAATTGGCAAAACAATTTAATAAAACACCAGTTATTTGTAAAGATTCGCCGGGTTTTATTGTGAACAGAGTTGCAAGATTATATTATCTTGAAGCGATGAAATTGATAGAATTGAATTTAACTGATGCAGAAACTATTGATAAAATAATGGAAGCATCCGGCTTTAAAATGGGTCCGTTTAAATTAATGGATTTAATTGGGCTTGATGTAAATTTTGCTGTTAGTAATATTGTATGGCAGGAATTGGATAGACCTGAAAGGCTTACTCCGTCTACAATTCAGCAACAAAAAGTTGAAGCTGGCGAATTGGGAAGAAAATCAGGCAAAGGTTTTTATAAATATTAATTTATCATGATTTCAGCAAAAATTTAAATCTGTAATCGAAATGATTTTAGTAACCGGCGGCACAGGTTTAGTTGGTTCGCATCTTATCAAAACGCTTATTCAACAAAATAAAATTGTAAAAGCTTTGTATCGTTTTGCTATCCCTCAATTTGATGAAGCAAAAAAAGTTGAATGGATTAAAGGCGATATTCTTGATCCGATTTCGTTAGAAAACGCTTTGCAAAATGTGCAGCAGGTTTATCATTGTGCGGGTCTTGTTTCTTTTCATCCAAAAAATAAAAAAGAACTTTTTCAAATTAATGTAGAAGGTACTGCAAATGTTGTGAATGCTTCTGTAAATGCAAACGTAAAAAAATTATTGTTTGTAAGTTCGGCATCTGCTTTAGAAAAAAACCGAAAAAAAGAAACAATAAACGAATCCATGAACTGGAGCCAAAAAACCAATAACAGCGAATATGGAAAAAGCAAATATCTTGCTGAAATGGAGGTGTGGCGCGGAATTGGAGAAGGTTTGAACGCTGTGATTATAAATCCTGTAATTATTTTAGGTGCGTATAATTGGAACAAAGGTTCATCTGCAATTTTCAAATCTGTGTACAACGAATTTCCGTGGTACACTGAAGGCGTGAATGGTTTTGTTGATGTGCAGGATGTTGTAAATGCAATGATAATTTTAATGGAAAGCGAAATTACCGGTCAGCGATTTATTATTAGCGCCGAAAGTATTTCGTATAAAAATTTGTTTGATAAAATTGCTTTAAGTTTTAGTAAAAATCCACCACATAAAAAAGTAAATCACACACTTGCAGAAATTATTTGGCGTATTGAAGCTGTTAAATCGAAACTCACAAATAAAAAAACTTTGCTTACAAAAGAAACTGCGCAAACTGCACAAAATAAATTTTTTTTCGATAATACTAAACTGCTAAAAGCCTTTCCCAGCTTCAGTTATACGCCTTTGCAGCAGTCTGTTAATAGAATTTGCAAGGAGTTAAAACAAAAATATAATCTTAAATAAAAGTATTTTTTTTTGAGCCAAGAAATGTGAATAAACTCAGCTTCGTTGCGTCGCACTCTTGTACGCTTTGTTCTTCATTCATCAAATAAAAATTATAATTACAAACTATAGTTTTTTTAATTTTTCCCACATTTCCGGAATGCGTTTTATCCAAATTAATTCTCTTTTTTTTTCTGAGGCTTCAGCAGTTGGTGTGCCCCAATAAATTTTATTTCCTTTAAGTGAAGAAGGAATGCCGCTTTGCGCAAGCACAACAGCATTTTCACCAATGCTTAAAGTTTTACTTACACCAACTTGGCCCCATAACACAACGCCATCGCCAATTTCTACAGCACCGGCAATACCAACCTGCGCTGCAAACAAACAATTTTTTCCAATCGTACTATCATGACCAATGTGTATGAGATTATCAATTTTTGTTCCTCGTCCGATTTTTGTTGATGCAGTAACACCGCGATCAATTGTGCAGCCTGCGCCAATTTCAACATCATCTTCAATAATCACATTACCGCAACTTTGCATTTTTTTATACCAAACAGTTCGATCTTTTTTTGTGTTATAATAAAATGCATCGCTGCCAATTACGCTCGCAGACTGGATTATAACGTTGTTACCAATTTCAGTATAATCTAAAACGGACACGTTAGAATGAATGATACAGTTGTTTCCAATCTTCACATCTTTCCCAATGAAAACATTTGGCATAATTACAGTATTGCTTCCGATAATTGCTGAGTCGCTGATTGCTTTTGTTTCAGGAAAAAATGGTCTGAAATAATTTACAATTTTTAAATATGCTTCAAACGGTTCCTTTACGACTAACAATGTTTTTCCTTGCGGATTATTTACATTTTTTGTGTTGATAATAATATGTGTTGCTGCACTCTTCAAACAACTTTCATAATATTTTGGATGATCAACAAACACAAGATCGCCTTCCTGAACCTTATGTATTTCATTAATGCCTTTTGCATGCGAAGTTGCTTCGCCAATTACTTCAGCATTGATGAGTTCAGCGATCCATTGTATAGTTACCGGTGCGGGAAATTTCATTTGTTATCGATTTAATTTTCAAAGTTAACAGGTAGTTTAAAATTTTTATCAATACATTTTGATACTAATTAATTTTTTACATCATCAAAAATTTTTTGTGTTGCGGTTTGAACTGCTTCAATAAAACAATAAAAAAATTATCGCTGTAATATAGTGTGCGCAATGGTTTCAGCGTTTGCTATCAGAAAATTATTTACATAATTTTTATTTGAATAATTGCATTGCGGTCAAATTCAAAGCATTTTATTTAATCTAATTCACATCAGCGAAAAAAATTGTGCATAAAATTCTTTGAAAAATTTTTTGCATTCGCCAAAAGTATTTTTAATATTGTGTTGGGAATTTTATTTCCCGGTACTTACTAACCCATCTATATACAAGTCCCGATCTCGATCGGGATTTTTATTTTATGCAATACTACTTCATCACTTATAAAATCTTTGAATAAAAAGCCATTGCATTAAAAAGTTTTTTTTATATAATTATCTTTGCACAAAAAACTTTATGGAAAAGCAAAAGAAAAAAACAGTTGTTTTAGGAGCGTCCGCAAATCCGCAGCGTTACAGTTACCTGGCAATAAAACGTTTAAGAGCGAATCAACAACCTGTGATTGCGATTGGAAAACGGACAGGAAAAGTGAATGATGTAAATATTGTTACAGACAGTAATGAAGTGGAAGATGTTGATACTATTACACTTTATCTTAATAAGCAAAATCAAAAACAATACTACGATTATATTTTATCGCTGCAGCCGAAACGGATTATTTTTAATCCGGGCGCTGAAAATGACGAACTCGCTGAAATAGCTGCTGCCAAAGGGATTCAGCCCGTTGAAGCTTGTACGCTTGTGTTGTTAAGCACCGGGCAATATTGATTTGGTGATTTGATGATTTGGAGATTTGGAGATTTGGTGATTTGGAGATTTGAAGATTTGGTGATTTGGGAATATTTGAATTGAAGGCTGAATAACGAACAGAAAGTACAAGAGTGCGACGCAACGATGTTTAATTCTTATTTTAAAGCGGAGTACAAAAAAATAATACTATTTTATTGAAACGATTGAAAATAATTGCAAGTTTTATTTTTTGCATTGTAACATTTTATGCGTTAAAACGTATTAATGCTGAACAACGCAAATTATCTGAACAATTCCGCTGTTTATGACTGAAAGAGAATACAATGAATGTGTACACAAACATGCAGATAATGTGTTTCGTTTTATTATAAAAAATTTGCAGCACGAAGAAGATGCAAAAGATATTGTGCAAACGGCTTTTGAAAAATTGTGGCGAAACCGCAGTGCGGTGGACAATGAAAAAAGTAAATCGTATTTGTTTACGGTGGCGTATAATCAAATGATTGATCATGTGCGAAAAATAAAACGCATTCAATTAAAGGATGAATTTTCTGCTGAAATAAAAGTTCATTACCAGCCTGTGCATAACGCAAAAAAAACTTTGAACGATGCCTTGAACCGTTTAAATGAAACGCAAAAAAGCTTGGTTTTATTGAAAGATTACGAAGGTTACAGTTATGAAGAAATAGGAGAAATTATGGGTTTAAATTCGAGCCAGGTAAAAGTGTATTTGCACAGAGCAAGAATTATTTTAAGAAATTATTTAGTGAGTGCAGAAAATGTAATGTGAGAAACGAATTATTAACTATGAAATCATGAACACAATTAACAGGCATAATTACGAAGAATTTTTTCTGCTTTATGTTGATGATGAATTAAATAATCAGCAACGGAAAAAAGTAGAATTATTTGTTGAACAAAATGCTGATTTGGCTTCAGAATTAAAAAAGTTACAGCAAACAAAATTTTTTCCTGAAAATAAATTTGTATTTACCGATAAGAATATTTTATTGAAAAAAACGGAACCTGAAATAAATATTAGTAATTACGAAGAATATTTTTTATTATATTTTGATAATGAATTAAACCAAACAGAAAAACAAGCTGTTGAAAAATTTTTGTTGCAGCATCGGCAGTTTCAAAATGAATTTAATTTATTGCAACAAACTGTTTTGCCTTTAGAAAAAATGGAATTTATTGATAAATCAGTTTTATTAAAAGAAGAAAAAGAACCAAAAAAAATTATGCCGGTTAATTGGCTGAAACTGTCTGCTGCTGCGGCTTTTATTGGATTAATAGCATTTAGCTGGTTTAAAATTTCTTCAAATAAATTACCAACGGTTACAGTTGCAACACATCAGCAAACAATAAATGCAAATAAAAATAATGCTGTTATTGCGCCTCAAAAGCCGGAGATAAAAAATAATCAACCAAATAAAAATAGCACTGCGGCGGTTCAGCCCACTGATAGTATTAATAAAGGATTAAGTGTAAATACGGTTAAGAAAAATCATACCATGAAAAATAATATTGCAGTAAATAACCAACCAAATATTTCTGCAAAACCGCAGGCAGAAATTAAAAAAGAAACAAATGAATTGCCCGTTCAGCAACATGATGTTACCTCAACCGATGCGCACAAAAATACTTCGATAGATTTCTCTGCCTTACATCCATTGCAGGAAATTGATGCTGAAAAAATTAAAAAAGATGAAGCAAATTATGCTGCTGATATGCGGGAAACACTTGCGCAGCAAGCATCTTATCATGAGCTAAATACTTCAGATGATGATGCGCGAACATTGTATGTTGGCACAATGCAAATTAATAAGGATAAAGTAAGAGGCTTGCTTAAAAAAGCTTCCAGGGTTTTTGGCGGTAAAGCAAAAGACATCGGCAACGATAATGGTAAACTGCAGGTTGCCAATCTTGAAATAAACACACAAAAATTATAAAAGTAAAAAAAGGATATGTACAAATTAATATTATCGCTTGCAGTTTTACTGCTTGCTTTTAAGACTTATGCGCAGGCAGATACAACACATAAAAATGAACCGGATACAATTGTAGTTGGTAAATTTGTTATCATCAAAAAAAATAAAAATAATGTTTCAAAAGATTCAGACGAAAATAGAAACGAACATGCCTGGAGTATGAATATTGGCCCGCACAGAAAACATTATAGATCCAACGTTAGCACTAACTGGTTTATTTTCGATTTGGGTTTTGCAAATTATAATGACAGAACCGATTATAATTCTGCCGATGCAATAAACTATCTGCATCCCAATGGTGGCGCGGCTTTCACAAACGATGATCTGAAATTAAAAACAATCAAATCTTCCAATGTAAACATCTGGTTGTTTATGCAAAAATTAAATATTACGCAGCATATATTGAATTTAAAATATGGATTCGGGTTAGAGATGTATAATTTTCGCTATGAAAATAATATCACTTATCATGCATCGCCTGCCTATATTTTTCGCGACACGATTAATTTTTCGAAAGATAAATTATATGTAGGTTATTTAACCGTACCTTTTATGATAAATGTAAATACAACACCGCACAACAATAAAGGGCTTAGTTTTAGCGCCGGTGTTAGCGCCGGATATTTAATAGGAAATCATAATAAACAAGTGAGCGCTGAAAAAGGTAAACAAAAAATTCGCGGCGATTTTGATTTGGAAAAATGGCAGCTTGCATACATTGCCGAAATTGGGCTCGGCCCGGTTCGTTTATATGGCAGCTACAGCATGAGCACTTTACACGAAAAGGGATTAAAACAATATCCTTATGCAGTTGGAATACGTTTTAGTAACTGGTAAAAATTATTATGACTTTCTTTTTACCGTAGCAAAATCTTTCGAAATTATTGCGGTCATCATACCTGTTGTGTCGTGATTATTTTGCGTCATCTTTACTGTAAATTCACAATCGTAAAAAGTTGTGTCTTCAAAATAAATTACATTTTCTACGTAATATTTTGCTTTGCTCGAATCGTTGTTGATTCCTTTATACAAATAAGTTTGCATTGTTTTTTTTAATTGTTTTTCTGTTTCTGCCCGGGATGGAATTGCCGGCTGATATTTGCAACTGAAACTGAAAAATAATAATGCACAAAAAATAATTTTTTTCATTTCAAAAAATTTCATTCTTTAATTGATAAGATTTTTTTCGAATAAAATAAAACATCAATTAATCATACAATAATCTTATTAACTTCATTTTTTGAATCTCTAAATTAAAAATACAATTGTATGAAAAAATTTTTGCTGATGATATTCTGCGCTGCAATTATCTGCAACTTTTTTTTATGTATAAATGCTGATGCAAATTTCAATAAAAAAAATTTTGCAGATACTTCAAAAGATAATTCTCTTACAAAAAAAGAAAAACAAGAAGGATGGAAATTATTGTTTGATGGGGAAAATTTAAAAGGCTGGCATTTTTATCAAAACAAAAAAAGTGATTGCTGGAATGTTGAAAACAATGCCATTCACACAAAAGGAAAAGACACAAAAAAACATGCTGATTTGATGTCGGATGGCGAGTTTCAGAACTTTGAATTATCGGTTGACTGGAAGGTTTCGCCGCAGGCAAACAGTGGTATTTTATATCTTGTTTCTGAAAAATATGATCAGTCGTATTTAAGCGGACCTGAATATCAAATTATTGATGATAAAGGTTATCCTGAAAAGATTGAAGACTGGCAAAAAAGCGGCGCAAATTATGCAATGAATGCGCCTTCGGAAGATGCAACAAAGCCGGTTGGCGAATGGAATCGCACAACAATAATTGTAAATAATGGTCATGTAGAACATTGGTTGAACGGAAAAAAAGTGGTGGATTATGATTTGTGGAGCGATGAATGGAAAAAAAATAAAGCTGCTGAAAAATGGAAAGATGTTGCAAGTTATGGTGCATCAAAAATCGGACATATTGCTTTGCAGGAATCGCATAGTGGCAACCCAGGTGAAATTTGGTTTAAAAATATAAAAATTAAAACGCTTTAAAAATAAATCATTAAAGTTTTAAAAAGATTTTGGCGTAGAAATTGAATTTATTTTTAATCAATTAAAAAACATTTTTATGAAAAACAATAAAAAAAATAGTGAGCCAAAAGGTGAAAATATAAAAGGTGATTACAACCCAACTAATCGCGATTTTCAGCGCACTGAAGAAGAAACAGATTCTATTTCAAATTCGGAAAAAGAGAATAATAAAAACACCGATAAGGCAAACACAAAACCAACCAAAAATAAAATAAATTAATTCTTGGTTTAAAAATTCGTACCCAATTAATTGTTGAAATATTTAGGCGGAAAACCACGTAAGAAAAAAAATTATTGTAAAATTTGTTTCATCACGGGAGATAACAATAATGCCCAATTGGCGTACTCTTTCGCAGAAGGATGTAAGCCGTCGCTTGCAATTAACGATGCGTCGTTTTTCATGTTTTTTGTAAGCGGTGTAATATTAATATAAGAAATATTGTAGGATAATGTTATCTGTTTATTGATGAAATTAAATTCATCAATTTCTCTTCTAATCCTTACGGTGTCGCTGTTTGCTGCGAAAGGCGTAACGCTGTAATCCGGAATTGATAATACAAAAACATGCGATAATTTGTTACTCGCAAGCTGAATAGATTTTTGTAATAATTGTGTAAAGCGAATTCGGTATTCGCTTGAATCCATTCCCTGGTATTGATCATTCACGCCAATTAATAAACTTACGATATCGAATGTTTGATGAAGATTTTGTGCATTAATTGCGTTTTGCAAATCAATGGTCGTCCAACCTGTTTTTGCAATATATTTTATAGAATTTATGTTGATGTTTTCCTTTTGCAATAACGCCGAAGTTTGCGCAGGAAACCTTTGATTTTCTGCAACCGATTCGCCAATGGTGTAAGAATCGCCCAGTGCTAAATAAGTATAAGAATTATTTTTATTTGCATTCATCATATTTTGTTTTTTGCATGCTTCGCCGGTGGAAAATAACAAACAAAAACATGCTGCAATTATCCAAACAATTTTTCTTTTCATACTTATTTATTTTTTAATTTATCACCCGCAATCCCAATTCACATACGATTTTTATACATGAATTGTTTTGAAAATTCTTTCTTCAAACACTTACATTTGTAAACTTTATTATTAAAATAAATTTTATGGCTGAAAAAATTAAAGTTGCAAACCCCGTAGTAGAAATTGATGGCGATGAAATGACAAGAGTTATCTGGAAATTTATTAAGGACAAATTGATACTTCCTTATATTGATGTTGACTTAAAATATTTTGATCTCAGCATTCAGCACCGCGATGAAACCAACGACCATGTTACCATTGATGCTGCCAATGCAATTAAGGAATTTGGCGTTGGCGTAAAATGCGCAACTATTACGCCCGACGAAGCGCGCGTAAAAGAATTTAATTTAAAACAAATGTGGAAAAGCCCTAATGGAACGATTAGAAATATTTTGGATGGAACTGTTTTTCGCGAACCGATTGTTTGTGAAAATGTGCCGCGTTTAGTTCCCAATTGGACTGCGCCGATTTGCATTGGTCGCCATGCGTTTGGTGATCAATATCGCGCAATAGATTTTGTTACAAAAGGCAAAGGAAAATTGACCATAAAATTTGAAAGTGAAGATGGAAACAATGACCAGGAATATGAAGTATATAATTTTAAAGGCGATGGAGTAGCGCTTGCAATGTACAACACTGATGAAAGCATCAAAGGCTTTGCCAGAGCGTGTTTTAACCAATCAATCATGAAGCAGTGGCCTTTGTATCTTTCTACAAAAAATACTATTCTGAAAAAATATGACGGAAGATTTAAAGATATTTTTCAGGAAATTTATGAGAATGAATTTAAAGAGCAGTTTGAGGAATTAGATATTAGTTACGAACACCGTTTAATTGATGATATGGTTGCAAGCGCTTTAAAATGGCATGGCAATTTTGTTTGGGCTTGCAAAAATTATGACGGCGATGTGCAAAGCGATACTGTTGCGCAAGGCTTTGGCAGCTTAGGTTTGATGACTTCAACATTAATTACGCCTGACGGAAAAACAATGGAAGCGGAAGCAGCACATGGAACAGTTACGCGACATTTTCGTGAATATGAAAAAGGAAATCCAACATCAACAAATCCGATTGCTTCTATTTTTGCGTGGACACGAGGTTTAGAATTTCGTGGTAAATTAGATGACAATAAAGAACTTATTAATTTCTGTAAAGCATTAGAAGAAGTTTGTGTTGAAACTGTTGAAAGCGGAAAAATGACCAAAGATCTTGCCATCACTATAAAACCAAAAGTGCAACATGGCGCTGATTTTTTATATACCGAAGAATTTTTAGATGCGCTCGATGAAAACTTGAAGAAGAAATTGGTAAAATAATCAATGCAAACTTTCATTTCAATTTTAAGAGGAATAAATGTAAGCGGACAAAAAAAAATTTTAATGTCCGATCTAAAAACTTTGTATGAAAGTTTGAAGTTTAAAGATATAATAACTTACATACAAAGCGGGAATGTAATTTTTAAAGCTGATACAAAATTGTTTGATGAAGAACTTGCAAAAAAAATTGAAAAGTTAATTTTAAAAAAATATGGTTTTATTGTTCCTGTGATTATCCGAAGAATTGAAGAGATGGAAAACATAATTTCAATAAATCCATTTCTCAAAGAAAAAAATATAAATGTTGAGAAACTTCATATTACACTTCTTGCTGAAACTCCTAAAAGAGAAAATTCAGAAAGCCTAAAAAACATTGATTATTCGCCGGATAAATTTGTAATTATCGGCAAAGAAATTTTTTTGTATTGCCCAATCAATTACGGTGAAACTAAATTATCAAACAAATTTTTTGAGAATAAATTAAAAGTTTCTGCAACTACCCGAAACTGGAAAACAATTAATAAATTGGTTGAAATTGCTGCAAACAAATCGTCTTCATAAAAAAGAAGTAAATATAATTTACTTATTACCAAAATAAGGTTTTTTGCTGTCGCTCAGTTGTTTGAAAAAAACATATAATAAAGACAAACAATTTCGGTAAATATTTCTCAAATAAGCACAAAAATTTACAAGAGCAACGGTGAGGCAGTAATAATAATTTAATGCTTTTATTGTGCTGCACAGCTGTTGTAACATTTACATCCTGCAGTAAAGAACAAAATAAAATTACGCATCCTGCAGCACAATCTGAAACGTCTTTAGTTAGAATAAATAAAAGTAAATTAGTAATACGATTGCTTCTTTAAAAAAAGTTGCAGGAGCAAATAATAATTGAAAATAGTTTTAATAAAAGGGCTGACTATTTTAGTTAGTCCTTATTTTATTATGCAAATTTTTTACGCTTACATATCGCATTGCTAAATAAAAAGCATGAATATTTCAGTTAAAAATTATTTTGTTATATCATTTACAGTTTTCTTACTTAAACTATAAAGTTGCATAATTTTATACGATCAGTAATTTTGAATTATGCAAGCTCATTCAAAAGAAAAACTTCGCATTGATAAATATCTCTGGGCAATCCGTTTATTTAAAACTCGCACACAAGCTGCAGATGCTTGTGATAATAATAAAGTAAAATTTATGGCTAATAATGTAAAAGCATCAAAAGCAGTGAATATTGGCGATGAGTATGAAATAAAAACGGAAACAAAAAAATGGGTGATAAAAGTAACAGGCTTATTAGAGCATCGTGTTCAATACAATGAAGCAATCAAATATTATACAGATATTACCCCACCCGAAGAATTAGAAAATTTAAATTTTGAAGCGTCTTCTTTTCATACCGGAAAACGTTTAAGTAAAATTGGAAGACCAACAAAGAAGCAAAGAAGAGATTTGGGCGATTTCATGAAAGATTAAACAGAAAAATATATGTAAATTGCCATTTAATATAGTTGCAAAAATTAATTAATTGTAAACTAAATAATTTAAAGCAGCGTTGTATTATAAAAATTGTCTAAATTTATGGGTAAACAAATTTCCCTAATGACAGATGAAGTTTTAATTGCGGGTTGCCTGCATAACGATCCTACAGCACAACGGGAACTATACAACAGATATAGCCCGAAAATGCTATCGGTATGTTATCGTTTTGCGCAAAGTCGTGAAGATGCAGAAGATATGTTGCAGGAAGGTTTTATTAAGGTGTTTACTCAAATACATACATTTCAAAACAAAGGCGCATTTGAAGGCTGGGTAAGGCGAATTATTGTACACACCTGCATTAACTTTTTGAAAAAATATAAAAAGTTTACAGAAAATGTTGATATAGCATATGCAAATTATTTGCAGATAAAGGAAGAAACTATGCCTTCTTTTATGCAGGTTAAACAAATAATAGAATGCATAAGATTATTGCCGCTTGGTTATAGAACTGTTTTAAATCTGTATGCAATTGAAGGTTATACGCATAAAGAAATATCAGACATATTAGATATAGAAGAAAGCACAAGCAGAAGCCAATATACAAGATCGAAAGCAATGTTAGAATCAATTTTAATTAAAAAGAAAATATTAGAAAAGCCGCAGGAAGAATTAACATGGGTTACGGCATTTAAAAAATAAACCGATAATAAACTATACAAATTTTCAATGAGGAGCCCGTTGTATAATGATGATTTTGAAAATTACCTGCAACAACAGGTAAAACAACACCGTATGTATCCGTCTGACCGGATATGGCGGAGTATCCAAAATACACTTCATGGAGAATTTCGCTGGCCTGCTTTAACTATCATCAGCATTTTTATAATTGCCACTTTAACTGTAGGTACAATTTTAATAAAACCAAATGATAAACTATTAAACAAAACTTATCATTCAGCTATTTTTCCTTTAAATAAAACTGTTGTTGAAAAGCAAAACGTTATTGCTTCGCAAGCTCTGGAACAACATATATCTCCTGATAATATTACTCAAAAAACATTAGCGGCGGTTTCAAATAAATTAAACATAGAAAATTCTATTAATGCAATATCACAACTCACTTCTTCAACAGCTTCACCTGCGGATAACGTAATAAATTCCCTGGCTTTATCTTCAAATAACACCATTCATTCATCTTCAAATACACAAAATTTTATTTCTGAAAACGAACAGAAAAATGAATTTGATTTTTATTCAACTACAAATTCACCATCAGAAAATAAAAATGATGAAGAAGTAACCGGCAATAACATTGTTTCTTTAACACCGCCGCTTTTTATTCATACAATAAAATTTTCAGGCCGGAAAAAAATAAACTCTGTATCGTTATCGTTATATGACAATTCAAATGTTTGGAGAAGTTTTCCAATTACCAATCAGCCTGCAAAACAAATGAAGACTTCTAAATTTGTTTATCAGGTTTATGTAACACCTTCGGCAAGCTATCGAAGATTAGTGGATGATAAAAGTGGTCAGGTTCCTCAATCGTTTATACCTGCAATACCTGCAGAAGCAACTTATAATATTGATGTAAATCAGGTTGTTCGCCACAGACCAGCTTTAGGTATGGAAGTCGGTTTTGCAATTGGTTATAAATTAACCAAACAAATTACATTAAAAACAGGCTTACAGTATAACATGCGCCAATACGATATTGATGCGTATGGTTATAAAAACGAACCTGCTTCTGTAGCGCTTGTAAGCAATAGTGGCCCCGATACATTAAATACTTTCAGCACATACACAAATTATCCGGGCAGTTATCCCATTACATTAAAAAACAGGTATTACGAAATTTCAATGCCTGTTGGCGTTGACTGGAGAATTTTAAACTCAGGAAAATTTTCTCTCGTTGTAGCAGCTTCCGTTCAACCCACTTATACATTTGATAAACAGCCTTTTATTATTACATCTGACTATAAAAATTATGCGGATGGCTCTTCACTTATGAGAAAATGGAATATCAATACTAATTTAGAAACTTACTTTAGCTACAAAATGAATGGATACGCATTGCAAATTGGGCCGCAGTTTAGATATCAGCAATTGCCAACACTTTCTTCGCAATATCCAATCCGCGAATATTTATTAGATTATGGTATTAAAGTTGGTTTTTCAAAAGCAATAAAATGATGTTTTTTCTATTCCTCAATCTTACCTTACAATTTATAAGCGATCAATAATTAAACAAGTTTTTAAACCGCAATGCAAAAATTAATGTGATAATTGCAGTTTTAATTTTTGTGAAGAAATGTAAAATATAAATAGATAGATAGTTTGAACTGATATTCCAAATCGAAATTTAGCGAGTTGATTTTATAATATGTATTAAAATGGGAATCTTTAATAATTTTAAACAATAATAAATTATTAAAGGCTCTTGACAAGAGCCTTTAAATTGAGACTTTAAAAAAATTTTCAATTCGGATTTAATATTGGTGCACTTCCTTCACCAGGTGGGTTTAAATCTGATTCATCTGCCGGCACGTCCCAATAATCTAAAAAATTATAGTCAATTGTAACATTTGTGTGTAAAACATCGTCAGAAGTAAGCAACCAGTTTCCATAACTTCCACCGCCATGAGATATATCATAAATCCAACCCCATCTTCTTGAATCGTAAAAAGACAATCCTCTAAAAACAAGCGATACTCTGCGCTCACTGACCAATTCAGAAAGAGCTTGCGCTTGATTTAAACCTCTACCTGAAACTGCCGGCAAACCTGCACTCTGATAGTTTCTTATTGCATCTACATAAGCAAGGCCTGCATCAATTTTGCTTAATCTTATGTTTGCCTCGGCTAACATCAATGCATTTTCTTCATAACTGCCTGCTATGTAAAGCTCATATTCGCCTATATTTTGGTTGGCATAAGTATATACGCCGGGCAAGCTTTTACCACCATCCAATAAACTCCATCGTGTGCCAAAAGTATAATCGTTATGATAGTGAGTGCTTGCATCAAAATTGTTCGTAAGTCTTTTATCGCCGGGTTTGAAATATTGAATAAATCGTTCGGTTATTTTAAATGTTGTAGATGTATTAACTCCTGCAGTTAAGGAAGCAACAGTACCAAAGGCAGCAGAAAAAAATCCATTTATATCAGTGCTTCTTCCGGTAAATACATAATCACTGTTTTGAATGCCTTTGGTTGCAAGTGTTAATACATCTTGCCAATCAGCAGAAGTCATTGGTGTAATAGAAGCGCCTGTTATTATTGTATTAGGATTACTATTTACAAAAGGCGCTAATTTATTTAAAAGAATGTTTCTTGCTAACATAGTATTTATGTTGTGAATCCACATATCCGGAGTAAGAACTCCACCGTGACCAACCTGGCAAAAAGCAGGTATTAATTGACCTAATACTTCATTATAATCGGTAGTATTTGTAATGCCTTGTAAAATAGTAGCTGCCTGATTATACCAATAATCAGACTCTTTAATAATCGAATCTTTTATTACATAATGATTATTTGTTGTATTAGGATCACTTGAAATAAGACCGGAATAATACATTGAACCAATAGATGCGTATGCATAACCTTTCCACCAATAACACCATACTTTTATTGTGTTAGACCTCGTGGTAGCATCGCCGGAAAATTTTACACCATCAAGAAGGCTTAATACAACATTGCATGCGTTGTTAAGTGCATACATATTTAACCATTGATAATAATAAGCGTTATTGCCCTGGCCTGTTGATGAACGCGAATTATAAGTTCTTAATAAATCTCTTTGAGTTGTGGGGTTTGTAAGTTTGGTGCCATCGCTTAAAATAACATATTGCGGCAAACCGACGCCGCTAATCTGTTGGTTTGAAGCATCCGCTCCTACAATATCGGCCAAAAGTTCGCTGTAACCATAAGGAAGAGAAAAATAACTATCTCCCAGCCATACATCTCCATTCTCAAATCCATTGATGTAAACGCCACCCTGCGCCAAAGCGATAATACCAGCTTCGCTACCAGTATTTCCTGCAACTGTTGGCTGATTAGGGTTGCCTACCTGTAATTGCTTTTTGCAGGCAATTGACCCAGCAATAAGCAACACAGAAGAAATTATACAAAATAATTTATTGTTCATGATTTTGATTTTAAAAGTTAAAAATTAAAATCCTACGTTTAATCCTATTTGATATGATTTTAAATTAGGGATTGTACTGTGATCTACACCTCTATCAAAAGATGAGTTTGTTGTACCTGAACTTATTTCCGGATCAAATCCTGTATATTTTGTAAATGTGAGAATGTTTCTTCCTGTAAGCACCAATTGAAGTTTTTGGAAATATTTAATTTTTGTAATTTTTGAAATATCAACCGCTAATGAAACATTTCTTAACCTTACAAAGGAAGCATCTTCATAAAAAAAGTCTTTAGTAGCATTATTTCCTGGCCCGTGCGCAACCAATAAAAGGTCATAATATGCACTTGCCCAATAGGCAGTGTATGCTGCATTAACGCCATTAATTGTTACGGGTTTTTCAAAATCGCCGCTTAAGCCATCTCTGTACATCCATTCTTTTGTTTGATTATATAAATGGCTTCCATAAACCCAATCGAACTGGAAAGAAAGTGAAAGAAAATTTTTATAGGTGAGGGAATTAATAAATGACATATTGAATTTTGGATTGGGATCACCGATCGGATAAGTATCGTCTGTAAATATAAGTTCTCTTAATGCTGTATCCACTACACGGCCATTTACAAGTGCATACATCCCCAGAGTTGAAGGGTCGAGATAAGGTGTTTTACCATCGGGGCGTAGTTCAGTTAAGCTTGTTAAAGCTTTATAACCATAGATCTGCCCAATTTTTTGCCCTGGCGTTAATACTTCGCTCGTGCTTCCTGCGGCTGAAGTTAATACGATAGAATTTGTACCATTAATACGATCTATCATCGAAGTTTCATGACCAAAATTTACAGTAAAATCCCATGAAAATTTTTTGGATTGAGATATTGAAATATCAACCTGAAACTGAAATCCGTGCGATGACATATCTATCGCATTAGTTTTTGATAACGGTGTGCCGATACTTATTGGTATAGGTACATCATAAATCACATTTTCACTTTTGCGTTTCCAGTAAACGAACGTACCATTAACAGAGCTGAACCATTGACCACTTTTATTAGTATTAATTGTAAAATCTGTACCTGCTTCAAATTCTTTAGAAACTTCAACTTGCAAATTAGGATTTTGAAGAGTGGTTTGTAAACTATATATCGATGTTGACCCAAGATTTCCGGGCACTAAAGTAGGATACCTGTCAAAAGGTTGTGGTTGTATTCCAGCTTCTCCATAAGCAGCTCTTAATTTAAAATAAGGTATTACATTTTGCAATCTATTCCAGAAACCAAATGAAGAAGGCAAAAGATAAGCTGCAGCGTGTGGAAAGGTAAACGGTTTAGATCCACCACCAAAAGCTGAAGAGTAATCGCTTCTAAAACCACCTGCAATACCACCCCAATCGCCAATATCAATTTTTTGGTTCACTAAATAACCATAAGTAATAAAAGGTTCCACATAATCAATATCCACTGCTTGGGCAGAGGTTGTTGACATGTTAATTGGAGGAGAAAGAGGAACTCCTAAACCATAAGTGTCATATTCAATGTATTTATTTTTGCGATAATCAAATGAAAATTGAGTGCTGGTTTGAATAGGTAATTTTGAGTGAAAATCTTTTTGAAAATCTGTTCTGATATATGCACTCGCCAAAAAATTTTGAAAAGTACTTTTATAATTCCAGTCATCTATTTCTCCCGTGTTATCATTTGCATTAAAATTATAATGCCAGGATTCGTAATAATTCGAATTAATATTTTGAGATTGATTATAATAAGTCCATCTACTGTTTTCTGTTCTAAAATTGATACCATATTTAGCATCTAATTCTACAAACTTATTTACCAAATAATCTGCATCAAAATTTTGAATTACATCAACTTTATTATCTAAACCACTGGAATATTCTTGCACATAATAAGGATTAAAAGCATTAATACTTAAAAAATCGGCAGTTTGATAAGATGGATAAGTTCCGTCAGCCAGCTTATCTCTCAAATTAAAAAAAGGTGAGGTATTTAAAAAACCATATATATTATTGACATTACCTACAGAATTTCCCTTACCATAATACAATCCTCCAGCTGCACCCAAACCGGGAACCATAGTGTTTCTGGTATATATAAGTTCTGTTATTGATCTAATTTTAAAACCTTTAAATATTTCGGTGCCTAAATTTGCTGTAAGATTAGACCTGTCAACATATCCATTCTGCATAACAGGGCTTACTGTATGATTATTAGCTAATGCAAGCGCAAAATCACTTTTTTCTGAGGCACCGGAAATGCTAAGATTTGCATTTGATGTAGTGCCAGTTTGAAAAACCTGGCTAAATTGATCATAATATTGCAGGTTTGCATTATAAGGCTTATCCGCTATATTTCGAGGATCAAGTATCGCATAGCGTGTAGGACCACCGAATTCATAGGATATTCCTGAAATAGAACCGTATTTATTGTAATGCAAAATATTTCCATCCGGATCTATTAAATTATTATTAGCATCAGTTAAATAAGGATGCAAAGCTGCTTTATGCACATCGCCGCTATTTATGTAAGAATTCCATGCATAGCTTGTTGAAAAATTAATAGCGGGTTGCCCGCTCTTACCTTTTTTTGTAAATATTTGAATAGCACCATTAGCGCCTTGCGCCCCATAAATAGTAGCAGAAGCAGCGCCCTGTACTACTTCTACTCTGTCTATATCATTTAAGTCGAGTGAATTGATATCTGTTGAATGAATTTCAACTCCATCAAGCAAAATCAATGGTTTTGTTCCGCCTTGTATTGTATTAATTCCGCGAAGTAATATATTAACAGGATCTCCGGGATTACCGCTGATAGAAGAAATTTGTGCGCCCGGTATTTTACCAATCAACGCCTGGTCAATTGAAGCAGTTGGTGCTGCAGGCAATTTATCAGCGGTTACAGATTCTACTGAAATACCAATTTTCCTTTTACTGGTTGCAATACCAACACCTGTTACAACAACCTCTGACAAGCTTTTTACATTAGTTGTTAAAGTAATTTTCAAATTTCCTGATGCGGGCACTTTCACTTCCTGATCATCATAACCCAACCCTGATATAAATAATGTGGCATCAGGTCTTGACGACAAACTAAAGTTTCCGCGCTCATCAGAGATAGCGCCATTTTTCGTGCCTTTTTGTAAAATTGAAATGCCCGTAAGTGGATTTCCATTTGCATCTGTTATCTTACCTTTTACTTGAATTGTTTGGGAATATGCCGAGATAAAATACATAGAACCCAACAAGAAGAGTAGTGATTTTCTCATGTGTACAGTCTTTAATTGTGAGGAAAAAGAGAAGGGCAAGATAACAAAATAATTTAAAAAAAAATAAATTATTGTTAATTTACATTAACGGTTTTGATTGTTAATAACTTTACTCTATTGAGGTACAATTGCACGCAGTTATTTATAATAATATTGAAAATCAATAAATTAATTTTTTATTGGAAAGTGGAAAAATTTTATAAAACAAATTGTAGTTTTTCCAGATAACGCAGTGCATAAAAAATAGTGCTTATGTGCATGGATTGAATTATGCGTTTTTCATCAATTAATAGCATTAATTCTTCTGCAGTAATTTCCATGATTATTATTTCTTCATTGCCATCGAGTTGTTGCGGCTGCACTTTTTTTCCGCCGCTGGTAATAAACATATGCATTAAATTGCTGTTGGTTGAAGGGTTGGAAGAAATCCGCCCTAAATAATGAACTGACTCAAATGCATAGCCTGTTTCTTCCAGCAGTTCCCGGCGAATCGCATCTTCATAAGTTTTATCTGTCGCGTCAACACAACCTCCGGGCAGTTCAATGCAAACTTCGCCAAGTGCATGGCGATATTGTTTTACTAAAATAATTTTTTTTTCTTCTGTAATTGCAAAGGCAGTTGCCCATTCAGGAAATTCAAATACATAATAAGGATCAATTATTTTTCCATCAAAAGTTTCGCAAATATCTTTTCTTACTGTAAACCAGGTGTCTTTAAATAAATATTGAGAAGATAATGTTTTCCATTTTAGTTGTTTGTCCATAATTTAAAAGTCAAATTCAAAAGCATGATTACTTAAGAAAAACAATTGAGTTTTTGGGGTTAGATTATTGAATTACCAAACTATTAAATTACCAATTCATTTTTTCTCTTAAAGCTAAAATATGCTGTGCATGATGTTTGCCATGCCATGCATACATGCCAAGTAAAAACCATAAACTTATTTCTTTTTTATGTTCGGGATGAAAGATTGTTTTTTGCCAATCATTATCGTTTAAATCTTTTATTGTTGCTACCCAGCGTTCATGCAAAGCATGTAATAAAGTTGTTGAAACATTGATGGGCACTGCATTTATATCGTTTAAATTTGCCCATAATTTTTCATCGTAAGTTTTAATTGTAGAATTATTTTCTGTAAGCGCTAATTTAAAACGCACATAAGCGTTTATATGGCTGTCTGCAATATGATGCACCAATTGTTGCACTGTCCATCCACCTTCACGGTAAGGTGTTTCTATTTGGTAAGCATCTAAATTTTGTATAGCAGCTTCTAATTCAGAAGGCAAAAATTTTAGATCCAGCAACCATTTTTCTTTTTGCTCATTTGAAAATGGTTGCGATATATATTTACCAATCGGATAACGAATGTCTTCAGTCATAATTCAAAAGTAAATTAAAAAGTAAAAGTAAAAACTCAACTCATCAAAAAGAAAAATGAATTTATTTTTCTTTGCAAATTGCCGAATTATCGAATTAACCAATTATTTTATTCTTCTCTCAAATGTTTTCCTGTTAAATTAATAAACACATCTTCCAAATTTGCTTTTTTTACTTCTTTCGGGCGCTCAAAACCTGTTGCTACTAAATCATCAATTAATTGGTCAGGCGAAGCAGACGAAATTATTTTTCCGGCATCAATAATAGCAACCCTGTCGCACAAAATTTCAGCTTCATCCATATAATGTGTTGTTATAATAACAGTTGCTCCTTTATGGCGAATATCTCTTATTAAATCCCACAAATTCCTTCTTGCTTGCGGGTCTAATCCGGTTGTTGGTTCATCTAAAAAAATAATTTTTGGATGATTGATAAGTGTTGTAGCAATAGAAAATCGTTGCTTTTGTCCCCCGCTCAATTCCTTAAATTTACTTTTTGCTTTATCGCGCAAATCCACAGTATCTAATAATTTTAACGGTTCAATTTTCTCGTTGTATAATCCGGCAAATAACGCAATCAATTCAATTAAATTTAAACCGGGATAAAAACCTGCAGCCTGCAATTGAACGCCGATAATTTTTTTTATTTCATTTGGATTTTCGTCCAGATTAAATCCGTCAACAATAATTTCACCACTTGTTTTTTTGCGCAGTGTTTCGATAATTTCCAACGTAGTAGATTTACCTGCACCATTCGGGCCCAATAAACCAAATATTTCTCCTTCCTGCACATTAAAGCTGATATTTTTTACCGCTTCGAAATCGCCATATTTTTTTACAAGATTATTTACTGAGATAATTGTTTTGCTCATGATAAAAAAAATAATTTATAAAGATAATTCCATTTTTATATCAGCAGTTAATAACGGTGAATCATGTGCCGAAACGTGTTTAAATCCATATTTTTTATATAAGTTAATTGCAGTTTGCAATTGATGATTTGAATATAAAACTATTTTTTTCGCATACAACAATTTAGCTGTATCTATACATTTATCCATTAAAATTCTGCTGATACCTTTGCCCTGAAATTCAGCAGTAACAGCCATCTTAACAAGTTCGTATGTTTTTTTATCTTCCTTTTTTAAACCGGCGGTGCCAACAATTTCATCATTAATTTTTGCAAGAAAAATATATCCGCCGTCATTCAATATTTTTTCTTTTGGATGGTCGAGTATTTGCAGGTCATAATCTTCGATCACATTATATTTTTCGAGCCACTCAACATTCAGTTGTTTAAAATCGCTTGCATAACGATCTTCGTAATCTATAATTTCAATCATAATTTTACTTTACGAAAAACGGGAAAATATTTTTGATTGATAAATTAATTGCTTAAAATTATTACAATAAAACTGCACACTTGCATATCATCTTTTTTAGTTTTAAAAACTTAATTTAATTCGGCTTTCAAATATTTTGCCGTATAACTTTCTTTGTTATTAATCATTTCTTCCGGCGTTCCTTCAAACAAAATTTTTCCGCCGCCATCGCCGCCTTCAGGTCCGAGATCAATAATATGGTCACCAACTTTTATTACATCCAAATTATGTTCAATAATTAAAACAGTGTTGCCTCTGTCAACTAATTTATTCAACACATCCAGCAAATGCTGAACGTCCTGAAAATGCAAACCTGTTGTTGGCTCATCCAAAATATAAAACGTTTTTCCAGTGTCTCTTTTTCCAAGTTCGGTTGAAAGCTTTACACGCTGCGCCTCGCCTCCGCTCAGTGTTACAGCCGATTGACCTAAAGTGATATAACCCAAACCAACATCCTGCAATACTTTAATTTTTCGGTATAAATAAGGAACAGGTTGAAAAAATTCAACCGCTTCATCAACCGTCATGTTCAGCACATCACTGATTGATTTTCCTTTATATCTTATTTCCAAAGTTTCGCGGTTATATCTTTTGCCGTTGCATTTTTCGCAATGCACACAAACGTCGGGCAAAAAATTCATTTCAATTACACGCATGCCACCACCTTCGCATAAATCGCATCTTCCACTTTTTACATTGAATGAAAATCGGCCTGCATTATAGCCACGAATTTTTGCTTCGGGAACAGATGCAAATAAAGTTCTGATGTCAGTAAAAAATCCGCAATAAGTTGCAGGATTACTTCGCGGCGTTCTTCCAATTGGCGATTGATCTATTTCAATAACTTTATCAATATTCTCCAAACCCTTGATGTTACTGTGTTCTAAAGCATTTCCTTTTGAATGGTAACAAAATTTCGCCATCAGCGGATATAAGGTTTCATTTATCAAAGTTGATTTTCCGCTGCCGCTAACGCCAGTTACAACAATCAATTTTCCTAAAGGAAACCAAACGGTTACATTTTTTAAATTGTTTCCTTTCACACCAATTAACTCAATAAATTTTCCATTGCCTTTTCTTCGTTCTTTAGGAATTTGAATTGTTTTTTTTCCGCTTAAATATTGAGACGTTTCTGAATTAGATTGCAATATTTGTTTCGGCGTTCCTGCAGCAACAATTTGGCCTCCATGATTTCCTGCATGCGGACCAATATCAACTAAATAATCAGAAGCCAGCATAATATCTTTATCATGTTCAACAACCAAAATATTGTTGCCAATATCCCGAAGATTTTTTAAAGATGATATTAAGCGATGATTATCTCTTTGATGCAAACCGATAGAAGGTTCATCCAAAATATAAGTGATGCCCTGCAACTGAGAACCGATTTGCGTTGCAAGCCGAATTCGCTGAGATTCGCCGCCACTCAACGTTCTGGAAGGGCGATTGAGTGTGAGATAAGTTAAACCGACATCAAGCAAAAATTGCAGTCGCTCGCGAATTTCTTTTAAAATATCTTTTGCAATTGTGTTTTGTTTTTTGCTTAAACGTGTTTCAAGATTGCTAAACCAAAGCATCAATTTATCTAAATTCATTTCTCCCAATTCGGCAATGTTTTTTCCATCAATCTTAAACCAAAGACTTTCTTTTTTTAATCTTGCTCCGTTGCAGGCAGCGCAGGTTTTTAGCTCCATAAATTTCTGAACCCACTCACGCAACGCTTCAGTGCTTTGCGTTGATGCAAACCATCGCTTCAGCATGTTCACAATACCTTCATAACTGCCTGTGTAGAATTGCGGAATAGTTTCATCCTGCATATCAATTTCAAAATTTGCATTTGTATTCCCATCACCAAATAAAATTAGATTGAGTTGTTGTTCGGGTAAATTTTTCAGCGGTTTATCCAAATCTATTTTATGTTTTTTTGAAAAAGAAATTACCTGCTGAAACACACTTGCATCGCGTTCTTCGCCCAGCGGCGCAATGCCACCTTCTTTAACTGATTTATTTTTATCAGGCAAAACTGCATCCATACTCACTGTGTAAACTGCGCCAAGCCCTTTGCAGGCCGGGCAAGCGCCGTAAGGAGAATTAAATGAAAACGCATTTGGCGAAGGTTCTTCATAACTGATGCCTGTATCCTCACACATTAATTGTTTGGAATATTGAATCGCTTTATCAAAATCATTCACTAATAAAAACATCAAATCTTTTCCTGTCTTTAAGGATTGTTGTACACTTTGACTTAACCGAACTTTCATTTCATTTGTAACCTGCAAACGATCAATCACAACTTCAATATCATGAATTTTATACCTGTCTAATTGCATGCGTGGAGTAATATCTTTTACTTCGCCATCCACTCTTACTTTTAAAAAACCTTTCTTGCGGATCTCTTCAAACAACTCGCGATAATGACCCTTTCTTCCGCGAACAATAGGTGCTAAAATTGTAATCTTTTTATTTCTGAATTTTTGAAAAATATTTTCAACAATTTCTTCTTCACTAAATTTAATCATTTTTTTTCCCGTGTTGTAACTGTATGCTTCGCCGATACGTGCAAAAAGCAATCTTAAAAAATCATACACTTCTGTAACAGTGCCAACAGTTGAACGCGGATTTTTATTAGTCGTTTTTTGCTCAATAGAAATTACAGGAGATAAACCTGTTATTTTATCAACATCAGGTCGCTCCATACTGCCCATAAATTGCCTTGCGTAAGCGCTGAAACTTTCCATGTAGCGGCGCTGACCTTCATTATAAATGGTATCAAATGCAAGTGAAGATTTTCCGCTTCCGCTAACGCCTGTAAAAACAACTAATTTATTTTTAGGAATGGAAATATCAATGTTTTTAAGGTTGTGTTCTCTTGCGCCAATTACTTCAATTATTTCATCATGTTGCATATTTGTTTCTGCAACTTCTTCCATGTTTTTCGTCATAACTTTTCAAAGCAAAATTAAACAATTACACTACCACTTACGAATACCATGTTTTATTTCTTTATAAATCATCTAAGAAATCACTATTAATTTACTGATGAAATTTTAGATAATTTACCGATGAAATTTTAAAGGAAATATTTACTTCATCAAAAACATAAACAAACATTAGTTATGGAATAAAAAATTAATTAATATAATTTTTACAAGTCTGGTAACATAATTTCAAAAAACTCTTTTACTTTAGCAGCTTGATTTTTTAATCATGCTTTGTATCGCATCTTCATATCAAATTATTATTTGCACAATTATTTGTTGTATGCCGAAAGGCATATAATATATTAACACCTGAAAGGCTTTGCCTTATTTAATCTCCAATTTTTAATCTTAATTTTTCAATTCTTAATTCTTATTTATATGAGTTTACATTTTGAAACACTTCAATTACACGCCGGTCAGCAAATTGACCCAACCACTAAAAGCCGCGCTGTGCCTATTTATCAAACAACTTCGTACGCATTTGATAACGCCGAACACGCCGCCAATTTATTTGGCTTAAAACAATTCGGAAACATTTATACGCGCATCATGAACCCGACCACCGATGTGTTCGAGCAACGCCTCGCTGCACTCGAAGGTGGCGTTGCTGCACTTGCAACAAGTTCAGGACAATCGGCACAATTTCTTGCATTAAATAATATTTTACAAGCGGGTGATAATTTTATTTCAAGCTCTTATTTGTATGGTGGAACTTACAATCAATTTAAAGTTTCTTTTAAGCGTTTAGGAATTGATGTAAGATTTGCCGATGGCGATAACGTAGAAAATTTTGTGCCTTTAATTGATAAAAACACAAAAGCGATTTATTTAGAAACGATTGGGAATCCAAGATTAAATATTCCCAACTTTCAAAAGTTTGCGGAGCTCGCAAAAGAATACGATTTGCCTTTGATTGTTGATAATACTTTTGGTGCCGGCGGATATTTATTTAAGCCGATTGAATGGGGCGCAAATATTGTTGTGGAGTCTGCAACAAAATGGATTGGAGGTCATGGAAATTCGATTGGCGGCGTAATTGTTGACGCAGGAAATTACAATTGGGCAAACGGAAAATTTCCTCAGTTTACCGAACCTTCTGAAGGTTATCACGGATTAAAATTTTGGGAAGTTTTTGGCGAAGGCAATCCGCTTGGCTTACCAAATATTGCATTCATTATTCGTGCGCGAGTTGAAGGTTTGAGAGATTTTGGCGCAGCGCTTAGTCCGTTTAATTCTTTTTTATTGCTGCAAGGCGTTGAAACATTGAGTTTGCGCATGGAGCGTCATTCGCAAAATACTTTAGCGCTTGCCGAGTGGTTAGAAAATCATCAGCTTGTTGATTTTGTTTGGTATCCGGGTTTGCAAAGCAGCCCTTACAATGCGCTTGCGCAAAAATATTTAACCAATGGTTTTGGCGGCGTACTGAATTTCGGCGTAAAAGGCGATAAACAAAAAGCTTCCGAATTTATTGATGCATTAAAATTGGCAAGTCATTTGGCGAATGTTGGTGATGCAAAAACTTTGGTAATTCATCCTGCATCCACAACGCATGAACAATTGAGTGAAGACGAGCAAAAAGCTGCCGGTGTGGTACCGAATTTAATTCGTATTAGCGTTGGACTTGAGCACATTGATGATATAAAAGCTGATTTTGAACAAGCGTTTGAAAAAGTTTTTGCAAGCGAATTTGCCGGAAGTTAATTATGAACTGAGCGACAATGCTACTATTAAACATCGTTGCGTCGCACTCTTGTACTGCAGTTTGGTGTCTGTACACTCGAAGAGTGTCTGACACCAAATTTTTAATTTTTAATTTTTGAGTTTAAAAACTTTGAGCTACAAACTATTTACATACAATCAACCATTCATCTTAGAAAGCGGCAAAACCTTGTCAGCACTGCATTTGGCATATACAACACTTGGCAAATTAAACAAAGAAAAAAATAATGTTGTTTGGATATTTCATGCGTTAACTGCAAACAGCAATCCCGCAGAATGGTGGCCCGGTTTGGTTGGTGAAGAAAAATTATTCAACCCAAAAAAACATTTTATTGTTTGTGTAAACATGCCCGGAAGTTGTTATGGCAGCATCAGTCCGCTTGATGCTGACCCAACAACAGGCGAAATTTATTATCATTATTTTCCATGGTTTACCCCAAGAGATATGATTCGCGCTTATCATTATTTAAAAAATTTTCTTGCCATTGAAAAAATTTTTATCGGAATTGGCGGCTCTATGGGCGGACAACAATTATTAGAATGGGCAATTGAAGAACCCGAATTATTTGAACACATTATTCCTGTTGCAACAAACGCGCAACATTCACAATGGGGAATCGCTTTTAATGAAAGTCAACGCTGGTGCATAGAAAACGATGCAACATGGAAAGAAAAAAATGAACGTGCCGGAATTGAGGGAATGAAAATTGCACGCAGCATTGCATTAATAAGTTATCGTCATTACGAAACATATAAATATACCTTGCAAAGTGCTTTGAACGGCAAAGTAAGAGATGGTGCAACTTATCAGCGATATCAGGGAGAAAAATTGGCAAGAAGATTTAATGCATTCAGTTATTACTTTTTAAGTAAAGGCATGGATGCGCATAACGTAGGCAGAGCAAGGGTTTCAGTAAAAGATGCTTTGAAAAAAATTAAAGCAAAAACTTTGGTGATAGGAATTTCATCCGACATTTTATATCCGGCGGAAGAGCAGGAACTTTTAGCAAAATATATTCCGGATGCGGAAATAAAAATCATTGATTCTTTGTATGGTCATGATGGTTTTTTGCTGGAATATGAAAAAATCACAAAAATTATTTCAGAATTTATCAGCGCAAAAAATAAAAAAAGCAATAAATATTTACATCAAATTATTCAATAAAAGTTATGGGAACACATAAGCAATTAACAATAGGTTTATTTGGTTTCGGCGTTGTGGGCGAAGGTTTATACAGAGTGTTGCAACAAACACCTTCCTTAAACGCATCCATAAAAAAAGTATGTATTAAACATCCGGATAAAAAAAGAAATGCGCCACGCGAATTATTTACAACGGATAAAAATGAACTATTAGAAGATGAAGAAATTAATGTGATTGTTGAAGTGATTGACGATGCGGATGCAGCCTATAAAATTATTTCTACTGCGTTATTAAACGGCAAAGCTGTTGTAAGCGCCAGTAAAAAAATGATTGCAGAACATTTGCCGCAAATTCTTGCTTTGCAACAAAGAACCAATCTTCCGTTTTTGTGCGAAGCTGCGGCTTGCGCTTCCATTCCGGTGATTAGAAATTTGGAGGAATATTATGATAACGATTTGCTGCATTCAATTCGTGCAATTGTAAATGGTTCAACCAATTTTATTCTTACAAAAATGTTTGAAGATAAATTAGATTTTACTGATGCTTTGCTGCTTGCACAACAATTGGGTTTTGCAGAAAGCAATCCTGCACTGGATATTGAAGGTTTTGATGCTGTAAATAAATGGTGCATTTTATTGAATCATGGTTATGGAATTGTGGAAGATCCGTCCAACATTTTATTTACAGGAATTCAAAATATTCAGCTCAGCGATTCACTTGTTGCCAAAGAAAAAAACTATGAAATAAAATTAGTTGCACAGGCAAAAAAATTGCGTAATGGAAAAGTTGCCGCTTTTGTGTTGCCGCAATTTGTGCAGCATGACGATCATCTTGCATTTGTAAAAAATGAATATAACGGCGTAGTTATTGAAAGCGGCTTTGCCGATAAACAATTCTTTTACGGAAAAGGTGCAGGAAGTTTTGCAACAGCTTCTGCAGTGATGAGCGATATTTCAGCATTGCAATACGATTATAAATATGAATACAAAAAATTATATTATCATAAGCCCGGCGAATTAACCAATGATTTTTATATAAGAACCTATTTAAGCTTTGATACAATTGAAAAAATTCCTAAAGCAGATTTTGAATGGATTGAAGAATGGCATAGCGGACAGGAAAGAAGTTATTTTATTGGCATAATTCATTTTGAAAAATTAGTGAATGATAATTGGTGGAAGCAGCAAGGTGTTTCACTTATTCTTACACCGGATGCAATTATAGAAAATATTGAGTTGCGCAGCCTTAAAAAAAGAAGTCTTGAGCTTGCAGGAATATTATAAAATTAATTGTGTGATTGAATTGTATAAAATCTTATATCGCTCTGCATTCTTAATAGAATGTTTTTAGGTGAGGAAGAAAATCTTATATTATTAACCTTATAAATTTAATGGGATCCCTGCCTGCGCAGCATGACGCAAGCATTGATTACGATTTTAAACAGGTTTCATTTTATCAACCACTTTCCGTCATTCCCGCGAAGGCGGGAATCTCAACACGCAATACTGTTGGCTTTATAAACTACTTCTTTTCATTTTTATCTAATCGCACAACAGAATATAAAATTCATTTCCTTTTTTAAATTCTAACTTATCAAAATAAAACAATATTTAATAAAAAATTCTCATTAATCTGATATATGAAATCAAATTAATGAGAATTAAATTCAGTTTAAATTAATATCCGCTGCCACTGCTACTGCCGCTGCTGCCTGAGTGATCACAACTTCCGCTACCGCAATTGTGGCCGCCGCTGCAACTACCGTTACCATTATCCTGGTTTTGCGAACTGCTTGTAGTTGTTGCAGACGTTGATGTTTTACTAACCGTCTGCGGTGTTGCAGTAGATTTTGTACAACTCATCATTGCAGAAGCGCTAAAAATAATTAAACTGAAACTGAGTAAAATTTTCTTTTTCATAACAAGTAATTTATGAAATGTGAGAATATAAATGTAATCGATTTCTAATAAAATAATATTATTTAATTGGCGCGCCGAAAGTGTTTTACTAAATTAAATATCCTTTTTGAATTATTCCTCCGCCAATTACTTCATCACCTTCATAAAAAACAGCGCTCTGTCCGGGTGCAATACTTTTTACGTGTTCATAAAACTGAACGTGTACAGTATTATTTTCAACATATAAATTGCTTAAGCAGCCTTTATCTTTATAACGGATTTTTGTTACACTTTCCATTCCATCAGTTATTCCATCGTACTTTATCCAGTTCAATTTTCCAACGGTCATTTCATTTTTTTCAAGTTCGTTTTCATCGCCTAAAATAATTGTGTTGGTGGAAGGATCAATTGCAGTTACAAAAGCAGGTTTTCCTAAAGCAATATCCAAACCTTTGCGCTGGCCAATAGTATAAAACGGATAGCCTTTATGCTCGCCCAATTTAATGCCATTTTTATCAACAAACCACCCGCCCGAAACTTCTTCTTCCAGCCCTGCTATTTTACGTTTTAAAAAACCGCGATAATCATTATCAGGTACAAAACAAATTTCATAGCTCTCGCTTTTTTTTGCAAGTTCGGGATAACCAAAATCCAGCGCCATTTGCCTTATAGCAGTTTTGCGATATTTGCCGAGCGGCATCAATGTTTTGCTCAGCAATTCCTGATTAAGTCCCCATAAAACATAGCTTTGATCTTTGGTTTCATCAACACCTTTACTAATTACATATCTTCCATTTGCATGTTGGTAAACATTTGCATAATGACCGGTTGCAATAAAATCGCAACCTAATGCATTTGCTCTTTTTAATAAAGCCTTCCATTTTATATGTGTGTTGCACATTACGCAGGGGTTTGGTGTTCTTCCTGCTAAATATTCTTCAACAAAATTTTCAATCACAAAATCGCCAAACTCTTCGCGAATGTCTAAAATAAAATGTGGAAAACCGTGATCCACTGCGGCTTTGCGGGCATCGTTAAAACTATCAATATTGCAACAGCCGGTTTCTTTTTTACTGCCGCCGCTGGTAGCATAATCCCACGTTTTCATAGTAATGCCAATCACCTCATAGCCTTTATTATGCAGCATTAAAGCTGTAACGGTGCTATCAATTCCTCCGCTCATTGCTACCAGCACTTTTCCTTTACGGCTCATATTTCTTTTTTTTGCAAAGATAAAGTTTAGGTTTGAGGTTTCAGGTTTGAGATTTCAAAATACAACTGAGTATAAAATTCAACATTTTGTGAAATGCAAAAATTTTCTTTGTTTATTTGTTAATGATTTCTTTAAAAAATGGCATTTAATTGAATGCACATTTCAATTGGCATAGTTTTGCAGTGAATTAAACAAAACAATTCAAAACAATTAATTTATGAAAAAGACACTTACGTTATTTTTAGTTGCATTTTTTGGCTTAGTACTTACGGCCGGCGCACAGATTGAGAGAGGGAATGTTTTAGCAGGTGCTGATATTGCCAATTTTAATATTGGTTTAAGCAAACCTTCTTATTTCAATATCAATATTGATCCTAAGTTTGGTTTTTTTATTAAAGATAATGTGGCATTAGGACCCTATGTAAATTTTGGAGTTTTTGGTTCTTCCGGAAATACTACTGTAACTTATGGAGTAGGTGCTTTTGGTCGTTGGTATGCTAATGGCAAAAATAATGTTAGTCCTATCAGACATTCACTTTTATTTGGCGAGGCTAACATAGGAATTGGTGGTCAAAGTAACCCAGGCGGCGGAAGTACAACGGGATTAGGTTTTGGCTTTGGGCCAGGCTTTTCTTACTTTGTTACACCAAACATTGGTTTAGAAGCTCTGTTAAAATATAACGGTAATGCAGGCTTTGGTAGCCAGCCTTACTCAAGTACTTTAGATCTTAATTTTGGTTTTCAAATTTATTTGCCTTCACGTGGTTTAAAAGCAAAAGTTATGAATGATGTGAAATAAAATTTATTGCTTCTAAATAAAAAGCACTTGAATTTTCAGGTGCTTTTTTATTAGTGAAAAAAATAGGATTAAATTGCATTTTGCCAATTTTTTTAGTATCTTAGTTTTTCAAAAAATAAAAAATATGATCAAATTACTGGTAATAGGCAACTTAGGAAAAGATTGCAATATGAATACGGTAAACGGAAAAAATGTAATTAATTTTAGCGTAGCGCATACAGAAAAATTTAAAGATAGTTCAGGTAACCAAAAAGACAGAACCGTTTGGGTTGAATGTGCATATTGGACTGATAAAACCGGAATTGCACCTTACTTAAAACGCGGAACCCAGGTTTATGTTGAAGGCAGCCCGGATGTTAGAACTTATCAAACGCAGGATGGGAGACAGGGCGCTTCGCTTAATTTGCGCGTATTAAGTGTGCAATTACTTGGCAGCAAAAGCGGAGATAACAGCGATAATCAACCTATGCAGCAACAAAACTCTTACTCAAAAAATACAAATTCTGCGCCTGTTTTAAATGAAAATGAAGTTGCTGATGCAGCGGATGATCTTCCGTTTTAAAAAAAGATAAGATAATTGGAAAAGCAGAAAATGTTTTTGCTTTAAATTTTAGCTGAAACAAAGAAGTAACTGAAAAAAAGCTACCGATTATTGAAAGAGGATTTTTATTTCTTAATTGATGCCATACTAACCGGACCATAAAGTGCTTGCGACGCAACGAAGATGCCATAAAATACTAAAGCTGGCATCAAAAGATCTATTCCCAAATTTCCTCTTTTCCTTCAAGCCAAAGTTCCACGGCGCGGGTAGTTACACTTTTTGGGCGCTCAAGCGGAAAGCCTAAAACCCTGTCCCAGCACAAGCTTGCGAGCACGCCCAATGCACGGCTTACGCCAAATAAAACAGTATAAAATTCATATTCCATTAACCCGTAGTGAACTAACAATGCACCACTGTGCGCATCTACATTTGGCCAGGGATTTTTTACTTTACCAAGCGATTGTAAAATGGGAGGAACAGTTTCGTACACATTCCAAACGGTTTGCACGAGATGATCATCGGGCATATGCTTTTTTCCAAATTCCATTTGCGCGGTAAAACGTGGATCTGTCTTACGCAGCACTGCATGGCCGTAACCGGGAACAACCTGGCCGGATTCTAAAGTATGCTGAACATAAGCAGCAATTTGTTCTTTGCTTGGCAGATCATTTCCAATTTCTTTTTGCATTTCAAAGATCCATTTAATTACTTCCTGGTTTGCAAGACCATGCAAAGGACCTGCAAGCCCGTTCATTCCGGCGGCAAAACTTAAATAAGGATCGCTTAATGCAGAGCCAACTAAATGCGTTGCGTGCGCAGAAACATTTCCACCTTCGTGATCGGCATGAATGGTCATGTATAAACGCATTAATTCTTTAAAACTTTCATCTTCGTAACCCATCATGTGTGCAAGATTTCCTGCCCAATCTAATAAACCATTTGGCTGAATGTGATCATTATTTTTATATTTTCTGCGATAAATGTAAGCTGCAATACGCGGCAGGCGCGCAATTAAATCCATTGCATCATCAAAAATGGGTTGCCAATAATCTTTTTTATTGATGCCTTTTGCATAAGCTTTTGTAAACTGACTTTCGGTTTGCAACGCCATTACGCCGGTTACAAACATCGTCATGGGATGCGCTGTTAAAGGCAAAGCATCAAGCGTTGCAAACACGTGATTGGGCACGTGGCTGCGGCGTTGCCAAACGGATGTAAGATGATGCACATCGTCTTCGGTTGGCAAATCTCCAATTAACATCAAATAAAATAACCCTTCGGGCAAAGGTTCAGAGCCGCCGTTTGCTTTTGGTAATTTTTGCTGCAATTCGGGAATAGAATATCCGCGAAAGCGAATGCCTTCCTGCGGATCTAACAAACTGGTTTCTGTTACCAACCCTGTAATGCCGCGCATTCCCTGATAAATTTGTGCAAGCTGCACTTCGCCAATTTTTTTATTGCCATGCTCTTTCAATAAATTTTTTATTTCGGCATTAGCGGTTTCTGCTTTTGCTTTAAAACGGTCTGCAACTATTCCCATGAGTTAAATTGTTTGTTTGAGTAAATTTTCGTTTTTTATTATATTTTATATGATACTTGTTAATGTGAAATAATTAATTTTTTATAAGTCCATTCTGTTCCAGTAAATATTTGAATTATGTACACGCCATTTATGAAACCAGTTAAATTCAAATGCGTAGTCGTAATACCAGAAGAATATCCATACTGTTTTTGAATATTTCCATATTGATTTGCAACTCGTATTTTATAAATTTTATTTTGATTATTGATGGTTTTTGATATTTGATTATTAGAAACACTTATTGTGACGCCGCCAGTACTTGGATTAGGAGAAACTGTAACCAAAGAATCAACTTTGTTACCGCAATTATTTACAAACGTATTTTCAATTGCAGGACTACCACCAGCATCACATGCATTAGCAACACGAACACCTATTTGAAAATTTCCTGTTGTTGAACCCGTAATAAGAGATAAATAAGGAGTTCCTTGCCCACCGTTATAAGTCCAACCCGATGGCCAAAACCAAGCGTAATTAGTAGCTCCTGGCAAGACGTTTGTGCTATAAGATACACCTTGATTTCTGCATGCTCCAGATGGTCCGGTTATTGGATAATCTCCACTGCCATACCCCCCCGAATGAACGGATCTTGAAGCTGCAGCCATTGCTGATTTATTGCAAAAGTTTAATGTTGCTACTAAAGTAAAATCTCCTGCAATTGGATTAGAAACAGTCACTTGTGCTCCATTACCTGAATAAGATATATTTGCTGCACCTGTTGGAATTGTTGACCAAGTAGCATTGCCGCCTGAGGGAATATTAGAAACACTATATGCATTACTTCCGCTACACAAAGGCTCAGAACCGGATACTAATTGAATGACATAGGTACCTGTATAATTGTAAGTAGGTGGTTGTGGTTGTCCATTGATTTCGTTTTTAAGCCATGACACATTTGAAGTAGTTAAAGTAATATGCTCTTCATTTGTTTGAGGTCCATAATAGGTATCGAAAGGAGATTCGCCACTACAAATAAGATTTCTGTTGTAAAGATTTGCTGATAGATCTTTGTTTGTTAAATCAATTCCCAATGAACTAAAAGTTGGTATGAAAGAATGTGTTGGATCGGGTACTATAAATTTTGTTTCAACGCCAACACCAAATGAATTTCCCCCTAACAAAGGGTTGTAACCAACTCCACTTTCAACTATGGCTTCCTGCGCATTATAATATCCTCCTGGAACAATATCATAGCTTTTACTTGAGGGTGGCGCAGCAGCGCTTCTGCCATTAGTATTAAACCATATTTTTGCCCAGCCATTAAAAACTTCACAAAAGTTTGCATAATTTCCGGCAAAAGAAACTGTAGCTGCAGCAACGTTAATTAAATTAACTTTAAAGATTAATAATCTAAGTTGAAAAGTCGCTTGCATTAATAATACATTTTGGCATGCTGTGCCTTGTAATGTACCATTAATTGCACCATTAATTAAAGATATTTTTCGAAGATTACTAGGATAACCCAAGCTATCAATTTCGTGTTGCCATCTATCTCTGAATCCAGGAGCGCCTACTGGTAAACTATTTAAAACGCCGTAGTTACCTAAGTAATGATGTAATAACATTTGTTTTGCCGCAACTGAATTTATTTGCAAGTCTCTTGCTTGTTCGGCGCCTAAATTTCCAGCTTTATTTGCAAAAAAGTCAAGAAAGTGTTGGTCTCCAATTGGAATATTAGCTCCTTTATGTGGTGCGTCAAAAGAAATCCATAATTTTGTATTATGATTATGTCCATGATCTTCCATCCATTTTAAAGCATAACGGCTAATTAATCCGCCCATACTTGGGCCAATAACTACAAGTTTTTCACTACTGCCATTTGCGATTAATTGTGAATTTATTTTTTCAATAAGTGTAATAAGCAAAAAAGCATTTCGCTCTATATAATCTGCACCTTCATGTCGGTATATTGGAAAATAAAATGTTATTCCAAATAAGTTAACCGTTACTGTTCCTATCGGAAGATTTGGAAAATTTAAAATAATTACATCGTATCCCTGGTTGACCATTTCGTCACCAAAATTATTGGTTTGAGTATATTGAAGATACTGCCCATATATATTCGATTCTTTTCTTTGATCAAGAGGGTCAAATCCATCAATAATTAGTATTGGTTTTTTAATTTTTGTGTCCTTTGGACCGCCAGGGTATAACCTGTGATAATAAATACCATAGGTTCCTTTATTGTATACCTTTGAAGTTTCATCATAACCTTGAAAGCCGTATTGCGTATCGAATATTGAATCTATTTCATCGGGGGGAATTGGTATTCCAAACTGTTGTCCTGGCGAAACGATAGTAATTTTAATGAATACTTTTGAATAAGTGGTTACTAATTGCCCATTACTATAATTAATTATAAACTTTATAGTTTTTGTACCACCCGCGCCATAATTGATTGTTACAATATTTCCTGAAGTTATATCTTGTATACCGCTGCCAAAATCGGCTGTAATGCTGGTAATTGTTACGTGTTTATTTGTAAGAAAAAGATTACTATAATATTTAAACTGAAAATTGCCATTGCCATAGGCTATGGTATCTGTAGCCAGTGCTGCAGCCACAGTAACGTTTTTAGTCTTAAAAGGGTCTGTGCTTCTGCCTTGTACATCATGTAATAAAGAATCAGATCCTCTATAAATTAAATTATGAGCAATTGCATTTGTATCCATAATATTGAAATTATAGTACATAACTGCAATAGGTATAATATTGGTTGTATAATAAATGGCTTTTGCAATCGTGTCTAATCGATAATAATTCATAAAATTGGTTTTATCATAAGCAGCATTATATATTTCAGAATAAGCCTGATAAAAATGAGCATAGCTGGAAGTGTCGGGATTGCCGTGCAAAATATTAAAGCCGTGAAGACCGGCAAAAGGGAAAACACGGTCGTATAAAATGCCGCTAGTAATACCTGTTTTATCTAAAGGAGAAATAAGCGTATCTACCATTTGGGTAATAGATAGTTGCTGAGTTGAGATGAGATTTGCTTGCGAAAAAGAATTTTGCATGCAAAAAAAAGTGTAGATGATAGCAGTTAGCTTTTTCATAAAAATACTTTTTATTTAAAAAGGAAATTATTTATAACTTAAATCAAAGCGTCCGTCGTTTACAGTAACGGCATCGTTTACATCATTTGTATTTTCCGCAGTGAATTCAAAAGTTCCCGAGAGAATGTAATTTGTTCTGTCATCCTTTGTTATAGTTACTGTTCCATTAATTGATTTGTAGATTTTTACAGAGACCCCTGGTCCGTATTCAATGTATGTGCACACATAATTTGAATCTGTTAAAGAATAATTGCCAATACCATTAAAATGTGATAATTCAATTGCTACGCTTTTTTGAGGAGTGCCACTGTAACAATCTGCAGTTACTCTTGCTATTATTATTGAAGTAATAGACAAACCGCCATACAAAGAAGGGTCAGGTACGCCGATTTTTGGACATGGTTCAAATATGTTACCATTTATTTTGCAGGAAAATGTATTGGCGCCATTTTGTGTTGCTTTAGTAAGCCCTTTCTTACAAGTTGTAATTGAAATGAAAAGAGGAAAAAAGATAAAGATATACTTAAATTGGATTTTCATATTACTTGCATTAGTTGCCATGTTGTAAGATAAGATAGTTTTTTAATAATAAACAAAACATTTTGGATTTACTTCGGCGCTTTGCGATAAAAATAATACGCAACAAACGAAAAAATTATATTCGGAATCCATGCAGCTAACAACGGAGGCAAATTACTTTTGGTTGAAAAAATAGTAGAAAATCTATCCGTTAAAATAAAAACCGCAGCGGTTACAAAACCAATAGCAAGGTGCATTCCGCTGCCGCCGCGCACTCTTCGGCTCGCAACAACTGCGCCAATTATCGTAAGAATAATTACCGTAATTGAAGTAGCATCGCGGCGATAGCGTTCAACTTTTAAATCGTTTAAACCTTCGGCGCCATGCAGTTCCTGCAACTGAATAAATCTGTCTAATTCAGCAGTGGTTAATTTATCTTTTGTAAATTCATCGGTATATAAATCTGTGGGACGAAAATTAAAATCCATTGATTTTTTTGGCGTTCTAACAACTGTTTCGTGCAAACCATTTATCGTTCTCTCAAAAACATTAGTTAATTGCCATTTTTGTTTTGCCGTATCCCAACGCATAGATTCTGCCCGGAGGTTATAAACCAATTGATTATTTTTTATTGTACTCATAAAAAAGGGTCCGCCGCCTTTTAAACCTGTATCAAAAAAATGCACGCCGGCGTAAGTAAAAGAATCAATTCTAAAATAATAATTATTGGTTGTTGCTATCAATGGATTATACGATGAATTTGCCTGCACATAATGCGTTTCAAAATACGTTCTTTTATATTCGGCTTTTGGCACAACATATTGATTGGCGTACCAAAGTAAAGCTGCAAGCGCAATGCCTGCAATCCAATAAGGACGCAGAAACCGGTTGTAGCTTGTGCCGCTTGCTAATATTGCAATTACTTCACTTCTGCCGGCCATTTTTGATGTAAAAAATATTACCGAAATAAACACAAACAATGGAAATAGTAATGCTATGATGTGCGGAATAAAAGCAATATAATAATTCATTACTATTTGAGAAAACGTCCAGCCGCTTTTTACAAAATCATCCGTTTTCTCACTCACATCAACCACAACAGAAATAATAGTGAATAGAAAAATAGAAAAGAAAAAAGTAGTAAGAAATTTTTTGATGATGTGCCAATCAAGAATTTTCATTATTTATTTAAGTCGAAAGTTAAAATTCAAAATCATTATCAAAACTAAAAGAAAAACTGTTGCTGAATTGTGAAAGCAATTTATAATCGTTGTTTAATAATTGGAATAATAGATTTTTTCCAGTTGCTAAAATTGTTTTGAAGAATTTGATTTCTTGATTCGTTCATTAGCCACATATAAAAAGCAAGATTTTGAATGCTTGCAATTTGAAGTGCTAAAATTTCTTTTGCAACAAATAAATGCCGCAGATAAGCTTTGATGTAATAGTTGCTTGTTTCGCAAGGCAAGCCATCGTCAATCGCCGAAAAATCTTTTTTCCATTTTTCGTTTGTAATATTAATTACGCCTTTTGTTGTAAATAACATTGCATTGCGGCCGTTGCGCGTTGGCATTACACAATCGAACATATCAATACCTAAACCAATGCATTCTAAAATATTCCACGGCGTGCCAACGCCCATTAAATATCTTAATTTATTTTGCGGAAGGTGCTCGCAGCAAAGTGCAGTAAATTCATACATTTCTTCTTCAGGCTCACCAACGCTTAAACCGCCAATTGCATTGCCGGCTGCATTTTTTAATGAAACAAATTCGCAGGATGCAATTCGCAAATCTTTGTAAACACTTCCCTGAACAATAGGAAATAAATTTTGTGAATAATCATACATATTTTCTGTTTCATCAAATCTTTTAAAACATCGGTCAAGCCAGCGATGCGTAAGCTCCATACTTTTTTTTGCATATAAATATTCACAAGGATAAGGCGTGCATTCATCAAAAGCCATTATTATATCTGCACCAATGCTGCGCTGAATATCTATAACATTTTCAGGTGTAAAAAGATGTTTACTTCCATCAATATGCGATTGAAATAAAACGCCTTCTTCAATAATTTTTCTGTTTGTGGCAAGAGAAAAAACCTGGTAGCCGCCGCTATCGGTTAAGATAGGTTTTTGCCATCCGTTAAACTTGTGTAAACCCCCCGCAGATTCAATTACAGCAGTTCCCGGGCGAAGAAATAAATGATACGTATTGCTTAAAATTATTTGTGCATTTATTTCGGTTTTTAGTTGTTGTTGAGTAACCGCTTTTACACTTCCTGCTGTTGCAACAGGCATAAAAAAAGGTGTATAGATTTTGCCATGATCCGTTGCAATTTTTCCGGCTCGTGCGTTGCTGTTTTCATCAGTTGCTTCAATCTTAAATTTTAATTCAGGCATGGTTCAAAAATAGTTCAAGAGTTTAAGAGTTTAATTGTTCAAAAGTTTAATTGTTCAAAAGTTATTCAAACTTCTGAACATTAAAACTCGTGAACTTTCAAACTTTTCAATCCTTATTTTTGTTCGATGAATATACTCGCGCTTATTTATCTCATTTTGTTTTATATTTTTTGTGTTGTAATTGCGATCCAAATTTTTTATTATCTCTATTTTTTTCTTCGGTTTGCAAATTATAAAACACCGGAAAAAAAATCTTCCCAGCAATATCCTGTTTCTGTAATTGTTTGCGCAAAAAATGAAGCGCATAATTTAGTAAAGACCTTACCCGGTGTTTTAGTGCAGGATTATAAAACCACGCATGAAATTATTTTAGTGAATGATAATTCAATTGATGAAACAAAATATATTTTAGACGAGTTTAAAAAATCGTTTAAGAATTTAAATCCTGTTGTTTTAACGCAGGAAGCAAAAATGATTCCCGGAAAAAAATTTCCATTATCTATGGGAATAAAATCTGCTAAATATGAAATTGTTTTACTTACAGATGCAGATTGTGTTCCCGCAAGCGAACACTGGATTCAACTGATGCAAAATGGCTACGATGCAGGCACAGACATAGTTTTAGGTTATGGCGCTTATTTTAAAAAGCAAAGCTTTTTAAATAAAATCATTCGTTTCGAAACGTTTCACAGTGCGCTGCAATATTTTAGTTATGCGCTGGCTGGCATGCCTTACATGGGTGTGGGCAGAAATTTATCTTATAAAAAAAATCTGTTTTTAAAGAACAAAGGTTTTTCATCCATCAATCATATTCCCGGCGGCGATGATGATCTTTTTATTAACATGATTGCCACAAAAAAAAATACTGCAATTGTAATTGATAAAGATGCGCACACTTTAAGCGAGCCAAAAAAAACATGGAGTAATTGGATGAAACAAAAACAACGTCATTACACTACTGCAAAATATTACAAGCCAAAACATAAATTTTTGCTCGGATTATATTCTTTCACAACTTTTTTAGTTTATCCTTTATTAATTATTACAGCAATTTTTTATAGTTGGTGGCTGGTGCTCGTAATATTTTTTGCCCGTTTAATTGTGCAAGCAATTATTTATAATAAAACAATGAAAAAATTAAATGAGGCAGATCTTTTTCCTTATTTTATTTTGTTTGATCTGTGGATGTTTATTTATTATTTTTTGTTTGCACCGGCGCTTTGGAGAAAGGCAGAAAAAACGTGGAGTTAATAATTTGAAAATGTGGCAGTTTTAAGATTTGAAAATCTTTCTGTTTCATTTTCAAATTAGCACATCTTCAAATTTTCAAATTAATCATGGAAATTATTAAAAAGTATTTTTCTGATTTTACCGAAAAGCAAATTGAACAATTTTCTGCTTTGGAAAATTTATATAAAGATTGGAACAATAAAATAAATATTATCTCCAGAAAAGATATTGATAATTTGTATGAAAAACATGTGTTGCATTCGCTGAGCATTGCAACTTTAATAAATTTTAAGCAAGGCACAAATATTATTGATATTGGCACTGGTGGCGGCTTTCCGGGTATTCCGCTCGCGATTTTTTTTCCTGAAGTGCAATTTCATTTGGTGGATAGTATTGGAAAAAAATTAAAAGTTGCTAATGCAGTTGTTTCAGAAATTGGTTTGCAAAATGTAACCACTGAACATATTCGTGTGGAAGAAATAAAGAATAAAAAATTTGATTTTGCTGTTTCGCGTGCTGTCGCTCCGTTAAAAGATTTGTGGAAATGGAGCAGGCCGCTTTTAAAAAAAACCAGCAACAATGAATTATCCAATGGATTATTTTGTTTAAAAGGCGGTGATCTGTCGCAGGAAATTTTTGAAAGCGGTTTACGCCCGCGCATGATAGAAATTGAAAATTTATTTCCAGAAAAAACGTTTAAAGAAAAATATTTATTGTATGTAAGTTGAGTGGTTGTTTATAATAAAATTTTTGCTGCTAACGTTTATTTTTCATGGTATCATCGTTGCGTCGCAATCCTTTCTTCGTTCGGTTGTTTATGCAGCAATAAAACACTATAATCTTTCTCTCAACTTTTCCTTCACTTCATCAAACCATTCATTTTTCAAAATACTTAACACAATACTATCTCTTCTTCCGCCTTCGCGCAAAGGCATGTTGCTGCGCAAAACTCCATCCACTTTACAACCAATACTTTTCATCGCAGCAATGCTTTTTGCATTATTATTGTCTGCACGAAATTCAACTCGTTCCATTCTTATTTTTTCAAACGCAAATTCAAGTAACAAAAATTTACAGTGTTTATTCAAACCCGTTCCCTGAAATTTTTTTCCATACCAAGTGTATCCCAACTGCAAAGTTTGATAAGGCAATTGAATATCGTAAAACCTTGTGCTGCCTGCATATTCGTTATGCTTTTTATCAAACACAATAAATGGATATTCTTTTTTTTCGGCTCTTGCAGTTAACGCAATATTAATATAATTCTTTAATCCATCTTCACCTGCAGCAGTTATCAAAGAATATTTCCAAAGCTCCGGTTCATTCAAAGAAAATGGCAGCAAATTATCATAATTATTTTCCTGCAAAGGTCGAAGCAATGCGCGTTCATCTTCCAAAATGTAATCGTTTTTACAATTGAAATTTTCTATCATAATTGTTGCTATTAAATAAAACCTTAAATTAAATTTTCAAACTACAAAATTGTTGATCTTGCGCAATTAAACAACAAAAAATTTATGTGCGGAATTGTTGGTTACACCGGCCCTCGCGAAGCTTATCCTGTAATTATAAAAGGATTAAAAAGATTAGAATATCGCGGCTACGACAGCGCCGGCGTTGCTTTACTAAATGCAGATTTGCATGTGTATAAAAAGAAAGGAAAAGTTGCAGAGTTAGAAGAATTTGTGATTGGAAAAAATGTTCATGGTAATATCGGAATTGGCCATACACGCTGGGCAACGCATGGTGAGCCGAATGATAGAAATGCGCATCCGCACACATCGCAAAGTGGTGAAATTGCGATGATTCATAACGGCATTATTGAAAATTATTCGCAGATAAAAAATGAACTGATAAAAAAAGGATATAAATTTTCAAGCGATACAGACACAGAAGTTTTATTAAATTTTATTGAAGACATCAAAAAAAATAATGATTATTCTTTGGAAGAATCTGTGCGTGCTGCGCTGCGCCGCGTGGTTGGCGCTTACTGCATTTTATTGATTGATAAAAATGATCCGCACACAATTATTGCTGCGCGAAAAGGTAGTCCGCTCGTGATTGGAATCGGTAAAGGCGAACATTTTTTGGCAAGCGATGCATCGCCGATTATTGAATACACAAAAGAAGTGGTGTATGTAAATGATTATGAAATTGCCATTGTAAAACCAGATGAACTCATCTTAAAAAATTTGGGAAATGATAAGCAAACACCATTTATAACAAAGCTCGATATGGAGCTTGCTGCAATTGAAAAAGGTGGTTACAACCATTTCATGCTGAAAGAAATTTTTGAACAGCCGCAAACTATTCAAGACTGTTTGCGTGGAAGATTAGATGCTGAAACCGGAACCATAACTTTAAGCGGAATTGAAAAATATGAAAAGGAGATTTTATCTGCAAACCGCATCATCATTATTGCCTGCGGAACCAGTTGGCATGCGGGTTTGATAGCTGAATATGTGATCGAAGAATTGTGCAGAATTCCTGTTGAAGTGGAGTATGCATCAGAGTTTCGGTATCGAAATCCCATCATTCAAAAAGGTGATTTGATTATTGCCATTTCGCAAAGCGGCGAAACAGCTGATACTTTGGTTGCCATTGAAAAAGCAAAAAATCAGGGCGCAATAATTTTAGGAATTGTGAATGTTGTTGGTTCATCTATTTCACGCATTTCACATGCAGGCGCTTACACACATGCTGGTCCTGAAATCGGCGTGGCAAGTACAAAAGCTTTTACTGCACAGTTGGCTGTGCTTACAATGATTGCATTAAAATTGGGTTTTGATAAAGGAACTTTGCATGAAGAAAAATATTTAGAGCTTTGTAAAGAGCTGGCAGAAATTCCTGAAAAAGTTGAAATTATTTTGCAGCAAAATGAAAACATAAAAAATATTGCATTAAAATATAAAGATGCAAAAGATGCTTTGTATTTAGGTCGCGGATATAATTTTCCGGTTGCGCTTGAAGGCGCATTAAAGCTGAAAGAAATTTCTTATATACATGCCGAAGGTTATCCTGCGGCAGAAATGAAACACGGACCAATCGCTTTGGTTGATGAGCATTTGCCTGTTGTGTTTGTTGCTACAAAAGATGCGTACCACGAAAAAATTGTAAGCAACATGCAGGAAATAAAAGCACGCAAGGGAAAAATAATTTCAGTAATTACTGAAGGAGATTCGGTGAGCACATCACTTGCAAACGATGTTATTATTATTCCGCCGGCTGATGAAATTGTTGCACCGATATTGAGTACAATTCCATTGCAATTATTTGCTTATCATATTGGTGTTGCAAAAGGCTACGATGTAGATAAGCCGCGCAATTTGGCGAAGAGCGTAACGGTGGAATAATGAAGAATGATTAGTTTTAATAAGAATTGTGGAGCTAGCAATTGAACAACTATTTTGCTTTTGTTGTGTCACTCACTTGTACGCTTTATTCGTTACTCAGCAAGTTTTCGTCATGCTGAATTTATTTCAGCATCTTAACATAAGCTTGGCTTTGAATAAGACTCTGAAACAAATTCAGTGGTGCGTGTAATTAGCGAATTATTTGTTGAAGTACAAGAGTGCGACGCAACGATGTTCAATGCTTATTCAAAAGTTCGGTTCATAAAAAAGTAATTATGCCGCAGCAAAATAATATTGTAAGAACTGAAATAAAATCACTCGGCTACAATTTTATCAGGCCTGAATTTTTGCCTGAAGGAAAAGATGAATATTATTTGAGGAACGTTCAAAACCGCTCCGGCATTGATTATCGCAAATTAAATGCTTACGAAATTGAAGTGCTGGTGCGCAACGGAAACACGAGTGATGACTGGAATAAAATTTTAGTAAGTGATAAATTTAATGCTGAGCTTGTAAAAAATTGCAAGTTTTTTGGGTTGGTGCGCATCGGAAAATTAGAACCTTATTTTCTCGAATTCAGCGACATGAAATATTCGGTTGGATTGTATAATTCAACCATTATCAGTTGCGATTTGGGCGATAATGTTGTGGTGAATAATGTAAATTATTTGAGTCATTATATTTTAGGCAATGAAGTTATTCTTGTGAATGTAAATGAACTTGCAACAACCGACCATGCGAAATTTGGTATTGGAATTTTGAAAGATGGCGAAGATGAAAGCGTGAGAATTTGGTTAGAGATATGTAACGAAAACGGCGGCAGAAGCGTGATTCCGTTCAATGGCATGCAACCCGGCGATGCTTATTTGTGGAGCAAATATCGCGACGATGAATTGCTGCTGCAACGCTTTAAAGAGTTCACTGAAAAAGAATTTAAGAAAGAACGCGGCTATTATGGAAAGGTTGGCGACAGAACGGTGATTAAAAATTCCGCTATTATAAAAGATGTTTGGATTGGAAAAGATGCATACATAAAAGGTGCAAATAAATTAAAAAATCTTACCATTAATTCAGGTGAAGAAGGTAAAACACAAATTGGCGAAGGCTGCGAATTGGTGAATGGAATTGTTGGTTTTGGATGCCGGATTTTTTATGGTGTTAAAGCGGTTCGCTTTGTAATGGCGTCGCATTCGCAATTAAAATATGGCGCAAGATTAATCAATTCTTATCTCGGAAATAATGCAACTATTTCCTGTTGCGAAGTGTTGAATTCGCTGATATTTCCTGCACATGAACAGCATCACAACAACTCATTTTTATGCGCCGCTTTGGTAATGGGTCAAAGCAATATTGCAGCAGGCGCAACAATTGGTTCAAATCACAATTCGCGCGGAGCAGATGGTGAAATGCAGGCCGGGCGCGGGTTTTGGCCTGGACTTTGTGTGAGCATAAAACACAATTCAAAGTTTGCAAGCTTTACAATTTTAGCAAAAGGCGATTATCCGCATGAATTAAATATTCCCATTCCTTTTTCGTTGGTGAGTTTAGATTTGGCAAACGATCAATTGACAATTATGCCTGCTTATTGGTTTATGTATAATATGTATGCGCTTGCAAGAAATTCATGGAAATATGTTGACAGAGATAAACGCACAGAAAAAATTCAACATCTTGAATTTGATTATTTAGCGCCGGATACAATTAATGAAATGTTTTTTTCCTTGCAATTGCTGGAAACCGCTGTGGGCAAGGCTTTCAATCAAAAACAAGATGGAAGAGAATTATTGAGCGATGAAAAATATCAATTAATTGGTAAAAAATTATTGGAGAAAAATGATGCGATAATTGATGAGCTTGAAATTATTGCAGAAAGTTTTGAAAACTCAAAACGAAAAGCAATTATTATAAAGATTAGAAAATCTTATGATTTATTTAAAGCGATGATTCGGTATTATGGCATGATGCAATTGATTTCGTTTATCGAACAAAATAATTTTAAAAAATTTGATGAATTAATTGATGTGCTGCCATCCGATTTAAATAGAAATAATTGGCTGAATATTGGCGGACAATTATTGCCTGAAATTGAAGTCGAATTAATGCGTGCAAAAATTAGAAACGATGAAATTCAATCCTGGGGCGAATTACACGAGTTTTATTTTGAGCAGGGAAAAAATTATCCGCAACAAAAAATGTTTCATGCACTTGCATCGCTGGAAGAAATTGAAGATATTTCACTCAAAAAAATGCAGTGGCATGAATTTGAAAATTTATTAAATAAAGTTATTGAAACAAAAGAATGGATGGTAAATGAAATTTATAATTCGCGGGCAAAAGATTATAAAAATCCTTACAGAAAATTGGTTTACGATAATCAAAAAGAAATGGAAAAAGTTATGGGAAAATTGGAAGAAAACAGTTTTATAAATCAGCAGCGCGAAGAATTAAAATTGTTTAAAGAAAAAATAACGCAATTTAAAAAAAAACTTGCTGCTCAGAATGAAACAAAGAAAATACGGGATGAATTTGTTTAAAATTTAAGATTGCGCGCCGCGCAGCGGCGCGCAAATGTGAACGTAAAAAATTGAAGATACTAAAACATTCAAGTTTACAAATCATAATTACCTTTCAAACAACTAATTTTGCACCTCAACAATCTTTATGACGATTTTAGAACTGCATAATCTAAAAAAATATTTTGCTACACAAAAAGCGGTTGACGATATCAGTTTCAACATTGAACAAGGCAGCATTTTTGGTTTGCTTGGCCCTAACGGCGCAGGTAAAACCACGCTGCTGCGAATGATTACAGGAATTTTTTATCCGGATGAAGGCAATATTATTTTTGATGGAAAAAAATTTGATCCTTTAAATGATATTGTCAAAATCGGCTACATGCCCGAAGAACGTGGCTTATATAAAAAAATGAAAATTGGTGACCAGGCTTTGTATCTCGCGCAGCTAAAGGGTTTGAGCAGAAACGATGCGATGCAAAAAATAAAATTCTGGTTTGAAAGACTTGATATGCAAAGCTGGTGGAATAAAAAAGTGGAAGACTTGAGCAAAGGCATGAGTCAGAAATTACAGTTTGTTACAACCGTTTTACACGAACCGAAACTGATAATTTTAGATGAACCTTTCAGCGGTTTGGATCCTGTAAATGCAAACCTAATTAAAGATGAAATTTATGGATTAGCGCAGCGCGGCAGCACTGTAATTTTTAGTACGCACAGAATGGAACAGGTGGAAGAAATTTGTGATCATATTGTGTTGATAAATCTTGGTAAAAAAATTTTAGATGGAACGGTTGCAAATGTGAAGCAACAATTTAAAGAAAATAAATTCAGTATTCAATTGGCAGGCGTGCCTGGAAACCTTGACAGCACCGGCTTTGAAGTAATTGATAATAAAGCGAACAAATTAATTGTAAAAATAAATTCCGGGTTTACAAGCAACGATGTTCTGCAATATTTTATTCTGCAAAATATTATTGTAGAATCTTTCAATGAAATTCTTCCATCATTAAATGACATTTTTATTAGTCTTGTTGAAGGAACCAAAGCGACTACAAGATCATTTCAAAAAGTGGAAGCGGAATGAAATGATGAATGATGAATTATAAATGATGAATGAAAAAGCAATGAACCCTGAACTATGAACCATTAACTATTAACTATTAACAAATAACAATTAACTTTTTTTCAATGAATAAAATTGCACTTATTGCGCGCCGGGAATTTTTGAGCCGTGTTCAAAAAAAAACGTTTTTATTAACTACAATTTTATTGCCATTAATTCTGTTTGGTTTTTATGCAATGATCATATATTTTTCTGTAAAAAGCGGCGACAATACAAAGATTGCAGTTGTGGATAAAGCAAATATTTTTAATGGAAAAATTGAAGGCAAAGATGATATTCATTTTGAATTTTTGAAAAATGAATCGCTTGTTTCACTCAAAACAAAACTGCAAAACAATGAATATAACGGTTACATTTATGTTCCTGAAAACACCAATTTATTGTATGGCGACAGCATTCAGGTTATGTCAGGAAAAACAGTTGGTTTAATTACACGCGGCGATATTCAGGATCTCATAAATAAACGGCTTGAAGAACAACGCTTACTTTCATTAAACATTTCTCCAACGCAGTTAGACAGCGCGCAAAAGCAAGTGACGGTAAGGTTTCCAACGTTGCAAGGCAACGACGGCAGCGATACAAAAGAAGCAGTTAGTTATGCAGTTGGCTACGCTTCCGGATTTTTAATTTATATCGTTTTATTTATTTATGGGTCTATGGTTATGCGCGGCGTAATGGAAGAAAAAATGAACCGCATTGCAGAAGTAATTGTAAGCAGTGTAAAACCTTTTCAATTAATGATGGGAAAAATTTTTGGCATCGGCGCAGTTGGTCTTGTGCAATTTTGCATCTGGATAATTTTAATGATTGGATTGCAATTTTTACTGCCCATTTTTTTTCCGGGCTTGGCTGGTCACATGCAATCGCAGCCTATGCAACCTGGCGGAATGCAGGCTGCGCAAGCTGTTCAAAATGCGAGTGCTGATCCAAGTTTTATGCAGGGCTTGCACATGATAAACTGGTGGTTAATTCTCAGCAGTTTTATATTTTACTTTTTGGGTGGTTATCTTTTATATTCTGCATTATTTGCAGCCGTTGGTTGTTCTGTTAACGAAGACCCGCAGGATGCGCAAAGTTTAATGCTGCCCATCACCATGCCAATAATTTTTGGTATCGTAATTATGACGAAAGCCGTAAACGACCCATCGAGTAGTCTTGCAGTTTTCGGAAGTTTATTTCCGCTCACATCACCAATGGTAATGATGGCGCGCATTGCACACGGCGTGCCCGACGCAGTTCCGTACTGGCAACTTTTTGCAAGCATCATTTTATTGATCGGCGGCTTTTTAGCAACCACATGGCTCGCTGCAAAAATTTACCGAACAGGAATTTTAATGTATGGAAAAAAACCAACATGGAAAGCAATGTTTACATGGGCTTTTAGAAAAAGTTAGAGAAAATTTTATTTAACTAACTGCAAGTTTTTTAAACATATTCTCTAAAAATTGAGTTCAGTTAAGCCACATTTTTAAATCGAATATTTCAAAACTTTCTCTGCGCAATAAATCTTAATTAACCATAGAAAATTAAATACATTTAATTAAGAAGTTTTTAGTTTTATTTTCGAATTTTTACTTTCACCAAAAATGCTTCTATGCAATTAATTGAAGTGAGCAATGCTGCAACAGCAAAGGATTTTATACAAGTGAATGTTTTAATGAATAAATCAAATCCAAATTATATTCGCCCGCTCGATACAGAAATTAATGATGTATTCAATCCATCCAAAAATAAAAACTTTAAATATGGAGAAATTAAAAGATGGATTTTAAAAGATAAAAATAATGCATTAATTGGGCGCATTGCTGCTTTCACTCATAAAAAATATATCAATAAAGGCACAGATTTTTTAACCGGCGGAATAAGTTTTTTTGATTGCATAAACAATCAATCTGCTGCAAATAACTTATTTGATGCTGCAAAAAATTGGCTGCAAAGCAAGGGTATGGAAGCAATGGATGGGCCAATAAATTTTGGCGATCGGGATAAATGGTGGGGTTTAATGGTGGAAGGTTTTAATAAAGCTCCAATTTATGGAATGCCTTTTAATCCGCCGTATTATGAAAAATTATTTGAAGGTTATGAATTTAAAAATTATTACAATCAATTTTATTATGCAATGGATGTAGATGGCCCGCTGCCGGCAAGGTTTTCAGAGCGTTATGCAAAATTTAAAGCGAAAAAAGATTACAGCGCAAAACACATCAATATAAAGAATCTTGATAAGCACGCAGAAGAGTTTGCAATCGTTTATAATGCAGCGTGGGCACAGCATGGCGAAGCAAAAGAAATTACAAAAGAACAGGTAAAAAAATTGTTTAATAAAATGAAACCAATTATGGATGAGCGCTTAATTTGGTTTGCATATTATAAAGATGAACCGATTGCTATGTGGATCAATATTCCTGATTTGAATGAATATTTTAAACACTTTAATGGCAAATTCGGATTTATAGAAAAGCTCCGTTTATTGTGGATGAAAAAAAATGGTGCATGTAAAATATTTACCGGTGTTGCATTTGGTATTGTTCCAAAATTTCAGGCACTAGGTATCGATAGCTTTATGATTTATGAAGGCGCATTATTAATTCAAAACAAAGGCTGGTACAATGTTTACGAAATGGGCTGGGCGGGAGACTGGAATCCGAAAATGATCAATATTTATAAAAGTCTCGGCGCAGCGCAAAGCAGAAGAATGGTTACATATCGTTATATTTTTGATGAATCAAAATATCCGTTTGAAAGACATCCTGTGATGGAATATAAATAAGAAATATTAACAACAAATAATAAAAAACAAAGAAAATTCTAAATCTGAAATTCTAAAAATAGGTTGCTAAATTGTCAACAAAAATCTTTCTTTCATAACACAAAACAAAAACATTTTTTTATACTTTGAATACTTACATTTGTCTAATTTGAAGACAAAAATGTGAGTGCAGTTTTATGGATAAATTTATAGTTTCTGCAAGAAAATATCGTCCGCAAACTTTTGATACAGTTGTTGGCCAGTCGCACATTACCACAACATTAAAAAATGCAATAAAAAATAATCAATTAGCACATGCTTTTTTATTTTGTGGTCCACGCGGAGTAGGCAAAACAACTTGTGCGCGCATTCTTGCAAAAACAATTAACTGCGAAAATATTCAGCCCGATGGCGAAGCCTGCAATGTTTGTAATTCATGCAAGAGCTTTAATGAAGGAATTTCCTTAAACATTCACGAACTCGATGCAGCAAGTAATAATTCTGTTGATGATATTCGCGCATTAGTTGAGCAAGTACGTTATGCACCGCAGTCAGGGAAATATAAAGTGTACATTGTGGATGAAGTGCACATGCTGAGTGCAAGCGCTTTCAACGCTTTTTTAAAAACACTGGAAGAACCGCCGCCTTATGCAATTTTTATTTTAGCAACTACAGAAAAACATAAAATTCTTCCAACCATTTTATCGCGCTGCCAGATTTTTGATTTTAAACGGATAACCAACAACGATACAGTTCAGCATTTAGAAGAGATCGTTCAAAAAGAAGAAATTAATGCAGAAAAATCTGCGCTGCAAATAATTGCACAAAAAAGCGAAGGCTGTATGCGCGATGCGTTAAGCATTCTCGATAAAATTGTAAGTTTTACAAATGGAGAAGTAACTTATCGCAACACATTAGAGCATCTGAATATTTTAGACGAAGATTATTATTTTAAGTTAATTAATTATTTGCTGCAACAAAATTTGGCGGATGCAATGTTATTGTTTGATGAAATTAACCGCAAAGGTTTTGAAGGAGATATGGTGCTGAATGGCTTTGCAGAATTTCTCCGCAACCTTATGGTTTGCAAAGATGAAAAAGCCGCAGCGTTATTAGATGTTGTAGAGGGCATGCAACAAAAATATTTCGAAGCCTCGCAAAAGATAAGCACAGCTTATTTGGTAAGTGCATTAAATATTTTGAATGAAGCAGAAATAAATTATAAAATGGCGCGCAATAAAAAATTGCACGTAGAGCTTGTTCTTATTAAATTAAATTTTTTGCAGCAGGCGCTTGAATTATCTTTTGAGAATGGTAATGTTATTAGAAAAAAACGGGTTGATTTTCCTGTGGCTTATCGAATAAAATCTATCCAATCTTTTCAAATAAAACCTGCAACAGTTTCTTCTTCACCACCAAAAACAAAATTATTTATTGAACAGGAACCTGCTGTTATAAAGCCTGGGATCGCGGCTGCAAAACCGTTTCAGCAAGAACCTGCGATCGTGTCTTCGCTATCACAGCAACAATTGCCATCTTCCAATTTTTTTTCTCAGCCATCAAAAAAAATTATTTCAGCAAATGGCAGTAAGAAAAATTTATTAGTTGCATTGCAGGAAAAATATGGCGACAAATATCATATTGAAGAAGTAAAAGAACCCGAACCTTTAAACATGGAAAAGTTGCTTTTGTGCTGGCAACAACACATTGAAAAAATGGAGAAGCAACAAAAACATTCGAGTGTTAACACTTTTAAAATCGCTAAACTTAATATAGAAACCGACACAAAATTTACTGTAACAATAAATGCGCTCACACAAAAAAAATTTATAGAGCAGGAGAAAACATTTTTATGTGATCAAATTCAACAAGCATTTAATAATCGCATCATCAGTTTTGATGTATTAATTCAGAAAGAAAAAAAGGAAGAACTTCCTGCAAACATGCGGCTGAACAACAGAGAAAAATTTGAAAAAATTGCTGCACACTATCCTTTATTGAAAGAATTAAAAGAAAAATTAAAGCTTGATATTGAATATTAAAAATGACTTGCTTCCATCTTTTTTCAATTTATTTTTTGAATAAATATTGAATTGGAAATACATCTTCACATTATTTGCCTCAATGTTCCATATCCGGTTAACTATGGCGGCGTGTTTGATTTGTTTTACAAACTTGCGGCACTGCAGCACCAAGGTGTTTTAATTCATTTACATTGTTTTGATTATGGACGTGGCCAACAAACTGAACTAAATAAATATTGCACATCTGTAAATTATTATCAGCGAAATCAAGGCTACAAAGGACTTTCAGCTAAATTGCCTTATATTGTTAGCAGTAGAAAAAATGAACAATTGTTTGAAAATTTATTGAAAGATGCTTACCCGATTTTAATGGAAGGCATTCATTGCACTTATCCGTTAACTGATATTCGTTTTGCAAACAGAAAGATGTACGTAAGACTTCATAATGTTGAATATAAATATTATTACGACTTATATAAATGCGCTGCGTTAAGTTTTAAAAAATTATATTATTTATATGAAACTAAACTGCTAAAAAAATATGAGTTTATTGTTGCAAATAAAGCAACCTTTTTGTGGGCTGTTTCTAAAAAAGATGTTGAAGTTTATAGTAAAGAATTTAGATGTACAAACATTGATTATCTGCCATTATTTTTACCGGATTGGAAAGTTGAATGCAAAGAAGGAATGGGAATTTATTGCTTATTTCATGGCGATTTAGAAATTGAAGGAAATGAAAAAATTGCAATCTGGTTATTAAAAAATGTGTTTGCAAAAACAAAATTACCTTTTATAATTTCCGGGAAAAATCCATCAAAATATTTGCAGAAAATTTGTCATCAACTTAACTCCAAATTAATTGCAAATCCATCCGAAGCGGAAATGCAGGAATTAATTACAGAAGCACACATAAATATTTTGCCATCATTCAACGAAACAGGGATTAAATTAAAATTGCTGAACGCATTATTTAATGGCAGGCATTGCGTTGTAAATAATGCAATGATTAAAAGCACAGATCTTGCAAACCTTTGCCACATCAGTAATTCAGCGCTTGGTATGCAACAATTAATTGAGCAATTATTTCATCAGCCTTTTACAAAAAAAGAAATTGAATTTAGAAAAAATATTTTGTTATCTCAATTTAATAACGAAGAAAATGCGAAGTATCTCGTTAAATCAATCTGGAAAAACGATTTATAATTTTAGTATTAATTGATGTTTATTCGCCAAATAAAAAAGTAAACTCTTTTTAAACTTATCAATAACTTTATTGCAATAAAATCAACAATGAAAAAAATTTTTATTATTATCTGTGCATTTATTAATGTTACGGCCTTCTCGCAAAACACAGACTACATGCCAACTCCGGCAAATCTTAAAGCCCGAGAATGGTTTAGCAATGCAAAGTTTGGATTGTTTGTTCATTGGGGACCTTTTAGTATTCCCGGCAGTGGCGAATGGGTGATGAATGATAGAAATATCACTGTAAAAAATTATACACGGTTAATGGATTTTTTTAATCCGATTGATTTTGATGCGCAAAAATGGGTGAGCACTGCAAAAGATGCAGGGATGAAATATATTACATTAATTACCCGTCATCACGATGGCTTCAGCATGTGGGCAACAAAATATTCTGATTTTAATATTATGAATACGCCTTATCACAAAGACATTGTGAAGATGATGGCAGATGAATGCCATAAACAAAACATCAAGTTATTTCTTTATTATTCACTGCTTGATTGGCGCAGAGATGATTATTCGTGGACGACTGGCAGAACAGGAAAAGGAACAGGAAGAACGGTGCAGGGCAACTGGAATGATTATATCAATTTTATGAAAAATCAACTTACTGAATTGCTTACAAATTATGGTGAAATCGGCGGCATTTGGTTTGATGGTTATTGGGATCAGTTAAGTGACGACAGCGATAAAAATCAAACTCCGAAAGTTGATTGGCATTTGCAAGAAATTTATGCATTAATTCATAAGCTTCAGCCGCAGTGTTTAGTAGGAAATAACCATCACTTGCAGCCATTGCCCGGCGAAGATTTTCAAATGTTTGAAAAAGATTTACCCGGCGCAAATACAACCGGTTTTGGCGGCGCCTCTGTTTCACCTTTACCGCTTGAAACTTGCGAAACCATTAATAATTCATGGGGTTTCAACATCACCGATACGAGTTACAAAACGCATAAACAGCTTGTGGATTATTTAGTGAAAGCTACAGGCTATGGCGCAAATTTTTTATTGAATATTGGCCCAATGCCAAATGGTAAAATTCAACCGGAATTTCTCGAGCGCCTGCGTTACATGGGCAGTTGGTTAAACACTTATGGCGAAAGTATTTACAGCACAAAAGGCGGTTATATGCCTCCGCAAAACTGGGGCTGCATTACGCAAAAAAATGACAGATTATTTGTGCATGTTTTAAATAAAACCACAACAAATATTTCTCTTGAAAATTTTCCTTTCAAACAAATTATAAAAGCGTATTTATTGAAAGATAAAACGCCAATTAATTATCAATTGCAGAATGGAAACGTACAAATAAATACTGTTGCGTGGGATGAAAATAATCCCGATGAAGTAATTGTTTTGGAAGTGAAATAAATCCGTTTATTGTTAAACCTTTGATTCTTCAAAGGTTTTAAATAAATAAATTCCTCTCATAAAAAAGCATGCAAATTTGCCGGCTAAATTATTTTTTGAAATATATGTTTATAAAACTGCTTCTGCAAAAAAATTAATATAAAAAGATGCAGCAAATTATTATGAACCGGTGCCCCTTTTTAGATAAAAATTAATTCATTTATTTTACTGCATTGTTTATATAATCCGCAACCTCTCCACCTTTTGCTGCTGCTAACTTTTGTAAAGGCGCTTTCATCATGGGGTCAGTAAATGTTCTGAATTGTTCAGGAATTTGATTTCTGAAAGCAACAACAGCATCAACTCCTTTTTTAATTTTTGAAGGATCATTTACTTTGTGTAAATATTCTACAAACGCAGATGTCATCTGCACTTTGGCGCGTGTTGGCGGAGAATTTTTATAATTATCATAAATAATATCAAAGTCAGCTTCTGTACCGTTTTTAATTACTACATTAGAAACCACTTCACCCAATTTTCCCTTTGCATCGTTGCTATACTTTTTTGCAAGAGAATAAGCATTTGCTGAATCAAGATTATTTAATCCTTCCAATGCAGCGCCGGCAACGCTGTAAGAAGAATCGTTCACATATTTTACAAATAATGGTTTATATTTTGCATCATTTGTGGTTGCTAAAATTTCAATTGCCTTTGCTTTTGTTTTTTTATCGGGTTCTGTTTCCACCATGTTTTCAATCGTTCTTAAAATTGTTTGATTATTTGCAAACACAGAATCATTTTTTATAAAATCTAAAGTGTAAGAGCGCAAGCCCGCATATTTATCTTTTAAACCCATTGCCAATTCGCCCATATTATTTTTTGCAAAATAATCGAGCGCTTCTCTTCTGTCTAAATACAACGGCGCATACTTATATTGCGCGATATAATTGTTGGCAGTTTTATTTTCTGTTTTTACACAAAGCAAAATTTTATCGCCGTCAAAATTTATTAAATCCGGATGTTGTGAATAGTTAAAACTAAATGTGTCAATTTTATTTTGGATCCAAACTTTATAACGTTGTTTATTTGCACCGTTGTAAACATCAATGGCAACAGGCATTTTAAAAATTTGATGGGTTTGTTTTTGCTCAACGATTACCGTTGCTTTTTTTGCAGCGTCATCATAATTATATGTGATATTTAAAATTGGATGACCGCTGTTGTAATACCACTCGTTCCAATACCAATTTAAATCCTGACCGGTTATTGCTTCGAAAGCCAAACGTAATTGCTGCGCTTCGCCTGTTTTAAATTTATTTGTGTTTAAATAAAGATTGAGTGATTTAAAAAATGCGCTGTCGCCTAAATAATTTCTTAACATATTTAAAATGCGGCCGCCTTTGTTGTAACTCACTCCATCGAAAACATCCTCTTTATCTTTATAATAAAATCTTACCAAATTTTTATTTTCTCCACCGCTGAACAAATAACCTTGCTGCGCTTCAAAATTGTGTTCGTCGCCTGCATCTTTCCCATGTTTATATTCATCCCAAAGTGTTTCGCTAAAGTCAGCAAAACTTTCATTCACGGTAATGTTGCTCCAGCTTTCGCAGGTAACCAAATCGCCAAACCACTGATGAAATAATTCGTGCGCAATTACTTCTTCCCATGCATTTCCATCAACTAATTGACGCGCATTTTGATAAGCGCTTTCCTGGTGCAAAGTGGCTGTTGTATTTTCCATTGCGCCGCTTACGTAATCTCTTCCAACAATCTGGTCATATTTCGGCCACTGATAATCCACGCCCAAAATGCGAGAATAAAATGCAATCATTTCCGGCGTTTCGCCAAAAATTTTTCTTGCAACCGGCGCATATTGTTTCTCTACATAATATGCAACTTCTTTGCCTTTATAACTATCTTTTATAATTGAATATTCGCCAACGCCCATAAAAAATAAATAAGGTGCGTGAGGCAAATCCATTCGCCAGGTATCTGTTCTTGTGCCGTCAGAATTTTTTTTGGAGTTTGTCATCAAACCGTTTGAAAGTGTTACATATTTATCAGGCACCGTCATCGTAATTTCTTCTGTGCTTTTTTGATTTGGTTTATCTATGGTTGGCATCCAGACTGAGTTTGCTTCGGTTTCACCTTGCGTCCAAATTTGGGTTGGCTTATCTTTTTCTTCGCCTTTCGGATTTATAAAATACAAACCTTTTGCTTCGGCAATTGCGGCGCTGCCTTGTTGTTTAACTTCATTTGGTTTGGAAACATAATCAATATAAACAGTATAATTTTCTCCGCCTTTATAAATTCTATCGAGTGTAATTCTTAAAAATGAACTATCATCATACCGATATTTCAACGGAATTTTTTTGCCGTTATTAAACATCGAAACTTCATTAATATTCATGCCTTTTGCATCGAGCGTTAATGAATCTGTTGAGAAGAAATGCGGATGTAAAGTGAGCCACTCTTTACCGTACATGTAACTTTTATCATAATCAAATCGCACATCTAATTTCGTGTTTACTAAATCGTTTATCTTGGTTGCTTCGCCGCGATAAATTTTTTTCCAAGAAGTATCTTTGCTTGCAGTAACTGTAACTTCATCCTGCGAAAATGTTTTGAGAGAAATAAAAAGAAATAAACCAACAATAATTTTTTGCATGAAATTTTTTTTAGATGCGCGAAATTATGTTATGTAATTTTTGTTGCGAATATTTTTTTATGAAAGGTTAAAATGGTACGATAATAGCAGTAAGCGCATAATAAACACGCGGTTTTTTATAGTAGTTTTGTTTTAAATTGATGATGGAAATGAAAAAAAAGTTTGCTTTAATTGGGTTGATTAATTTTCTTTTTTTATTTTTTTTGACGACGAATGTTTCTGCGCAGCAAAATCATTTTATTTTTATTCAGGCAGATAATCAACAACCATTTTCTGTTACTGTGAATAATAAAATATATAATTCATCTTCCATCGGCTATGTTGTTATTCCAAAGCTTACAGATGCGCAATACAATTTGATAATCAATTTTCCTGACAATAATTTTTCGCAACAAAAATTTACCTGCACAATAAATAATAAAGATGCAGGTTATCAATTAAAAAATAATGGTGATAAAAGCTGGAGCCTTTTTAATTTTGAAACGCAGCAATCAATCGCTGCCGGCGAAACAGAACAAGCGCCGGTTGCAGTGCAGGATACAACTGCAACGCAGCCAACAGAAACAAAAAAATCAAATACGTTTGGAAATATGCTGAGCGATGTTGTAAACGATTCTACTTTAACGAAGCCATTTAATGTAACAAATAATGTTGCCGAAAATAATGCAGGTGCAAACGAAAATTTAAATCAGACTGATTCAACGCTTGCGGCAGAAACAAATACAAAAGGAATTATTAAAGCAGCCGAACGCACCGGCGATGACGGAACTGATTTTGTTTTTATAGATTTTAATAATACATCAAGCGATACAATTCGTGTGTTTATTCCTTCAAAAAACTCAACAGAAAATAATACATCAAATTCTGCAGTTGCAAATAATGCAGATACTTCATCCATAACAAATAATGGAATTGTTGAAAATAATTCTTCAACAATTAATAGTAATCGTGTTGCCAGCGATACTGCAAATAAATCAATAAATAATCCTTTTTATTCTGCAAAAGATAGTACTGCAAGTAGTGTTGCAACATCGGCAAATACAGGTACAGCAACGTTTTTAAATAATAGCAATTGTACAAACACTGCCGATGATAATGATTTGAATAAGATGAGAAAAAAAATGATTACAGAATCTGACCCGGATAAAATGATTGGAATTGTGAAAAGATATTCAAAAGGAAAATGTTTAACAACAGACCAGGTAAAAAATCTTGGTGCTTTATTTTTATCTGATGAAAGCAGGTATAATTTTTTTGATTCAGTGTATAAATCAGTCTCCGACTTTGGAAATTATCCTTCGCTTGAAAGCCAGCTAATTGATCCTTATTACAAAAAACGTTTTGAAGTAATGCTGAAATAATTTGCTATTTAATGCCTCGATATTTTTTAGAAGTTGCTTACAAAGGAACGAATTACAGTGGTTTTCAAATTCAGCAAAATGCAAATACAATTCAGGCGGAAATAGAAAAAGCAATGAATGTTTTAATGCGGCTCCCCTCTCCCCGAGGAGAGGGGTTGGGGGTGAGGCTTTTTGTTTCTTCACGCACAGATGCAGGCGTTCATGCACTCCAAAATTTTTTTCATTTTGATGCAGATATTAAATTTCAGCAGGAGCAATTATATAATTTAAATGCACTGTTGCCACCCGATATTGTTGTAAAAAATATTTACGCAGTTCATCAAAATGCTCATTGCCGTTTCGATGCAATTGCGAGAGAATATAAATATTATATTTATCAAAAGAAAAATCCTTTTTTATTTGATATAGCATTTTATTATCCATATAAAATAAACATAGGTTTATTGCAACAGGTTGCAGAAATAATAATGAATTATAAAGATTTTTCGTCTTTTTCAAAACGTCATACAAAAACTAAAAATTTTGAATGCAACATTATAAAATCAATTTGGATGAAAGAAGAAAATTGTTTTGTTTATAATGTTATTGCAAATCGCTTTTTGCGCGGAATGGTAAAAGGTTTGGTTGGAACAATGCTGAAAGTTGGAAGAGAAATAATTTCGGTAAAAGAATTTCAACAGATAATTGAAAACAGAGATTGCATAAAGGCAGACTTTTCACCCGCATCGAAAGGATTATTTTTAGTGAGTGTGAAATATGCCGATAATTTATTGAAATGCATTTTATAAAATTTTATTAAAGCAATTAAAAAAACAAAAAAATAATTGAAAAGAACTATTTACTTCTTATCTTTGCAGCCGCTTAAAAAATTAGTTCTTTAAAAAAGTAATTCTATCTGGAAAAAATCATTCAGATTTTTTGAATGAATGTAAACTTTCCAAAAATTTCTGTTCAATTAAACGCATAAAAATCTTTGGAAAAACAGTAAATAATTTTGCAGACAATTGCAAGATATTTATTTTTGCAGGCTTCAAATAAAATAAGGTTTTTTTCTGCTCTTTTCTAACAAAGATTTTTGAATTTAAATGAATAATTTTTGGATAGAATAGAAAAGACAATTACTTTTGCAGCCGCAATAAAAAAAGGTAAATAAATAGTTCTTAAAAATAGATGAGGCAAATTGGTCTGAGATTCGTAATCTCATCATCTTCTAAAAAAATCAGTTTAATCAAATAAATCTTGGTTTATCACTGGTTTAAGTTCTTTGAAAGATTGAAAGCAACAGTACGTAACATTCAATTAAAAATTGAAAGCTACGGTAAGATTTTGAAGCGTAATACAAAATTAGATCCGACGTTAATTTCGAATTTATTTGAGATTGAAGTCAGAGATTCAAACAACATTTACAATGGAGAGTTTGATCCTGGCTCAGGATGAACGCTAGCGGCAGGCTTAATACATGCAAGTCGTGGGGCAGCAGAAATAGCAATATTTGCTGGCGACCGGCAAACGGGTGCGTAACACGTACGCAACTTTCCTTCAAGCGGGGAATAGCCCGGGGAAACCCGGATTAATACCCTATATTATATTTGAATGGCATCATTTAAATATTAAAGCTTCGGCACTTGATGATGGGCGTGCGGCTGATTAGGTAGTTGGCGGAGTAATAGCCCACCAAGCCTACGATCAGTAGCTGATGTGAGAGCATGATCAGCCACACGGGCACTGAGACACGGGCCCGACTCCTACGGGAGGCAGCAGTAAGGAATATTGGTCAATGGGCGAAAGCCTGAACCAGCCATGCCGCGTGGAGGATGAAGGTCCTCTGGATTGTAAACTTCTTTTATTTGGGACGAAAAAAGGGAATTCTTTCTCACTTGACGGTACCAGATGAATAAGCACCGGCTAACTCCGTGCCAGCAGCCGCGGTAATACGGAGGGTGCAAGCGTTATCCGGATTCACTGGGTTTAAAGGGTGCGTAGGCGGGCAGGTAAGTCAGTGGTGAAATCTTTGGGCTTAACCCGAAAACTGCCATTGATACTATCTGTCTTGAATATTGTGGAGGTGGGCGGAATATGTCATGTAGCGGTGAAATGCTTAGAGATGACATAGAACACCAATTGCGAAGGCAGCCCACTACACAAATATTGACGCTGATGCACGAAAGCGTGGGGATCAAACAGGATTAGATACCCTGGTAGTCCACGCCCTAAACTATGGATACTCGACATACGCGATACACAGTGTGTGTCTGAGCGAAAGCATTAAGTATCCCACCTGGGAAGTACGATCGCAAGATTGAAACTCAAAGGAATTGGCGGGGGTCCGCACAAGCGGTGGAGCATGTGGTTTAATTCGATGATACGCGAGGAACCTTACCTGGGCTAGAATGCGGTTTGACCGTGGGTGAAAGCTCA
>JBPCKN010000003.1:0-223123 GCA_051004255.1 Chitinophagaceae bacterium | reverse complement strand
TGCAGCACAAACTCACCAACGTTTTTTCCCTGCGCCTGCCCGTTTTCAATTGCAGTTCTGTAATGAATTCCTCCATACAATCTTGAAATTGCCGCTTCATTTGCTGCATCCATAAATGAAGAAAAATTTCTGACTTGCTGACTGATGTTTATATAGTAAGAATTTTTGATGGACAAAAATGGATTAATCAACAATTAGTTATTAAAGGCAATTTATTTATTTATATATATAAAACAAAGAAACTACTTAATTTAAGCAGCCTCTTTGTTTAATTTAATTTTCACTAAAATATTCACATACTTAATTTATTTTCTATAATCATCAAAAAGAATGGTTTCCTTAACATTAAAATTAAAAAACTCCCAATTAAAAATAATAGGGAGTTTATTTTGTACTTAAAACAAAAAAGAATTGTTTACTCTGATTTGTTTTTAGCGGCAGTTTATATTAATGTTGTGCCCACCATAAAGGAGTTAACACTTCATCAGGTCCACCTAAAGCATCCAATGCCTGCTTGTAGCCGGTACTGTTGCTATTTTGTAAGCCTGACGGATACTTCATTCGCTGAGGGAAAAATTGCTGATTGCTTGTCATGTAATTACCCGATGTTAATGCAGGCAATGTTTGAATAGGATTTTCAAGAATTACATTTTCAAAAAAAGGTAATCCAAGTCTTCTATGGTCACTCCAGGTTTCCAAAGGAAGCCATGGCGTTTGCGCTATAAATTTTTGGGTAATGATTTTAGTAAGATAATCATTTCTTACTGAGCCGTTTTTATATAAATTATTTACAGGATAATTTATTGAAACTGTACCCGAAGTTCCGGTCATGCCATCTACATAATTCATTGTATGGCTGCTACCCGGTTCTATAGTATGATTCCAGTTTACCGATGTACCGTCTCTGTTATAATCTGTGGAAGCTAAATATGCACCGAGATATTGAGACACGCCCCAATATTCAAAGCTTTTGGCGATGCCTGTTTCATAAGCTTCCTGAGCACTTATGGGTGTTGCCCATCCTCTTACAGCACCTTCGGCTAATAAAAAATAAGTTTCCCATGGCCCAAAAAATACACGCTTTGCACTTTGCGTTCTAAACTCGTTTTTAAGGCTTGGAACTTTACCATTGGTACTGCCGATATCAACCAAATCATTTATAGCATTATGCCAGCCGCCCAGAGGGCCCCAATTACCATCCGGGATTGTATTCCATGTAAATTTAGCGTCAACAACTTTTACTGTATCATTTGTATTATTAATATCCCTTAAACTTCCAACAGTATTTTCATCAATAGCGCCGCAGGTACCACTGGGAAAAGTTGGGCTATTAGTATTTCCCGGAATATAAAAGATTTGATATGCTCGCGGGTCAATAGTGTATGGTAATCCATTAAGCCAGTAACCGGCAGAAGGGTCGTTAGTTTTAGTAGAGAAATAGCCGGGGAAGCTTTCTCCAATGTAATCCGCAGGTTTAATATTTGCTGTTGCAGTTGATAGGTTTGATGGGTCAGTGATTACTCCTGGCAACTGCTGCTGTGATGTAACACTTCCAAGATTAAGCATTAAATTATTTAATGTAACTGCAACCGGAAGTAAATACCAACAGCGGGTGTACATACCTGATAAATCGTCCCATCCTTGTTTTTCCTGGATTTGAAAAATTTCAGATTGGTCAGTAAGCAGATCACCTTTGGCGGCATCTTCAAATTCAGATTGTGCTTTAGCGGGATCTACTTCAGAAAGGCGCATAGCTAAACGCAGACGTAATGAATTTGCATATTTGCGCCAGTTGATATAGTTATATCCAAAAGCTGGATCTTCTGATGCAATGTCGGCGCTGGTAACACTTACATCTATTTTAGAACTAGCATCCTGTAATTCATCAAGTATATAATAATAAACAGATTTTACATCAACAAAATCAGGATTTATTCCCTGGAAACCCTGTATGGGCATTGGCCCAAAATTATCGCTCATTTCGCTTAATAAATATGCACGCCAAATACGTGCAACCTGCAACAAATTATTAGTATATGCCTTTGCCGTGTTTGCAGCTATTTGTTGGTTTGCTACGTCAATAGCGCTGTTGATGTAATTTAAAGCGCCGGATTGATTGCTGTAATACTCACCAATCCATTCATCATTATAACTACCCCATGAAAAGGTTTCTCCGTCTGCATCTGATATTTGATGCCCCGCAGCCTGCCAATATAAAATGAAGGCTCTCTCGGAAACACCGGGATTCATTTGATCATGTACGATTGAATTATCAATGAAATATTCAACCTGCACCTGACTTGCATTTGCAGCAGTAGGGTCAATATTTATTTCGGTAATTTTTTTACATGATGTAAATAACAATGCAGCGGTTATTAACAAGCATGTTTTTTTAAATATCTTTTTCATATTTTTTGTTTGATTAAATTATTAATACTTAGAATCCTAAAGTCAGGTTTATATAAATAATTCTTGATGTAGGCGCACTGCCATTTTCAAAACCTGTTGCATTGCTTCCTGTAGCAAACACTGATTCAGGATCCAATCCATGCATGTGGCTTGAAATAAGCCATACATTATTACAGGAAACAGATATAACCGCTTTTTGAAGAACACTTCTGGCCAATAATTTATGTGACAGATTATAACTTAGCTCAATATTTCTTATGCGTATGTTGGAAGCATCGTAAAGATTAGCTTCGGTTATGCCTATATTATCCGCACCTGCAACAGCGCCCCAGTATTGCTGGACAGAAACTTTATTTGTATTTGGTTCATATTGGTTAGTGCTTGAATTTAATATTACTCCATTTACTATCATTGAATCTCTTGCTCCATTAACTACTGTTACTGCGGCAGTTCCGGCTCTTTGCATATTATCCAATGTTCCTGAGAATATTTTACCACCGAAACGACCGTCAATTAATACAGAGAGATTAAATCCTTTATAAGAAAATGAATTGGTGAGGCCCAATAAAGCATTTGCCTGCTGGTTGCCCAATCTTACAATTGAACCGCCGGATTTCTGCGGCAAGCCATTATCGGTTAATAATAATTGGCCAAAATTGGGGTCTTTATTATCAGTAACACGCGCCAACGTGCTTCCATATATTTCTCCATATTTTGCACCGGTAACGGCTAAAACCTGAATGTTATCAAAACCACCTAACTGATATTGAGTTACATCCTGATAAAGCGATACTACGGTGTTATCGTTTGTTGAATAATTAAGAGTAACATTCCAGCCAAAAGAAGATGGCCTTTTTAGTATTTGCCCATCCACAGTTACTTCTATTCCTTTATTTTGAATATCGCCTGCATTAATTTTTTTGGCACTATATCCACTCAATGGGTCCATAGGTAAATTAAGAAGCTGCCTTGTTGCGTCTGATTTATAAATAGCGATATCAAATCCAAATCTATTATTAAAGAACCGCATTTCTGCGCCAGCTTCATACGATTTAATGAGTTCACTTCTTACGCTGTCATTATATAACACAGAATTTCTTCCTGCAGTTGTATTTCCATTTGGGTCAGTTCCGATATAATAAGTGTTATATAATTGATATGGGTCAAGGTCATTACCAACAGAGGCATACGATAATCTTAATTTACCATAGCTTAACCATTTAGGTAAATAGCCGCCGGCTTTATTTATCATATCAGTAAATACATAAGAGGCACTTACTGAAGGATAAAAATAAGATCTGTTAGCAGCGCTTAAAGTAGATGACCAGTCGTTTCTAAAAGTGCCTGAGAGAAACAAGTAATCATCATAATTTAACTCCACTGAGCCATAAACCGAATTAATGCGCTTTTGCCAAAAAGTCTGTCCAACTGTAGGATAACCGGCAGCGTTTCCTAATGAAAAAAGATTGGGTACTTTTAATGCGCCTGCATTACCATTAATGGCACTATTTTTTTGAGCCATTAAATTGCCGCCTAAAGTAACACTACCACCTAATTTGCCAAACACATTATTTTTTGTTGCAGTTATCAAGGTGCTGTAATCAGTTTCCTGATAGGTTTGTTTTCCTATTCCATAACTGCCTGTAGTGCTGCTTGGGCTGCCGGCATACAGCTTTTGTTCTGTATTTTCGGTATACATATCTGAACCGCCGTTAATTTGCGCAGATAGCCAATCAGTAAATTGATATTTGAGCGAGCCGTACAATAAAAACCGATTTCTTGTATCGGTATTAAGATTGTATTTAGCAGCCCAGTACGGATTTACCTGGCTACCTGTAGCATACCAACGCATATTACCCGCAGAATCTGTTGTATTTTTAAATTGAGTGATATCAAGCGAAACCGGAAAACTATAAATAGTAGAAAAAGTATTTCCGTTTTGCCCTACTAATGATCTGTTATTGGCGGTTGCATTAGTATATTGAACTTTTGTATCAATCGTCCACCTGTTGTTGTTGCCAAATTTGGTTACTGTTCTTGCAAGTAAATTATTGCGGCTTAATTTTTCACCCGGAATCATGCTTTTATCATCAAGGCGGTTATAAGAAGTATAGATGGATGTATTATTAAACTGCTGTTGAAAAGAAATGTTTTGATTGGAAACGACGCCGGTGTTGTAAAAGTTTCCTACATTATCATATGCCTTAAGTTGAACCTGGTTGCCTTGCCAGTCAGTAACTGTTTGCCCGGTAATTTTTGGTCCCCAACTTTGACCTGAATGAGGATCATATAGATCATTACTTCCTTGTCCAAAAGAGCTTTGCTCATCAGGGTTTGCGAATATACTTTCAAATCCAACAGACGATGAAACAGTAATACCTATACCGGGCTGTTTCCTTCCGGTTTTAGTGGTAATTAAAATTACTCCGTTGCCTGCCCGCGAGCCATAAAGAGCGGAAGCAGCGGGTCCTTTTAACACTGAAATTGAGGCTATGTCATCAGCATTAATATCACTTAATCCATTTCCATAATCAAGAGATGGATTCCAGAAATCATTTGTTGCACCAATGCCTGTTCTGCCTGTTGCGTTCTCCATGGGAATACCATCAACAACAATTAAAGGCTGATTGCTACCTGTTAAAGAGTTATTACCCCTTAAAGTAATTTTTGAGGAGCCGTTTAAGCCATTGCCTGAGCGGGTTACCTGTAAACCTGCTACTTTACCGGAAAGGTCGTTTACCAGATTAACTTCTCTTGCTTCTACAAGTGTTTGACCTTTTACTTCCTGTACGGCATAACCTAAAGACTTTTTTTGTTTTTGAATACCCAAAGCTGTAACCACCACTTCATTTAATTGCCCGACAGTTGGGCTTAGCATAACGTTTACAGAGCCGCCTGCAGAAACCTCCACTTCTTTATTTGCATATCCAACACTTGAAAATTCAAGCGTGCCACTTACAGCAGAAAGAGGAATAGTAAAACTTCCCTGGGCGTTGGAAAGAGTTGATATTTTTGTTCCCTTTACCCTAATGGTTACGCCCTGAAGCGGGCTTCCGGTACTATCGGCAACAAGGCCAGTAACAGCGTTTTTTGCTTGCGAAAATACAAGAACACTCCACATGTTTACAAATAGTATTAATAATAGGCGGATCGTTTTCTTCATAACAGTTGATTTTGATATTAATTCAAATTTAATATAATTTATAAATAAAAATTTAATGCTTTAATTGAATGCATTTAATTTATAATTTTTTCATCAATTTTTAAGCGAATGCTGCTTCGGATTTATGCATCTTTTTTACTCCTGTTTTTTCATAATTTTCCATTACAAGCGCTGCGGCACCAATCAATTCGGCTTCGTAACATAATGAAGATATTTCAATGCAGGTATTTACAGAAAGTTTTGGAATGCAATGTTCATTTAATGCTTGATTTATTGGTGTTTGCCATATTTTTCCTGCAGAAGAGCCTCGGCCGCTAAGTATTATTATTTCAGGGTTTAAAATATGTATTAAAATTGCCGCTCCTCTTCCAATGTTATATCCTGCTTCTGATAAAAGTTCTATCGCAAACTGATCTCCGTCATTGGCAGCCATTAAAATATTTTCAGTAAATTGTTCAAGATCGTTTGTAGAAAATTTATGTAATATTGAAGCTTTTCCTAAAGCTAATCCTTCTTTTGCTTTTTCTGCGATTACAAGCAATGAAGTTTCTGTTTCAAGACAACCTTTTTTTCCGCAACTGCATAATTTATTATTTAAGAAAAGTGGTATATGGCTAAATTCTCCTGCAAATCCATCATTTCCTCTAAAAAGCTCTCCGTTTAAAATTAATCCTAATCCAATTCCCCAGCCAATATTAATAACCATTGCATTTTTTTTATTCCGCGCAGCGCCAAATCTTAATTCAGCCAATGCAATAAGGCTGGAATCGTTATCAATAAATACTGGTAAACCAATAATGTTAGAAATGTAATCTGAAATGCTTTTATCTTTCGTTTGTAAAAAAGAATAATTTTTTCCTTTTTTCGAATCAATAAAACCGGGCATTCCTATTCCTATTCCAATAATTTTTTCTTTTGAAATTGAAGATGTATTAATTACATGGTCAATTTTATTAATTAAAATAGAAAGTGCAGCAGGATTTTTTTGTAAAGGCAATTCAAATTTTTCTACCCCTGTTACATAATTGTTTTGCATATCCATTATTGCAATTCGTCCCATAAGCTGGTCCAATGCTACAGATACAACATATATTAAATCTGTGTTAAGTGAATACATTAAAGGTCGCCGACCGCCTGTAGAAGGTGCAAAACCGGTTTCTATTATATAATTTTCTTCTAACAATTTACCTAACATTTTTAAAGTTAGCGGTATGCTTTTATTAATTTCAAAACTTATTTCTGCGCACGAAAGCCTATTATTAAAGTATAATTGCTTTAATATTTTTCTCTGTAGCAACAAGTTTTTTTGATTCATAAAACAAGCGTAAAGTTGCCAAACTCTTTTAAAAAATTAAAAAGATATTTGCTTTTTGTTAAAATTGAATTAGAATCTGTTAAAAATTGTTAAATTTAGCTATAATTGAAAAGCACTTATGAAAATAATTGAAACAAACATTACAACACTTTATCACAACCATTTTTTTATTATAGAAAGAAATGATTTTTATTTTAATGCACCTTTTCATTTTCATAGCGAATTTGAGCTTGTTTATATTATTGAAAGTTTTGGCAAAAGAATTATTGGCGATACTATTGAAAATTTTAAAGAAGGCGATCTTGTTTTTTTAGGTTCTAATCTTCCGCACGTTTGGTTGTGCGATGAATTATACCATGAAAAAAAGCCAGACAAAAAAGCAAGATCTATCGTTATTTATTTTGATAGAAATATTTTTAGTGAAATTTTTTATGAATTAAAGGAAACACAAAAAATTAATAAACTTTTTGAAGCAGCTTCCAGAGGAATTAAAATTACAGGTAATAAACAAATTGAAATAGCAGCCAAAATGCATGAATTAATGCATAAAAAAAATTTTGAGCGCATTATTTGTTTTCTCGAAATTCTGCATTCAATTTCTATAGCAGAAGAAGTTGAATATATAAACAATAAAGTGTATCCGGATAACAAAAAAAGATCGTATTCAGACAGGCTCGCTGAAGTTTGTAAATACATCAACACAAATTTTAAAAATAAAATTATGCTGAAGGATGTTGCTGCCATTGCTCATCTTACTCCGCCATCTTTTTGCAGGTTATTTAAAAACAGATTAAACAAAAACTTTGTTGAATATTTGAATGAAGTAAGAATTTCCCAAGCTTGCAAATATTTAATTGATACCGATTGGGACGTTTCGCAAATTGCTTATGCCTGCGGTTTTAAAACGGTTTCTAATTTTAATAAATTATTTAAACTAAACACCAAATTTGCACCGGGAGAATATAGACTAAAAATTTTTTCGCATTAATTCATCCATCAATTATCAGTATCTTTTTTAAAAAAAGACTTATAAAAAAAATTGCGATGCTGAAGAAACAGAAATCAGCAATGCAACTTTTAAACTTGCAACATGTTTTCGTAATTTTTTTAAAACCGATCTGAAAAAAGTTGCCTGTTGCGGCGAAAATTTTTGAAAAAAAGAAACAGTTTTTTTATTAATTACATAAGTATAATAAGGTGGCTTTTCAATTTCAATAGGGTTAAACAGTTCTTTAAATCTTATCAAATTATCACTTCCTCCAAAACTAATGTTGTAATATTTTTTATTTTCTGTATAAAAACAATGCTGCATTATAAAAAAATGAAGTTTTGCAGAAGGCGATTCGTTGTATTTAAATCCTTTCACTACCAGTGCGCTGGTAAGATGATAAAACGATACACCATCTTTTACAATTATAACAGCATTTACTATTTCATTATTTAAATAAGCTGCATATATATCGCATAAATTATATTTTTTAGCATTTTTAAAAATGTTTAAAAAAATACGAAATGGTAAATATTTGTATCCTTTTGTTTTAGAAACCTGCTTAAATAATTTTTGAACATTTTTTAATTCGGCTTCATTTTCAACCTTACGAAATTCGAATGCAACTCTTGCTGCTAAAACAATTTTTCTTCTGCATTGTAATTTAAAACTTGCCAGCAATTTTTCTTCCGGCATGTTATAAATATTAAGATCATATTCTTCTTTTAAATGATAAGGAAAAAAAATTTTATTTTGAAAGTTTGCATCATTTTTTAAAATTGTTTCTATTGGTGAATTATTTGCAGGTCTTATCTGCAAATGCATGTAATGCGCATGCACTGCTAAGGTTTTAAGATCTTCAATTAAAGCCGGGATATCAATATTATTATCTAAAAAAACCGGTCCGCCATCCACAACGCCAATTTTTAAAGGATAAATTCCAATTTCTATAATTGCGCAAAAAGCAAGGTCTTTATCATCAACTTCATATTTAAAATAGTTCACGTTAGAAAATAGTGAATTATATTCAGCTGATGTAAAATAAGGATATTGGTAAAAAGGCGCATTCGTTTTCTTTAATTCTTCATTCCAATTATCAACTTCATTTTTTTTCAGTATTTTCCAAGGCATGTATAAAATTGATTTATTTAAAGATATTGGTTACCGTGTCGAAATTACTTTTTGTATATAAAAATAAATATAAGAAAATGTGTTTCTATTTAAATAAAAAGTTCAAATGTAGGTGAATTATAGGTTTAAAATTTTTCGGAAAGCCGCATAAAAAATGCGTATTTTCCGCATAGTCTATTATGGTACATTATTTGAACTTTGTTTGAGGTTTAAATTTTCAATCAATAAATAACTTTATGCGAAACAGTAAATTCTTCTTATCTTTTTTTAATATTGTGTAAAATATAAAAAAAAATAGATTATTTATTACTTCTTAAATAAAGTTTGAAATTAATTCTGCCGCATTTTTTTTGAAACACATAAAAATAAAGATTAGCTAAGAGCAATAATGATAACATTTTTATCAACAATAATTTTTAGTAAAAGTTGGGTAGAATTGTTCAGCATTTTCCGTTTCTTTCCGCAACAGACTTTGCTCGCTTACGATCAGTTTGCCATTTTTTATTTCGGCGCATTTTTACTATCAGCAATAGCGCTATTATTTTTTATACTGCATAAACGCAATTTATATACGCGAAAAGAAAATGAAGCGGAATATAAAATAAAGTTGCTGGAGATGGAAGCCAAAGCGCTTACCAGCCAAATGAATCCGCATTTTATTTATAATTCGCTAAGCACTGTTCAGCATTTGATAATGATGGATGAAAAAGAAAAAGCAATAGATTATTTAACCGATTTTTCTTTGCTGATGCGCCAAATGCTTAATAACTACAGAAAATCGCAAATACCGCTTGATGATGAAATTGATTTTTTAAACAGGTATATTCAGTTAGAAAAATTTCGTTTCGATAATTCATTCGACTATGAATTAAATGTTGAAGATGACTTAAAATTTCAAAGTTGTTCTATTCCGCTGATGCTTATTCAGCCTATTTTAGAAAATGCAATTAAACACGGGCTGGCGCCAAGAAAAGAAAAAGGTTTATTAAAAATTGATCTGTTTCTCGAAAAAGATATTCTTAAATGTGTGGTTGATGATAATGGAATGGGCTGGAGAAAAAATTTGAATGAATTTACTTCTGTTAAACACGAATCTACCGCACTGAATATAATAAAAGAAAGATTGAGCATAATAAAATCATACGATAATAATACGGGAAAATTGGAAATAATTGATAAATTTACATCAGGTTCTCCGCAAAGCGGAACTATAATAGAAATTTATATACCAATTATAAGTTCATTATAAACGAAAAAATATTATTGATTAATCAGTATCCATGAAAATTTAATCAATAAAATAATGAAAAAATATTAGTATGAAATCCAATTCTAACACAAAAACAATTAAAGCCGCTGTTGTTGATGATGAAGTTTCGAGTCTTCAAATATTAAAAAATATTTTAGAAAATCAATGCGAAGGTGTTGATGTGGTTTGGAGCGCAGACAATCTCGACGATGCACAAAAAAATATTGAAGAAAAAGAAGTAGATGTAGTTTTTATGGATATTGAAATGCCGCCGCACGGTTCGTTTCATTTATTGGATAATATTGTTGACCCTCATTTTGAAGTGATATTTGTAACAGCGCATGAAGAGTATGCTTTGCGCGCCATAAAAATGGCTGCGCTCGATTATATTTTAAAGCCAATAAAAATATCAGATATTCATAATGTTTTGGACAAATTAAGATCAATCAAAAAAAATAAATTAGGCGAATTAACAGGATTGATGAAAAATTATTTCAACAGCATGCCCGAAAATTTTTCAAAAATTGTAGTGCATGTAAATGATGGTTACGATATTGTTGATATTGGCAATATTATTTTTATTGAAGCACTGGATAGTTATACTAAACTTAAATTAACGGGCAATATTTCTTATGTTGCTTCGCGCTCGTTAAAAGATTTTGAAGAACTTTTATCTGATAAAGGTTTTTATCGTGTGCATAAATCTTACCTCATCAATTTAAAGCACATGATAAAAATTTCAAAAGGTATTGCATCTGCAGTTATTATGACTAATGGTGAATCTATTCCAATTTCCGCACGAAAAAAAGATCAGTTCTTTTCTGAATTAAAAGGTGTGATTGCGTTTTAAATGGATGTCAGAAATCTGATATCTAACTCTGATTTTCGACTTCTGATTACTACTTTCTTACAAAAATTTCTATCGTTCCATTCGTTGGTCTGCGCGGGGCTAAAAAAGAATCTATTTTTTGATAGTTCTGCAATAAACAATCTCTTATTTTAAAAGGATAAAAATTATTGAGCGACGGCACGTATTCAAACAGTACAATGTCATAATAATTATTCTTTATTTTATTGCAATATTCATCTGCCTGCTTATTAAACATAGCAACACCTAAATGATACCAAAGCGGAATATCTGATCCTTTTTCTAAACTATATTTTAATTCGTAATCGAGCGGTGTAAGCTCTGTCATATTTAAAACCATTGCATTTTTATTTTCAAAAACAGGCATTTTTATTACTCTTTCGATTCCCGCAACTGTTGATGGCGGCAAATAAATTTTTTGAAAAGATTTTAATCCGGGAACTGAAGTCCATGTGCTTTCATCTTCGTAATGTGTTGTATCAGTATTTAGCATGTAAGTGTGCATGTTTATTACATTTTCGCCTGTGGAAGATTGTGAAATATTTTCGTTGGACGATGGAAAAAAACGCGTCATCAACCTATCAATATAATTCCAATAAATTGCTGACCACCACAAACAAACTCCAGCGAATAAAACAATAAAATTTTTGAAACGAGAAAAATTTATTGCAGATAATTGCTGAATGCCGCAAATAATATACGCAAATGCAAAGCTGTGAAAAAATATATTATTATCCGGCGGCGTGTAGCTGGTAACCTGAAAAATAGCAGCTTCTGTAAGTATGCCGAGCGTTAATAATAAAAACAACATTTCTTTTTTGTTGTAAAAATATTGTTTCCAATCGCGCAGTTTTGAAATCAATAAAACAACAATTAATAAGATATAAAATTTTATAAATTGTGATTGACCTAAAAATTCATTGAGCAAATCTTTTATTGATAATCTGGATGAATGCGGCGGCTGCCCGTGATTAAACCAATATCCGAAATTATATTTTGTAAAAGGGAAAATTATAATGGTTGCAATTGCAAAATAAAAAATCAGATAGAGAAAAAAATCAAACCATTTTCTTTCAATAAATGCATAATAAAACATGAGAACTGTTGCAATTAAAAAAGCTAAAAATCCTCCGTCTTGTTTTGTGAAAAATGAAAGAAATAAAAAAAAACAAGCCGCAATTAAATTTGCATAACGCCATTTATAATTTATTTTGAAAATAAAAGCGAATAAAAAATTCAATCCAATTATCTCATAAATTATCACGGAATTATTATACCATGGCCAAAAATTCATTAAAATATAAGAAAGGCAAAATGCAAGAACTGCTGCAATTCTTATACTGCCTGAAATTTGAAATTTTTTTAAGATGCTGCGGAAAGATAATCCAACAAAAACATTTAAAAATACCTGCGCTTTTATTAATGAAATAAGATATGGACCAAAAATTTTAAAGAAAATCGCGGGCACAATCCAATAACCAAAGCCTAAAGGCAAACCAAAATCGTTGTAAGGAATTTCGCCAAGATACAGTCTGTAAGCGCCTTCCCAACTTAAAAAAATATTTACTCTGTAAGGAAAATTTAAAAAAAGCGGAACAACAGAAAATATAATAATCAAAAAAATATCTGTGGTTTTAAATAAATATTTTTTTGAAGCCAACAAATTAAGTTTCATCATTTACACCTTAATAAATTATCGTTTAACCTACAAAATACAACGGATATTAAATAAATAAGAATGTTTACTTAAAAACAATTTATTTATAGTTTACTTCATTCTAATTTGCACCCTGAAAATTTATTTCAGTTTAAATATATAAAAATGAATTTTATCAACAAATCAATTGATGAATTAAAAGCATTTGCTACCGAAAAAAAAGATGCTTATTCAACCGCTGAACCCTTTCCTAATATTTATTTCGATGATTTTTTTATTCCTGAAAAACTAAAGGAAGTTCTGAATGAATTTCCTGACCTCACCAAAAATGCTGATCTGAAATACAACGATGCAAACCAAATTAAACTTGCATCGAAAGGCGAATATAGATTTGGAGAAAGAACAAAAGATTTTATGCATTATTTAAATTCTCAGCCCTTTTTAGAATTCTTATCCGTCCTTACCGGAATTGAAAACTTAATTCCCGATCCTTATTTTGAAGGCGGCGGCTGCCACCAAATTCAGCGTGGCGGCATGTTAAAAATTCATGCAGATTTTAATAAAAACCCTAAAACAAAACTGGACAGAAGATTAAATGTTTTGGTTTATTTAAACGAAGATTGGAAAGAAGAATACGGCGGCAATTTTGAACTTTGGGATAGAGAAATGAAAGGTTGTAAAAAGAAAATACTGCCTTTATTTAATCGCATGGCAATTTTTTCTACTACCAGCACTTCTTATCATGGTCATCCAAATCCGTTAAATTGCCCGGAAGGCAGATCAAGAAAATCTATTGCATTATATTATTATACAAATGGAAGGCCTCTGGAAGAAATGCAGGAATTTGACGATCATAACACGCTTTTTCAGTACAGACCGGAAGATAAAAAATCGAAGTTTGTTACTAATTTAAAAGAAACAGTTCGTTTAATAACACCGCCCATTTTGCTGCATGGATTCAGCAAATTAAAAAACTAAATCAACCCAAAAAAAATCAACCTTAAACCCTTTTTTAAAATTAACTGCCCGATTTAAAAAATAAGAATGGAGCCGCTGCCTGATATAAAAGAAAAATTATTTATTAATAAGCAAAACAATACAATAAAAGGAAGAGATATTGTAATCATCGGGCTGCAACCCTGGTATTATGAAATTGGCAGCAATTGCAAAACTATCGCCACTTATTTTTCGCAGCACAACAGGGTTTTGTATGTGAATTTGCCCATCAACCGAAAAACTTTTTTTTCCAATCAAAAAAATAAAGGAGTTCAGCAGCATTGCGACATAATTAAAAAGCACGATGATAAATTAAGACCGGTAAAACAAAACTTATGGCAATTTTATCCGTCGGCAATTATGGAATCTATAAACTGGCTTCCTTCCACTTCGCTTTTTAAAACAATTGATTATTTTAATAATCGCAGGTTTGCAAAAAATATTCGCCAGGCAATTCAACAATTAAATTTTAAAGACATTATTCTTTTTAATGATAACGATATTTATAACGGACTTTATTTAAAAGAATTACTCGCGCCAAGTTTATACATTTATTATTGCAGAGATTTTTTGCAAGGTTACGATTACTGGAAAAAACATTGTTCAGTAATTGAGCCGCAATTAATAAAAAAAGCTGATGTAGTTTTAACCAACTCCACTTATTATTCTGATTATTGTTCAAAATACAATTCCAAAAGTTTTTATATTGGTCAGGGATGCGATTTTAAATTATTTGATGCTGATAAAAAATACGCTGCGCCGGAAGACATCAATCATATTTCTAATCCTATAATTGGTTATGTTGGCTCGCTGGATTCGGCGCGGCTCGATGAAAAAATAATTCAATTAATTGCAGAAAAAAATCATAATTGGAGCATTGTATTAGTTGGTCCGGAAGATGATAATTTTAAGGAAAGTGATTTGCATAAAATGAAAAATGTTTATTTTATTGGAAGAAAACCTTTGCACGAATTACCCGATTATATTAATGCTTTTGATGTTTGTATTAACCCGCAATTTTTAAATGAAATTACGCTCGGCAATTATCCTTTAAAAATTGATGAGTACCTTGCAATGGGCAAACCTGTTGTAGCAACAAAAACAAAAGCAATGAAGTTATTTGAAGATTATGTTTACCTCGCCAATAATGCCGAAGATTATCCTGAATTAGTTCAAAAAGCGCTCATGGAAAATAATAATGCAAAACAGCAGCAACGCATTGCATTTGCAAAAACACATTCGTGGGAAAAATCGATGAGTGAACTTTACAAAGCGATTTCAAATTTTGTTTATACAAATTAAGAAGAAATAAAAATGGTTAGCTCCGGCGAAATAGTAAAAAATAAATCAGCAATGCCTTATATAATTTTGCTGCGCCCCCATCATTGGATAAAAAATCTTTTTTTATTTCTTCCGCTTTTTTTTGCAGGCGAAGTTTTTAATTTACAGAAAATTTTCAGTGTTTTTTTAGGTTTTTTTGCATTCAGTTTTATTGCCAGCAGCATTTATGTTTTGAATGATTATATGGATGTTGAAGCTGATAAAAAACATCCTGAAAAATGTAACAGACCACTCGCCGCCGGAACAGTTTCAAAGCCCGCAGCCATTGCCTTATTTAGTATATGTTTTTTGAGCGGCGTAGCAATTGCATTATTTATTTTGCCGAAATTTTTGTTTGTATTGATGCTTTATTTTTTTATGAATCTTGCTTATTCATTAGGCTTAAAAAATATTTCTATTTTAGATGTTCTCATTCTTGCAATTGGTTTTGTTTTACGTGTAAAAGCCGGCGGCGTAATTACAGATATTGCAATAACGCAATGGTTAATGATCATGTTTTTTTTGCTTGCATTTTTTATGGCAGTTGCAAAACGAAGAGATGATTTGTTGATCAAACTCAAGTCTGGCGCGGATATGCGCAAATCAATAAAAGGATATAATCTTGAATTTTTAAATGTTGTTTTATCACTTACATCAGCAATAATAATTGTTGCATATTTAATTTATACCATTTCACCAGAAGTAATGGAACGATGGAAAACTTACAGAATGTATTACACCAGTTTATTTGTAATAGCAGGTTTGCTGCGATATTTACAAATAACTTTCGTAGAAAATAATACAGGTTCGCCAACCGGGTTGTTATATAAAGACAAATTTTTGCAGATAACAATTTTACTTTGGATAATTAGTTTTTATATTATTATTTATGTACCTGATTTTACAATTTTTAAATAGAATTTTAGCATGAAAAAAAAGATTGCAAATTGGGGAAATTATCCGGTAATTGAAAGTGATGAAGTACAATTTCGCTCGATAAATGATTTGAAAGAAATTGTAATCAGCAATATTTCTGCAATTGCAAGAGGAAACGGAAGATGCTACGGCGACGCGAGTTTGAGCGATGTAACTATCTCTACTTTAAAGTTTGATAAAATTTTATTTTTTGATAGAGAGCAAGGAATTATTGAATGTCAGAGCGGAGTTACACTCGATCAAATTTTAGAAATTATTGTTCCCGAAGGCTGGTTTTTACCGGTTACGCCGGGAACAAAATTTGTAACAATCGGCGGCGTTGTTGCATCAGATGTGCATGGAAAAAATCATCATGTTGACGGCGCTTTTTCACGGCATGTAATTGAAATGCAACTGATGCTTTCAACTGGTGAAATTATAAGCTGCAGCAAAACGCAAAACGAAGATTTGTTTGAGGCAACCTGCGGCGGAATGGGTTTAACAGGCGTGATTATTTCTGTAAAATTTCAATTAAAAAAAATTGAGTCATCTTACATAAAAGAGAAAAAAATTAAGGTTGAAAATTTAGAAGAACTGCTTGATCTTTTTGAACAGCATAAACATTACACTTATTCAGTTGCGTGGATAGATTGTTTGAAAAAAGGAAATGGTTTTGGAAGAAGTGTTTTAATGTTAGGCGAACATGCGCTGGCTGAAGATTTGAATGATAAACAAAAAAAAGATGCTTTAATTCAGCCGAAGAAAAAATCAATTTCTTTTCCAATCAATTTGCCATCGTGGGTGCTGAATAATTTTACTGTGCGTGTTTTTAATTTTTTATTTTATCATAAAAATTTTAAGAAGGAAAAAAATAGTGTTATTTCTTACGAACCATTTTTTTATCCGCTCGATGCAATTCTGCATTGGAATCGCGGTTATGGAAAAAAAGGATTTGTGCAATATCAATTTGTTATTCCGATGGAAAATAAAGAAGGATTAATTTCCATCTTAAAAAAAATAAGTGAAAAAGGCTGGGGTTCTTTTTTAGCTGTTTTAAAAATATTCGGCGAGCAAAAAGATCTGATTTCTTTTCCAATCGCAGGATACACGCTGGCACTCGATTTCCCTGTTCGCAAAGGCTTATTCGAATTTTTGGATGAGTTAGATAAAATTGTTTTAGAAAATGGCGGACGCATTTATTTATCGAAGGATGCAAGAATGAAATCCGGCACATTTTGGAAAGGTTATTCTAATTCAAAAAAATTTGCATCAGTAATAAATAAATATAATCCGCAAACAAAATTTCGTTCCATTCAATCATCCAGACTGGCTATAACGAGTTAGTAAAATAAAAAACAGAATGCCGGCAGTTCTTTTACTTGGTGCAAGCTCAGATATGTCAACAGCTATTGCGCGAAAATTTGCGCAGGATAAATTCGATATAATATTGGCAGGAAGAAATACAGAACAATTATCGGCATTAAAAACCGATCTCGAAATTCGTTATAAAATAAGAGCGGAAATTGCAGAATTTGATGCACTAAATTATTCGACACATTTTTCGTTTTACAAAAATCTTCCAATCAATCCTGATGTTACAATTTGTGTGTTTGGATATTTGGGTGATCAAAAAAAAGCCGAGGTTAATTGGCAGGAAGCAGAAAGAATTATTGCAACAAATTATGTTGGCGCAATATCCATCTTAAATATTATTGCGGAAGATTATGACGAAAAAAAACATGGTTTTATTGTTGGCATAAGTTCTGTTGCAGGAGAAAGAGGAAGACAAAGCAATTACTTGTATGGCAGTGCCAAAGCGGGTTTCACTGCTTATCTTTCCGGCTTGAGAAACCGACTTTATAAAAATGGAGTTCATGTGGTAACCGTTTTGCCGGGTTTTGTTTATACGAAAATGACGGCGGATATAAAATTACCTGCAATGTTAACTGCAACGCCTGAACAAGTCGCAGAAGCTATTAAAAAAGCAGTAAAAAATAAAACAAATATTATTTATGTAAAATGGTTTTGGCGCTGGATAATGTTTATTATAAAATGTGTGCCTGAAAGTATTTTTAAAAAAATGAAATTATAGTTTAAATAAAAATGAAAGAGCATTCAACTTCTTCAATTGCTTTTTTTGATTTTGATGGAACAATTACATCAAAAGACACTCTTGCGGAAATTTTAAAATTTGCGAAGGGGAAATTTTTATATTATTTAGGATTGATAGTTCTTTCTCCAATTTTAATTGCATATAAATTAAGATTATTATCAAATCATCGCGCGAAAGAAATTATGCTGATGTTTTTTTTAGGAGGAATGCGTGCCGATGATTTTGAAATTATTTGTAAAGAATTTAGTGAAATTAAATTGCCCGAATTATTTAGAAAAGCAGCATTACACGAAATAAGAAGGCATCTGCAAAACAACACGCAGGTTGTTGTTGTGTCTGCATCTCCTGCAAATTGGGTATTGCCGTGGTGCGAGAAATTTAATATTGATTGCATAGCAACTTGCCTCGAAATAAAGGATGAAAAAATTACAGGTAGAATTACAGGTCGCAATTGCCATGGGAAAGAAAAAGTGAAACTCATTCAAAAAAAATATAATTTATCTCATTATAATAAAATTTACGCTTACGGCGATACGCGCGGCGATTTACCAATGTTATCACTTTCCACCGATCGGTTTTATAAACCCTTTAAAGAAAAGATTTATTAATAATTTTTGAAGCTCTCTTCGTTAACAGATAATTGTTTTATTATTTAGAAAGCTCCATTTATTTGCATGATCGTTGAATTGAAATGTATCAATTAAATGATGTTTTATTTCCATAAAAAATTTATGCCGATTTATTGATGCAGTACAAGAGTGCGACGCAAGGAACGATCAGTTTTGCTTTTTAGCTGACCTCATCATTTTTCTTCTTTCTAATTCTTTTTTTATTAAAACTAATTCACGATTTGTTTGTCCGCTGATGCTGCTGTTTTCCTGCGCACGCCGCATGAGATAAGGAATTACATCGCGAATAGGACCAAACGGTAAATATTTACTTACCGAATATCCGGCATGTGCAAGATTAAAAGTGATGTTATCGCTCATGCCAAATAATTGCGAAAAATGTACGTGCGGATTATTGTGTGCAATATTTTTTTCATCGAGTAATTCTGCTACGCGCAAATTGCTGTATTCGTTGTGGGATGCGACGATGAAGGCAATTGTATCAATATTATTTATGCAATGTTCAACCGATGCATTGTAATCGCCGTCGGTAAAAGATTTATCATTTTGAATGGGCGACGAATAACCTTTTTGCGAAGCGCGCAATCTTTCTTTTTCCATGTAAGCGCCGCGAACAAGTTTAATGCCTAAAATAAAATTTTGCTGCCGCGCAATTTGATGTGATAATTTTAAAAACGCAAATCTATCATGACGATACAACTGAATGGTGTTATAAATAATCGCTTTTTCTTTATTAAAAATTTCCATCATCTCCATCGTTAAGCGATCAATCGGGTCCTGAATCCAGCTTTCTTCAGCATCAACCAATAAGCCAATATTTTTTTCAGCAGCAGTTTTGCAAATACGAAACATGCGTTCGCGAACGCGTTCCCATTCATCAATTTCTTCTTCATGATCGTGTACATTGCTGCGCAGGCGCGGCGCTTCGTTTAATGTTTGCAATAAATCAAAACGAGCAAAGCCTGTAACTTTTATGCTAATAAAAGGTATGTTTTTTTGTGTGGCTGCATAATTAATTACACGAATAAATTCTTCGGTAGCTCGCTCAAAATTTTCTTCGCCCTGCTTGCCTTCCACGCCGTAATCCAAAATTACTTTTACATTATAAGCATCTAAGATTTTTCCAACATTTGCGGTTTGCTCCAGCGTTTCGCCGCCAACAAATTGTTTAAAAATTGTTTTGCGAATGATGCCATCAATAGGCAAACCGGTTTTCATTAAAAACGGCGTAAGCCGCACGCCAATTGCCGAAAAGCCAGGGTAGCTCATGCTTCCAAACAAAAAGCGCGACATTTTTAATTCTTTGTCCGTTTTATAAGCGAACGCTATTTGCGTATTATCAAAAGAAATATCCATAATAATTTCAATGCGAATATCGGTAGAGCAAACAGAAGTAAAAAACGCTTTTTAAAATTGTGGATTTTTTTATGTACTAAGCTGCATTGCTGCTATTAAACTTCGTTGCGTCGCACTCTTGTACTTTCTGTGCTTTATTGAACAAATTGAAACATAAAAATAAAAAAAAATTTCTGCACTCTAATTTTTTACTTTTGAATTTTACTTTTCAATTAATCACCAAATTTTTTTATGGAAGCAAAAAAAGCCTCAGCAAGTTTTACCATAATGAATGAAATAGTTTTGCCGAACGATACAAATACTTTCGGCAATTTAATGGGCGGCCGCTTAATGTACTGGATGGATATTTGTGCAGGAATGGCTGCTGTAAAGCATTGCAGCGCACCATGCGTAACGGCAAGCGTTGATAATTTAAGTTTTAAAAACCCGATAAAGCTTGGAAATATAGTGCATATTGAGGCAAAGGTTACACGTGCTTTTACAACATCAATGGAAATTCATTTGCTTGTTTGGGGCGAAGATTCGTTGCATCAATATAAATATGAAAGCAATGAAGCCTATTTTACCTTTGTTGCTTTAGACCCGAATGGTAAAGCAAGAAAAGTTCCTGAATTAATTGCTGAAACTGCTGAAGAAAAAAGTTTATACGACGGCGCTTTGCGCAGAAGACAAGTGCGTTTAATTCTCGGCGGTAAAATGAACCCCGATGATGCGAACGAATTAAAGGCATTATTTTTTGCAGAGAAAATTGGTTGATAGTTTGTTGGTTTATGTTTATTGTTTATGGTTTATGGTTATATTTTACTTAAATTATTTATCGAACTATTTATCATTAATTATTACACATTCATCACTCATCATTCATCAATTCTTCATTTATCAAGCGCATTCATCAAATGGTGCTTTCCTTTCAGCATAAATTTTTTGCTTTGTTCAATTGCATCCATTACCTGTTCTAAAATTTCACCAGTTGTTTTATTGTAATCAATTTTTAATGGTTCTTTAAAACGAACGGAAAGCAACGAACCTTTCTTTTTAAATACCAAACCTTTTTTATTAAAAGCGCGCCAGAACCCGCTAATAACAACAGGTATAACAATCGGTTGATTATATTTAATAATAAATGCAGTTCCTTTTCTGCCAGGTGCAAAAGGCTTTGTTGTGCCTTGCGGAAAAGTAATTACCCAATTATTTTTTAAAGCGTCTGTTATTTTACGAGTGTCGGATGGATCTAAACCTCTGCGCACCTCTTTGCCTTCGGCGCGCCAGGTTCTTTTTACAGTTAATGCGCCGCCCAGTTTGAATAATCTACTAATAAAACTGCCGTTCATTGTTTCTTCTGCAGCTACAAAATACACGTGGGTAAAGGGATTGAGCAAATAAAACGGAATTCCTAATTTATTTTTTCTTCGCCATTTTACTGCACAAAAAATATGAAGAAACGTAATTACATCAGCAAAATAAGTTTGATGATTGCTTACAAATAACACATTCTTTTTTGGAAGATTTTCAAGATGTTCAGTGCCTTCAATTTTTATTTTATTTATCATTGCAAGTCCGGGATAAGTTGCAACGCCAACAATTCCATAAATAAAAGATTTTACAATTTTAATGCGTTTTAATTTTTCGATAAGTTTATTCATCACAAAATTTTGCAAACAATCTTATGCAAAATACGCATTGTAAATAATTGTTAAGATACTTTATTCTAAAAATTGTTGGTATGAATTATTCCGGTTAATTGCATCTTCAATCAAAATAAAAAATTATGAAAAAGATTTTCGCAACATTAATTTTAGCTTCAGGTTTTATTTTTGCAAAAGCACAGCAAATAACTGCAACAATTACTCCACCGCAAAAAACAATTTCTGTAAATGGTTCTGCAGAAAAAGAAATTACTCCCGATGAAATTTATGTGCAAATTGATTTGCGCGAATACGATAAAAAAGGTGCAGATATTCAAACAATAAAAAATGACTTTTTGCAAGTGTGTAAAAATATGGGCCTGGCAGACAGCGATGTTGTTGTACAAGGTTATTCGGGCTGGGATGGAAATTATTGGTGGTATGAAAAAAAGAAAAAACAAAATCCTGATTTGAAAGCGAGCATCAGTTATTGGGTAAAAGTAAAAACGACAGATGAGATGGATCAATTGGTGAATAAATTAGATGATCAGGCAACGCAAAATTTTTTTATTGCAAAAACAGATTACAGCAAAATGGATGAGCTAAAAAAACAATTAAAAATTGAAGCAATAAAATCAGCAAAAAATAAAGCCATTTATTTGGCAGAGTCAATTGGCGAAAATGTTGGCGAAGCTATTACAATTAATGATCCGAGCGAAACAAACAATTATCCTCGTCCGCTTATGTATTCGAATGCGATGGCTAAAACAGCTGAAGCAGATCAACAAGAAAATGCAGCGCCGATGAATGTGGATTTTCAAAAAATAAAAATACAATTTGAAGTGAATGTGGTATTTGCCTTGAAGTGAGTTTACAGATGACGCATTTTTTAATTTGATTTCTTGACTGAATGACTAATAACGATTTATTATATCAAATTGCATTAACCTTAATTCCGAATGTTGGTACAATTCAATCAAAGATTTTAGTTGAACATTTTGGTAATGCGGAAAATATTTTTAAAGCAAAGAAAAAAGAATTAAGCACTGTTGAAAATATCGGTGAAGTGCGTGCAAAAAATATTAAGTCATTTGGCAATTTTAAAAAAGCTGAAGAAGAAATTGCATTTATTGAAAAATATAAAATTCAATGTTTATTTATCACTAATAAAGATTATCCGCAAAGATTGCTGCATTGTTACGATGCGCCAACTTTATTGTTTTATCGTGGGAAAGCAGATTTAAATGCAGCAAAAATTATCAGTATAATCGGCACCAGAAATAACACCGATTACGGCAAACAAATTACCGAAAAATTAATAGAAGAATTGCAGGACCAAAATGTTTTAATCATTAGCGGGCTTGCATTCGGCATTGATGCAATTGCACATAAAGCTGCGCTGCAAAATAGTCTGCAAACTATTGCAGTGCTTGCGCATGGGCTTGATACAATTTACCCATCGCAACATAAAACGCTTGCAAAAGAGATTTTACTGAATGGAGGTTTACTTACGGAATTTACAAAAAATACAAAACCTGATAAACATAATTTTCCGCGCCGCAACCGAATTGTTGCAGGCATGGCCGATGCAACAATTGTTATTGAAACTGCAATAAAAGGCGGAAGTATGATTACGGCAGAATTAGCCAATAATTATAACAAAGATGTATTTGCTTTTCCCGGAAAAACAACTGATAGTAAAAGCGCAGGTTGCAATTATCTTATAAAAAATAATAAAGCTGCTTTATTAACCGATGCTCAAAATTTAATTGAGATGATGAACTGGGAAAACAAAAAAACAAAGTCAAAAGTGCAGAAAGAATTATTTATTGATTTAAGCGATGAAGAAAAAATTATTGTTGACATTTTAAAGGAAAAAGAAACCATTCATATTGATGAATTGTTTTTAAAAAGCGGCTTGCACAGCAGTTCTGTTGCCGGCGCAATTTTAAATTTAGAATTGCAAAATGTTGTTACAAGTTTGCCGGGGAAAATTTATAAGCTCTGCTGAATTAAAACTTTTATCTGAATAATTCTTTTAATTTATTTGTGCAATAACAAATAAACATAATAATTTTTGAACAAAAACCATTTTTCAAAACTGCCGAAGGAATCTTTTTTTGAGCATAAACTATTTGCAACATAAACAAAGGAATTTTTTCATCTGTTGTTAAATCATTAAGTTGATTCAATGATCTTATTTTAAAATTTCTCATCATTCGCCAAAAAAAATCATAATAAATAATTACATTTATTTTTGAAAGATCAATCTTATTCAATAAACGGATATTTTCAAACACAACAACCGAAGCATCGGCAATTACAGTATTCGTTATTTGATTTTCATGAAGACCGATATTTATTAAAACATCTTCAATCCAAACAAAATTTTTGTAAACGCTTAATAACCGAATATAAAAATCATAATCAACACACCACTTCATTTTTTCGTCATACAATAAACCAATATTATTTCTGAAAATTCCTGTGCTCGGCGTTCTTATTACATTATCGAGGATTAAATAATATGGGTTTAATTTTATTTTCTCAACATATTTTTCTAAGTTTTTTCTAACCGGTTGCTTTGTTGTACCAATAATATTTTGGCAGGAAGAAAATGCAAAAACTGCATCTGGATTTTTTTCTAAAGATTCAACAAATTTTTGCAGAGCCTGGTCGGTTGCAAACCAATCGTCCTGATGCATTATCTTAATGTATTTTCCTTTTGCTTTTGTAATTGCATAATTCCAATTCTTTGGAGAACCAAGCGCAGCTTGGTTTTTATAATAAAATATATTTAAAGAAGTTGAATAAAGAGGAATGATTTTTTCTATCGAATTATCTACACTATCATCTGTAATAATTACTTCAAAATTTTTAAAATTTTGAAGTTGAATCGAATCTAAGCATCTTGCAACTAAATCGGCGTGTTTGTATGCAGGAATGCAAATGGAAACCAAAGGTTCATCATTCATTCAACAAAAATAAATATCAATTGGTATTATGCTGAAAGCATTATTTCGCGGAGCGATGCATCGGATAAAAAAATTTTCTGTTCGAGATAAAAGAAAAATTTCGCGATGGAATCGCATTTTAATAAAACATCAGCAATTAGGAAAAATAAATTCTTTTCAGTTTAAAAACGAGAAAATAAATTATGTGAATCCGGGAGAATTTTTATTTGGGTTTAATGAAATATTTGAAGATGAAATTTATAAAATAAAATTTTCAGTTGATAATCCTTTTGTCATTGATTGCGGCGCAAACATCGGATTAAGCGTGCTTTATTTCAAGATGATTTATCCAAAAAGTAAAATAATTGCTTTTGAACCTGATGCGAAAAATTTTGAATTGCTGCAACAAAATATAAAAAGCTTTAATTTGAAAGATGTTACCATTTTTCAATCCGCAGTTTGGATAAAAAATGGTTCTTTATTTTTTGAAAACAAAGCATCGCAGGCAAGTAGAATTGTTACTTCAATAAATGAATCAGAAAATTATGTTGAAGTTAATACAGTTCGTTTAAAAGATGTTTTGCAAAAGCAAAAAGTTGATCTTTTAAAAATTGATATTGAAGGCGCTGAATATGATATTTTAAAAGATTGCAGCGATGCACTTTCGCTGGTCGATAATTTATTTGTAGAATATCACGGCGCAATAAATGAACAAAATAAATTATTAGAATTATTAAATATTGTGGTAAAGCAGAATTTCAATTTTTACATTTCATCTGCAGCACAAACAATTCAACATCCTTTCTTAAAAGAAAAATCTAACTTTCCTTTTGAACAGCAATTAAATATTTTTTGTTACAAAAAACCATAGATTTATTGTGCAATGGGCATTATTCGTAAACAAAGCATTTATTCATCTATTTTTATTTATATCGGTTTTGCTATTGGCGCAGTAAATGTTTTAATACTTTTTCCAAAATTTATTGGCAGCGAAAGTTACGGACTTACACGTGTGCTGTTAGATTTCGGACTTTTGTTTTCTACCATTTGTACGTTTGGTTCCATCCCTGTTACTTTAAAATTTTATCCATTTTATACTTCTTATCTTTCCAAAAAACAAAATGATCTTCCGTCCATCACGCTTGCGGCTTGCATAATTGGCTGCATTTTATTTTTATTATTAACTACAATTTTTAAAGAAGAAATTTTGCGCAAGTTCGGTTCGCGTTCACCATTGTTTGTAACGCATTTCAATCTAATTTATCCGCTTACTTTATCGTACGCTTTTTTTACTTTAATGGAAAGTTATGCGTGGGCTTTAAAAAAAACTATCTTATCAAATTTTTTAAAGGAAGTCTTATTCAGATTAATCACAACTATTTTGATTGCGTTATATGTTTTTAGTTTTATTACAATTGAAACATTTTTTAATCTTTATGCATTCATTTATTTTCCATCCTTAATTATTTTATTTATTGTTATAATTCGAAGTGGAAATTTTCCTGTTAATTTTAGCATTAGTTCTGTAACCAAAAGGTTATATAAAAAAATGATGGCATTCGGGTTTTTTCTTTTTTCAAGCGCAATGCTGAATGTTTTATCAAGAACGATTGATGTTATTGTAATTGCGAGCCAGTCTGTAAATGGTTTAACGGACGCTGCAATTTTTACTATTCCAACTTATCTTGTTACAATCATGGATGTTCCGCAACGCAGCATGGTTGCTATTGCAACGCCCATAATTTCGGAAGCATGGAAAGATAGAAACAAAGAAAAAATTTTAGAGCTTTATCAAAAAACTTCGCTCAATCTTTTAATTATTGGTTTGGCTTTGGGTGGAATTATTTATTTGAATATGGATAATGCAATAAAATTTTTAGGCAACACTTATAAACCTGCAAAAGAAATTGCGCTTATTATGGGCATTGCAAAATTGATTGATCTTGGCACCGGATTAAACTCACAAATTTTGCAACTTTCAAAATATTGGAAGATTGATTTCATCACCAATATGTTATTTATTTTACTGGCGCTGCCGCTCAATTATACACTAATAAATACTTTTGGCGTAACAGGCGCAGCATACGCAAACCTAATTGCGATAACAGTTTTCAATTCGGTGCGATTTATTTATATCTGGAAATTATTTAAACTTCAACCTTTTACAATCAATACTTTGTATGCTTTTTTTATTGCATTTTTTTGTATTGGAATTGTATATTTTATTCCGGCATTTACAAATTTATATATTGATATTATTGTTAGAACTATAATATTTTTTAGCATGTTTTCTTTTGCAGTTATTTATTTTAAACCTTCAGAAGATTTATCTGCATTGTTTCAAATTTTTGTTGGAAGAATAAAACAGAGATAAATTATTTGATGAATATTTCAACTTTTAATTTATTTATCTTCATTATTCAATCAAAAATAAATGGAACGATTTCAGGGATTAATTGGAATTGTATTGATCTTGGGAATTGCTTATCTTTTTTCTAACAATAAAAAAAGAATAAATTATCGTCTTGTATTTAGTGGAATTTTTTTACAGATATTAATTGCTGTGCTCGTTTTTAAAGTAAAACCCGTTTCAAATTTTTTTGAATTATTGGGCGATGGAATGAAGAACCTCGAGCATTTTGCTTTTAAAGGCGCATCATTTGTTTATGGCGGAATTGCAGTGCAGCAAAGCAACAAAACAATAGTGAATTATGCAGAAGGCGGTTTTGTTTTTGCATTTAATGTTACGGCAACTATAATTTTAGTTTGTGCATTGGTTGCATTCTTTTATCATTTCGGTATCATGCAAAAAGTTGTTTCATTTACTGCGCGGATAATGAATTTTGTAATGCGTGTTAGCGGTGCCGAAGCATTGAGTAATGTTGCCAGCACTTTTGTTGGTCAAGTGGAAGCGCAGGTAATGATAAGACCTTATTTGCAAACGATGACAAACAGCGAACTGCTTGCCAGTATGAGCGGAAGCCTTGCATGTATTGCCGGAAGCGTGCTGGTTGTTTATTCTGCATTAGGTGCGCAGGCAGGTTTGGATTTAGCACCTAAATTAATTACTGCAAGTTTAATGGCAGCGCCAGGCGCACTGGTAATTGCTAAAATTGTTTTTCCTGAAACAGAAGAAAGCAAAACAATGGGCAAAGTAAAATTAGAAGTAAAAAGCCCTTACACAAATGCAATAGATGCAATTTCACACGGTGCTGCCGATGGTTTTAGAATTGCAATGAATGTGATTGCAATGTTGATTGGTTTTATTGCAATGATTAGTTTGCTTGATGCAGTTTTAATTTGGATTGGTCACTTGTTTAATCCGAATTTTAATTTAAATCTCAATTTTATTTTTGGAAAATTATTTTATCCCTTCGCATGGGCAATGGGCGTTCCGAAACAGGATATTGCAAACGCAGCAACTTTGCTCGGACAAAAATTAAGCATCAACGAATTTGTTGCGTTTACAAATCTTACAAATAAATCAGTTCCTATAATTTCAGAAAAAGGTTTATTAATTGTAAGCATTGCCATTTGCGGTTTTGCAAATTTTAGTAGTGTAGGAATGCAGATTGGCGGCATCGGTGTTTTAGTTCCTGAACGCCGTGCAGATTTAGCGAAACTTGGCTTAAAAGCCTTGCTGTGTGGAACTTTGGCGTCTTATCTTTCTGCAACAATTGCAGGAATTTTAATGTAAGATATTTGATTTACAGTTCCGCGTAGCAATTAAAAATTTTTGTTTATAACCATTATTATTTGTTGAAGAAAAAAGAAAAAAATAATTATTTGTACCTGGTTCTTCCTAAATTAATTCCAATTTTTAAATTAAAACTAAAATAAGCATCGTTATGTTTAGGGCTGCCGCGAATACTACCCACGGCAGGCACAAATCCGGGTTTTATTTCTCCTTGCCTGCTGTATAAAATTTTCGCAAATGCAGCCTCAGTTGGTGATAAATATTTATCAAATAAAGTTGGATCAATATAGGTTGTGCTTACATCATCCAAATAATCAGTAAATAAAAAACGATAGATTAATTCGCCGCGAATGGTAAACATTTCACTCAGTTCATATTTAAAACCTGCACCCGCAGGAATATTTATTTGAGATAAACGATAAGGTGTATGATTTGGATATTCCTTAAAGCCTTCGCCTTCTGTGTGCAACGGCTGAAGATCTATCCATAATCCATTATAATTTGCCTGCGGATTAAAATTGAACCAGCCAATACCTGCCATAATATAAGGCGATAATCGGGGAGGACCTTGTGGATAATATTTTAACATCAAAGGATGAAATTCTGCAAGCAGCGCTATTTCCTGTATATCGCTTCTAAAACTTAAATTACGAAGGCGCGCTTTGCCTTTATTTAAACTATCTGCTGCTTCCACCTTGCCCCAAGTTGCTTCTAAACGAACGCCAACTACATCCCTGTACATTGCAGCGGCATAAAAACCGCCATTAAAATTAAGGTCTTTAATAAAGCCCGCACGTTTGCCAAGATCAGTAAAGCAATTCATTAAGCCAATGGAAGGACCTATTTCAACAATAAGATTTTTATCGTAATATTTGTTGTTATAGAAATAATAGTATTGTGCATTTGAACTTTTTGCGGCGAATAAAAAAACAATAAAAAATATCAAACCAAAAAAACTTTTCGCTTGTCCTATGCACAAATTTTTTATTAAATATTTCATCACTGAAAAAGTTCGTTATGAAATTTATTTTTTTGATAGTATTTGCAAACCGGTTTTAATCCGCAAATAGTGCATCTTGGTTTTCTTGCAATACAGATATAACGCCCGTGCAATATTAACCAGTGATGCGCTTTATGAATAATTTCTTCAGGCAAATATTCTAATAATTGTTTCTCCGTTTCCAAAGGCGTTCTTGCATTTTTTGTTAAACCAATACGTGCTGAAACCCTGAATACATGCGTATCTACAGCCATATTCGGCTGTTTGTCAATTACTGATGTAATTACATTTGCTGTTTTTCTTCCTACGCCGGGTAACTTCATCAAATCATTTACATTCATCGGAATTTCGCCGTTGTATTCACTAACCAACATGCGTGCCATGTTAATGAGATGTTTTGTTTTATTGTTAGGATACGAAATACTTTTTATTAACGGAAATAATTCGTCAAATGTTGCTTTAGATAATGCTTGTACATCAGGATATTTTTGAAAGATGGACGGAGTGGTTATGTTCACACGCTTATCAGTGCACTGTGCAGAAAGAATAACAGCCACCAGCAACTGATAAGGATTATCATATATTAATTCTGTTTCAGCATTAGGATTGTGGCGTTGAAAATAATCTATTACAAATTCAAAGCGTTCTTCGCGGCTCATATTGCTTCAATAAAAGCAACAAAAATACTTTTGTAAATTAAATAAATAAACGAATGTTTTTTAAGAAGAAACTTTTAAAACATGATTTGCATATTGCAGAATAGAATCAATGCTGCGTTTAAGAGGTGAGTGCAGTTGCAGTTTTTGAAGCCTGTTTTTTGCTTCTTTCAGCACTTGAAATTTTTCTTTTAAAGACCAATTATTTTGCAGTTCATTTTCTAAAGCTGCTTTTTCAAGTTCTTTCATTTCGTTATATAAATAAAGCAATAAATCTTCGGTAGTAAAATTTTGCATAGCAACCAATATTTAGATGAACTAAACAATTTTCTTTCAGCAGGATTATTTGGATTGCTACTCTCTTTTTACGAGAATATTTTATAAACGACAGGCTTTATTTGTTTATTGTACAGAATATTATTTTTTAGCAGAGTCTGCAGGGTTTTGTACAATAAATACATCTTCGTTGCTTTTCTTCATATAAAAATTTTCTCTTGCATATTTCTCAACGGCAGCGGGGTTTTTTTGCAAATCGTTTAATTGTTTTTTTGTTTTTTCAATTTCACTTTTATAATAATTTTTGTTTGATAGCAAATTATCCAATTGTTTTTTTCTATCGAGTTGTACAAAGATGTTGTTTTGATCGAAAAAAACCATAAGTACAATAAACGCCACAAATGCAACAATGTATTTGTTTTTGAAGATGGATAATGTGCGATAAGTAAATTTCATTTTAAAGATTGAAAAGAAAAAAAATGGAATATTTATACATTCATCACTCAAAAATATAAAATATTATTTTCTAAATTTTATTTTTCCTTTTGGATAAACTGCATTTGATCCCAATAATTCTTCAATTCTAATTAACTGATTATATTTTGCCAACCGATCTGTTCTGCTTGCGCTGCCTGTTTTAATTTGCCCGCAATTTAATGCCACTGCAAGGTCTGCAATAGTTGTATCTTCTGTTTCGCCGCTGCGGTGACTTATAATTGTTGTGTAACCATTTGTTTGCGCTAACTGAATGGCATCAATGGTTTCAGTGATTGTGCCAATTTGATTTAGCTTAATAAGAATGCTATTCGCAATGCCATTATCAATGCCGCGCTGTAAAATTTTTGTGTTGGTAACAAACAGATCATCACCAACCAATTGAATTTTATTTCCTAATGCATCGGTTAATTTCTTCCATCCATCCCAATCTTCTTCAGCCATTCCGTCTTCCAGAGAAATTATCGGATATTTATTCACCCAATCTTCCCAATAAGCAACCATTTCATCACTGCTCAAAATTTTACCGCTGCTTTTATAAAATTTATATTGATCGTTAAAGTACATTTCGCTGCTGGCAGCATCTATTGCAATTGCAATTTCAGTTCCTGCTTTGTAACCTGCCGCTTCAATTGCCTGCAGCACAGTTTCAATAGCTTCTTCGTTGCTTTGAATATCGGGTGCAAAACCGCCTTCATCACCAACATTTGTGCTGTAACCTTTTTTCTTTAAAACAGTTTTCAACGTATGAAAAACTTCCACGCCCCAGCGCAACGCTTCGCTGAAATTATTGGCGCCAAGCGGAACAATTAAATATTCCTGGTAATCTATTTTGTTATCAGCATGTACGCCGCCGTTTAAAATATTCATCAATGGCATGGGAAGCACGTGCGCATTTACGCCGCCCAAATAACGAAACAATGGCAAATCACTTTCCAGTGCACCGGCTTTTGCAGCAGCCATTGAAACCGCTAAAATTGCATTAGCGCCAAGCTTACTTTTATTTTCCGTTCCGTCTAATTCAATTAACTTTTTATCTAAACTTTCCTGGTTGCTAACAGGACAACCGATCAGTTGATCCGCAATAACATCATTCACATTTTTTACAGCTTTTAAAACGCCTTTGCCGCCATAAATATTTTTATCAGCATCGCGCAATTCAACTGCTTCGTGCATGCCCGTAGAAGCGCCCGAAGGCACAGCAGCACGGCCCAACATTCCGCTCTCGGTTATTACATCTACTTCAATTGTAGGGTTGCCACGACTGTCTAAAATTTGTCTCGCATGAATATTAGAAATATAGCTCATAATTATTTTTTATTTTTAATTTTTAAAAAAATCTTTTGTTACCGGCTTTTGTACTGCTATTAAACTTCGTTGTGTCACTCACTTGTACGCTTTGTTCTTTATTCAGCAAAGAAACAACCTTCTTATCAAGTATAAAAATTGTTCAATAAACCTACTAAAAATTTTGAACAGCTTCAATCAAATCATTTTCATAACACTTATTTTTATTGTTTATAAATAACTCAAACTTTATGGCAAGCATAAAAAAATTAGCAAAGCGAAAGCGCATTGCTCTTGTTGCGCACGATCATAAAAAAGAAGATTTGATGGATTGGGCAATCTACAACAAAACAGCATTAGCAAACCACGATCTTATTGCCACCGGAACCACCGGCAAACTTTTAGAAGAAGCGTTGAATATGCCTGTAAAAAAAATGATGAGCGGCCCGCTTGGCGGCGATCAGCAAATTGGTTCCATGATTGCAGAAGGTGAAATAGATTTAATGATATTTTTTTGGGATCCTATGCACGCGCAACCACACGATAGCGACGTGAAAGCCTTACTGCGTGTATGTGTAGCATGGAATCTGCCACTCGCCTGCGACAGAGCTACGGCCGATTTTTTAATGACTTCACCTTTTATGCACGATGAATACGAAGCTATTTTACCGGATTATACGGATTATTTAAAGCGAAATATTAACGAAGAAGTTTAATAGTAATCGCTTTAAAATATTTTAATATGGCATTTTTTTAATTTATGGATTAAAAAATAGGCTGTTGAAAAAATACAATAGCCGTTTTTCGTTGGAATACAAGCCATATTATACGGCAATTAATTAATTTGCAATTTAAATTTTTAAAATGATCTATGAGCTTTTACTAAAAAATATTGCTAAATATATTCATCTTGCTAAGGATAAAGAAGATCATTTTATTTCCTTATTAAGGCATAAAAAAATTAAAAGAAAGCATTTTTTTTTGCAGGAGGGAGAAATAAATAAAAGCGTTGCTTTTGTAAATGCCGGATGCCTGCGCAGTTACTCAATTGATAAAAACGGCTTTGAACATATTCTTCAATTTGCGCCACCCGGCTGGTGGATTACAGATATGTACAGTTTGACAACTCAAAAACCGGGAACACTGAATATTGATGCTGTTGATGATAGTGAAATAATTTTGTTATTAAAATCTGATCTCGATAAACTCTATTTTTCTATCCCAAAATTTGAACGCTTTTTCAGAATATTAGCTGAAAATTCATTAGCCACGCCTGATAATTGCACAATAATTATTAAATAAAAAAGTAAAATATGAAAAAATCAATAGAAAAAATATTTCCGCGCCCTGCCCGTCCGGGCATGGTAGGCGATGGTTTTCGGGTATATAATATGATACCCGGCGCAGTCATTTCGCAACAAAGAATCAGCCCTTTTTTGCTGCTGGATTTTAATGCTGAATTTGATTTCGGTCCATCCGATCATATTCGTGGTGTTGATGTGCATCCGCACAAAGGTTTTGAAACCGTAACTATTGCTTATAAAGGCAGTGTAGCGCATCATGACAGCACAGGCAACAGTGGCGTTATCAACGCCGGCGATGTACAATGGATGACGGCAGGTGCAGGCATATTGCACAAGGAATATCACGAAAAAGAATTTTCAAAAAAAGGCGGTCCTTTTGAGATGGTGCAACTTTGGGTAAATCTTCCTAAAAAAGATAAATCAACAACTGCCCACTATCAGGCTATTACCGCAAATAAAATGGGTAAAATAAATTGCCCAATGAAAATGGATTTGTAAACGTTATTGCCGGAAAATTTAATGAAGTTTCCGGACCTGCAAAAACTTATTCACCTGTAAACTTATTTGATATTAAATTGAAAAAAAATGGTGAAATTAATACGACAATCCCGTTAAATCACAATACAGCAATGCTTGTGGTAAATGGCAGTGTGGAAGTGAATGCCGAAAAAGCAACAGAACATAGTTTTGTATTATTTAAAAACGATGGCGAAGAGATAAATATCAAGGCAAATGAAGATAGTGTTTTGTTGTTATTGAGCGGCGAACCTATCAACGAGCCAATCGTTAGCTACGGCCCTTTTGTAATGAATACCGAGCAGGAAATTCATGAAGCAATTCGCGATTTTCAATCAGGAAAGTTTGGTGTATTAGCGTAAGATTAGAGAAAATTTTTTATTTTTTTAATAGCATAAATTGGTTGTAATGGCGCAATTTATTAGATTATGAAACTGTTTGTCTTTTGTACAAATCTAATTGCAGTTTTGATATCTATTGCTCATTTTTAATCTTGTTCATCTACATCAAAACCTTCATCAAATTCCCCGCTGTTCATGCGGCTTCCTTTTTGAATAAATAATTTTGCGTCTTCATTTCCAGCACTATTTTCAGGTGCCGTTGCCGGTGGAACAGGCTTCCAATTTCCACCGCCTGAAAACCCTTTAAAACCATCATCTCCATCCCATTCTTCAAATTTTTGAATATGTAATAATGCCCTGAGTTTTATATTTTCTAATGCGCCGTTTCTGTGTTTTGCAATGCGTAAATGGGTTTCGCCGCGGGTGCTTTCGCCATTTTCATTTGCCATTTGTTCGTAATATTCGGGGCGATAAATAAACATTACCATATCTGCATCTTGTTCGATGGCGCCGGATTCTCTCAAGTCGCTTAACTGCGGCATCTTACTTTCTTTTCTTGTTTCAACAGCGCGGCTTAACTGACTTAATGCAATTATCGGAATATTTAATTCTTTTGCAAGCGCTTTAAGATTTCGTGAAATATTACTTATTTCCTGTTCACGGTTTCCGTTTCTATCATCTCTGCCGCTCATCAATTGCAAATAATCAATAATTATTAATCCTACATGATGTTTGTTTACCAATCTTCTTGCTTTTGCTCTAAATTCAAAAATATTCAGCGCAGCTGTATCATCAATAAAAATGGGCGCCTGCTCTAATCTTTTTATACCTTTTGTGTGCAGTTGCTGATATTCATAATCTTCCAATTTACCACGCGAAATTTTCTCTAACATAATTTCACTTTCGGCGCTTAAAATTCTGCTAACTAATTGTGCAGAGCTCATTTCCAAAGAAAAAAATCCAACGCCGGTTGGTTTTGTGGGATGCAAAGCTGCATTGCGTGCCAGGTTTAAAGCAAAAGCAGTTTTACCAACGGAAGGGCGCGCCGCCAAAACAATTAAATCAGTTGGCTGCCATCCGTAAGTTACACGGTCAATACTTTTGAAACCGCTTGGCACGCCGGAAATATCATCTTTTTGTGTGCGTAATAAATCAATTCGATTGATAGTTTTTGCAAGCGCATCGCCAATATCTTCGTAATTTTTTTTGAGATAATTTTTGGTGATGTTGAACATTTTTTGTTCGGCATCATCCAAAAGGTCAAACACATCGGTGCTGTCTTCATAAGAATCGCCGATAATTTCTCCGCTGATGCGTATCAATTCGCGCTGAATAAATTTCTGCAAAATAATTCTTGCATGTGCTTCAATATTTGCGGTAGAAACAACTGCATTGGTAAGTTTTGTAATGTAATAAGCGCCGCCAACATTATCTAACTCTTCTTTCAGTTTCAATTCTTCAACAACCGTTAAAATATCTATCGGCAAACTTTTTTGAGCAAGGCTTTCAAAAGCTTTAAAAATAATTTGATGTGCATCTACATAAAAACATTCGGAATGCAAAATTTCTATTACATTATCAAATGCGCTTTTCTCGAGCATAATAGCGCCCAATACAGCTTCTTCCAAATCTTTGGCTTGTGGCGGAAGCTTGCCATACACCATTGTGCTAACATCTATAGAAGATTTTCTTCTGCTTTTTCGGTCTTTGTTTAAGTTAGTTAAATCCATTAGGCAAACAATTCAATAATTTAGGAAATTGGTTTTTTACGTTTGGTTAGGTAAATCTTCATGTTAAGTTATTGTTATCATAAGGTTTCATAATTGTTACTTCTTTCGGAAGGGAAACGAATATAACAGGACTATTTTGGTTGCAGAGAATTTTATTTTATTTTATATTTATTCAATTTACTTCCACAAGTTTATCCACTCGTTTGCCTTGCTTACTAACATTGACTATTAGTTTTATCACAATTTAAAAAAGTTTTTCGTTTAATTTATATTTTAATGCACATGCTTTGTGCAGAAAGAATTTTTTTAAAAAGTTTGATTAAATACTGTTTTTGTTTATTAGGCAACGAATAAAAAATTAACCGTTTTAATTTTACATAAACATTTTGCTGTAATAAAAATTGTAGAAAATCAGGCATTGATTTAGGAAAACTTCAAATAAAAATCTTTTATTTATTGATAACTGAATTTTCCAAAAAAAAAGACAATTAAATAACCTTTTTTTGAACCGTTATATTTGCAAAATATTTTTTAAAGATTAATTTATGACGATTTCGTATAATTGGCTAAACGAATATTTGCCAGAAAAAATTGAACCGGCAAAACTTTCGGAAATCCTTACTTCCATTGGGCTTGAAGTAGAAAATCTTTCAAAATACGAAAGCATAAAAGGCGGATTAAAAGGTTTAATAATTGGAGAAATTTTTGAAAGCGCGCCTCACCCAAATGCTGATAAATTAAAGCTTACAAAAGTTGATGTTGGAAATAAAAATATTTTGCAAATTGTTTGCGGTGCACCAAATGTTGCTGCGAATCAAAAAGTAATTGTAGCAACAATTGGTACAACAATTCATCCAATTTCGGGCGAGCCCGTTACAATGAAAGAAGCGAAAATTCGCGGCGAAAAAAGTGAAGGAATGATTTGTGCTGAAGATGAAATTGGCATTAGTAATAATCATTCAGAAATAATTGTTTTGCCGGATGAAGTGAAAATTGGCGAACCTGCTGCAAATTATTTTAAACCTTATTTAGATTGGATTTATGAAATTGGCTTAACGCCAAATCGCGTGGATGCAATGAGCCATTACGGTGTGGCTAAAGATGTGTGCGCTTATCTTTCGCATCGTCAAAAAAAGGAGATAAAACCAAAAAATATTTTTACTGATAATTTTAAAATTGATAATAACAATTTATTTATAAATGTAAAAATTGAAAACACAAAAGCATGCCCGCGATATTCAGCAATTACAATTTCTGATATTGAAATAGACTCTTCGCCGCAATGGATAAAAGATAGATTAATTGCAATTAATCAAAGATCAATTAATAATATTGTTGATATTACGAATTATATTTTACACGAAACAGGGCAGCCATTACATGCATTTGATGCTGATAAAATAAAAGGAAAAACTGTGGTTGTAAAAAATCTCCCCGAAGGTACAAGTTTTACAACGCTCGATGAAAAGCAAAGAAAATTAAGCAAAAATGATTTGATGATTTGCGATGAAGAAAAAGGCATGTGCATTGCCGGCGTGTTTGGCGGATTGAATAGCGGTGTAAATGAATTAACAAAAAATATTTTTTTGGAAAGTGCCTGGTTTAATCCGGAGGATATACGCAAAACCGCACTGTATCACGGTTTGAGAACGGAAGCTGCAACGCGTTTTGAAAAAGGTGTGGATATTTCTAACACTGTAAATGTTTTAAAACGTGCTGCTTTGATGATAAAAGAAATTACCGGCGGAAAAATTTCTTCTGAAATAATTGATGTTTATCCGCAGCCAAAAGAAAAAAAAGAAATTGTACTTAAATATGATTATTTAAAAAAGCTGAGCGGAAAAAATTATGATCCGGATGTTGTAAAAAATATTTTGGTAAGTCTCGAATTTGAAATTATTCAGAAAGATAAAAATGAAATTAAAGTTTTAGTTCCGTTTGCAAAGTCTGATATTAATTTGCCCGCAGATTTAGTTGAAGAAATTATTAGAATTGATGGATTAAATAATATTGAAATTCCAACTTCAATCACAATTTCTCCGCAGATTGAAACGCTTGGTTTTAAAGAATCTTTAAAAGAAAAAATATCGGATCATTTAACCGGCATTGGCTTTCATGAAATAATAACTAACTCAATTACCAACAGCAAATATTATTCTGAAAAAACTTTAGAACATTCTGTAAGACTATTAAATAATCTCAGCGCAGACTTAGATGTATTGCGACCTTTCATGTTAGAAACAGGACTTGAAATTATTGCGTATAACATTAATCGTAAAAATACGATGGTTCGCTTTTTTGAATTTGGAAAAACTTATAATAAAAAAAATAGTGTTGATTATTTAGAAGACGAGCATTTGAGTTTATACATTTCAGGAAATGACCAGGAAGATGAATGGAGAATAAAATCCAAACCACAGGATTTTTATACAGCAAAAGGTATAACTGCTGCAATGCTTGCTGCATGTGGGTTTCAGCAAATTAATTTTCTAACAAGTGAAAATGAGTTTCATATTTTTGTTGGAAACAATAATAAAAAATTCATCGGAAAACTAATCGAAGTGGCAGCAGAACGTTTGCATCAGTTCGATATTAAACAACCGGTTTATTTTATTGATATTTATTTTGCATCGTTACTTCAGTTAGCCGAAAATAAAAAAATAATTTATGAAGAAGTTGCAAAATTTCCATTTGTTCAAAGAGATATTTCAATAATTGTAAACAGCAATATTAATTATGCAACGGTAATATCTGCGATAGAGGAACTTAAATTAGCAAAACTAAAAAGCATACGTTTATTTGATATTTTTGAAAGTGAGAAACTGGGGAGTGCGAAAAAATCTCTCGCAATTAACTTATGTTTTTTGGATGAAGACAAAACGCTAACGGATAAAGAAACGGACAGCATGATGAATAAAATCATTCAAAATTTGGAACAAAAATTATCAGCCGACATCAGAAAATAATTTTAATGATTAATTTGGATGAACAGTTAAAAAATTTGCATAATAAACTGCTGCAATTAGCGAAGCAACACGAGCTTTCGCAAAAAGAAAATCAACAATTAAAAAAAGAAATTGAAGAAATGCGCGCACAGTTGCAGGAAAAAACAAAAACCGCAGATTCATTAAAACAAAATATTGATATTCTTAAATTAAGTAAAAGCAATTTGAGTGAGAATGAAAAAAAAGAACTTCAAAAAAGAATTGATATTTATTTGAAAGAAATTGAAAATTGTTTGCAATTATTAAATCAATAAATTTAATGGAGCAGCAACTGATACCTGTAAATATTTTAATTGGCGACAGAAATTACCGGTTAAAAATAGAACCCACAGACGAAGAAATGGTTCGCAAAACCATTAAAATAATTAACGGTAAAATTATTGAGTTTAAAACTGATTTTGCCGGAAAAGATATGCAGGATTATGTTGCAATGGTTTTGCTCTGGTTTGCTACCGAACAAAATAAAACCGGCAACGAATTAATACAATTAAACCAAACAGCGGATAAACTTTTAGTATTAGAAAATTTGATTGATAAATTAACAGCAAAAAAATAAACCCTGGCAGAACCAGGGTTTTAGAGTAAGAGTAAGAATTGTTTCCCCCAATCCAGTCCGTTTGTATAAAAATAAGGTGCGGACTTTTTCTTACCCAAACACTATTTTAATTGCAATTTATAAACTGGCGTATAACCCCAATTTCCATCAGTTAAAGTAAACTTTATCATGTAATACATAACAGTTCCTTTTATATCGGTGTCTGTTATAGAATAATCTATTTTTTGTAACGAATTTTCGCTTTCATTTTGCTGGTAAATAGAACATAACTGTGTTTCAGTTGAACCGCTAAAAAGTTCTAATTTTTGAATATTTTTTTCATACAGAGTAGAAAAACTTATTTTTAAATTATTTTTGGAAATTTCAACTGCTTTAAAATTTATGATTGAAATACTGGCATTCGAATAAGATATTGGTGCTCCTGCCTGCAGATTGGCAGGAGCAGACAAATCGTTGTTTTTACTACAGGACACAATAATGATTGGTAAGCAAAAAAGTAAAATTACTTCTTTTAAAGATTTTGGATTCATTGTTTAATAGATAACTGGTTAATAAATTTCAGTTATCATAGAGTTACGAATTAAAACGGGCTTTCCTTAAAAAGCAAAGGATATGCCATTGAATTTTTTATACATAATATATTGATCATCAGCACTTGATTAATTTATTACTGTTTTTTAATAGTTTCATAAAGAGAAAATGTATCCCAAATTGAGAATTGATTTTGATGATCGTTGCATTAGCTTTTAATTACCTTCGCATAAATAAAGCAGTTTATATATTAAAAATCAAAAACATGAATCAGACGATAGAAATAATTATAGGTTTTCTTTCTTTAATAGCTGGCATAGTAGCTGGTAAATTCATTTTTGCTAAGAATACAAAAAGGCAAATTGATGAGGCCAACTTGCAGGCGCAAACTATTTTCAAGGAGGCGGAAATAAGAGCCGAAACTTTAAAAAAAGAAAAGCAATTAGAAGCCAAAGAGAAATTTGTTCAATTAAAATCTGAATACGACAGAGAAGTTTTAGAAAGAAATAAGAAATTTAGCGATGGAGAAAACAGGATTAAACAAAAAGAAATTGTTGTTAATCAAAAAGAAATTTTACTGGATAAACAAATTAAGGAAAATGAATTAATCAAAGAAAATCTCAACCGCCAAATTGAAGTGGTTAATCAAAAAAGAACAGAGTTGGAAAAACATCAGGAAGAACATATTCGCCGGCTTGAAAAAGTTGCTGCGCTTAGTGCCGAAGAAGCAAAAGCTCAGTTGGTTGAAAGCTTAAAACAAGAGGCGCAAACACAGGCTTTTACTTTACAGCAGGATATTATTGAAGATGCAAAGCAAAAAGCGAATAAAGAAGCAAGAAAAATAATTATTCAATCCATTCAGCGAACTGGCGCAGAAATAACAATTGAAAATACTGTTACCGTTTTTAATTTAGAAAGTGATGAAATAAAAGGTCAGATAATTGGGCGCGAAGGAAGAAATATTCGTGCAATTGAAGCTGCAACCGGCGTTGATTTAATTGTTGATGATACGCCGGAAGCAATCGTTTTATCTTCCTTCGATCCGTTGCGAAGAGAAATTGCGCGATTGGCTTTACAGCGCTTAGTTGCTGATGGAAGAATTCATCCCGCGCGCATTGAAGAAGTAGTTGAAAAAACACGTAAACAATTGGAAGAACAAATTACAGAAATCGGTGAGCGAACTGTAATTGAATTAGGCATTCATGGTTTACATAAAGAATTGGTGCGAATTGTTGGCAAAATGCGCTTTCGCTCGTCTTATGGGCAAAATCTTTTAATGCACAGTAGAGAAGTTGCAAATTTGTGCGGAGTTATGGCGAGCGAATTAGGGTTAAATCCCAAATTGGCAAAACGCGCAGGTTTATTGCACGATATTGGAAAAGTGCCTGATGAAGAAACCGAATTAAGTCATGCTTTATTGGGCGCAAAACTTGCCGAAAAGTATGGCGAAAATCCTTCTGTTGTAAATGCCATTGGCTCGCATCACGACGAGATGGAAATGCAATATGTAATTTCTCCGATTGTGCAGGCCTGCGATGCAATCAGTGGCGCACGCCCCGGAGCGCGAAGAGAAATTATGCAGCAATATTTGCAGCGAATAAAAGACCTTGAAAATTTAGCCTTAACATATCCCGGAGTTGAAAAAGCTTATGCAATTCAAGCCGGTCGGGAATTGAGAGTGATTGTTGAAGCAGATAAAGTGGGCGATACTGACAGCGATAGATTAAGTTTTGAAATTGCGCAAAAAATTCAAACAGAAATGACGTACCCGGGACAAATAAAAGTTACGGTGATTAGAGAAAAGCGTGCTGTGAATATGGCAAGATAAAAGCTGCCCATTGGTTTGCAGATAAAGTGCTTGCGACGCAACGAAGATGCTATGAAAAACCGAAGCTGGTATTAAAATAATTGATAGTTTAATTGTATTTATATTTCTAAATAACCTATGCGTTTTTAATTTTTAATTTTTAATTTTTAATTTTTAATTTTTAATTTTCACTTACCTTTGCGCTCTTTTAAAAATTTAGCCATGAACACTGAGGCATTACAATTTGTGCATGAAAAATTAAGCGCAAAAAAAGAATTTCCAAAATTTAAAGCTGGTGATAATATTACCGTTAATTATAAAATTATAGAAGGCGGTAAAGAACGCGTTCAGGGCTTTCGCGGAGATGTTTTAAAAATTCAGGGCGATGGTTTTACTTCAACATTTACGGTTCGAAAAATTTCCGATGGTATTGGCGTGGAAAGAATTTTTCCTTTATCATCTCCAAATATCGATTCTGTTATTTTAAATAAAGTTGGCAAAGTTCGCAGAGCAAAATTGTACTATTTGCGCGAACGCAGCGGTAAAAGCGCGAGAATTAAAGAAAAGAGAATGTAAACTAAAAAGTCAAAAGTTAAAAATATTTATTACTTCAGGTTTTTTGAATTTTTACTTTTTAGTTTTGAATTAATTTATTCTATCTTTGAAATCACTAAAATTTATTTTATGCCAAGTATAGGAGGTTCTGAATGGCTGCTTATTATTTTAGCCATTTTAATTTTGTTTGGAGGTAAAAAAATTCCTGAATTTATGCGCGGTTTAGGTCGCGGCATTCGCGAATTTAACGATGCAAAAAATAATGTGAAGCAAGAATTAGAAGATGGAATGAAAGAAAAAGATACGAAGACAACCACTACTTCTACCACTACTACTCACTAATATTTTTATCCTATTAATTTGGATAAGCCTTTGTTTAGTTTCAACTCAATCAAAGACTATCATACTAATTTATTGAACGGCAAAACCACTTGTGTTGAGGCCGTTCATTTTTATTTGCAGCAAATTGAAAGCAATAAAAATCTTAATGCTTTTTTAGAAATGTATGCTGATGAAGCGCTGCAAAAAACATCAGAATTAGACGCATCTTTTTCTGAAACAAAAAAACTTTCCGGAAAATTACACGGCGTAGTTATTGGATTGAAAGATGTGATTTGCTATAAAGCTCACAAGGTTTCTGCTTCTTCAAAAATCTTGGAAAATTTTACATCAATTTATTCAGCAACAGTTGTTGAAAAATTATTGGCCGAAGGCGCAATAATAATCGGTCGTCAAAACTGCGATGAGTTTGCAATGGGTAGCAGCAACGAAAATTCTGCATTCGGCGCAGTAAAAAATTCATTGGATAATTCGCGTGTTTCTGGCGGCTCGTCCGGCGGTTCGGCGGTTTCAGTTCAGGCAAAATTATGCATGATAAGTTTAGGAACCGATACCGGCGGCTCTGTTCGCCAACCAGCAGATTTTTGCGGAATAGTTGGATTGAAACCAGGCTACGGAAGAATTTCCAGATATGGATTAATTGCTTACGCATCTTCATTCGACCAAATTGGAATTTTTGCAAATTCGGTTGATGATGCGGCTTTAATTTTAGAAATTATTTCAGGCGAAGATGAATTTGATAGCACCGTAAGCAAAGAAATTGTTCCTGAATATTCTACTCAATTAAACGATGAAAATTCAAAATATAAATTCGCTTATTTCAATCAAGTTTTGGAGCAAAAAGAATTAGATGCCGAAATAGCTGCATCATTTCAATCTTTTTTAAAAAAATTAACAGACGCTGGTCATGAAGTAAAAGCGATTGATTTTGAGTTACTTGATTATATTGTGCCCGCTTATTATATTTTAACCACTGCTGAGGCATCCAGCAATCTTTCCCGATACGATGGAATTAAATTTGGCTATCGTGCACAAAGTTCAGATATAACTGAACTTTACAAAAAAACCAGAAGTGAAGGTTTTGGCAAAGAAGTGCAGCGCAGAATTTTGTTGGGAACTTTCGTTTTAAGCGCAGGTTATTATGAATCATATTTTGCTAAAGCCCAGCAAGTTAGAAGATTATTGTTCGATAAAACAGAAAATGTTTTTCAGCAATTTGATGCCATAATTTCGCCAACCGTTCCGGAACCTGCTTTCAAAATCGGTGAAAAAACCAGCGACCCAATTAAAATGTTTCTGGCAGACATTTATACTGTTTTTGCAAATCTTGTTGGAATTCCTGCTATTAGCTTACCTTTATTTAAACATTCTAACGGAATGCCGTTTGGATTGCAGGTAATGGTTTCTCAAAAAAATGAGTTATCTTTGCTGCGGATTTCAAAAAACATCATCGGGATTAACAGGTAAGAATTAAGAATCGTAAGACGAATTATTGATTGAAAGATAAGCCAAAAGCGAAACCTAAACCAATAACCTTACTATTTTTTCACTCTTAAACGTAACCATGATGAAAAGAAACTGGTTTCTTTTAAAAGATTTTTTGTCTTCAAAAATTCTTAAACGCATTTCAGGAATTTTTTCTTTAGCTCTCTTTAGTTTATCGGTAATGTCGTTCACCAATAACGACGGTTCAGCGAAAAAAAATAAAAAAACTCCCGCAAACGATAGTCTTAATTCCAAAGGTTTTAAAAATTTATTTAGCACAGATAACAGCAGCACTTCTTCAAACATTATTATTGGATTAAATCAAAAAGTGGTTGATTTTGTAAAAGATTTTGTTCGCCGCCAGTCTGATAATTACAACAGCATGAAAGATTGGGGCAGACCATATTTTGATTTGTTTGACCAAGTTCTTTCAAGCAATGATATTCCTGTTCAATTAAAATATCTTGCAGTTATTGAAAGTGATTTGCAGAAGAATTTGGTTTCATCTGCGGGCGCAGTTGGTCCCTGGCAATTAATGCCAGATGAAGCAAAGCGTTACAAAATCGGAAGTGAAGGCAGAACAAATTTTTATAAAAGCACGCAAGCTGCTTCAAAATTGTTACAGGCATTATATAATGAATATGGAAATTGGTTATTAGTAGTTGGCGCTTATAATTGCGGCTGCGGAAGAATGAACCAGGCAATTAAAAAAGCGGGCACTGACGATTTTTGGCAACTGCAATATTATTTGCCGCAGGAAACCCGCAATCATGTAAAAAAATTTATTGCTGCACATTATTTTTTTGAGGGAAGCGGAAGCATAGCAACAATGTCAACCGAAGAAACAAAAGCTTACAAAGAACTTTTGGCTGCAAAAAATAATGCAATGAATTTAACAAAAGCAGATTTAGATTCTACTTCAACAGTTGATGTAAGCGGAAAATATAATTCAGCAATTATAGAAAAAGATTTAGGAATTGAAGCAGAAGTCTTCAATCGTTTTAACCCGGCTTTTGATAAAGTTATTGCAGATGGTTCAACGTATCATTTGCGTTTGCCTCTCAATAAAATTTCACTCTTTCAAAATTTAAAATCGCAAATTTTGCAGGAAAGCGTTCAGCAATTATTTGCATCGCCCGCAATGTTGCCGAAGACAATTAAATAATTAAATTTCTTTCAAATAATTAAAGTATCGTTTTTTGAGCGATGCTTTTTATTTCAATTAAATAACAGTTTTCTCTTTTCTGCCTCGTTGCAATTGCGTACCTTTGCAAATTCAAAATTCAAAAGTCAAAATAAAATGATTCAGATTTTGGCTTTTGAATTTTTACGTTTTACCTTTTAGTTATTATGGATATAAGAAATATTGCAATCATCGCACACGTTGATCACGGCAAAACAACTTTGGTTGATAGAATTTTACACGCCACAAAAGTGTTTCGCGATAATCAGGATACCGGCGATTTAATAATGGATAGCAACGATCTTGAACGCGAACGTGGCATTACAATTTTTAGCAAAAACGCAGCTGTTATTTATAAAGATGTAAAAATAAATGTGATTGATACGCCAGGCCACAGCGACTTTGGCGGCGAAGTTGAACGTGTTTTAAAAATGGCTGATGGCGTGCTTTTGCTTGTTGACGCTTTTGAAGGTCCGATGCCACAAACACGTTTTGTTTTGCAAAAAGCTTTACAACTTCATTTAAAACCAATTGTTGTAATTAATAAAGTTGATAAACCAAATTGTCGTCCCGAAGAAGTGCATGATGCAGTGTTTGAATTATTTTTTAATTTGGATGCAACTGAAGAACAATTAAATTTTCCTACATTTTATGGCAGCGGAAAGCAAGGCTGGTTCAATAATTCATTAACGCCTTCGGAAAATATTATGCCTTTATTGGATGGCATTTTGCAATATGTTCCTGCGCCAAAAATAAGCGAAGGTCCTTTGCAAATGCAAATAACTTCGCTCGATTATTCTTCATTTTTAGGGCGCATTGCAATTGGAAAAGTTACGCGCGGTTCCATAAAAGAAAATCAGCAGATTGCTTTGGTGCAGGCAGATGAATCTATCAAAAAATCTAAAGTAAAAGAATTGTATGTTTTTGAAGGAATGGGAAAACGCAAAGTAACTGAAGTAATTGCTGGTGATCTGTGTGCAGTTGTTGGTTTGGAAAACTTTAATATCGGCGATACAATTTGCGACATAGAAAATCCTGAAGGCTTGGCTGTAATAAGTGTTGATGAGCCAACCATGAGCATGCTCTTTAGTATAAATAATTCACCTTTTTTTGGAAGAGACGGAAAGTTTGTTACATCGCGACATTTGCGCGATAGATTGATGAAAGAAACGGAAAAAAATCTTGCACTTCGTGTTGAAGATACGGATGGCGCTGATAGCTTTTTGGTCTTTGGTCGTGGCATCTTGCATTTAGGAATTTTGATTGAAACAATGCGCCGCGAGGGTTATGAATTAACGGTTGGTCAGCCGCAGGTTTTAGTGAAATATATTGATGGAAAAAAATGCGAGCCATACGAAATTTTAGTAGTTGATGTGCCGCAGGAATTTAGCGGCAAAGCAATTGATTTGGTTACGCAGCGCAAAGGTGAATTATTGGTGATGGAAACCAAAGGAGAAATGCAACATTTGGAATTTGAAATTCCTTCAAGAGGCTTGATAGGACTACGTTCTAACATGCTTACAAATACTGCAGGCGAAGCTGTAATTGCACATCGTTTTAACGAATACAAACCTTGGAAAGGCGCAATTGCAGGAAGAAATAATGGTGTATTAATTTCAAAAAATCAAGCTTTAACCACTGCATATTCTATTGATAAATTGCAAGACCGCGGAAGATTTTTTGTTGACTCCGGCGAAGAAGTTTATTCAGGACAAATTATTGCGGAGCACATAAAACCGGGCGATTTAATTGTAAATGCAACTGAGCCAAAAAAATTAACGAATCATCGTGCAAGCGGAAGTGATGATGCATCTCGAATTGCACCAAAAATTCAAATGAGTTTGGAAGAATGCATGGAATATATTCAGCAGGATGAATGCATAGAAGTAACGCCAAAAAATATTCGTATGCGCAAATTAATTTTAAATGAAGAAGACAGAAAAAAATCTCAGAAAAGTTTAAAGGCGGAGTTGGTGTAATTTGTAATTTAAGTTGGATTAACTATAGGTATGTTTTTTCAATTTTGATTTTTAGCAATTATTAAAATTGACCAAATTCTCTAAATTTTTTAATCGCATTATTATTTTAACATTTAACCATTAACGAATTACAATTTTCCTTTACCAAATCCAGGTCCTTTAATAAATCTTCCGGGTGTCGCGCCGGTGTGCTCTCCGTTTTTCAAAACTTGAATGCCGTTTACAAAAACATCTTCAACGCCGGTTGCATATTGATGCGGCTTTTCAAACGTTGCATTATCTTTTACAGTTGCAGGATTGAAAACAACAACATCAGCATAATTTCCAACTTTTAATTCGCCGCGCTTTTGCAACTTTAAATTTGCAGCAGGAAGCTTTGCTAATTTATAAATCGCTTGCTGAAGACTTAAAACTTTTTCATCTCTTGCATATTTTCCTATCACTCTAATAAAACTTCCATAAGCTCTTGGATGCGCATTGAATTTTAAAAACACACCGGAGTTTGTGTACGAACCTTCGTCTGAGCAAAAGCTCATCCAGGGTAAAGCAATTTCTTTTTTTATATTTTCTTCCTTCATTTCAAAATAAGCAACTGAAATTCGCGTACTGTCCTGCACAATTAAATCCATTGCAGTTTCTTCAGGTGGCGTGCCGCGAAGCTTTGCAACTTGTGCCAATGTTTTTCCTGTATATTTTTTTAGTGAATCTTGTTTAAAACCAAGCAATAAAATATTATCGGGTGAGCCCGCGCTCATGTAAGCATTGTCCCAATCGTTGGTGTAAGTGTTCATTGCTTTTTTCATTTGCGCGCGAATTGCCGGATTCTGTAAACGCATTCTTAATTTATCAAACCCGCCATCCTGCAATTCAGGCGGAAAGCAAGCCGTAAGACCAGTTGCAGATGCAGTGTACGTGTACATATCAGCCGTAATTTTCAATCCTTGCTTTCTTGCATTTTCAACTTGATTTATTAAACTGTCCATTTTATTCCAGTTGCGTTTTCCTGCAGCTTTCAAGTGATAAATTTCTGCAGGAATATTTGCTTCTCTTGCAATCGTTATCAATTCATCTGCTGCTTCATTCAACTGGTTTCCTTCATTGCGAATATGGCTGATGTACATACCTCCATATTTCGATGCTTCTTTGCAAAGTGCAATCAATTCATCTGTTTTTGCAAAAAATGCCGGAGGATACATGAGCGAAGTTCCAACGCCCATTGCACCTTCGTTCATAGCTTCATCAACCAATAATTTCATACTATCTAATTGCACTGATGTTGGCGCAATATTATCTTCGCCAACAACATATTCACGAATTGTTGTTGCACCAACAAAAGATGCAACGTTGCACGAGATGCCTTTTTTTTCTAAATAGTTTAAATATCCGCTGAGTGTATTCCATTCAACATTATATTTTATATCCGTTTCTCCGCGCTGCATTTCATCTTTCATTTTTGCATTCAGCGGACCCATACTTTCGCCTTCTCCCATTACTTCAAGCGTTACGCCCTGACGAATATCACTTTGTGAACGACCATCTTCAATCAACGATTCATTTGCCCAGCTAAGCATGTTAATAAAACCGGGAGAAACTGCCATTCCTTTTGCATCAATTATATTTTTTGCAGAGGCATTTTTTAAGTTGCCGATAAAAGCAATTGTATCTGCATTGATTGCTATATCTGATTTGTAAGGTGCACCACCATTGCCATCGTAAATTAATCCATTGCGAATGATGACATCATATTTTCGCTGACTGAAAGAAATAATTGTTGTAAATGAAAAGATGATAAATAAAAAGATTTTCATAAGTAAGTTTTGAAAAATGAAGATGAAATCAATATTTATAAGATAATTTTTTTAAGAAAAAATTTCAATGCTGCAATTAATCCATTCTTTTTCAAATTTTGCATTGTATTTTTTGTAGAAGTTAATCGCTTGTTCATTCCAATCGAGCACCTGCCAAACAATGCCATTAAATTTTTTTTCTTTAGCTTCTTCAATTAAACGATCGAATAACATTTTGCCAACACCTTTACTTCTCGCTTGCTCTGTAACAATAAAATCTTCGAGGTACATTCTTTGTCCTTTCCAGGTTGAGTAACGAATGTAATACATGATAAATCCAATTATCGCCTCACCACAGCCCTCTCTTCGCGGAGAGGGTGCCGTGGCTACAAAGCCCCACCACACCGGCTTTACGCCAAAACCGCTTTCTTCAAAATGTTCTAAAGTTGCAGTTACTTCATCTGCAGCTCTTTCATAAATCGCTAATTCTTTTACCAGTTCTAATAATCTTTTACAATCCTTTTTTTCTGCCCGGCGTATTTGAATTTTCATATATTAAATAAATAAAATTTCTTGGATTAATTTAATCTTTTTCAAAAACCTGAGTTCCTTTGTTTACAATTATAAGATGAAAAATTTTAAGAGATAAATAATAAATATTTTTATCCGGTTTCAACAAAGAATAATTTACAAAAGCTCTTTTCTAATTTGAAATAGTAATTTCTATTTAATGTTTTTGATTTTTGGAAATTGTATTTTTACGTTTTCAAGCAAAAAAATTTATGAAAAATATTCATTGATTGACTTTGATATTTCAAGATAAGATGGAATTTTATTATTGCTGCCACAACGGAGGAACGTACAAGTGAGTGACACAACGGACGATGCATAAAGTTGTTTTAGCTGGCTCAAAAAAAATTCTTTCAAAAATTTACCACCTTCAATTTCGGCATTAATAAATGAATAAAAATTAAACTAATAACATAACTGCAGCTTGCTAAAATAAACATTGGCCGATAACCAAACTTTGCAATAATAAAACCGGTAGAAGCTGCTAAAATTATTCCGCCAATTGCGCCAACTGTTCCTCCAAAACCCGTTACTGTGGCCACTTTTGAAGAAGGAAACAAATTTGCAGGAATTGCATACATATTCGCACTCCAGCCCTGGTGCGCCGCAGTTGCCAGCGCAATTAATCCAATTGCAACATACAAACTATGCGTAGTTGAAGCAAAATAAATTGGCATTACACAAACTGCACAAATAAGCAAAGTAAATTTTCTTGCATTGTTTTCGTTCCATCCGATTTTCATAAATTTTGTTGCAAGCCATCCGAAAAAAATACTGCCGATATCTGAAATGAGATAAATAACTAAAAATGCAAAACCAAAACTTTTTAAATCGAGATTGCGATCTAAAGTTTTATTGTCGTTGAAAAAAGTTGGCAGCCACGTTAAATAAAAATACCAGATTGGATCAGCAAAAAATTTTCCTATAGCAAAAATCCAGGTCTGTTTATATTTTAATAATTTTAAAAAAGAAATTTTTTTTAAATCAATTTCATCAGCTATTTTTTCTTTATCACGGTTGATATAATTTAATTCTTTAATTGAAATTTTTTTTGATTCATTTGGCTGCGAATACAATTTCCACCAAACAATTAACACAATAAAACCGAGTAAACCTGTAATTACAAAAGCTGTTCGCCATCCATAATTTGCAATGATGAAAGGCACAAATAATGCAGTTAAAATTACGCCTATATTAGTGCCCGCATTTAATACGCCGCTTGCAAAAGAACGTTCTTTTTTTGGAAACCATTCTGCTGTTGTTTTTATTGCCGAAGGAAAATTCGTTGATTCGCCCAAACCCAGCATGGCTCTGGTTATTTGCAACCCATTGATGGTTTTTACAAATGCATTTAGTATGCCCGCAATACTCCAGATTATGATGCCTGTTGAAAATCCTTTTTTAGTTCCGATTTTATCGATAAACCAGCCGGCAATAAAAAATCCAATCGCATAAAATGTTTTAAAAGCCGCATCAACCAAACCCATTTGTTCTTTGAATTTTGCAATTAATTGCGGAGTTAGAATTGCATTTAAAGAAATGCCTAACATTTCTTTTTTAAAAACATTGTCTGTCATTACAAAAGATAAAACCTGCCTGTCAATATAATTAATTGTTGTTGCAAAAAACAGTAAGGCTATAATGCGCCAGCGATAATTGTCATTAATCATTAGTCAAATAAATAATAATTAGCTGTTCCAATTAAAATAATTTTTTGCGTTGTGATAACAAATATCTGCAAGCATTTTCCCCAGCCATTTTTCATCGTTTGGCAGTTCGCCTTTCTCAATATCGTTACCAATTAAATTGCATAAAATTCTTCGGAAATAATCATGTCGGCTGAATGATAAAAAGCTGCGAGAGTCAGTAACCATTCCAACAAAATGGCTTAGCAAACCAAGTCTGGATAAGGCATTCAACTGCTTTTCCATTCCATCTTTCTGATCTAAAAACCACCACGCAGAACCCAATTGAATTTTATTGGGTACAGTTTCATCCTGAAAATTTCCGCACATAGTTGCGAACACTTCATTATCTGCCGGATTGAGATTGTATAAAATTGTTTTTGCTAATTTATTTTCTTTATCGAGCGCATTTAAAAATATTGATAGATTTTTTGCCTGTTGAAAATCGCCGATTGAATCTGCACCTGCATCATTACCCGGTAAATTAAATAAACGCGTATTATTATTTCTTAATGCGCCCAGGTGAAATTGTTGCACCCAATTTTTTTGATGATACATTTTGCATAGTTCATGCAACACATAAGCTTGCAATAATTCAAGATCAAGTTTATTTTGAATATTTTTTTTAGTAATTAATTGAAGAAAAATATTTTCAATTTTTTTTGTTCTGCCAACAAATAATGGCATAAATTCTAATCCATGATCGGATAATCTACAACCTCTTTTGTAAAAATAATTCACTCTTTTTTGCAGCGCTTCTAAAAAAGAATCAAGATCTATAATTGAGGCAGGGCTTCTGTTTGAGAGCAACTCTATTTGTTGCAGCCATTTTTCGTTATCAGAGAAATTTATTAATATATCAGGTCTGAAAGTTGGAAAGACTTTGACAAAAATATTTTTTGACTTAATTATTTCATGATATTGTAAATCATCTGTTGCAGCATCAGTTGTACAAAGCAGTTCAACTTTATGATATTTCAAAATTTCATGAACAGTATATTTTGCTTGCAATAATTCATTACAGCGCTTATAAATTTTATTTGCGCTTTTTTCAGTTAGCAATTCATTTATTTTAAACGGTTGTTTTAATTCCAAATGCGTCCAATGATATAAAGGATTTCTTAACGTATATGGAACTGTTGCAGCCCATGCTTTAAATTTTTCTTCATCGGTCGCATTGCCGGTTATAAACCGTTCCGGCACTGCATTTGCGCGCATAGCACGCCATTTATAATGATCGCCTTTTAACCATAATTCAGTAATGGTTTTAAATCGTTTATTAGTTGCAACTTCATCCGGCGGCAAATGATTGTGATAATCTCTGATGGGTAAAAATTGCACATGATCGAAATATAATTTTCGTGCTGTTTTAGTTTCAAGCAAAAAATTATCTGTTATAAATGATTTCACAATAGCTTTTATATTGTTAGAATGTTTACCAGCCTTCGCTTTTGTAAATCCCCAGCATCAATCCACGCAACTCAGCAAGTCCACGCATTCTGCCAATGCATGAATATCCTGGATTTGTTTTTTTATTTAAATCATCCATCATCTGATGACCATGATCTGGTCTGAACGGCATTGGTTCTTCAATTTGCTGCTGAATTTTCAATATTTCTTTTACTACACTAAACATGTCTGTGTCGCCATCCAAATGATTATCTTCAAAAAAATTTCCGTATTCATCTCGTTTTGTATTTCGTAAATGTACAAAATGCAAACGCTTATCAATAGTACGGATCATCTCAATCAAATCGTTACCAGCAGCGGCTCCCAGCGAACCTGTGCAAAAACAAATTCCGTTATTTATTGTATCAACTGACTTCAAAATAAAATTAAGATCATCTGCGTTACGAAAAATTCGTGGCAACCCAAAAATATCGAAAGGCGGATCATCAGGGTGAATTGCAAGTTTTATATTTTGTTCTTCAGCAACCGCCACAATTTGCTGCACAAAATATTTTAAGTTTTCCCGAAGTGCTGCATGATCAATTTCCTTATATTTTTTCAACATCTTTCTCATCTCATTTATACTCAGTTTTTTTTCGCCCGGAATTCCAAATAAAATTGTTTTTGCTAAATTATTTAATTGCTTTTTGCTACATTGTTTATATCTTTTTTCTGCTTCCGATAAAATATTTTTATTATAATTTTTCTCTGCATTTTTTCTTTTCAAAATATAAATATCAAACACTGCAACATCAACCCAATTAAAGTATAAAGCTTTCGAACCATCAGGCATTTCGTAATCGAGATTGGTTCTTGTCCAGTCATTCACCGGCATAAAATTATAGGTAACAATCTTAATTCCACAGGCAGAAATATTCCGCAATGTTTGTTTATAATTTTCGATGTATTGAAGATAATTTCCGCTTCTGGTTTTTATATCTTCATGCACTGTTACACTTTCAACAACATTCCATTCGAGATTTTTTGATTGAATAATTTCTTTTCTTTTTTGAATCTCTTCTAAAGGCCAGACTTCTCCATGCGGAATTTGATGCAATGCAGTAACAACAGCAACTGCACCTGCTTGCTTTATATAATCCAGGTTTACAGGATCGACAGGGCTAAACCAGCGCATTGAAGATTGCATTGCAGCCATATAAAAATTAAAAATTAAAATTGAAAAATTATTTACAAAAATATTACTTAGTTGTTAAAAGCCTTGCCAGCGTTGCTTTTGGGCCATGCTCAATTAATGAATATAATTTTTCTTTTATATTTTTCATTAAGCCGTTGAACTGCGTTAAATCAATTTGCCATAAACTTTTATTTTGTAAAAGAACTTTTACCAAATCATCAATAGAATATTGTTGCCATAATTTATAAAAATAATCAGCACTATCATCTTTAATTAAATAAAATTTTCCATTGAGTTCACCAAAATAATTATCATTTTCTTTTTTAACTGATTTCATAAAAAGAAGATAAGCGGCAAAACCTAAAGCGAAAAATTCAGGAGCCGAATTATGTATTTTATAATATTGAATTAACACAGGAATATTACGCATTTGCATTTTTGAAGTGTATTGCAAACTAATATTTAACCATTGATGTTTAATGGAAGGATTTCGAAAACGATCCAATATTTTTAATCCAAATTCCTGCGCAGCATTTTTAGATAATTTATAAGGAATTGCAGCAGCAATTTCTTTTAGCATTAATTCTTCTATAAACTTTGAAAACAACTTATCGTTCATTGCTTGTTTGACCGTTTCAAAACCCAAAAGAAAAGCAAACCCGCAACATAAAGTATGTGTGCCGTTTAACAAGCGAAGCTTAAGCTCACGATAAATTTCAATGTTTGGCGCAATAATAATTTCTTTATTTACTTGCGCAAAAGAAAGAATAGATTTTATATGTTCATCGCCTTCAATCGCCCATAAACAGTAGCTTTCAGCGATTATCATTAATTCATCTTTATATCCAAATTGCTGTTGTAATTTTTCTTTTGTTAATTTATCCGGCTTGCCGGGCACAATTCTGTCAACCAAAGAATTGCAGAAAAAATTATTGTTTTTTATCCAATTAATAAATGTTTTTTCCAGTTGATTAAACTCTGCCAATTCGATCAAAATTGCTTTTAATTTTTTTGCATTATCTGGTATTAATTCTGTGGGAATGATGATGATTCCGCTTGCAGAACTTCCATCAAAAAATTTATATCGTTCAAATAAAAAAACTAATAATTTTCCCGGAAAAGAAATTGGTGGTTGTTGAAAAATATTTTCTTTAGTTAATTGAATTCCTACTTCTGTTGTGTTTGAAATAATTATCTGCAAATCCTTATTCTGAGCATATTTCAGCACTTCACTCCACTGCGTTTTTGCGAATAGTACACGACTGATTGCCGAGCAAATAATATTTTCTTCAATTTCTTTTTCATCTTTCATTCCACGAATACAAAGCGTGTATAAATTATCCTGGTTCTTGAAAATAGTTATATCATTTGCATCGGTTGATTTTACAACAACAATTCCCCCATTAAAAATTTTATTACGGTTTGCATTATCAATAAAATAATCCGGTAGTCCACGCAATAAAACTCCTGTTCCAAATTGCAAAATTTTTTCAGGAAGTGAAAAAATTTCTTCGGAAGGTTTTATTAAATTATCAGCAGAAATTTTTTGTAGATTTTGTTGTGAAAGAATCATTTTAATTATTTATATACTCCAAAAACTATTCTTAAGCAATCGGCAATTTCACCGAGTGTGCAATAATTTTCTACAGCTTCAATTACAAAAGGCATCAAGTTTTTATTTTCTTTTGCAGCAGTTTCAATGCTTGATAAACTTTCATTTACTTTTTTTATGTCACGTTTTTCTTTAAGCGCTTTTATCTTTTCAGTTTGAATTAGTCTTATGTTGTCATTAATCCGAAATGCAGGCACAGAGCTGATTTCATCGTTTATAAACTGATTTACGCCAACAATTATTTTTTCCTTGTTTTCAATTTTTGTTTGATATTCATAAGCGCTTTTTGCAATTTCATTTTGCATAAAACCTTGTTCAATTGCATTTACACTGCCACCCATCGCATCAATTTTATCAATCAATTCCCATGCATTTTTTTCCACTTCATTTGTGAGTGATTCAATAAAATAACTTCCTGCCAACGGATCAGCAGTATCTGCAACACCGGTTTCAAATGCAATAATTTGCTGCGTGCGCAAAGCGATTCGCGCAGCTTCCTCGGTTGGCAAACTCAGCGCTTCATCGTAGCCGTTTGTATGCAAACTTTGTGTGCCGCCAAGCACGGCTGCTAATGTTTGAACAGTTACACGGCTGATATTATTTAAAGGTTGTTGCGCAGTTAAAGTACTTCCACCTGTTTGCGCATGAAACCGCAACATCATGGCTTTGTCATCTGTTGCGCCAAGTTGTTTCATTATGTTTGCCCACATTCTTCTTGCAGCTCGAAATTTTGCAATTTCTTCAAACAAATTATTGTGTGCATTGAAAAAAAAAGATAATCTTTTTCCAAATGTGTTTATGTTTAAACCTTTGTCCAGAGCGGCTTTCACGTAAGATTTGCCGTTGGATAACGTAAAAGCAATTTCCTGAACAGCAGTGCTTCCTGCTTCGCGGATATGATAACCCGATATGGAAATTGTATTCCATTTTGGCACTTCTTTACTGCACCATTCAAAAATATCTGTGATAATTCGCATGGAAGGTTTGGGTGGATAAATGTAGGTTCCTCTTGCTGCATACTCTTTTAAAATATCATTTTGAATTGTGCCAGTAATTTTTTCCAGATCGGCATTTTGTTTTTTTGCAAGCGCAACATAAAATGCAAGTAAAATAAAAGCCGTTGCATTAATCGTCATGGAAGTGGAAACATTTTCGAGTTTGATATTTTTAAATAATGTTTCCATATCTTCTAAAGTATCAATGGCAACGCCCACTTTGCCCACTTCGCCTTCGGCTAAAGGATGATCGCTGTCGTAACCGATTTGCGTTGGCAAATCGAAGGCAACGCTTAAACCGTTTACACCTTGCGATAATAAATAATGATAACGTTTATTACTTTCTTCAGCTGTAGAAAAACCTGCGTATTGTCGCATTGTCCAGAGTTTTCCACGATACATATCAGGCTGCACGCCGCGTGTAAAAGGAAATTCTCCCGGAAGTTCGGGCTGTAAATTTTCGATTGCAGAGTAAACTTCCTTTATTTCAATTCCACTGTCGGTATATATTTGTTTGTTATCCATGAATTTTTACAACAATTTTTTTGCTTCGTAGCTTAATACTTCGCTTACTACTTCGTGCAGAGAACCTTTTTTATTGTTCATTAAGTATTCCAATAAAAGTTTGTTCAAATCAAGCCCTGTTGCGTTTGGCGGTAAAGTATTTGCAAACTGATTTATCACTAACTGATTTTGTTCTTTTAAATTTTTTACGGCATTCCACGCATCGCTGCTTACATAAATTTGCTGTGTAATATTGTAATCAAATTCCTGCCTGATGTTTTGTGTAAGTAATAATTGCATTTCTTTTGCGCTTGTGCCGGATTGATTTACGCGGCTTATTAAATGCGGCAAAGCAATTCTATCAACCAATAAAGTTAAACGTTCGTAAGCCTGTAATTGCAATTTTTGTGTATCTGAATTATTTGAAATATTTTTTCCGTTGATTGAATTTTTTGCAGGATTAAAAATGTTTGCGAGAATTACAATAACTAATAATATTATAATTACAATCAGCAAAACCGTTGTTGTATCCATTCCTTTGTTTTTACAAAAATAAGATAATCGCTTTCATTGCTGCATAATGCGATGCAGTACAAGTGAGTGACACAACGAAGATGACTGAAGATTTACTGCCGGTAACAAAAATATTTTTCTTAAAGCGAAACAGCAAATTTTAATGAATAGAAAAATGCATTGTAAATTTGTATAAATTATTTTATATGGAAATAGCAACAGCAGCGCCGGTTACTTTAACCGAAAGTGCAATAAAAGAAGTAAGAAGGCTGATGAATGAACCCAATTTTGACACAAAAAATAAATTGCGTTTTGGCGTAAAAGGCGGCGGATGCAGTGGCATGACGTACATTTTAGGATTTGATGAACTGCATGAAGGTGATGAAGAATTTGAAATTGAAGGTATACCTTGTATCATGCATAAAAGCCATGAAATGTATTTGTTCGGGATGCAGATTGACTGGCAGGATGGACTGAACAGCAGAGGTTTTATGTTTCATAATCCGAATGCTTCTACAACTTGTGGGTGCGGAAGTTCGTTTGCAGTTTAATAAAAAACATTAGTTAATTGAGTGGTTTAAAAAAGTATTTTAATGGAACAAATTATTGATATATCAAAAACTTATACACTCGATGAGTATATTAAGATTGATGAAATTGGCGATGAAAGACATGAATATTTTGACGGAAAATTAATTACTATGCCGGGTGAATCATTATATCATAATCAACTTTGTTTTGGATTAGCAATGTTGCTACACACATTGTTAAAAGTAACAGGCTACCAAATTTTTGTGGAAAGCGTAAAACTAAATATAGAAGGAGAAAAAAAATATGTTTATCCTGATATTACTATTATAAAAAACCAGCCTGAAGAAAATTTGCCTTACAAAGATTATATCATTTATGAACCTTTATTAATAGTTGAAATATTATCTGATTCAACGCGCAAATATGATTTAACGGATAAATTTATTTTGTATCAAAAAAGCTCTACACTTCAATATTATCTTGCTGTTGAATCGGAAAAACCATTGGTTATTTTTTATGAAAAAAACAATAAAGCAGAATGGGTTGCAAAAACATTTACAGCATCTGACGAAATAATTTCTCTTCCAAAATTAAATGCAACAATTAGTTTGAAAGATATTTATCAGGTTTAATTTCTAAGTCATCTTCCAAACATTTTTATTAAATAATCTTCTTTAAATTCAAGATAAGTCGGGCTGCCTGTTGGTGTAACATTTGGTGTGTTACAATTAAATAAATTTTCTAATAAAATCTGCATTTCTTTTTGTGATAAAAGCTGGCCGGCTTTTATTGCGTGCTGCCTTGCCAAACATCGTATTAATTTTTCGCGTTTGCTAAATTTTATTTCGCTGCTAAAATGTTTAAATTGTTCAATCAATAATTCGATTGAATTTTTTTCATTGCCTTGCAAAACGTCTGCCGGCGTGCCTTGTATTACAAATGTATCCTTTCCAAAAGGTTCAATTTGATAACCGATCGCAAGTAAATCAGGCAATAAATCTTCCAACAGCATTGCATCTGCGGCTGCTAATTCCAAAGTAACAGGAAACAAACTTTGCTGCGTTGCAATATTTTTTTCTCTTGCTGCCAAACTATATTTTTCATACAAAATTCTTTCATGTGCTAATTGCTGATGCACTAACATAAAACCATTATTTGTTTGTGCAGTAATGTATGTGTTGTGCAGTTGAAGAAAAGTTGCATCAGCTTGTATTTTAGTTGATAATTGATAGTTGGCAGTAGTTAAATTTACGATTGAAGGTTGACGGTTGAGGATTGATAAATCCGCCAGTTCGTCTTTCCGATTTCCGATTTCCGATTTCCGATTTTCTTCATAAAAATCTCTCCAGTGTTTCAACTCGGTTTTTTCATTCACATCAACAAAATGCGCCTGATTTTTTTTTGTGAATGTTTGATAAATATTGGATGATGAAACGGCTTGTTGTTTCTCTGCAGTAAAAGGTTTATTAATTGATTCTAATTGTTGAATTTCCGCATTCAAACTGAAATCGAGTGAAGGCGCAATGCTGAACTGTGCCAGTGCATGTTTTACTGCAGCCTGCACAAAAGCATACACAATTTTTTCGTCTTCAAATTTTATTTCCTGTTTTGTTGGATGAACATTTATATCAACCTGCGATGGGTCGAGATCAATAAATAAAACATACAAAGGAAAACTATCTCTTGCAATCACTTCCTGAAAAGCGCTTGTAACAGCATGGTTTAAATAAGCGCTTTTTATAAAACGATTGTTTACAAAAAAATACTGATCGCCGCGGGTTTTTTTTGCAGCTTCGGGCTTGCCAATAAAACCATAAATATTCATGTAATCGGTTTCTTCCTTTACATTCACCAGTTTTGAATTATATTGATTACCGATTATCTGCAAAATTCTTTGTTTATAATTGCCGGCTTCAAGGTAAAAAACCTGCTGACCATTACTTATAAATGAAAAAAATATTTGCGGAAAAGCCATCGCCACCCGAATAAATTCATCTGCGATGTGCCGCATTTCTGCTGCGTTGCTTTTCAAAAAATTCCTGCGCGCCGGAACATTAAAGAATAAATTTTTCATGCAAATATTTGTACCAACAGCGCAAGCGCAATGCTCTTGTTTTAACACAATGCTGTTTTCAATTTCGATATAAGTGCCTATTTCGTTTTCAGCCTTTCTTGTTTTTATTTCAACCTGTGCAACGGCTGCGACAGACGTGAGCGCTTCGCCGCGAAAGCCCATTGTTTTTACCCGAAATAAATCATCTATCTGTTTTATTTTGCTGGTTGCATGACGCTCAAAGCTCATCCTGGCGTCGGTTTCGCTCATTCCGATTCCATTATCAATAACCTGTATTAAATTTTTTCCTGCATCTGTAATAATCAGTTTTATTTCTGTTGCGCCTGCGTCCACTGCATTTTCGAGCAGTTCTTTTACAGCGCTTGCAGGCCGCTGAATAACTTCGCCTGCCGCAATTTGGTTGGCTATATTATCGGGCAATAATTGAATAATATCTATCACAAAAAAACCTTTGTTTAATTGGTAAAAATAAAGCTAATGAAGTGATATTTCAGACGATGTGGAGAAGTAGAATTTTATCTAAATTTTTATCATTTCATTTACGTACAAGAGTGCGACGCAACAAACGTTTCATTATTATTCAAAAGCCGGATTCTAAAAAAACATTATTTAATTGATAAAAGCAATTTATTTATTTTGGCAGAATGGAATACATAACACATTTGCAGAAAGATAAAAAGTTTGCGATAATTGCAACAGAAGCATTACCCACATTGAGGCGCAGAAAAAATATTGCGTTGCGATTAATGGCAAGCATTATGAGCCAGCAATTAAATACGAAAGTTGCAAAAATAATTTATCATCGTTTTTTGGAATTATTTAATGGCGAAGAACCAAGCCCAGAACAGGTTTTAGCAATGCCATCTGAAAGATTGCGCGCCATTGGTTTAAGCAACGCCAAAGTAAGTTATGTGCATAATGTTGCGAAATTTTGCATTGATGAAAAAATTACAGATAAAAAATTATTGAAGATGAGCAATGAAGAAATAATTGAACTGCTTACAAAAATAAAAGGGATTGGAAGGTGGACGGTGGAAATGTTACTTATGTTTACGCTGGGCAGAGAAGATGTTTTTGCTGTGGATGATTGGGGAATTCAAAATGCAATGGTGAAATTGTATAAAATAAAATCGGAAAATAAAAAGGAAATAAAAGAAAAAATGCTGAAACTTTCTGCTAAATGGAAACCTTACAGAACCTATGCCTGCCTGCATTTATGGCAATGGAAAGATAATAAGCCTGATGTAATAAAAAAATAAAAAAGCCCTGCTTTTTGGCAGAGCTTTTTGCTTTTTCATAGTTTAGAACCTTTGCAAAAAATTAATTTGCTTTTGTTACAGTAACATCTTCTATTACTTTTGAAATAGTGCTGATGTTAAAAGATTCTTTCAAATTTGTGCTTGCACCTTTTACAATAAAACTGAGTTTAGCATCACCGGGTTCTTTAATCAATACAATGTTTTGATTGAAATTTTTATCATTGTACTGATGTTCGTAAAGAACTATGCCGTCGTCATTTTGAATAATGAGATCGAATTTAGAACCTGTTGTATTATCAAATTTTACGTTGAACAAAATGCCGCTGTCGGTTGTGCCAACGTACTGAATACTTGGTTGAGATGGATCAGCTTTTATAATGGAACCGGCTTTTGCCTGGTTAAAAGATGCAAATGTAAAGGTTGCCATAATGCCCGCCATAACAATCAATTTTTTGCTTACGATTTTTACAAATGTTTGTTTCATACAATTTAAATTTTAAATGATTAAAAAAAATTTTTCTTTCGGCCTGCAATCGTATAAGCAATAATCTTAATTAATTTTTATTGTGTAATAACTACACGTTAATACTGCTTTGCAAAAAAGGTAACCTTTATTCATATTAAGTTAACAAACGAACGAATGTTTGTAAAATGCAGATGCAGCAAGCATTACAGCGTTTTATTCAATGTTTGCCATAATAAATCTTTCAGCTCGCTTAAACCTTTATTGGTGAGAGAAGAAATAAAAACATGCGGAATATTTTTTGGTAAATCTTTTGCAATCGCAACTTTCAATTCATCATCAAGCATATCGCTTTTGCTGATGGCAATCACAAAATCTTTCTGCAACATTTCAGGATTATATTGTTTTAATTCATTCACTAAAATTTCAAATTCTTTTTTCTGATCTGCACTGTCTGCCGGAATTAAAAACAACAAAACAGCATTGCGTTCAATATGCCGTAAAAAGCGATGACCTAAACCTTTTCCTTCGGCAGCGCCTTCAATAATACCGGGCAAATCTGCAATGCAAAAAGATTTATTATCTCTGTATGCAACAATGCCTAATTGCGGCGTTAAAGTGGTAAAAGCATAATCAGCAATTTTTGGTTTTGCAGCCGTGATAACAGAAAGCAAAGTTGACTTTCCTGCATTAGGAAAACCCACCAAACCCACGTCTGCCAATAGTTTCAGCTCGAGTAGCTTCCAGCCTTCTTTACCTTCTTCGCCGGGTTGTGCATATTCAGGCGCCTGGTTTGTGGCAGTTGCAAAATGTGTATTTCCCAATCCGCCACGCCCGCCGGGTAATAAAATAATTTGTTGATTATCTTCTAAAATTTCTGCTTCAATTTTTCCGGTTTCTTCATCACGCGCAATTGTTCCCAGCGGCACTTCAATAATAATATTCTTACCATCTTTTCCGGTGCTGTTATTTTTACTGCCATTCTCACCATTTTCTGCAATTACATTTTTAAAATAATGCAAATGCAAAAGCGTCCATAATTGTTTGTTGCCCTTTAAAATTATATTACCGCCGTGGCCACCATCGCCTCCATCCGGGCCGCCTTTAGCAGTTAATTTATTGCGCATAAAATGTTTACTGCCTGCGCCGCCATGACCGCTGCGACAAAAAATTTTTATGTGATCAATGAAGTTTGTTTTTTCCATCGCGCAATAAAAAGTGAAGATATTTTTTATGAACCCGGCTTAAGAATAAATAATGATGCTTCGTTGCATCGCGCTCTTGTACGTTCTGTTCGGTTTGCAGCAATTTAACTAAGAAAAATTATTTTTTTTATTTGCAATTAACTGCCCATTTTTTCTGAAACCCTTTACAGCACTCAATATTATAAACCAAATAAACATAATAAAAATATTTGCTTATAAATATTTATTCATTTGTTTATTCAATAAACCTATTCTTTTTTCATGGTTTCGTTCCATGTTTTGTAATCTGTTTCTTGTATTTTAAAATCTTTTAGAACTTCGCGTAAAGGTTCGCATTCTTTCCAATTCTCAAACATTTGTTTTGGTAATTGCTGATATAATTCAGTTCCTTTTATTTTCCAATCCATCATTTCATCACTTACTTCTTTTATTTTTTTTGCAGGATTACCAACAATTAAACTTCGTGATAAAAATTTTTCATCCGCTTTAATAAAACTCAATGCGCCAACAATGCATTCATCACCTAATTCAACATTATCCATTATAACCGCATTCATCCCAACCAAACAATTTTTTCCAATTACAGCGCCATGAATTACAGCGCCATGACCAATATGCGCGCCTTCTTTTAAAGTAACCGTAACGCCCGGAAACATGTGAATAATGCAGTTCTCCTGCACATTACAACCATCTTCAATAATTATTTTCCCCCAATCGCCGCGCAGTGCAGCGCCCGGACCAACGTAAACATTTTTGCCAATAATTACATTGCCGGTAACTGCAGCTAACGGATGCACAAAAGAAGTTTCATGCACTACCGGAATAAAATTTTCGAATTGATAAATCATAAATTAATTGAACAAATATTTATTGCAACACAATCATAATTATTTTAATTTTTAATGAGAAAGAGAATCATTTGCCGGCGGAATTGTATCCATATTTTGCATGCCGGGTAAATTTTTATTTGTGTTTTTATAGGTAGCGGCAGCAGTTGAAAAAAACTTAACTAAAGTTGCTAAACTGTTTTCTTTATCATTCATTGTTCTTAGTTCAAATGTGCCATTTACGGCGCTTCCATCAAAATTGCTTCCGGTAAATAATACATCTTTAAATGTTTGTTTTGCTTTGTCTAAAACTATATTATTTTCAGGAGAATTGTTTGCAGAATATGCTTTTAAAATGCTGGAGATATCAACATAAAAATCAACAGCACTTCCTTTTGCTTTGCCCGCAACATCCGATGGTATGGCTGCTTTGCCGGCGCTTGCTAATTTATATTGCTGCAATAAAATACTGTCTGAAGCAACAATCAGATTTTTATCATCAACACTCATCGCAGAACCGCCCATTTCGGCAGGCACATATTGGCCGTTTCGCTGAACCATCCAGCCCTTCGCAGCGAGTGCAGCAGCGATTTTATTATACGAAGCTTTATCACCAATTGCTGCGTTAAAAATAAATTTAGCAGTTGGCTTTTTAGTCGTTTCGCCGGGCGCAAATTCGTTTGGTTTTTCTTCCGTTCCAACATCAGAAACCACGATTGCAAAATCGCCTTTAAATGCTTTTAAAACATCATCTAATGTAAAACCCATTTGCTGAAAATATTGATTGGCAGTTGCATCAAATCCAATATATTTTATTATATCGCCAAGCATTTGCGGGTTGAAAGAAAAAACACTAAAACCATTTACCGACGAAGGATATTTATCAACCATGTCCATATTAACAGTTGAGCCTTTGTACTTATTAAGTATTTCTTTAAGATCTTTTCCGGCATACGATTTTGTTTGCATTTTTGCTTCGCCGTCTTCAAAATTTATTGTACCTGCAGTATAGGAATCTTTAAAAAGATCAGCAGCTTTCGTCATTCCGATAAAAGGAATTGTTGCAAACGAACTGTTAGAATTTGTCCAAAAAAGCATGTCAGCTTTTTGAGTTGATAAATCTTTAAATTGAGAAATAGAAGCAACTGACTGATCTTCTTTTTGTGCAAATAAAGTAGCCAATTGTTTTTGCGCTGCAGTATCCTTATTGTTAAATGTATTGGGTGAAGTTTGATACGGAACCATAGTTGATAAATTTGCATTCGATAAAATAATTATATCGCTGTTCCATCCTGCTGCGTTGCCATCTTTTAAAATTGCATAAGAGTAATTGCTTGCTTTTTTTATATCAATATTTGAATATTGTTTTTTTAAGAAGGTCTCAAAGTCGCTCTGGTTCTTCATTACAGCTACAACGCCTGTTGAAGTAGTTTGCCCGTTCATTATTGAGCCGCTTGAGTTTACAAATACATAAATATTATTTTCCCAGTCAATTCCGGATGTTCTGATATCGTTCCAATTTTTTATTCTGAAATAAGAAGAAACGGAATTCGTATCGGTAAAAGAATTAAAAAGCGAATCTAAATTAAGATGATTAGCTGCCAATTTTTCTTGCAAACTTTCAGGATTAATCCCGATTACAAATGTTGCATCTTTAGGAATATATTGAGTTTGTTTTGGAGACTTATGACAAGAGCTAACAACTGAAGCAATCATCAATAATAGCAAAGAAAAGCGCAATGTTTTTTTCATAAATAAAATTAAAGTTTAAAAAAACGAATTTATTCTTTTTTGCAAGAAGTAAGAATATGTTATTTAATAAAACAAAAGCGGGCAAATATTTGCCCGCTTGTTTAACAATTTTATTTGCAAAAAAACTACGCTATTTCAATCATTCGCGGCGGTTTTTGTTTAGCTTCTTCGCGTTTCGGAATAATTAATTGCAATAAACCATTATCGTATTTTGCTTTTATTTTATCTGCATCCACAATGTCTTTCGGCAAATTAAATGTTCTGTAAAAGGATTGATAACTGAATTCTTTTCTTGAATAATTCTCTTCATTTCTTTCTTCGTGCTCTTCGTTTTTTTCAGAACTAATAGTTAACCTGTTTCCTTCCAGTTCAATTTTAAAATCTTTTTTGTTCATTCCCGGAGCAGCCATTTCAACTTCAAATGCTTCGTTGTTTTCTTTAATATTTACTGCAGGAATATTTGTTCCTGAAGTTGAAAAATCAGAACCCCAGTTAAAAAGATCTCTGGTAAAAAAATCGTTAAATAAACTCGGCATTGCAAAATTGTGCATTGAAGTATCGCCGTTTTTTCTTTTAATTAATGATGACATAATCGCCTCCTTTTTTTGAAAGTTTTATTTGATAATTAATTTTGTAAAAGTCAATATTAATAGAGTTACAATTAAAATACCATGTTGATTTTATGCCATTTTTTTATGAACTTTTTTCAGAAAAAATGCCATGATTTCACTCATAAATTTTTTTAATAAAGAAATTATTTCATTCTTTTTTTAGAAACGATTCATAAATAATATCCATAATATTTCTTCGCACACCAAGTTTGCTTAATTTAAGATTTGAACCGCCATCCGGATTAACTCTGTTCGATAAAAAAATATAGATTAATTGATATTTCGGATCAACCCAAACGCAGATTCCGGTAAAGCCGGTATGCCCGAAAGCCAATGGCGATGCATATTTTGAAGGATATGGATCCGGATTTGTTGCATTATCTTTTTCCGGCTTATCAAACCCATAACCTCTGCGGCTGATACTGCTGTGATAGGCTGAAAAATAATTTATCGTTTCTTTTTTCAAAAATCTTTTTCCATTCCAAACGCCGCCGTTAAGCAACATTTCATATAGTTGCGAAAGATCATAAGCATTGCTAAATAACCCTGCATGACCGGCAACGCCGCCAAACATTGCAGCACCGGGATCGTGCACATCGCCACGCAAAATTTGCAGACGAAAAAGTTTTTCTTTTTCAGTAGGCGCAATCAAATTAATCGAAGTATTTTCTCTTGGTTTAAATGTTGTGCTCTGCATTTGCAAAGGCTTATAAAAAGTTTCGCTTGCATAATTATCTAATGTTTTTCCGGTAAGTTGTTCTACAATTTTTCCGAGTAAAATAAAATCGTTATCACTATAAATATATTTATTTGGTTCGCCAAGTTTGCTTTCTAAAATTCGTTTATACATTGTATCAATCCAGTCGCTGCGCATGTACATACTTTCTGCAACACGAATGCTGTATTCACTATCGCGGATTGATTTGTAAAAACCAGGTTTTGGCTGACCGGTTAATGTATCAATTGTTTCTTTATAAAAAGGAATGAAAGCAACCAGGCCGGCCTGATGCATTAACACGTTTTCCAAATTAAGATTTGCTTTATCTGTTCCTTTCATCCAAGGCAAATAATCGCCTAAAGTTTTATGAATATCCAGCTTACCTTCTTCAAATAATTTCATTACTGAAACTGTGGTTGCAGAAACTTTTGTAACAGAAGCAAGGTCGTAAACCGTTTGTTGCGTTACCGGCTCTAAACTATCATAACTTAAATAACCATAGGCTTTATTAAAAACAATTTTTCCATCTTTTTCAACTAACACAACACAACCCGGAGTTGCGTGTTTTTCAATGGCATCGTTTGCTATAGAATCAATGCCAGCAAGCTTTTCAGCATTCATCCCAACTTTTGCAGGATTTGTAACAGGATAAAAATTATTCATTACAATCCCATCTCCAAAATGAAATTTGTTACAAACTGTAACAGGTAATTTCCCCTGCCCTAAAATTTTTCCCTGCAATAATTCAAAAGCTTTTGTTTGAAAAATACTATCATCTTCATAACATTCAATTAAGTTTGGCGCATCACAAAAATTCTTAATTACATAAGGATTTCCAAACACCAAATTAATGGTATTTTTATTTTTTTGTATTTGATGGATAAGATCAATCGCTGTATTGCTGATGCCGAAATTATTTGCAGGATATTTTGCAAACCTGTGCAATCCAACAATTATAACATCATATTTATTTTGAAGATTTGCAAGAAGCTCATTTTCCTTCGTTGCGTCTTGTTTATAATTAAAATAAAAGCAATCTGCCTTATATCTTTTTTCTAACAGAGAAGAAAATGTATTTGCAGTATCAATTCCAATTCCTACAAAAGCAATTTTTTCATTCCTTTTTAAAGGCAATAAATTTTTATTGTTTAATTGCAATAATGTAATTGCTTTTTCAGCAACCCCTGCTCTTAATTTATTTACATCCGCATTTAAATCGTTGGTAAGATTATTTGTGTTTACAGAATCAACATTATTTAATCCAAGATTATATTTTGCAAGCAGCACTTTTTTTACTTTCAAATCAACGTCATTCCAGCTTAATTTTTTTTGTTCGGTAGCATTCATAACCGCTGAAATACTGCTGTCAATATTTCCCGGCAAACAAAGCATATCATTTCCTGCAATTAAACTTTGAACCGCTGCAATGCCCTGTGGGTAATATTTTGCAACACCCTGCATTTCTAAAGCATCGGTAAAAGAAATTCCTTCAAAACCCAATTTATTGCGTAACAAACCGGTTACATTTTTTTTCGATAAAGAAGTTGGCTGATGCGCAGTTGCATCAATTGAAGGAATAAATAAATGTGCGATCATCACGCTTCCAACACCTTCTTTAAATAATTTTTTAAAAGGAATTAATTCAAGCGAATCTAATTGCGCAATTGATTTGTTTATAACAGGTAAATCAAAATGCGAATCAACCGAAACATCGCCATGGCCGGGAAAATGTTTTGCACAAGCCATCACATTTTCGTTTTGTATGCCTTTCATCATCTGCGCACCAAATAATGCAACTTTATTTTTATCTTCTCCAAACGAACGAAAATTTATTACAGGATTATTAGGATTATTATTAATGTCAACCACCGGCGCGTAGTTCACATTAATACCTTCGCGCTTACACTGCAAACCAATCGTTTTTCCAACTTTAAAGATGAGTGAAGAATCGCTCACAGCGCCAAGTGTAAGCTGATCGGGAAATTTTTTTATACTGTCTGTCATGCGCATTCCCAGTCCGGTTTCGCCGTCAATGCAAATCATCATCGGCGTTTTTGCAATGCTTTGAAAATAGTTTATATAATTGGCCTGCTGCACCGGATTTCCCTGAAACAAACAAATGGCGCCGATATTGTATTTTTTTATTGCGGCTGTTATTTCTTTATCGTAAAATACAGTGCTGTCGCGGCTTTTGCCCGATTCGCGTAACACCATTAATTGAGCAATTTTTTGCTGCGGCGAAAGCGTTTTAAAAACACTATCAACCCAATTATTTGATTGAAATGTTTTTTTATAGAATGATTGTGCAGAAACAAAATGAATAAAAAACAGAAAACCTGCCAAAATTATAAACCGCAATTTCATGTCTGAATAAAATTGATGAAGGCACAATTTAATAATAAAAATTTTTTTGTTACGAGCTGTAAATCTCTATGGCATCTTTTGTTGCGTCGCACTCTTGTACTGCAACAATTCTATTCGGCATATTTAATCATTATTCATAAATCAGCAATCATCATTCATAAATCATAATTTATAACTCCTCGTTATAAAATTAGATTTGAATGTATCAGCCGAAAGCCGCAATTTTGCCGCCGTTTATATGCAGCCTATCAATCAATTTTATTCTCAGTTATCACATCCTCAAAAAATAGTGATTACAATGCATCAAAAACCGGATGGCGATGCTATGGGCGCATCTTTAGGATTGTATCTTTTTTTGCAGCAGCTTGGTCACCAGGTTACCGTAATTTCGCCAACGAATTGGGCTGATTTTTTAAAATGGTTGCCCGCCTGTTCATCCGTGCTCGACTTTGAAAAGCAGCCGCAGCAAGGCATTCAGCTCATCAGCGAAGCGAATATTATTTTTTGTTTGGATTTTAATATTTTGCATCGCACCAAACAAATGGAGCCTTATATTACAAAAGCAAATTGTATAAAAGTATTGATAGATCATCACGAACAACCCCAAAAAAATGCATTTAATTTTGGAATAAGTAATATTGAAAAAAGTTCCACTTGCGAAATGGTGTACGATTTTATTGTAGAAGCCGGTTATGCAAATAAAATTAATGCCGATATTGCAACCTGCCTTTACACAGGTGTTATGACTGATACCGGCTCTTTTCGTTTTTCAATAACCAGTGCAGCCGTGCATTACATGGTTGCACATTTAAAAGAAACAGGATTCGATCATACATTGGTGCATGAACATTTATTCGATAATTTTTTAGAAGACCGATTACGTTTTATCGGCTTTGCTTTATTGCATCGCCTGGATGTTTTATATGAATGCAATACAGCGCTGATGGCTGTTCAAAAAAAAGATATACAAAAATTTCACATAAAAACCGGCGATACAGAAGGTCTCGTAAATTATTTACTTTCAATTGAAGGAATTAAATTTGGCGCTTTGGTAATTGACAGAGATGAAGAACGTAAATGGAGCTTTAGAAGCAAAGGTAATTTTGATGTAAATAAATTTGCAAGATTACATTTTGAAGGTGGCGGCCATAAAAATGCCGCTGGTGGCAGAACCAACGACAGCCTTGAAATAACAGTACAAAAATTTAAACAAGTTTTAAAAACATACGAACAACAATTACAGTAACATGAAAAAATTAATAATGGCAGCAGCAACAATTATTATAATTGCTTCCTGCAATGCAAATTACGAAAAAACTCCGTCGGGAATTTTATATAAAATTACTCCGGGTAAACCTGGCGGGGCAAAATTAAATGTGGGTCAGTTTGTAAAAATTGATGTACAATACACTATTCATAAAAACAACAAAGATTCTGTGTTGAACACTACAAATGGAAGGATACCAAGTTATGCACCCGTAGATACCGGCGCAAAATATAAATATTCATTTGTAGAATTGCTGCCCAAATGCAGTGTGGGTGATGAAGTTGAATTTGTTTTAAGTGTTGATACATTAAAAAAATCCGGCGCTATTCCTAATTACACTAAAGATTTTGCTGCAGGTGATATGATACATGGTAAAATGAAAATTTTAAAAGCTTTCAATAGTGAACAGGAAATTATGGCTGATTATCAGAAGGAATCGGATGCAGAAAAAACTCGCGAAACAACAGACCTTGAAAATTATTTATCAAAAAAAGGAATTAAGGCAGAACGCAGCCCGAATGGTGTTTTTATTGTTGTTCAAAATGCAGGCGATCTTACAAATAAAGTAGATTCCGGCAAACAAGTTTCTATTATGTACAAAGGATATTTTGAAAATACAAATAAAGTATTTGATACAAATATGGATACTTCAAAAGGTCATACCGCACCTATACAATTAGTAATTGGGCAACACCAAAGTTTGCCGGGATGGGAAGAAGGACTAAAATATTTTGGTAAAGGTGGTAAAGGCACCATCTACATTCCCGCAATGATGGCTTATGGGCCGCAAGGCCGAGGCCCGGAAATGCCTCCGTATTCTAATTTAATTTTTGATATTGAAGTAAAAGATGTAACAGTTGCACCTAAACAATCTCCGCAACAAAATCCTTACGGTAATTTAACACCCCAACAAATGCAGCAATTGCAGCAGGAAATGCAACGCCAGCAACAACAAAAAGATTCAACTCATCATTAATTAACTAACAAATAATTTTAATAAAAAAGCAACCAAACTTTGGTTGCTTTTTTATTTATAAATTGATTTAAGCTTTAGCTTACTTTAAATATAAAGCTTATTTTATTATGGTTTATTGTATAAGTTTCAAAATATGAATTTCAAATTAATGCTAACATTTTAAATGCAGTAATTAAAAAAACGTATTAATATTTTGTTTGGGTGATAAAAAAAATCATCACTAACTTACTGCCAGCGATGATTATATAATTTTCTGTAATGTGGAACCAATTTTTTATTGTTTTATTGAACAATCAACTTCATAATTTCTGCTTTGTTCTCTGTAATTATCTTTACAAAATAAACTCCTGCTAATAAATTACCGGTATTAAGTTGCAAAGATTGTTCACCTTGTTGCAAATTATTATCTATTACTCTTTCCATTTCTTTACCACTTATATTTAATATACTTACAAATACATGCGATGTTTTTGCTAATGTAAAATAAATAGTTGTTTTTGTTTTGGCAGGATTGGGATACATTTTTATTTCAGTAGGCAAACTATTTATTTCTGATTTTTCTGATGAAGTTAATATATTGCCTTTTGGAGTTTGGCTGTAGCCATTTGCAATAGCCATTGGTGAATATGTGAATGAAACAGGATTTGAACTAATACCATTAGCAACAACTACAAGCGAATAAGTACCTGAAGCAAGTGATGAAGGTACTGTGAATTGTGTGGTATCAGGTAAATTTCCTGTCATAACTCCGGTTCTGTTCCAATTAAATGTGCGAGCATAATATACATTATTACCAGAGCTCAGGCGCACAATTGGATAGTTGGTTGCCATCTGCCAATCGTCACCATACGCCGCACCTTCTGAAATGCCATTAAACCTTGTACCGGTAATAGTGAAAGAACTATTTCCATCAGATGTGATATTGCTGATTCTGGGTTTGCCTGCAGTAAGTGGGTTTCCATCAGGAGAATAAACATAATATTGAGTTGAATTTTGTAAGGAAAAAAGCACAGTGCCATCGGGCAAATCGAGCATATTAGTTACGTAAGACGACACGTTAGTAGTAAGGCCGCCGCCGGGAGCATTAACACGTGTAAAAGAATTTGTACGATAATTAAATTCGTAGTAAGAAGTTGGTGTAGGAAAATGATTGCCTGAAGTGGGAACAGGTGAAACTGCACATAAAATTTTCCCATTTATCATCATTGCTCCCGCTGCATCTGGTGTTCCCTGATTATTCGGAATATCAGGCCCTGCAGCCCAACTTCCCGGATTTTGATTGCCGGATGGAGTATACAAAGCGGTATGCCCGGTAGAGCCAAGAAAAAAAGCACGTTTATCGGGTAATAAAAATGCTGCACCTGTTTCGAGACCATAAGGATCATACAATGTAACAGGCACATTTGCATCAACCACCCATTGATTTAATGAAGGAATGTATCTTTCAGAATTTTTGCTTTGTCTATCAACAAATAAAATGCTGTTATCCTTTAATTTTACCCAGGCAGATTCATTGTGAATACCATGCGCAGTGGGCCCGGTGGTGTAGGTATTTGTTACCGGATCAAAAATATCTGTAACTCTTAAATTTCCTGTTACAAGCGCCTGGAGCACTGTGCCATCGGGTAAAATTTCGGAGTTTGCATCGCTGATTGTTTGTCCTGGTGCAGGCGCATTTATCCATTTATTTGTGAGCGGATCGTAGGTTTCGCCGAGCGAACCTCCGGTACCATATTCGCCTCCCGCAACATACACCCGTCCATCCTGCAAAACCTGCGATGAAAAATAAAGACGTGTGTTGTGCATTTTTGCAATCTTCGACCAGGTACCATTCACATAACTGCCATGAATATCGGACGTAAGTTTATCCCAGGTATTTCCGATACCGTCGGTGCCGCCGGCAAAAGTTTTTGCAATTACAGTGCCATCAGAAAGAAGAAGCATTACACCTCCGTTCATATCCGGTGCTGGCCTAGTAACAGAAGCCCAGGTGCCTTGTCCGTAAGTTTGCACACTAAAAAAAATAAAAAACATGATTAATAAGAGCGAAAAATGCCTTGAAATCTTTTTCAAATTACATGAAGAAAATAAAGGTGTTAGAATTTGGAAGCTGTTTAGTTTTGGTAGATGTGGTTTCATTTTTAAAGTTTTGGTTTATAATTTTGAAGCATAAATATATATTATATAATTATGATAATTTAAAAACAAGCCCCATAAAATCGCTTTTATTTTAAAATCATCTTTTAATATGTTCCTAATTTATTTTTTTGCTCACCCGCAAAAGCGCTGTTTATATTTTTTTGATAAAGAATTTTTCTTGAAATATCAGTTAATATTATTTTTAAGTTAACAACATCTTTTTTACATGCAGCACGGCTGCTCTAATAAATTAAAGTTATTAGACAAGATTTTAAAAAGCGAATAAAAAAAGAGTGGTTTAAAATATTCCACTCCTTTATTTTGAAGTTATTTTATAAACTTGTTTTAGTTTTTCTTAATTGAAAATGTAATTACCTGCTAGTACCTTTTATTATAACCGATACGCCTTGCAAAGGGTGCCCGCTCGTATCCGTTATTCTTCCCGATATATTATTTTGCGCATAACTAAAAACACTTGCAAATAAAAATAATGGAAGAAGCAATTTCCACTGCAACCGTTTGTTTTTCATAAACAGGCAAAATTAGATGTGAAAAATAGAGAATTGATTTGAAGAATTATTTTATGCAGTAACCCTTAATAAACAGCAACTCCGGTTCTTTCATTCCATCTTACTTTTAAATAGCGAATAAAGATGTGTACATATTACACAATTTACATCACAAAATTTTTTCTGAAAAATTATTTTTTGAAATAATACAAACCAAAGACTTATTATTTCAATTAAAAAGCTGCATTAAGAAATTCAAAAACTCTTTTCATTTCCCAGGCGTTGAATTGAAAAAAAGATGTGTTTATTGTAACATGTTTTTATTAATTAAAACAACCTGCAAATAATAAAAATAACAAAATTTCATGCTAATTCAATTACAGTTATCTCCGGCATAATTCCAACTCTTCCCGGATAACCGATAAAACCATAACCGCGATTTACATATAATTTTTGTTTTCCAACTTCGTATAAACCGGCCCATTCTTTATAAAACCATTGCACAGGGCTCCATTTAAAACCAGGAATTTCTACACCGAATTGCATACCATGTGTATGACCGGCAAGCGCTAAATCAATGTCAGAATATTTCGGTCGCACTTCCGCATCCCAATGACTGGGGTCGTGGCTCATTAAAATTTTAAATGGATATTTTTCCGTGCCGGGATAAGCCAAATCCATTCTGCCATATTTTGGAAAACGCGCAAAAGCGCTCCAGTTCTGTATTCCAAGCAATGCAATTTGCTGATTATTTTTTTCGAGAATTACATGTTCATCCATCAATAATCGCCAGCCAAGTTCTGCATGAACCTTTTTTAATCTCTCTAAATTTTCTTTTTTCGCAGCGGCGCTTGGCCAGGTTGTATAATCTCCATAATCATGATTTCCCAATGTGCTGTAAACGCCCATCGGCGCTTTAATACGATTAAAAACATCCATATAATTCTGCATTTCATCTGCACGATCATTTACCAAATCGCCGGTAAATAAAACTATATCAGCATTTTCTTTCAAAGCCATATCCACACCGCGATTCACCGCTTCTTTATTTTGAAAACTTCCGCTGTGAATATCGCTTATCTGCAAAATTTTTAAACCTTTAAATGCTTCAGGCAAATTATCAAAACTTAATTTTATTTTGCGCACCTGGTAATTGTATTTGTTTGAGAAACCGTAAATCAGTGAGCCAAATAATGTGCTGCCTAATGCAATTCCTGTCCAGCTTAAAAAAGCAGAACGTGAAATTTTTCCACTCTCCTGCACAAAATCAACGCCGGTGTTAGGAAAAATTTTCCCCATCAGCCAAACGGCGCCGCGCCGAATATCATCCAGCAAAAAAAATATTGCCGCAATTAACTTGGCAAAAAATAATGCAATTACAATGGCAAATAAATAATTGCGGAGAATTGGATGATTTGTAAAAAATTGCAAATACGGAAATGATAATATAAAAAGAATTGTAAGCGCTGAAACCGTGCAGTAGCCTGCATTTGTAATTAACTTAACTTTTTCGCTGCTGTTTTGTGTAACTGAGCGAACAACAGTAAAAACATAAAAATCTACTAACAAAATTATTATAATAATAATCCACCAGCCACTCCAATTACGCATAATAAATTTTTTTACAAAGTAGAAGAAGAATTTTTAAATTAAATTTTTAATGCTGCAAATGTTGATAAAATAACTGTTAATAATTACTTGTAAAAAACTAATATTGTTCGTCAAAAATGAAGTTGAGAAATTATTTTTGCGCTTTTTGTTATCAATAAATTTCTTATGAAACTTACATTTTATGGTCAGGCAACTTTTGTTGTAACTGTGAATGATAAGCAGATTTTGTTTGATCCGTTTATTACAAATAATCCGGCGGCAAAAAATATTGATGTAAACAATATTCATGCAGATTATATTTTTATTTCTCATGGTCATGGAGATCATACCGGCGATTTAATAACCATCGCAAAACGCACAAATGCGCTCTGCGTGGGCGCGGCAGAAGTTGCCGGCTGGATGCAAAAACAAGGAATAAAAAATATACATCCTATGAACCAGGGTGGAAGAATAAAGTTTGATTTTGGAAATGTTAGAGGTGTGAATGCAATTCATTCATCTTCTTTCAGCGATGGAACTTATGGCGGAAATCCGTTGGGTTTTGTGTTTGAAACCGATGAGGGAAATTTTTATTACAGCGGCGATACTGCATTAACAATAGATATGCAATTAATTCCGTTGTGGACGAAATTGGATTTTGCTGTAATGCCCATTGGTGGTAATTATACAATGGATGTTGCCGATGCAATCCGCGCCGCCGATTTTGTAAATGTTGATAAAATAGTTGGCATTCATTACAATACTTTTGAAGCAATAAAAATTGATACACACAAAGCAAAAGCCGATTTTGAAGCTGCAGAAAAAACTTTATTATTACCCGCAGTTGGCGAAACGATTGATGTTTAATATTAGCAAACGTGCAAACAAAAAATCAGAATATCTATTTGATGAATAAAGAACAGGATGTACAAGAGTGCGACGCAACGAAGATGAATAAAGTAATAAAGCCGGATACAAAAAAATATTAAAAAATAAAATGGCAAGAATAATTGGAGTTGCAAATCAGAAAGGTGGCGTGGGCAAAACAACCACAGCAATTAATTTAGCTGCAAGCCTTGCTGTGCTTGAGTTTAAGACGTTATTGGTGGATGCTGACCCGCAGGCAAACAGCACGACCGGCGTTGGTTTCGACCTGCACAATGTTACCAATAGTTTATACGATTGCATGGTAAATAATGTGCCGGCAAAAGAAGTGATTTTAAAAACGGAAATTCCGCACCTCGATTTAATTCCATCGCATATTGATTTGGTTGGTGCAGAAATTGAAATGATTAATTATCCCAATCGCGAAAATGTAATCAAAAATATTTTAGACCCGATACAACATGAGTATGATTTTATTGTGATTGATTGCTCGCCTTCACTTGGTTTAATTACCGTGAATGCGTTAACTGCTGCAGACAGCGTTGTTGTTCCTGTGCAATGCGAATTTTTTGCGCTGGAAGGTTTGGGCAAATTATTAAACACAATAAAAATTGTTCAAAACAGGTTGAATCCTGACTTGCAAATTGAAGGGATTTTAATGACGATGTATGATGGTCGTTTGCGTTTATGCAATCAGGTGGTAAGCGAAGTGCGCAGGCATTTTGATGAAATGGTTTTCGCAACAATCATTCACCGTAATACAAGATTAAGCGAAGCACCAAGCTTCGGAAAACCAGTGGTGCTCTACGATGCAGACAGTAAAGGCTCAATAAATTATTTGAATCTTGCCAAAGAAGTGCTGCAAAAAAATGAGATGACGAAGATGAAGAAGCAAGAAAGAATCTTAGAATAAGTTCAATTGTTCAAAAGTTCAAACGTTTCATTTTAAACTCTTGAACATCGGAACTCTGGAACTTTTAAACAACAAACATGACCACACCAAAACAAAATAAAGACGCGATAGGAAAGGGCATTCGTTCACTGCTTCAAAATATTGATGCAGATTTAAAAACAACTTCAGGCAATTTAAAAACTTCAGTTGTTGAACAGGTAACAAATACAACAAGAGTTCCGGTTGAACAAATTCTTATCAATCCAAAAAATCCAAGAAAAAATTTTGATGAACAAGGTTTGCATGAATTAGCAAGTTCAATAAAATCTTATGATATTATTCAGCCATTAACTGTTTCAAAACTTGCTAATGGAAAGTATCAGTTAATTGCAGGCGAGCGCCGTTTTCGTGCAGCAAAAATTGCAGGTTTAAATGATGTGCCTGTTTATGTTCGCAATGCAAATGATCATGAATTATTAGAACTTGCATTGCTCGAAAATTTGCAGCGCGAAGATTTGAATGCAATCGAAATCGGCATCAGTTTAAAACGCATGATGGATGAGCTAAACTACACGCAGGAGCAGGTTGCAGAGCGCATGGGCAAAGAGAGAAGTACTGTTACAAATTATATTCGTTTATTAAAATTGCCGCCGGATATTCAGCTCGCAGTACGCAGCGGAAATATAAGTATGGGTCATGCAAGAGCGCTGATAAATATTGATACAATTGATAAACAACTTTTTGTTTTTAATGAAATAAAAAATAGAGATCTAAGTGTGCGACAAACAGAAGAATTAGTGCGAAATTTATACAAAACTGAAAGAACGGATGTTAAATCTGCTGTAAAACCCAATCTGCCGCTAACTTTCAAAAGAATTGAAGATAATTTAGCATCGCATTTCGGAACAAAAATAAAACTGGCGCACAATAAAAATGGTTCCGGCAACATTACAATTGAATATTATTCTCAGGAAGAATTAAATAATATTTTAGAAAAAATGAATGTGCAGGTCAGTTAATTTTCTCATGCGATTCATACAATTAATCATAATTTTTTTTCTTTGTTTTATTGCAAATAATATTTTTGCGCAGGATACAACCAAACAAAAAATTCCCACAAAATCTTTATTCGATAGCAGCAACGTAAGGCTCAAAGATTCAACACCGGTAAGCATTTCAAAAAAAGATAGTGTTATTGCAAAACCAAAGCACGATCCGCAAAAAGCAACAATTCGCTCTGCAATTTTGCCCGGCTGGGGCCAAGCTTATAATCACGAGTATTGGAAAATTCCCATTGTTTACGGAGCGCTTGGCGTAACTGCCGGATTTTTTATTTACAACAACACATGGTATCACCGAACAAATACAGCTTTTAACATTGTAATAAATAAAGAGACCGACAAATATGGTACGATTTATTATAAATTACAACCCTTGCTTAGTGATTCCGTTAATGTATTGTCTAATTTGCAATATTACCGCAATCAATTTCGCAAAGACCGAGATTATTCTGTGCTCTATTTTTTTATTGCCTGGGGCTTGAATGTTGTTGATGCCACTGTGTTTGGGCACTTAAAAGAGTTTGATGTAAGCAACAATTTAAGCATCAATATTTCTCCCGGTTTTAATACGCAAACAAAAACGCCGAATGTGGGTTTGGTGTTTAATTTCAAAACACCTTCGCGTAAAAATTTATCGTTTAATAATTAGTAATTTTATTTTGTTACCGGCAATAAATCATTGTGCATCTTTTCTTGCGTCGCACTCTTGTGCTGCACAATTTTATGCAGCAATTAGAATTCATTAATAAAATTATTTTCGTTATTCAATTAAAATAAAAAAAATTCATTCAATTATTTTAATCATCAAAAATCATAAATGAGAATTGCGTTAATCGGCTATGGCAAAATGGGAAAAGCGATTGAAGAAATTGCTTTAGAAAAAGGTTATGAAATTGTGCTGAAAATTTCATCTCAAAACACAGATGAATTAACCACAGAAAATTTACAGCGAGCAAATGTTGCAATCGAATTTACCAATCCACAAAATGCTGTTGAAAATATAAAGAAATGCTTAAATGCAGGCATACCAACAGTTTCCGGCTCAACCGGCTGGCTGAAAAATTATAATGAAATTGAAAATTATTGTAAACAAAAAAACAGAACTTTTTTATATGCAAGCAATTTCAGCATAGGAGTAAATTTATTTTTTGAACTGAATAAATTTCTCTCGAAACTGATGAGTTCCCATGAAGAATATATTGTTACAATTGAAGAAATTCATCACACGCAAAAAAAGGATGCGCCGAGCGGCACAGCTATCAGTTTGGCAGAACAAATTTTACAGAATATCAAAACAAAAAAAACATGGGTTAATTGTGCGAGTGATAACAAAAATGAATTAGAAATTATTAGCAAAAGAATGAATGAAATTCCCGGCATCCATAAAATAAATTATAATTCTGAATTTGATGAAATTGAAATTATTCATACAGCGCATAATCGCAAAGGCTTTGCTGCAGGCGCTTTACTGGCAGCGGAATTTATCAAAAATAAAAAAGGCGTTTTTACTATGAAAGATGTTTTACAATTATGAACTGTTTTTTTGCCGCTCAAAGCGATGCACTACAAGAGTGCGACGCAAGGATGTTTAATAGCAGTTCTGCAGTTGGGTTCAAAATAATTTACTTCATTTAATTATCAAATTTTCAAATTAATTTCGCGCACTTATGACACAGGAAAAATTACAGGATCTGCGATCCCGCATGCAAGGGATAAGGAGGTTTCTTTGACGTTGAGAACCGCACACAAAAAGTAGAAGAAGACCGCCAGCGCTCAGTTTCGCCGGGTTTTTGGAACGATAATCAGCGCGCTACGGCGATAATGAAAGAAATTAAATTAAACGAATATTGGCTAAAATTATATAAACAGGTGGAAACGGCTGTGGAAGATTTTGCTGTGTTATTTGATTTCTGGAAAAGCGGCGATGCAACGGAAGAAGAAACCAAACAAGCATACGAAAAAGCGTTGCAGGAAATGGAAGATGCAGAATTTAAAAGCACTTTAAATAAGCCGGAAGATGAATTGCCTGCTGTGCTGCAAATTAATTCGGGTGCGGGCGGAACAGAAAGCCAGGATTGGGCAGAAATGCTGCTGCGCATGTATCGCATGTACGGCGATAAACAAGGATGGAAAGTAACTGAGCTTGATTTTCAGGAAGGTGATGGTGCCGGAATTAAAACAGCCACATTGCAATTTGATGGTTCTTTTGCTTACGGTTTTTTAAAAGCAGAAAGCGGCGTTCATCGTTTGGTGCGCATTTCGCCATTTGATAGTAATGCAAGAAGGCATACAAGCTTTGCAAGCGTTTTCGTTTATCCGCTGATTGATGACAGCATTGAAATAAATGTAAACCCTGCGGATGTTGAATGGGATTTTTACAGAAGCGGCGGCAGCGGCGGACAAAATGTAAATAAAGTTGAAACTGCAGTACGATTAAAACATATTCCGAGTGGAATTATTGTTGAATGTCAGCAGGCAAGAACGCAAGGTGAAAATCGTGAGCTGGCTATGAAAATGCTGAAGAGCAGATTATATGAAGAAGAATTAAGAAAACGTCAGGAAGCAGCAAATGCAACCAATGCAAACAAGAAAAAAATTGAATGGGGAAGTCAGATAAGAAGTTATGTTTTTCACCCTTATAAAATGATAAAAGACCACAGAACAGATTATGAAGTTGGAAACGTGCAACCAGTGATGGATGGTGAGTTGGATGGGTTTATTAAAGCTTATTTGATGCAGGAAGATTTGGAGATGTGATGATTTGGAGATTTGAAAATGAGTTTAATTTGGAGATTGGTTTTTTATTTTGTCATTTGTTTTTTGATTTCAAATTTTTAAATTCACTAATCTTTAAATACATTTTTATGCAAGGAAATAAAGAAAAAAATTTAATTGTTGAATTAAGCTTTGAGTTTGCGTTAAAAATTATTAAATATGTAGAGTTATTAGAAAAACAAAAACGATTCGTTATAGCAAACCAATTATTAAAATCAGGAACAAGTATTGGAGCGAATGTAAGGGAATCTCAAAATGCAGAAAGCAAAATTGATTTTATTCATAAGATGAAAATTGCTGTAAAAGAAGCTGATGAAACTGAATATTGGCTATTGCTCTGCAGCCGATCAGAAGGATTTCCAACTTGCGATTATTTAATGCAAGATTGTACTTCAATTATGAGAGTGTTATCCAAAATAATCGGCTCATCCAAATCAAATCTTTAATAATCGTTTCCAATCATCACATCTCCAAATTTCCAAATCTCCAAATCATCACATCTTCACATCTCCAAATTTCCAAATTATTTTTTATTCCTTTCCACCAAATATTCCAGCCACAAAATTTTATAATAAGCCGGACAATAAAAATAATAACAGATATAACTCCAGTGCAGAAAAATTTGTTTGAACGGCGTTGGATAAGAAAATGCAGCTCTCGCCTGAAAAAATATAAATTTATTCTGATTGCTTTTTTCAAATTCCGGAATGTCTGAAACGTTGATACGCGCTGCATTTGCGCCAAGCCGCAATAAAGAAGTACTTAAAATAATTTTATCCATTATTCCGTTGCTCTCACTTATTTCTTTTTTTATATCTGCAATTAATTGCGGTTTATAAGGTTCTAATTCGGCGATATTAAACTTGCCCATTAACCGCGCAATATGATATAATAAAACCGAGCGTTTTACATAATATGGCGAAATATAAATTGGTGCTTTTATGTATTCATGGCTCTTTATCATTTGGGCAAGAAGATGAATTGTAGCACTGTCTTGTCTTATTAATGGCAGTTTTTTATCCAGCATAAAATAGATAATATTACAGTGCACGCCAAAGTCAAAATCGGGTGTCATACGCAAACCTAAATAAGTACTGTAAGCCGGAATGTTTCTATATTTTTTATATGTTGAAATAATTTTTTTCTTACTTAAATTGCTCACTTCAATCATTCTTTCTTTTAATATTTTACAAATACTGTCGCTTGCATTTAATGCCATTAAACTCATCACTGCATCATCTGCATCTTCACCTTCGCCAAAAACAGATTTTAAATATTTAAAATAAAAAGAGTGCGGCATTATTTCACTGTTTATCGGCCAGAAATTATAATAAGGAAATCCGTTTTTATTTTGATAATAAGGAAATATTTTTTGTGCATTTGCAATTATCTGTTCTGCAATTTTTTTATCAGCATCATTCAAATAAGGCAATATATTTTTTAATGCAAACACTGAAATAGCTGTATAAAAAATAGTATTATCAGGCTGATAATTATGCGGCGCGCCGCCACATTCGCGAAACGATGGAAACATTCCGGCATAAAATTCACCATCGGTTTTTACCTGCAACGCAGCGATGTTTTGGAGTAACGTATGGATAAGAATTGAATCGGTTTTTTGTGCAGTTAATTTACAGGGCAAACAAAAGGCACAACAAAAAACTAATAAAAAATATACTTGTTTAATTGTAAATCGGTTTAAAAAAATCACTTGCTATTTGTTTATATAATTTAATTTTTATACCGGCTTTTGTATTTCATGGCATCTTCGTTGCCACGCTCGCTTGTACGTTTTGTTCTTTATTTAACTAAAGCGTGCCTGACTATCCCAACTTGTTCTGGGATCATCAGCAAAGCAACGCGCACCAAGGTTAACAATAATCATAAATTTTATAATTCTTTTTTAAATGCAATAAATGCAAGATAAAATTATCAGTTCATTTTCGTAAATTCGTAATTATGGAGCAAGAGCAAGTAGCTGTTATAGAAGCACCGCTGCCGAAATATGCACTTACGGAAGAAGAAGAACGTAAAGAAATTTTGCGTAATTACCGGGCATTGCTGCGCATGTTACGTTCTAAATTAAAAAGAGGCGATAAGGAACTCGTGCGCACTGCATTTGAAATGGCTGCAGAAGCGCATAAAACCACGCGCCGCAAAAGCGGCGAACCATATATTTTACATCCATTAGCTGTTGCAATGATTTGTGTTGATGAAATTGGTTTGGGTGTGCGCAGCACAATTTGTTCTTTGTTGCACGATACGGTGGAAGATACCGATCTTACTTTAGAAGATGTGCAAAGAGAATTTGGCAGCGAGATTGCACGCATTGTTGACGGGCTTACAAAAATCTCTAATGTTATTGATGCCAACACAAGCCAACAGGCAGAAAATTTTAAAAAGATTTTGCTTACACTTACGGATGATCCGCGTGTTATTCTTATAAAGCTTGCCGATCGTTTGCACAACATGCGCACGCTCGATTATATGAAGCGCGAAAAACAATTGAAAATTGCGAGTGAAACTGTGTATGTGTATGCGCCGCTCGCTCATCGAATGGGTTTATATAATATTAAAACAGAGCTTGAAGATCTTTCAATGAAATATCTCGAGCCTGAAGAATACAAAGCCATCGCACGCAAACTTGCCGAAACAAAAAGAGAGCGCACACGCTACATCAATGAATTCATCAAACCAATAAAGGAAAAATTAATTAAGGCAGGTTTCGATTTTGAAATTTACGGTCGCCCGAAAAGCATACATTCCATCTGGAATAAAATAAAAAAGAAAGGTGTTGGTTTTGAAGAAGTGTACGATCTGTTTGCGATTCGTGTTATTTTAAATTCACCTCCTGAAAAAGAGAAAGAAGATTGCTGGAAAGTTTATTCGATGATTACAGATGAATACACGCCATCGCCTGAGCGTTTGCGTGATTGGCTGAGCAACCCGAAAAATAATGGCTACGAAGCTTTGCACACAACGGTTATGGGCCCGCAAGGCAAATGGGTTGAAGTGCAAATTCGCACAAAGCGCATGAATGAAATTGCAGAAAAAGGATTAGCCGCACATTATAAATATAAAGAAGGAACCGGCAACGATGAAGACCGTTTTGATAAATGGTTCGGACAAATTCGCGAAGTTATCAGCAGCCAGGATACTGACGGAATAGATTTTTTGCAGGATTTTAAAACCAGCTTTCTTGCCGAAGAAATATATGTATATACACCGAAAGGCGATGTAAAAATGTTGCCCATCGGTTCCACTGCTTTAGATTTTGCATTCTCAATTCACTCTGCGGTTGGCAGCAAATGTATTGGCGCAAAAGTGAATCATAAATTAGTTCCTATAAGTCATAAATTACGCAGTGGCGATCAAATAGAAATCATTACAAGCAATAAACAAAAACCATCTGCAGATTGGCTTGAATTTGTTGTTACTGCAAAAGCAAAAAGCAAAATAAAAGATGCATTAAAAGAAGAAAAAAGAAAAATTGCTGACGAAGGAAAATATATCGCACAGCGCAAAATAGAAGGTATGGGCGCTGCTTTCAATCAAAATAATATTGATGAAATAGTAAATTATTACAAGGAAATTTCGCAGCTCGATTTGTTTTATGACATTGCTGTAAAAAAAATTGACTTGCGCGAACTAAAAGAATTTCACGTTCACGGAGATAAATTAGAAGCACCGAAACCGGTAAAAACGATTGTTGAATTTAAGCCCGAAACAGAACAAAAACAAGTTGCAAAAAAAGATTCAGAATTAATAATTTTTGGCGAAAGCAGTGATAAAATAAAATATAGTTTAGCAAAATGCTGCAACCCAATTCCTGGCGATGCTGTGTTTGGTTTTGTAAGTACAAGTAAAGGCTTAATTATTCATCGCACCAATTGCCCGAATGCTGCTCAAATGATGGCTAATTACGCACACAGAATTGTAAAAACAAAATGGGCAAAAAATAAAGAAATTTCTTTTCTTACCGGATTAAAGATTATTGGTATGGATGATGTTGGCGTAATAAATAAAATTACCAACATCATCAGCGGCGACTTAAAAATAAATATTGCTGCACTTACAATTGAAAGCGGCGAAGGTTTGTTTGAAGGAACCATAAAAATATTTGTGCACGATAAAGAAGAGCTTGATGAATTGGTTGAACGATTAAAATTACTAAATGGCATTGTTACTGTTGACAGATTTGATGCGGAAGAAGTGAAATAATTATGAATTAAGAATTAAGAATTATGAATGGCTTAATTGAACGTAATATCTAACCTTCCCTGATAAAATCAATAAAAAAAATCAACATAATCCCACAATTAAAAATCATTTCTTTTTATACCAATGCACTAACTATTTTTGTATTTCATCCTAAATAAAAATAATGGTTGATGTAATTCTTGGTTTGCAATGGGGCGATGAAGGCAAAGGAAAAATTGTTGATTATTTTGCTCCGCAATACGATATTATTGCGCGCTTTCAGGGCGGCCCAAATGCAGGGCATACTTTATATGTTAATGAAAAAAAAATTGTGCTGCATCAAATACCTTCGGGCATTTTTCATCAAAATAAAATTAATTTAATTGGCAATGGCGTTGTGCTCGATCCTGTTACTTTAAAACGCGAATGCGAAACTGTTGCAGCGTTTGGAATTGATGTAAAAAAGAACCTGTTTATTGCCGAGCGAACTAACTTAATTATACCAACACATCGTGCATTAGATAAAGCTTCGGAAACACAAAAAGGCGAATCGAAAATTGGTTCTACACTTAAAGGAATCGGTCCTGCGTATATGGATAAAACGGGTCGCAATGCTTTGCGTGTAGGCGATTTGCTCGATAAAAATTTTACCACACAATACATAAGGCTGCGATTAAAACATCAAAAATTATTAGATAATTTTCATTTTGATGAAGATATTTCTGCATGGGAAGAAGAATTTTTTGAAGCGCTGGAATTTTTACGTTCACTTAATGTAGTGAACGGAGAATATTTTATCAACAATCATATTTCAAACGGAAAAAAAGTTTTAGCAGAAGGCGCACAGGGAAGTATGCTTGATATTGATTTTGGCACCTTTCCGTTTGTTACTTCTTCCAATACAATTTCTGCAGGTGTTTGCACAGGTTTGGGTGTTGCTCCGCAAAAAATTAACCAGGTAATTGGTGTTACCAAAGCATATTGCACACGAGTTGGCAGCGGCCCTTTTCCTACGGAATTAAAAGATGCAACCGGTGATGAATTGAGAAAAACAGGCAACGAATTTGGCGCTACAACCGGCAGACCGCGCCGCTGCGGATGGATTGATCTTGTTGCATTAAAATATACTTGTATGATTAATGGCGTAACACAAGTTGTAATAACAAAAGCAGATGTGCTCGACGCATTTGAAGAATTAAAAACATGTACAGCATATAAAATAAATAATGTAATAACTGAAGAAGTTCCTTTTCAAATAACAAAAGTAAAAATAGAGCCGGTGTATAAAAGTTTTAAAGGTTGGAATATTACAACAACTGGCATAAAAGATGCAGCGTTGTTACCTAAAGATATGTCAACATATATTCAGCATATCAATCAATCTGTTGGCGCGCCTGTGAAGTATGTTTCTAATGGGCCGGCACGCGATCAGATAATTACTATTTAAATAAAAATTATTATTGAATTATTCAGAAAAAAAGTTTTTTTTGCCGATTGAAAAACTCGTTTAAATTTTACGTTGATAATCTCATTCGTTATGGCAACAAAATCCGATAAATACAAAAAAACAAACAACCGAAAATCCGCTGCGCGCAACGATCTACAGCAAAACAAATTATCATCTAAAAATAAAAATGATTTAGATGATGATTTGGATGATGATGAATTAGAAGAAGAAAAATCATCTGATAAATCTTCAACAAAAACAACTTCATCACCCGCAAAAAAAACAAGTGGAAATAAAGAGGATGAAGACGATGATGATGTAGAAGAAATACAAGATGATTGGGAAAAACCGGAAGAAGAAATTGATTGGGATCCTGATTTTGATGAATTCGATCTTCCAAAATCAAAGGATGCAAAAAAAACCGGACTGGGGAAAAAAGGCAGTGATGAAGATGATTTAAAAATTGATGAAGATTTTAAAGAATTTGAACTCTTTAACGATGCCGGTTTCGATGATGAAGATGATGATGATTTTTAAATTGTTTCTTTTTGATACGCGCAAAAAAGTACTGTTTATTTAGCAAACTAATTTTAGTATTCTTATTATATGCAATAAAATAATTGGTGTTTATTGCATACAATAAATTATAGAAAATTATTTAAAAAAGATTTTATTGTTTCAAACTTTTTATCCCCATAGTAATTTTATACAATTAATAAAAAGATAATTGTTTGATGATAAAAAATGCAATAAAGAAAGTTGCATTTTTTTAAACTAATAAACAATTATTTTTATAACACATAATTTTTTACGCAGTTTTTTTATTTGTTTATTGCAGCTAAAAAAAATTTTGCTGCATTGATATTTTGTCTAACATCGTGTACTATTTTTGCACGAATAGCAGGATTTTTTATTTCCAACAATTGAATTGAGAATATGATCCATTACAAAACTATTGCAGCTAACTTAATTATAGCTTTTACGTTTTTTTTATTTCTGTTATTTGCAAATTTTGTTGCGGCGCAAGATGGTAAAGCATTGTTTTCAACTAATTGTGCTACCTGCCATTCAGTTACTAAAAGGCTTACCGGGCCTGCACTTGCGGGTGTCGAAAGCCGCGGACCATGGAGCGATAAAAATAAAATTCATGCGTGGGTTCATAACCCACCCGGGTTTATGAAAACCGATCCCTACACTGCGGGTTTGTACAAAGAATATAATGTGTTGATGACGCCTTTTCCTTCTTTATCCGATAAGGATATTGATGCAATTATTTCTTATGTAGATCAAACTGCTGCAGCGGCAAATAATGCAGCACCAACCAGCGGCGCAACTGCAACAACAACTGCCGGATCGAGTGATAACACTTTACTTTTTGGCATTCTTACTTTAATACTTGCAGTTGTAGCACTTACTTTATTACAGGTAAACAGCAACCTTAAAAAATTAGCCGATGATAAAGAAGGAATGCCGGCGATGGAACCAATTCCTTTCTGGAGAAACAAAACATATATTGCATTAGTAATAGTAGTATTATTTTTAATTAGCGGCTATCTAACAGTTCAGGCTGCAATTGGTTTAGGGCGTTCTCAGGATTATGAACCGGCGCAACCGATTTTTTATTCTCACAAAGTTCATGCAGGTACAAATCAAATAAACTGTATGTATTGCCATGTAGGAACTTACCAGGGAAAACAGGCAACTATTCCTTCCATAAATATTTGTATGAATTGCCATATGGCAATTAATGAATATAAAGGCGAAAAAATTTATAACGGTAATGGTGATGAAGTAAATGGTACTGCCGAAATTCAAAAGTTATATAAATATGCCGGCTTTGAATATGGTAAACCGTGGGATCCAAACAAAGCAAAACCTATTGAATGGACTCGTATTCATAATTTGCCCGATCATGTTTATTTTAATCACTCGCAACATGTAGTTGTAGGTAAAGTTGCCTGCCAAACCTGCCATGGAGAAATTACAAAAATGGATGAAGTAAAACAATTTGCTCCATTAAGTATGGGTTGGTGCATTAATTGCCATCGCACTACACAGGTAGATTTTAAAAACAATGGTTTTTACAGTATATATGAAAAATTTCATCAGGATTTAAAAACCGGTAAAATGGATAGCGTTACTGTAGAAAATATTGGTGGAACAGAATGCCAGAAATGTCATTATTAATTTCAATTGAATATTGTCGATATTAAATAAATATTTTTAATGCTATAATTGACAATTAACTCTAATAATTATGAGCGATAAAAAGCATTGGCAAAGTTTTGGTGAAATGAATAATTCAGACGCGTTTCAGCAGTTGGCAAAAGATGAGTTTCGGGAAGATTTGCCTTTTGATGCAGGTAAATTATTAGATGCTGTTACACCAAGAAGAGATTTTCTTAAATATTTAGGCTTCAGCACTGCTGCTGCAGCCATTGCTGCAAGTTGCGAAATTCCCGTAAAAAAATCTATTCCTTTCACAAATAAACCTGAAGATATTGTTCCCGGTGTAGCAAATTATTATGCTACAACTTATGTACAGGATGGCGATGCAGTAAGCGTTTTAGCAAAAGTGAGAGATGGCCGCCCAATAAAAATTGAAGGCAACGAAATGTCGCCGATTACAAAAGGCGGCACTTCTGCAAAAGTGCAGGCTTCCGTTTTAGATTTATATGATACAGCAAGACTACGTTTTCCTACAATTGATGGCAAAGAAGTAACGCTTGATGCTATTGATAAATCTGTTGGCGCTGCATTAGCGAGCTTAGGCGGATTACCCATTGTTATTTTAACCAGCACAATAAGTTCGCCAACAACGCAGCAGGCAATCAATCAATTTATTGCAAAATTTCCGGGAAGCAGGCATGTAATGTACGATGCAATTTCATACACAGGTTTATTACTTGCTAATGAAGCATCGTATGGTAAAAGAGCAATTCCATCTTATCGCTTCGATAATGCAAAAACCATTGTGAGTTTAGGCGCTGATTTTTTAGGCACGTGGTTAAGCCCGATTGAATTTACAAAACAATATTCTGCCGGTAAAAAGCTCGATGAAAAAAATCCGCAAATGAGCAAACACACTCAATTTGAAAGCGTGCTTAGCGTAACCGGTGCGAACGCCGATGAAAGATTTTTGCATCGTCCGTCTGAAACAGGCGCTGTTGCAGTTGCTTTATTAAATGCAATTAATGGCATAGAAATTAACGGAATAAGCGATGCAAATTTGAAAGCAGGAATTCAAAAAGCCGCAAAAGAATTATCGGATAATAAAGGTGCGGCTTTAGTTGTATGCGGAAGTAACGATGTAAATGTTCAGATAATTGTAAATGCAATTAATGAAGCATTAGGTGCGGGCGGAAAAACGATTGACTGGAGTACTACTTCAAATTTCCGTCAGGGTATCGATGCAGATTTTGCTAAATTGGTTGATGATATGAATGCGGGCACAATCGGCGCTTTATTAATTCGCGGAGCAAATCCTGCTTATAGCTGGTACGATAATAATAAATTTATAAATGGATTGAAAAAAGTTAGAGTAACGGTTTCTTTCAATCCAAAAAATAATGAAACAACACAACTTTGTAAATATGTAATTCCGGATCATCATTATTTAGAAAGCTGGGGCGATGCAGAACCAAAAACAGGTTATTTTTCTTTGATGCAGCCAACAATTTATCCTCTTTTTAAAACACGACAATGGCAGGATAGTTTATTAAAGTGGAGCGGTTCACCAACCGATTATCTTGCCTTTTTTAAACAATATTGGATTGGAAAATTAGGCAGCGAATCTGCATGGGACAAAGCTTTACAGGATGGAATAATAAACCCAGTCACACAAAATATTGCAATTGGCGGAACTTATAATGCAGGTGCTTCAGCTAATGCAACTGCAACTATCAACGGGGCATCCAAAGGTGGAAAAACAGAATTAATTTTATATCAAAAAATATCCATCGGTGCCGGGCATGGGGCGGGCAATCCCTGGTTACAGGAATTACCTGATCCAATTTCGAGAGCAACATGGGATAATTATGTTATTGTTTCTCCGGCAATGGCTAAAACCTTGTTGAATATTGATTTAAATATTGGAAGCGAGGCTGATGCTTATGAAGTTCATCCACTAAAAAAGGTTGTAAAAGTTACAGTAAATAATAAAACGGTACTACTTCCGGCATTAATTATTCCTGGAACAAATGAAAACACTATTGCCATTGCTGTTGGCTACGGGCGCAGCGATAAGTTAGGTAAAACAGCTTCGGGTGTAGGCCAAAATGTTTTTCAGTTTGCTTCCTTAAATGGCAATACTATAAATTATTTTCAGCCAAATGTTACTATTGAAGTAACTAACGACACTTATAAAGTTGCTTTTGTTCAAACGCACAACAGTTATAATACGCCTTTTGGAAAACGCGTAGAAGTAATGAAGGAATTAAGTTTGACTGAATATAAAAAAGAACCGGCAAAAATCCTTGAAGAACGCGATAATGAGCTAAAACCCTGGGGTGGCTTGGCAAATTTTGAAAAACAGGGAACAATTTATCCTTACTATGACAAACCGGGTATTCATTGGGGAATGGGCGTTGATTTAAATAGTTGCATCGGCTGTGGCGCTTGTGTTGTTGCCTGTTATGCCGAAAACAATATACCTGTAGTTGGCAAAAGCGAAGTATTGCGTTTTCACGACATGGAATGGTTGCGTATTGACCGATATTATAGCGGCGATGTGAATAACCCGAAAGTAGTGTTTCAGCCGTTGATGTGCCAGCACTGCGATAATGCACCTTGCGAAAATGTTTGCCCGGTTGCTGCCACAAATCACAGCAGTGAAGGCTTAAACCAAATGGTTTATAACCGCTGTATTGGTACAAGATATTGTGAAAACAATTGTCCTTATAAAGTTCGCCGTTTTAACTGGGCTGATTATACAGGCGCAGATAGTTTTCCTGATAATCAGAATCAAACAGGCACTGGTCAGTTCGATCCTGTGGTTTTTCAAATGAATGATGACCTAACAAGAATGGTGTTAAACCCTGATGTTACTGTTCGCTCCAGAGGAGTTATGGAAAAATGTTCTTTCTGCGTTCAACGCTTGCAAGAAGGTAAATTAAAAGCGAAGAAAGAAAGTCGTCCGTTAAAAAGTGGAGAAAATAATGAATGGGATGTAAAAACTGCATGTCAACAAGCATGCCCTGCGGATGCAATCGTTTTTGGAAATGCAAATGATAAAAACAGTGCTATTGCACAGCACAGGATAAATAATCCTAACAGAACATTTTATGTGCTTGAGCAATTGCACACTTTGCCTAATGTAAATTATTTGGCTAAAGTGCGCAATACAAACGAAATGGAAAATGAAGAAGGTTAAAAAATTGAAATGGAAAATTAAGGATGGCGAATGTTTTTGATAAATATTGAACAAGACGTACAAGTGAGTGACACAACGAAGCTGAACAAACAGCAAAAGCTGGTTACAAAAAAAATAATACCATACTAATGGATTTAAAATATGAATCGCAATTAAGAGAACCGCTGGTAAACGGTGATAAAAACTATCATCAAATAAGCGAAGATATTTGCCGGCCTATAGAAGCAAAACCTACAAAATTATGGTATATAGGTTTTTTTATTGCCATTGCACTGCTGATGTTTGGTACATATAGTGTGTATCGTGAAGTAACTTATGGCGTTGGGCAGTGGAATTTAAATAAAACAGTAGGTTGGGCATGGGATATTACCAACTTTGTTTGGTGGATTGGTATTGGGCATGCCGGCACTTTAATATCTGCCATCTTATTATTGTTTCGCCAGGGTTGGAGAACAGGTGTAAACAGAGCCGCTGAAGCAATGACAATTTTTGCGGTAATATGCGCCGGCATGTTTCCGGTTTTTCACATGGGGCGTGTTTGGCTTGCCTTTTTCATATTTCCATACCCAAATACACGCGGTCCGGTTTGGCCAAATTTTAATTCACCTTTAATGTGGGATGTTTTTGCAGTTTCCACATATTTTACCATATCGCTTATATTTTGGTATAGCGGTTTATTACCTGATTTTGCAACGCTGCGTGACCGCGCCAAAACAAAACTCCGTAAATTATTATATGGCATCGTAGCTTTTGGATGGAGCGGTTCTACAAAACACTGGCAACGTCACGAATCTTTATCATTAGTGTTAGCCGGGTTGGCAACACCACTGGTTTTATCCGTTCATACAATTGTATCTTTCGATTTTGCAACTTCTGTAATTCCCGGTTGGCATACAACTATTTTTCCTCCTTATTTTGTTGCCGGCGCTATCTTTTCCGGCTTTGCTATGGTGCAAACATTAATGATAATTCTGCGCAAGGTTTTTATGCTTGAAGATTATATTACAGTTGGCCATATTGAAGCAATGAATAAAGTAATTGTGTTAACGGGTTCAATTGTAGGTTGTGCTTACTTAACAGAATTATTTATGGCTTTTTACAGCCAGAATAAATATGAAGCTTACGCATTTTTTTACACGCGTGCCAATCTTTTCAGCCCTTATGGTTGGGCTTATTATGGCATGATGAGTTGTAACGTGTTAAGTCCGCAAATTTTTTGGTTCAGAAAAATGAGAAGAAATCTAACCGTATCATTTTTCATGAGTGTAATAGTAAATGTAGGAATGTGGTTCGAACGTTTTGTAATTATCGAAACTTCGATATTTCGTGATTATCTTCCTTCATCATGGTCTGTTTATTACAGCCCAACGATTTGGGAAATTGGTTTTTATTTAGGAACGTTCGGATTATTTTTTACCTGCTTTTTCTTATTCGCAAAGTATTTTCCGGTTATTGCAATTGCAGAAATTAAACATGTGCTTAAAACTTCCGGCGAAAATTATAAAGAAAAAATGGGCGATTTAGAAACAGAACAACCGGAGGAATTTGCACTTGAATATGCGCATTAATGAATTAAAAAATTAAAAAGTTGAAAGTCAAAAAAAATGATATTAAAATTTGATTTTTGGATTTTACTTTTCACTATTGAATTTTAAAACATGGCAAAAAAGAAATTTGTTGTAGCTTCTTTCGACGATGAAGCCGTTTTATTTCCGGCAGTAAAAAAGGTACGCATGTCCGGCTATAAAATTCATGATGTGTACACACCTTTTGCTGTGCATGGTTTAGATCATGCATTAGGATTAAGAGAAACCAGTTTACATACAGCGGGTTTTATTTACGGAATAATTGGAACCGCTACTGCACTTGGAGGAATTAGCTGGGTATTTACTTACGATTGGCCTTTAAATTTTGATGCCAAGCCGCATTTTGCATTGCCCGCCTGGATACCAATAACATTTGAATTAACTGTATTATTTTCAGGTGTAGGCATGTTTCTTACTTTTTGTTATTTATGTCAGTTAGCTCCTTTCGTAAAAAAACATACATTTAATTTAAGAGCTACAGATGATCTATTTGTTATGGTAATAGAATGCACTTCAAAAACAAATGTTGATGATCTGAAATCATTTTTAAGTAATAATGGCGCAATAAAAGTAGATGTGCAGGAAGCCGAACCAAACTGGTGGATAGGCACGTACGACAGAGAGCAAAGATTAATTGCCGAACCAAAGATTGAAGTTGTATAACAAGAATAGTATTATGGAAAAAATATCTATTTTATTTTGTTTAATTGCAATAACTGTGTTGATTAGCTGTAGCGATGTAAAACGCAATCCCGGCGCAGTTTACATGCCGGATATGGCATACAGCCGCGCTTTTGAAACTTATGCTGATCATAGTAATCTTGATAAGGATGGAATTTTTTACAACAACATGCCGGTTGCAGGAACTATTGCACGTGGCGAAGAATTACCTTTTCCTTTAGCAAAGGATAAATTTGGCGATACAACAAATTATATAGCCGCAAAAGCAATTCCTAATCCTTTGCCTGCATTAAACACCGCTCAAATTAAAGAGGCAGAAAGATTATATTTAGTTAATTGCGGCATTTGTCACGGAGTGGCTTTAGACGGTAACGGACCATTATATAAAGGTGGGAATGGACCTTTTCCGGCAAAGCCTGCTACTCTGGTTGGTGATCCTAAATATGCAGCAATGCCGGATGGACAAATGTTTTATTCAGTAACGTACGGAAAAAATTTAATGGGTAGTTATGCGTCCCAACTAAACCGCGATCAACGCTGGATGATTATTCATTATATAAAATCGAAGCAAGCAGCAGCTGCAGTTGCAAATGCTACAACTGCTTCACCGAAGGATAGTACCGGCGCTGCTAAAACAACAACAAGCATCGGCAAAACAAAAGACAGCACTGCAAAAAAATAATTTTTTACTCCGCTTTGCGGTTTAATTAATAAGAAGATTAAAAGAATTACAAATGGCATCACTAAAAGAAAATTTTGAGATACCTGCAAAAATGCGAACCTGGTCATTAGCACTCATTGCTATCGGTGTGTTAATAATGATAATAGGTTTTTTTACAAAAGGCTTAAGTAATTCAGAGCACGACAGAGCGGTTTTTTGGGGCACATGGTTATACAATGCAATTTTCTTTTTATTAATATGTAATGCCAGCATGTTTTTTCTTTGTGCAAGTACATTAGCAATGGGAAGCTGGTACACAACTTTTCGCCGCGTGCCCGAAGCTATTTCGTCTATGGTTCCTATTTTTGGCACTATCACTGCTTTATTAATGTTTTACATTGTTGTATCAGGCAAGCAATATATTTATCCCTGGTTAGATAAAAATGCTGTTGCAACGAATGAAATTCTCAAAGGAAAATCGGGTTTTCTTAATCCAGCTTTTTTTATGGTGTGGACGGTCTTGTCTATAGGTTTATGGTGGTTATTAGGCGCTAAATTGCGAAAAATATCGAGCGAAACGGATGAAGGACCTATGGATCTTCAAACCGGCAAAAGTTTTATTTGGAGAAACACAGTTGTAGCAGCTTTATTTATTGTTTGGTTTACCTTATCTGTAGGTTCAGTTACACCTTGGTTTTGGTTAGTGAGCATTAATGTGCAATGGTACTCTACCATGTATAGCTGGTACACTTTTATGAGTTCATTTGTAACCGGTATGTGTTTAATAGCTTTATGGGTTATTTACTTAAAAAATAAAGGCTATTTGGAATTAACCAACGAAGAACATTTACAGGATATTGGTAAATTTATATTTGCTTTTTCTATTTTTTGGGCTTATTTATGGTTTGCCCAATACATGCTTATCTGGTACGCAAATATTCCGGAAGAAACCGTTTATTTTAAAACCCGAGTACAGGGTGCTTATAAAGGCATATTTTTCTTAAATTTAATTATCAATTTTGTTTGCCCTATCTTAATTTTGATGAAGCGTTCGGTGAAAAGAAATTATACTTTAATGACATTTATGGCTGTATTGCTTTTATTCGGTCATTGGATTGACTTTTATCAAATGGTAATGGGCAGTGTATCACCCAATAATAATACACTTGCCGAAAGCGGATGGTTAGATTTTGGAATCGCAGCTTTTTATATTGGGTTGATGATATTTTTTGTTGGTAAACAATTGGCAAAAAAACCTATGGTACCAAAGTACAATCCATATCTTAAAGAAAGCATTATACATCATACCTAATTAATGCACATTATTTTGGAATGATAAATTTATTTAAATAGAGAATTAGAAAATTTAATAGAGAATTATGGCAATGTTTTTTACGCTCGCAGTAATTGTACTCGTTTTTCTGGTCATCTTTCAAATTGCAAAAGCCAGTGAATACGTAACTGTATTAAAAGGCGAAGAAAGAGCACTCAAGCAAAATAATAAAATCAACGCTTTTTTAATGATTGCCTTTTTAATTGCAGGATTAATTGGAGTGTACTTATGTAATGAAGCCCTTTATCCGAAAACATTATTTCCTGAAGGTTCGGCAAGCGTGCAGGGAGAAAAAGTAGATGACATGTTATGGACTACAATTGTTATAACAGGAATTGTATTTTTCATCACACAAGTATTGTTGTTCTGGTTTGCATTCCGGTATCAGCAAAGCGAGAAACGCAAACCACTATACCTCCCTCACAACAATACGTTAGAATTAATTTGGACAGTTGTGCCGGCTATTGCATTAACTGTTTTAATTGTAATCGGCTTGCGCAACTGGTTCAGCTTTACAAGCGATGCGCCAAAAGATGCTATGGTTGTTGAAATAACTGGCAAACAATTTAACTGGATATACCGTTATCCCGGCGCAGATGGCGTGTTAGGAAAAAAATATTATAAAGTAATTGATGATGGAAATGGAAATCAATTAGGTTTATTATGGAGAGATAGCGCTGTATTAAATTTAAAAGCAGATCCTGCAGCTTATGATGATATTGTAACAAATCAAACATTATATCTTGTAAAAAATAAACCGGTAAAATTAATTATTGGTTCAAGAGATGTAATACACGATGTTGGTTTATCGCAGTTCAGACTAAAAATGGATGCTGTACCAGGCATACCAACTACTCTATGGTTTACACCAAAATACACTACAAAAGAAATGAAAGAAAAAACAGGCAATCCTGATTTTGTTTATGAAATAAGTTGCGACCAGATTTGTGGTAACGGGCATTATTCAATGAGAGGAATTATTGATGTTGTTACACAACCCGAATTTGATGAATGGATGGCAAAACAAAAACCAGCGTATTATGCTGCTTTTCCGAAGCAGGATCCATCAAATAAAAAAGCGCCTTCAACATTGCCTGCAGATACAACAAAAAAAGTTGCGGCAAATAATACAACAACAATAAAAAAAGCAAAATTGTAAATGAAAAAATCATCTGCAATTAAACAATATATTTTTAGTATTCAATAAAGATTTTTTATATGGATAATGAAACCCGAGTTCAACCGGATATTGGTTTAAAAGTTCCTTCAGAAATACATTTTACTGAGCAAGACGAACATCATCATCACCAATCCTTCATAACAAAATATATATTTAGCCAGGATCATAAAATGATCTGTAAGCAATTTTTATTAACAGGCATAATATGGGGTGTTTTAGGTGGTTTAATGAGTGTATTATTTCGCATACAATTAGCTTATCCGGATTCTAATTTCCCCTGGCTTGAAGATATTTTAGGGCATTGGGCTAAAGGCGGGCATATAGAACCTGAAGCCTATTACGCTTTAATAACTATGCATGGAACTGTATTAGTGTTTTTTGTTTTAACAGCAGGGTTAAGCGGAACGTTTGCAAATTTTCTCATCCCACTTCAATGTGGCGCGCGGGATATGGCATCGCCATTTTTAAATATGTTAAGTTATTGGTTTTTCTTTTCTGCAAGCCTTGTAATGTTATCTTCTCTTTTTGTTGAAACAGGCCCTTTTAGCGGAGGATGGACGGCATATGCACCACTCAGCGCTTTGGGCAGCGCTTCGCCGGGTTCTAAAACGGGCATGGATTTATGGCTAATAGCAATGGCTTTATTTGTTGTTTCATCATTACTCGGAGGCTTAAATTATATTTCTACTATCTTAAACATGCGCACAAAAGGCATGAGCATGACGCGTTTACCTTTAACAATATGGGCATTGCTTTTTACTGCTATATTAGGCGTATTATCATTCCCGGTTTTATTATCCGGGTTTATTTTACTTATTTTCGATAGAAATTTTCATACAAGTTTTTTTCTTTCCGATATCTTTATAACAGGAGTGGGTGCATTACCAAATGAAGGTGGCAGCGCCATTTTATATCAACACTTATTTTGGTTTTTAGGTCATCCGGAAGTATACATTGTTGTATTGCCACCAATGGGTATTGTATCAGAAGTTATGAGTATTAATGCTCGAAAACCAATATTTGGTTATATGGCAATGGTAGGCTCATTGTTTGCTATTGCAATTTTATCTTTTATGGTTTGGGCGCACCACATGTTTGTAACAGGAATGAACCCTTTTTTAGGTTCAGTTTTTGTGCTCTTAACTTTATTAATTGCTGTTCCATCAGCTATAAAAGTATTTAATTGGTTAACCACCTTATGGCGAGGGAACATTCGGTTTACGCCTGCCATGTTGTTTGCTATTGGGTTTGTGAGCTTGTTTATTTCGGGCGGTTTAACCGGTATTTGGATGGGTAACTCTGCGATAGATATTCATATTCATGATACTTATTTTATAGTAGCACATTTTCATTTAGTGATGGGTGTTGCAGGCATGTTTGGCATGTTTTGCGGTATTTATCACTGGTATCCAAAAATGTATGGGCGCTATTTAAATAATTTATTGGGATATATTCATTTCTGGGTTACTTTAATTGGCGCTTATCTTATTTTCTGGCCGATGCATTACGAAGGACTTGCCGGTATGCCGCGCCGTTATTACGATTTCAGCAATTGGGAAAGCTTTAAACAATTCGGCGATTTAAACCGGTTCATCAGCATCGTGGCAATGGTAGTATTTGCAGTGCAAATATTATTTTTGATCAATTTCTTTTATTCTATTTGGAATGGAAGAAAAGTAACATCGCAAAATCCATGGGGTGCTAATACATTGGAATGGACTACTCCTATTCATCCCGGTCATGGAAACTGGCCTGGAGAAATTCCTGAAGTACATCGCTGGGCTTACGACTATGGAAAGGATGGAAAGGAATTTATTCCGCAAACCGTTGAAATTGGAACTGATGAAAGTCTTCATTAATTAAATGCAATAATTTTATTTTTCCTGATGCCCTGAAAAATCAGGGCATCAATTTTTAAACGACCTTTGCAACTAATGATTACTGAATTAAACACACAAAATTCTGCCTCGCTAAAAATTACGCTTAAGGTGAAAGATTATCTGCAATTGATGAAATTTACTTTAAGTTTTACTGTAGTTTTTTCCTGTGTTATTTGTTATTTATTGGCGCCGGATATTATAGCTTTTAATTTAAAAATGATATTGCTTCTTTTTATTGCAGGCATGTTAGTTACAGGCAGCGCCAATGCCATAAACCAGGCAGTTGAAAAAGATACTGATGCATTAATGAAGCGCACTGCCAAACGCCCTGTGGCAAGCGGCAGAATGAGCCTGCAGCAAGCTTATAATTTTGCTTTAATCACCGGTATTGCAGGTGTTTTTATGATGTATTATTTTTTTAATTTTGAATCAGCATTTTTATCTGCGTTAAGTTTGTTTTTATATGCATTTATTTATACGCCGTTAAAAAAAGTATCTGCTGTTTCTGTATTGGTTGGTGCATTTCCCGGAGCTTTGCCCTGTTTAATAGGATGGGTTGCCGGCTTTCCTAATAATGAAATAATCTGGACGGGCGGCTTAGTTTTATTTGCAATACAGTTTTTTTGGCAATTTCCTCATTTCTGGGCTATTGCCTGGGTTGCGCATGGCGATTATACAAAAGCAGGATTTAAATTATTGCCTTCTGATAAAGGCCCAACAAAATTTACTGCATTACAAGCTGTTTTATACGCTATGATAATGATACCTGTTGGCATGTTGCCTTATTACTTTTCAATAAGTGACGAAATAAGTTTTTGGATCGTGCTTGCCTGCAATATTTTTATCGTAATTCAGTGTGTGCGCTTATATTTTGAAATGAATGTAAAAGCAGCACGCCGGGTTATGTTTAGCAGCTACATTTATTTACCAATTGTTTTTCTTGTTTTATTGGCAGATAAAATAAGATAATATTTTTTGAATGAGTGGTGATAATAATTGAGATATTTTTTAAATTAAATAGTTAGTTGTTGAATGATGAACAAGGCGTACAAGTGAGTGACACAACGAAGCAGATAGATGTACAAATTTGATAACAAAAAATCTTTATTAATGACGAGTATCGTAACCAGCCCTGAAAGAAGAAGGCTTCATCCGCATAAATTTACTTTGTGGATTGCAATGGCAAGCATTGTAATGATGTTTGCAGGCTTAACAAGCGCTTATATTGTAAGGCGAAGCCAGGCAAATTGGTTAGAATTTACGTTGCCGAATATTTTTTGGCTTTCCACTTTTATAATTCTTTTAAGCAGCCTAACCATGCACTTGTCATTAAAATATTTTAAAGCAAGAGAAATGGCGCGTTATAGAAAATTTATTACAGCTACCGCTTTTTTAGGTGTTTTATTTGCCTTAATGCAGGTATTTGGGTTTAAATATTTATATACGCATGGTGTGCAAATTATTGGAGTAGGCAGTAACCCATCGGCTTCTTTTCTTGGCATAATTACCGGCTTGCACGCATTGCATGTTTTAGGCGGCGTAATTGCATTACTGATTATTTTTTTCAGAGCTTATAATCTTAAGAAAAAAAATTATAGTTCTGTACCTGTGGAAATTGTAAGCACCTACTGGCATTTTGTAGATGCGTTATGGATTTATCTTTTTATATTTTTTCATTTAATGCAGTGATGAAATATTTCGGTTAAAGTAAAAAATTATAATTTAATTTTATTAAAATAAATATTCGACATCAAAATAAAAAAAATTTATTTTTATATTGATGGTTAAAACAGAACAAATAAATTTGCAAAACAACTTTTAATAATCTTATGGCAACAACCGCAACTGCAACCGCGCCATCACCAACAAAATATTGGAGTGGAGGAAAAAGTCCGTTTAATGTAGAGTATGGTAAATTAATGATGTGGTATTTTTTAATGAGCGATTCTTTTACATTTGGCGCACTTCTAATTTCTTATGGCAGTACAAGATTTGCCAGCAACGGATGGCCTAACCCTAACGTAGCTTTTAATGCTTATCCTTTCGGCGGCGAAATTCATGCACCGCTTGTGTTTGTAAGCATCATGACTTTTATTTTAATCTTAAGTTCCGTTACTATGGTATTAGCAGTGCAGGCCGGGCACAATATGGATAAAAAAAATGTTGCCAAATATTTAATACTTACAATTATTGGCGGACTTGCTTTTTTAAGTTGCCAGGCATGGGAATGGAATCATCTTTATCACGAAGGCGCATGGTGGGGCCGCAATCCTTTTTTAAATGCTGACGGAACTGCTTCTACCACAAATTTTACTAATTTCTTTTTTACAATTACCGGCTTCCATGGCTTTCATGTTTTTTCGGGCGTGGTAATAAACACTATAATGCTTACTATGACTTTGCTTAATAAATTTGAAAAGAAAGGACATTATTTAATGATTGAAAAAGCAGGCCTATACTGGCATTTTGTAGATCTGGTTTGGGTGTTTGTATTCACCTGTTTTTATTTGATATAAATTTTTTTTAAGAATAAACTAATTAAAAAATGGAACAAGCAAGCGCGGTTTTACATCGTCATGAACATCATGCAGGTGGCGGCACAAAAGAAATTATTCGGGTAACAATTATCCTGTCAGTATTAACGCTTATCGAACTTGCTTTAGGCGTGAGTATGATAAATATGGTGGACGGGCTTTTAAAGCATTTTATAAAAGGTGTTATTGTAATATTGATGCTTGCAAAAGCTTTTTATATTATTGGATATTTCATGCACCTGAAACATGAATTCAGAACTTTAATAATGACGCTTGCAGTACCTGCAATGTCGTTCATCTGGTTTATTCTTGCCTTTATTTGGGATGGTCATTCATACAACGAGCTTCGCAATGCCTTCAATCCTTACTATAAAGAAAGAAGCACAGAAAAAGTAGCTCCTAAACCTGAAGAAAAAAAGCCTGAACAAACAAAACCACAAATGCCTTAACTAAATTGCACAAATTACTTTCACTCTTTAAAATTAACTTTATCAAATTACAACCATTCCTATCTTGCAGGAGTGGTTTTTTGTTATAAGAGTTTTGTATGAATAAAAAAGCATTACTGGCAATTTGTATTGCATTAATTATTCCCCTGATTTGTTATTACATTTTAAAATATGAAAGCAACGAAGCAGTTGTGTTACCAAGAAAATATTTGCTCGATAGTTTGGTAACTACTGTGAAAGATGGCAGGCAAACAACAGACAGCATCTGGCATACAACGGCAAACATTAGACTGGTAAATCAATTAGGCGATACCGTTAATTTATACGATATAAAAGGGAAAGCAATAGTAATAGATTTTTTCTTTACAAGCTGCGCATCTATCTGCCCAACGCTTACAAAAAACATGGTTAAATTGCAGCAATCGTTTTTAAAAGGCGGAGATGCAATGGATCCGGTGGATAGTTCCATCGTACAGTTTGTATCTTTCACCGTTGACCCTGAAAGAGATTCGGTTGCACGCTTAAAAGCTTATGCAGACAGGTTTGGCGTTAATCACGATAATTGGTGGATGTTAACAGGCCCGAAAGATTCAATATATAATTTTGCCTTCGAACAATTAAAGGTTGATAAATTCAGCACCGAACCCATAGACCCGAATTTTGTGCACACCAGCAGATTTGTTTTGCTTGATAAAAATTATGTGGTGCGCGGATATTATGATGGTTTAGATTCATCTTCATTAAATCAACTTGCAAAAGACATTGGAATATTGATGCTGGAAAATGATCCCAATCATCCTGACCCGCTTCCTTTCGATCCAATTTCTCTTGCAGTATTTTTATTAATAACAATTGTTATTGTAGTTGTTGTAACAGCTTTTATTTTCAAAAGAAAAATGTAATGCTTATTTCCTCCAATCAAAAAGTTTTAGAACCTGTACTAAAAAAAAATGATAAACAGGCTAAATGGATTATCCTTATTTTTTCTTTTATAATTTTTTCAACAATTGTTTTATTAGGACAGTTTAAATTACAAGTGCAACTTCCATTTAATGTGCATGTTTTTGCAGCTATAAATGCAGCTATTAATTCAGTTGTTGCAGTGTTGTTAATTGCTGCATTAATTGCAGTGAAAAATAAAAAATATATTACGCATAAACGCATCATGTTAACGGCATTGGTATTGTCTGTTATTTTTTTAGTATCCTATATCGCACATCATTTATTAGCCGGCGAAGCAATTTTTGGCGACAGTAATCGCGATGGAATTTTGAGTACAGAAGAAAAAATACAGGTTGGTAATTTACGAACTGTTTATATTATTATCTTATTAACCCATATTTTTTTGGCGGCGATAATTTTGCCATTTATTTTATTTACTGCTTACCGTGCCTTAACTGCCGATTTTTATCTGCACAAAAAAATTGCCCGCTATACCTGGCCACTTTGGTTTTATGTTGCCATAACCGGCCCAATTGTTTACTTGATGATAAAACCTTATTACAGATAATTCTTCAGTGTCTGACACACAAATAACAAAATTGATTTCAATTTTTAAGGCAAACATTGCTGCAGCACAACAAAGTTCAATCGCAATTTAATCACTAAAAAAAAATCTTTTTTAACTTAGCAAACTGCATGGCAAATCCACAACGTTATATTGCGCATTTCGATCTCGATTCTTTTTTTGTAAGTGTTGAAATTTTGAACAATCCTTCCCTGAAAAATAAACCGGTAATTGTAGGCGGAAGTCGCGAACGAGGTGTTGTAACATCATGCAGTTATGAATGCCGCAAATTTGGAGTGCACTCTGCAATGCCTATGAACAAAGCATTAAGCCTTTGCCCGCAGGCAATTGTTTTGAAAGGAAGTTTTAATGAGTACAGTAAATTTTCGCGCTGGGTTACCAATATTATTGCCGGAAAAGCGCCGCTGTTTGAGAAAGCATCGGTGGATGAATTTTATATTGATTTAACCGGAATGGATAAATTTTTTGATGTGTATGAATGGACGATTGACTTGCGAAAGGAAATAATTAACAAAACACAATTACCTATTTCTTTTGGGTTGGCAAGCAATAAATTAATCGCAAAAATTGCAACGGATGAAGCGAAACCAAACGGTTACCTGTTTGTACAGCCCGGCATGGAAAAAGATTTTTTAGCGCCTTTGGCCGTAAGTAAAATTCCGGGCGTCGGTAAGCAAACATTTGCTTCGTTAAAAACAATGCGCATTAATTTTATTAAAGATATCGCAGCAACTTCACCAAAAATTTTAGAAGAGCAATTAGGAAAATATGGCAAAGAATTATGGCATAAATCGCAGGGAGAAAGTTATGGAGAAGTGCATCCTTATCGCGAAGCAAAATCTATTTCCACAGAAAATACTTTTGATGAAAACAAAACAGATGTTGAATTTTTATTAAGCGAATTGGTGCGTATGACGGAAAAAATAGCACACGAACTTCGACAGGATCAAAAAATTGCCGGCTGCATCGCCGTAAAAATAAGATATAATAATTTTGAAACAACCAGCCGTCAAACAAGTGTTGATTATACTTTTCGTGATGATGAATTAATTCCAGTTGCTATTGATTTGTTTCATAAATTATATCGGAAACAAACTCCGGTTCGCTTGCTGGGCGTGCGTTTGAGCGAATTAACAAATTATGCAATACAAACAAATCTGTTTGAAGATTTCAGCAAAAAAAATAATTTATACAAAGCAATTGATGATGTAAAAAATAAATTCGGGAAATATTTTTTACAAAAAGCAAGAACCGTAAAAAAAGAAATTTAACCTGGTTTCAGGTCCTTTGTCTAATAAACAAAAAACATTATTTATCTTCATTATACACCGCAGTCGAATGTTGAATAAATAATCCTTATTTTTTTAATTTCATAAGCAGCAAAATTTTTAGGATAGCAGTCTTAGTTTTTAATAATTTATTTGTTCAAAAAATATTTATGTAACAACAAATGTTAGCTTTTTTGAAAAAGATTTTTTAAAAAAAGTATAAATTAAAGAGGCTAATTAATTTTTTGTTATTATTTTTAGTTTTTGAATTTGAATTATCTTATCTTTTTTACTTCCATCAAAAAACAAAATTGCTTATGCCAACGAAATTTAACCTCTTACTCAAAAGTTTTTTTATCGTGCTGATGCTATTTTTTAGTTTCAGCATATTTGCTCAAAAAACAATCAGCGGTACCGTAACCAACAAAACGGATAACAGACCCCTGCAGGGCGCGTCTGTGCAAATAAAAGGAACTACTGTTGGCACACAAACAGATGCCAATGGTAACTTTACTATTACTGTACCGAATAATAACAGCAGCCTTATTGTTTCTGTTGTGGGTTTTGAACCTTTGGAAACTTCGGTTGCAGGAAGAACTTCATTTGATTTTGCTTTAAACCAAACTTCTACTGCATTGAATGAAGTGGTGGTTACCGGTTATACAGCGCAGCGGAAAAAAGATATTACGGGTTCCGTGGCTATTGTAAATCTTAACGATGCGAAAAAAATACCAGCTACCAGTTCTGAACAATTATTACAGGGGCAGGCTTCAGGTGTTACTGTAATTAATTCAGGTGCACCTGGTGCGCCAAGTACAGTGTTTGTGCGTGGTATTTCAAATTTTGGTCATACTCAACCCTTATATGTTATAGATGGTGTTCAGGTTGGCGATATGTCAACAGTTAATCCTAATGATATTGAAAGCATCAGCGTATTAAAAGATGCCGGTGCTGCAGCTATTTACGGTATTTCAGGTGGTAATGGTGTAATTGTAGTAACTACTAAAAAAGGCAGGGCAGGAAGAGCGACTATAAGTTATGATGCCTATTTTGGTACTCAGCGACCATTATCAGGTAATGTTTGGCATCTTATGAATCCTGCGCAACAATCAGAGCTTGCATTTAGAGCCAATGATCTTGCAACAGAAGCCTTATATCCAGGAGGTCCCGGAATAATTCCTACTTATGGTTATCATGGTAATACGGCCGCAGGGCCTTTCGGCGTAGCCGGGGTTACCAGCGACACTGCCATATTGAAATATTATCATTTCGATGCTTCAAACCCGGGTAACGATTTTCTTATACAGAAATTTGCTACCGGCTCAGGTACTGATTGGTTCCATTCAGTTTTTAAACCTGCATTTGAGCAGCAGCAGACCATTACGGCAAGTGGCGGAAGTGATAAAAGCACCTACCTGTTTTCAGTCAATTATTTAAACCAGCAAGGTACCCTGCTCAACAACTATGAAAAAAGATATGCAGCCCGGTTAAATACTACTTTTAATATTAAAAATAATATACGCTTTGGGGAAAGTGGTTTTATTACCTATCGGCAAAATAACGGTGGCTACAACGGCACCCAGCAACAGGAAGGCGGTTCAATAGCTTATACTTTCCGCGAAATGCCTATTATTCCCGTTTATGATATAGCGGGTAATTACGGCGGAGGCTATACTGGCCCTACCGGTGAACCATTAGGCAATGGAAGTAATCCTTATGCTATACTGGCAAGGCAAGCTACTAACAATGCTCATTTTGTAACTATTCAGGGAAATATATTTGCAGAAGTGGATGTACTTAAACATTTTACATTACATACTAGTATAGGGGGTAATTTATACAACCAGTATTATTGGAGTCTTGGATACACTCCATATGAAAATTACGAAAGCCATGCAAATGGAAACAGTGCTTCTGAAAATGAACAAATGAGTAGTAATTATAACTGGACAAATACGATCCTTTACAAACAAGTATTTGGTAAACACAATTTACAGGTATTAGGCGGCTATGAGGTTAAGGCTTCTTCAGGCAGAGAATTTCATGCTTCAGCGGAGAGTTTCTTTTCTCTCGACCCAAATTATGTACAGCTACAGTTTGGTACACCTGTTAACGCTCCTACAAGCTATATTTATCAGCCTACTTCAACAATATCTTATTTTGGACGTTTAGATTACATCTATAATGAAAAATATATTTTGGGTGCTACTATACGCAGAGATGGATATTCCATTTTTTCTCCGGGCAAGCAATATGGTACCTTTCCTTCAGTCTCACTCGGCTGGCGTTTATCACAAGAAGAATTCATGAAAGGCATCGTTTGGTTAAACAATCTTATGCTGCGTGGCAGTTATGGTGAAGCGGGTAATAACGGTAATATAGGTGGCAATAATGCTTATTCAACATACGCTTCCGGTACCGGTGCTTCTTATTATGGTATCACTGGCAGTAATAATGTCATCACCCAAGGTTTTTATCAAAATCAAAATGGTAATCCAAATGTAACGTGGGAAACAGACAAAATTACCAACGTTGGTTTGGATGCCACTTTATTTAATCATTTTGATTTCAGTGTTGAATGGTATAAAAAAGCTATCAGTGGCTTATTGTTCCCTTTACCGCTTCCTGCTACAGTTGGAGGCGCAGCTGTTCCTTCTGTAAATGTGGGTGATGTTGAAAATAAAGGGCTTGATATTTCAGCTACTTATCGTGCCAGGGTCGGCAAAGATTTTTCCTTTAGCATAGGTGCGAACGTTACTACATATAAAAGTTTGATTACCAATATACCTTCACCCGGTTATTTTGATTTTGGAGGTGTGCGTGAGGGTAACGTTGTAAGAAACCAAGTAGGTCATCCTATTGGTGAGTTTTTTGGTTACCAAACAGAAGGTATTTATCAGGATACTACATCCGCAAAATTAGGGGCAACTTACAGCGGTGCGTCAGCCGGCTCTTTTATTTATAAAGATGTTAGTGGCGATGGAAAAATTGATGCCAATGACCGTACATGGATTGGTAATCCTAACCCTAATTTTACTTATGGCATAAACCTCGGTGCAACTTATAAAAAATTTGACTTCACGATGGTATTATATGGTTCTCAAGGCAACAAAGATTTTAATTATGTTAAATACTGGACAGATTTTTATAGCACCTTTCAAGGTGGCAAAAATCTTGACCTTTATAATAAGGCTGCTATTGTTTCAAATGGAGTTGTAACAAATCCTGGTGCAACCCTGCCGGCAGCTTCTTTTGCGCAGAGTTTGGGTTCAAGTGCGTATAGTACTTTTTATGTTGAAGATGGTTCGTTCTTAAAATGTCGGGTTGCACAATTAGGATATACATTTGATCCGTTACTGTTAAAGAAAGTTGGAGTTGATAAACTGCACCTTTACATACAGGCTACCAATTTATTTACCATTACCAAATACAGTGGTTTAGATCCTGAACTGGTGCCATCGTTGTCTAACAACGGTAGTGGAGTAAATCAGAGTGCAGCTTTCGGTATTGATTATGGTGCCTACCCAAATAATCAAAAGCAATATATTATAGGTGTCAATTTAACATTTTAGATTAAATAGTAAAAACAAATTATAAATTATGAAAAAATTTAATTTTAAAATCATTATTTTTTGCTTACTTGCTTGTCTTACGTTAATATATTCATGTAAGAAGTTTCTCGACAAGAAACCGGTGGGTTCGCTCAGCGCAGATGTTCTCGCGAATAAGGCTGGTGTAGATGGCTTGCTTATTGGAGCCTATTCCATGCTGGATGGTTTTACAAGCTCAGGAGGAGTTTCATGGGAATCCAGTATTACTAACTGGACTTTTGGTGGTATTGCTGCGGATGATGCTTACAAAGGGTCCAACACTACCGATCAGGGACCCGCTGCTCCTCTCGAGAATCACTCTGTTGACCCTTCAAACGAATACGTAGGAACAAAGTGGAATGCTTTTTATAATGCCGTTCAACGTGCTAATGATGCAATTAGAGAAGTACCTCTTGTAACCGATGGATCAGTTACTCCAGAATATGGAGCTGAAGTAATTGCAGAAGCAAGATTTTTACGTGGAGTTTTTCATTTAGAACTTGCAAAAGTTTTTAGGAATGTGCCATATGTTAGTGATTCTGTAACTTATGCGGCTGGTGATTATAACGTGGGTAACCCTGGCCCAATATGGGCTCAAATTGAAGCAGATTTTATGGCCGCAATGAGCGTATTACCAAAGACTCAATCTGAAATTGGCCGTGCCAATTATTATGCAGCTGAGGCTTTTTTGGCAAAAGCTTATATGTTTGATCATCAATATGCAGCAGCATTACCCCTTTTAACTGACCTGATAAATAATGGCGAAACAGCAGGAGGAAAAAAATATGCTTTGGGACCCTTTGAAGATAATTTTAATGCATTGACAAAAAATGGCCCTGAATCAGTATTCGCTTTACAATCAACAGTTAATGACGGTTCTGGAGGCAATAACGGAGATCCGGGTGATGCTTTAAATTACGCAGCTGGCCCTTATACAAGTTGTTGTGGATTTAACCAGCCTTCTTATACGCTTGCTAATGCATTTAAAGTGGACGCGAATGGATTGCCAATGTTCAAGATTGATCCTGCCACAGGTTTCCCCTATTACAATGATGTTAATTTAAAAAATGATCATGGTCTTGCTTCAACTGATCCGTTCACACCTACCACTGAAGCTATTGATCCTCGTCTTGACTGGACAGTAGGCCGCCGTGGCATCCCATATTTGGATTGGGGCTTATGCGGAGGTGAAGCATGGTCTCGTGGTGATGTGGCTCCTTATAACCCGATTAAAAATGTTTTTTACCATGCAGCTCAGGCTACTACCGCAGATAAGTTTCAAGGATGGGCGACCAACCAGGATGTTGCCACTAACTATAACATAATTCGCTTTGCAGATGTAATACTATGGCGAGCTGAGTGTGAAGTTGAATTAAATCAATTAGATGCTGCCCAGGCTGATGTAAATATGATAAGAGGTCGTATGGCTAATCATCCTGAATATTGGGTGCATACTTATGTCGATAATAATGATCCTTCCAAAGGTTTTACTACTACTCCTGCTGCAAATTATAAAATCGGACTGTATGGAACAGTTCCGTCAACAGGGTTTACTCTAAATGGTCAGGCTTATGCCCGTGCTGCTGTATATATGGAAAGACAGCTTGAATTGGCTATGGAAGGACATCGTTTCTTTGACTTACAACGTTATGATGGCTTATATGGAGGTCCGGCTGGAACAGGATATATGGCTGGTGTATTAAATGCCTACATTAAGGCTGATACCCGTATATCAAATCCTGTGTTAAATGGTCATACATTTACAGCTGGGAAAAACGAGCTTTTCCCAATCCCACAAGGTCAAATAGACATTGAAGGAGGTGCATTAAAACAAAACCCCGGATATTAAAAATGCTTTTTGCAAAAAAAGGTAGAGCCTAAAAGGCTCTGCCTTTTTTTATAATATAATCTTTTCAATTTGCATTTAATTTTGCAATATGCAAAGAATTGTTTTTTTTATAATAAGTATTTTATTAACTTCTTGTTTTTCGAATAATGATCCTTATAGCAATAATCTTGGTATAAAATCATCTATAGTTGCACAGCTTGATACGGCCAATTACACAACTATTTTTTGGGAAGATTCAGTAAAAAATTTCGGCATTATTAAATCAAGGGACAGTATCTTAATAAAATTTAATTTTAAAAATACCGGTTCAAAGCCTTTGTTTATTTCTGAGGTAAGACCAAGTTGCGGATGTACTGTTGTTAGCTATCCACAAGACCTGATACAACCCGGAAAAACAAAAACTCTTACTGCAACATTCAATACTTTTAGTTATCATTCAGGGTATGTTAGAAAAACAATAAATGTAGTTTCAAATACTAAAAACAATACACATCATTATTTAATTTTTTATGGTGAAATAAAAGATTCAACCGATTTTAATAAATAATATTTAAAGACTGGAAATATTTCAATCACCTAACAATTTGTACAACATACAAAAGGCACTTCTGTAAGCGGTGATGTGCGCAAAATTCGGTACTCACCCAACTGATCACTCAATGGTTTTGACTGTTGCAAATAAGCCATAAATTCAAAGTTTATGTTTGAAAATTTTTCGCTTGCCATATTTAAATCGCTTTCAAAATTTGGATGAAATGCTCCAACATTTGTTTTAAGATTTGTTTTTGTTGATGCATTATCCATCTCATTTATGTATTCATAAATATTTGTAATTGTCGGCAGAATTTCCACGCACAAAACACTCAACGGCGAATCTGCAGGTAAGCCATATAATTCAAGCAATTGAATTACTCCATCATTTTGCCAAACAGTAGTACCATATTTTGTGGCATCTTTATTTATTTCGGCGTAATCAGTTATTTGATAGCTTAGTTTAAATTTAAACCGCTAAGTTTCGGATTCCAGTTTTGAATGGTTGATAATTTTAATACATTTATTTGTTCATCAGATAAATTATCAAACGCATTTTTATTTTGATTGGATTGAATTTGCACACGCCAGTCTAATTTTTCCTTTCATCCAATAAAATATTTCTGAAATCTTTATTATCCGGCTGCTTTACCTGCGCATATAAAAGTGCCCAAAGCTGCGTGCGCGGCGGATTTGAGGTAACATTTTTTCCTTTATACACAGCAAGTGCATACGGCGCAGTAACATATAATTTTTCTTCATCACGATTTGCATTGCACAACAAAACCGGTGCAGGATGTTGTATTCCTGTAGCACGCAATGCTCTCCCGAATCTGCCTTGCGCAGTAGTCCAAACATTTTGATTTGTGCCTTTATATTTGTAATGACCTACTCTAATTTCATAAGTAAAAAATCCAAACATCTCGGGCGACTCTGTGTTTAAACTAGGCGGTAGTGGCAACAAATAATGTGTATTAGAATCGTTTGCTTTTTCCATCGGTTGCATTGCATCCATTTCTGCATTATCTATGGATTGATTTGGCGTAATCACGCGAATATATTCCGGATCAATCGGCAATGCGGGCTCATCAGGCGAAGCAAGCATTTCAGGATTATTATTGCTGATTTTGCACAGCATGACCAGTTTTAAATTGCGCCGTAATTGTGTATTCCAATTCAATTAAATCCGGAAAGCGAGGTTGGTCTTCGTTTGGCGATGGTTGCTTCAATTCATTTTTGGGTTCAACTGCATCAATAAAAAATATGGTTGAATTGCTTCGGTCAGAATTTTGCAATGCATTAATTGAAGCTGTTTTTTTAATTTCAATTCAGAAATTGCATCTTCTTTAAATCGTTTCTTTCTTTCGATGTCTGATTTATCTAAAAGCGCCAGCGAGCGCATTCCAAATGGTAAAGTAAAATAAACTGCAATTTTATTACCCGCTTTGTTTCGGTAAGAATTAATTAATGAATTTGTAACAGGAATTGGCGCGATGGGAACGAGCTGAACGCTGTTATTCATAAGCCTTGTAGCGCCGCCATCGGTTGGATAATAATTGAATAACAATGGCGAATCTCGTGGGGGTCAAGTTTTGATAAATTAATTACTGGCTCCCATGAAATTTGCGGAACAGTGAATGCTTTTACATCATAATTTTTTGCAACCACATTCATTCCTTCAATTTGTAATGGGAAATTATTTTGATTTGTTGCTGCAACATCATAAGTTTTAAACATTTCCAGTCTGTCTGAATTTACAACGCCCGGTTCATTTCTATCATAATATTGTCCAAAGCTTACTCCCATCTGATTTGCGTGGCTGCTAACATCCAATAAAGCAAAAGTATCTTTTGCAAAAAATGCAAAATTATCATCCCACATTTTTTGATAATCAGGCAATTCTTCGAGCAACATTTCAGTTTGAAATGTTTGATTAGTATTTGGATTTATTGCTAATGTTTGCGAAGTTTCAACTTGCTGCGAAGCATTAAATTGTTGTAAGAAAGCCGAATCGGAAAGAATATTTTGTGATGATTTTATTTCATCAGGTGAATCAATTTTATTTGCAATATTTAATGCAGAACTGTAAAGTTGCGTTTGTTGCTGAAGCGGAGCAAAATAAAAAGATACATTTACTTTTTCTAAATCATCTGTTTCTTTCTTGAATTTTATTTCGCAAATAAACCATAACCAAATTCGCTGAACATTTCTGTTTACATAAGCATCGCTTACGCCGGCAACGTTTTCTCTTGCAAATTGTTCTTTTAAAATTCCAAGATTTGCTGCGTAAGGATCGGGCAGCGTAGGCAAATAAGCAAACATGCCGAATGTAAGAAACAGCGCACCTTTTTCAACTTGAATAAAGTTATCAGCGAGTTCACCAAAAAGTAAACATTCGTTTGCGGGCGTTACTTTAAACAATGCATTGTGCAGTGCAAAAGAAATTGGTTTTGGAAAATATGCATATTCATTGTTGTAATTATCCTGCAAAATATTATCATCATACAAATACAATAAACGCATGTTTTTTGTAGCACTGATAAATAACAAAGAATTTTTTGAATTGATACTCAACGCTTGTCCTGCAACGGTTACAGGACGATCAATTTGCGGCGTTGCATTTGTTTGTGCACCGATTAATTCAGTTCCTTCAACTGCAGAAATATACAGAAAAGGAAAGTTTGAATTGAATAATAATTTGATGGATGAACGATGCGGATTTAACTCATCTTTCCATAATTTAAATTCCTGCGTTCCAAAAATATTGATGGCTGCAAGATCAATAACAGAAATTTTTCCAACGTTTAATTGGAATATAAGGATTGCTCAAATTTGCAGCACCATTTTGCATTCCAGCCCACTCGCTTGAAATTCCTTTATCGCAACGAATAGTGATTGCACCAATTCCTTCTGCGGTTGTTGGGTTATTAATATCAATTTGTGCAACGGGCAAAGCCCATGCGCTCCACTGAATTGCTGCTTTGCCGGATAAAATATTAAATGCTGATAAATTATTTTCAACCGAAAATTCTGTTTGCGAGCAAGTAAACGGAATAAGAATTTCTTTAATTAAATTATCGAACGAAGTTGCAGCTTGCGCATTCCAAATAAAAGTTGCTGACTCACCAAATAAATTCCATTCTGCATTTGAAACTTCATCTATTGTTGTTCCTGCAGTTCCTGAAAAATGAAAATTAAATTGCTGTGGTAAATTGAGCGTTGCTGCGCGTGCATCTTTTCCGTAAGCGCTTGTTGCATCTGCATTTATTATTGCAGGCTGATCTAACTGTAACGAAACGGTTACATTTGTTGATGAATTAACAGTTAGTTGATTGTTGATGAACTGCGGAATTTCACTCAATTTTATTTCTCCGCTTTTTATTCGTAAGCCTGTGTAATAGCCTGCCGGCGCGGCTTTCGACAATATTTTGCGTTTTCAAAAGAAAAATTAGTGCCTTTTATTGAGGAAATATTTTCATCAGTAATTGCAGTTGCAAGTTGCTGATGCAAATTATCCAACATTTTTTTTTCGTCAGGAGATGAAACTTCAAGATTTCCGCTAAGGTTAGCCAAAGCGGTTGCAAGTTGTTGTTGATTCATAGAGCAATGCTTTAATTAATGTGAAAATTATCGAAGCCAGGCAGTTGTTTTGTAAATTGATCTTAAGGCAAACTTTTAAAAATGGTTTCTTTGGTTGGTTCAAATGTAAAACAGTAAAAATTGAGATGCAATTAAATTTGATTATTTTATTGTCAAACAATTAATAAATTTTTTTAAGAGCAATTAACGCTGCGGATAAATTTAATATGTTTTATTCAGTAAGGGAGGTAATTCAATTTTTTTATTAAAAATTTCGGCGGTAATTAATCCGATTAAACTTCCAAGAACGGCACCACCAACCGTATCGAGCGGATAATGAACACCAACATAAATTTGCCCATAACTTATTGTTGCAGCCCAAAATAAAAATAGATAGCTCCAGTTTTGTAAATATTTTTTTAACGTGATGAACATAAAAATAGCCATGCCGAAATGATTTGTTGCATGCGATGAAGGAAAACTTTGACTGCTTGGGCAGCGATTAAGCAACAATCGTACATGCCCAAACATTAATGGATCATTGCAAGGTCTTATTCTGTTTATCCATTCTTTAAATAAAGAACTGCTTGCCTGGTCTGTTATAGTTACCGTAATAATAAAAAAAACAATCCATGGCCAAATTTTCCATCCAAAATTTATCAACATAAAAAGCAATAAAAAAAAGTAAAGCGGAATCCATGTTGATGAATCTCTGTACCAGGGAAAATTATTATCCAAAAAAGAGTTTGTCCATTCACTGTTTATTTTTATAAATAAATTTGTATCCCATTCTTTTACTGAATTAACCAATTGCAAAAAACTATTTAAAATAAAATTTTCTAAACACATAACATAAAGATAATGGTTAACATCGCTGTATTATTTAATCATTAACTTTGCCCGCTGTATGAATAAATTAAAAATACCAAGATATATACAATGGTTATTTTTTACAGGAATTATTTTTTTATTATTAATGACTCTGCTAAGAGTGGCGCTGGTATTGGCTTTCAATAAACCTGCTGCGCAAACAATTCCTTTTGCACAGGTTTTCTTTCTCGGCTTTCGTTATGATTTGCGCGATGTTTGCATTGCCTGTTTATTAATATTTTTAATAAGCCTTATTCCTGCGCTACATCCGTTAGATAAAAAATGGGGCAAGCGGATAAGCTTTATTATATGGACAATTTTGATTGTTGCTTTTGCATTATTTTATACAGTTGATTTTGCTAACTATGCTTATTTATCCGAACGCCTGCGCGCAAATTTGCTGAATCTTTTACAAGACACAAAAACTTCGCTGGGTTTGGTTTGGGAAAATTATCATGTAGCATGGATTTTATTGGGGTTAATAGTACTTGTTGCAGCATTGCTTGCATTGATAAGAATTACTTACAACATAGTTTTATCAAAGCCAAAACATTCAACCAAACAAAGCAAAATTTTTTGGGGAATATTCTTTTTTTTATTGATGGCATTCGGAATATTTGGTCAGTTCAATCAATATCCACTGCGTTGGAGCGATGCTTTTAGTTTTGAAAATGATTATGCAGCAAATATTTCTCTCAATCCGTTTCAATCTTTTTTTAGTTCATTACAATTCCGCCATGCATCGTATGATATTAATGCAGTAAAAAATGCATATCCTTTTATGGCTGCTTATTTAGGTGTTAACAATCCCGATAGTAATCAATTAAATTATCAAAGAATTATTTCGCCTGCTGATTCGCTAACTAATAAACCAAATGTTGTTATAGTTATTTGCGAATCGTTCAGCGCATTTAAAAGTTCTATGTATGGAAATCCATTAAACACCACACCTTTTTTTGATCATTTATGCAAGCAAGGAATTTTTTTTAATCGCTGCTTCACACCTTCTTTTGGAACGGCGCGTGGAGTTTGGGCAACAGTAACCGGCATTCCGGATGTTGATTTAATAAATACATCCAGCCGCAACCCGTTAGCAGTTGATCAGCATACTATCATCAACGATTTTAAAGATTACAATAAACTTTATTTTATTGGCGGAAGTACAAGCTGGGCCAATATTCGCGGCTTATTAACCAACAATATTCACGGTGTTCACATTTACGAGCAAGACGATTATAATGCACCGAAAATTGATGTGTGGGGTGTGAGTGATAAAAATCTTTTTTTGGGCGCAAATAAAATTTTAGCGCAGCAGCGACAACCTTTTTTTGCAATTATTCAAACTTCAGATAATCATCGTCCCTATACAATTCCTGCGGAAGATAAAACAGAATTTAAAGTAAAAAATGTTTCGAAAGATACTTTAAATAAATATGGTTTTGGAGATTTGGATGAATACAACGCTTTTCGATATACCGATTTTTGTTATAAAAAATTTTTCAATGCGGCCAATAAAACAACATATTTTAAAAATACTATTTTTGTTTTTGTAGGCGATCATGGCATTCGCGGCGATGTAGGAAATATGTTTCCGCAAGTGTGGGCAGATGAATTATCAAGCGAGCATGTGCCTTTATTATTTTATGCGCCGCAAATGTTGCCGCACAAAGAATATTCTTTTCTTGCATCGCAAATTGATATTTTGCCAACCGTTGCGGGCATCTGCAAAATTCCTTACACCAACACAACTTTAGGTCGCAATTTATTAGACGCAGAGCGGCTTTCAGCCGATTCAGGAAAAAATAATATTGCATTTATTGTTGACCCTGACGATAAACGTATCGGCGTTATAAAAGATAATTTTTATTATAGTTACGGTGTGCAAAACAGCAGCCCTGAAAAAATTGCAAGCACAATAAACAACAATAAAATTGAATTAACAGATTCGCTCAAAAATGAATACCGAACGCTTACCGATGCCTTTTACGAAACCGCGCGTTACATGTTGCTCAACAATAAAAAGAAAGTAGAGTAAATTTTTTTTGTACACGGGCGTTTTATCTTTATTCAACTTCGTTGCGTCGCACACTTTTACGCTTTGTTCTTTATTCAGCATTAAAAAAATAAGTAATTTTATCAAAACAAAAATGCCATGAAAAAGTTTGTTTTTACAACAGTATTTTTTAGCGTTACTTATTTTATAAATGCGCAAACAAACAATTTTCAATTTATTCCAAAATCTTCTATTGGCAATTATCGTAATAAATTTCATTACTACAATGACAGCATTCACTTATTAAAAAACTATCAATTAAAAACGCAACCTTATGCGTTCAACAAATTGGAATATGATGATATTCCAACCGGAGGAAAAATTCCTGCACCTATCTTTCTTGAAAACAACGGTAATGGATTTGATTTATACCGCTCGCCGTTAGACCAAATGATTATTGCAGAGCCAGATTCAACTTTTATTTCAGAAATGCCAATAAAAAAATATTCACAAATAATTCCACCTTCAAAATAAAAATCAACGTTCAATTTTTTTTGATACGATAATCATTCTCGGCGATTTTTTTATATCATAATTTTCTAATTCATAATTTCCAAAAACATCTTGCACCTGTAAGTGTTGGTACGAGAGCATTTCAACAAAATCACCAAAAGAAAATTTTGCAACTTTTTCTGTGTGTGATTGCTTTATTAAATTCAGTTTATCTTCCACTTCAATCTGCTTAAAAAAATGTGTTTCATTTTGCCAGCGGGTAATGCGAAATAAAATTCCTTCAATTACTTTTTGTTCATTTTTAATTAAATTATCTTCTGCGCAATGCACGTTTAAATAATCCATCACAAAAATTCCTTTAGGTTTTAGGCTTTGTGCAATCATTCTTATGGTATTATCATGCTCGCGTTTTGTTGCAAAATATCCGAAGCTGGTAAAAAAATTGAAGGCAAAATCAAAATAATTTATCCAAAAAGGCAAACGCATATCATGCAAATAAAAATGCAAATTTTTCTGCTCAAATTTTTGTGCAAATGTAATTGATGATGGTGCAAGATCAATTCCCGTTACATCAAAACCCATATTAGCTAAAACCTTGCTGTAACGCCCTTTTCCGCAAGCAGCATCAAGAATTCTGCAGCCTTGTTTTGCCTGTAAATATTCAATTAATTTTTCAATAAATTTTTTTGCTTCTTTCTCATTTCTATAATTATATAATAAATCGTAATAAGGAGAATTAAACCATTCTTTATACCATGTTTTATTGATCATAAAATTTACCGAAGCAAAGCAATTCAAAAAAAGAAATTTATCAACAATAATAATAAAGCATTCTTAAAACATAATTTTTTTTTTGCAATTTAATTTTAAGGCATTAAGTATTTGCGGCTTATAATTAATTAAAAATCTTATTCATTAATTCACGGGTAAAAATAAATTTTTTGCGCTATGTTTGCCTTTAGCCAAGCACTTTTTGAAAAATGCCTTTAATAAAAAGTATATCAGGAATAAGGGGAACAATCGGCGGAAAACCAGGCGAAAGTTTAAGCCCGCCAGATGTTATAAAATTTACTGCAGCCTACGGCATTTTTATTTTACAGCAACAAAAAGAAAACAAAAAAATTATTTTGGGCCGCGATGGCCGCCTTAGCGGCGAAATGCTACAACGCCTTGTGGTAGCCAGTTTGAACAGTGTTGGCCTTGATGTAATTGATATTGGTTTAACTACTACACCCACTGTTGAAATGGCAATAAAATTTCAAAAAGCTGCGGGTGGAATTATTTTAACTGCAAGCCATAACCCAAGAGAATGGAATGCTTTAAAATTATTAAATGGCGAAAGCGAATTTCTTAATGCAGAAGATGCAGATAAAATTTTTGAAATTGCTGATAATAATAATTTCAATTTTGTTTCTGTTGATAAATTAGGTTCTTATTCAAAATATGAAACGGCGCTCGATGAACATATTGAAGCAGTAATTAATTATCCGTTGGTTGATGTAGCTGCAATTAAAAAAAGAAAATTTAAAATTGTTGTTGATGCAATCAATAGTTCGGGCGCCATTGCCGTTCCTTCTTTGCTAAAAGCTTTGGGCGTAAACAGTAAAGATATTATTGTTTTAAATGATGAGATAAATGGAAAGTTTGCACATAATCCTGAGCCTCTTCCGCAGCATTTAACGGGTTTATGTAATGAAGTAAATAAACAAAATGCCGACCTTGGCATTGCTGTTGATCCTGATGTTGATCGTTTATGTTTTGTGTGTGAAGATGGTTCGCTGTTTGGGGAAGAATATACGCTTGTTGCAGTTGCAGATTATATATTGCAGCATCATAAAGGCAATACGGTAAGTAATCTTTCGTCAACACGCGCTTTAAAAGATGTTACTTTAAAAAATGGTGGCGAATACTTTCCGAGCGCGGTTGGCGAAGTGAATGTTGTAAATAAAATGAAAGCGGTAAATGCAGTTATCGGCGGCGAGGGTAATGGCGGAGTTATTGTACCTGATTTGCATTATGGCCGCGATGCACTTATCGGTATTGCTTTGTTTTTAACGTACCTCGCACAATCAAAAAAAAGTGCAAAACAATTGCGCAGATTATATCCTGATTATTTCATCAGCAAAAATAAAATTGAACTTGATAATGGCTTCGACATAAAAAAAATATTCGACAAAATTCAAAAAAAATATAAAAATAATCCGATTAACACCGAAGATGGTTTGAAGATAGAATTCAATAACGATTGGGTGCATTTACGAACCAGTAACACCGAACCAATTATCCGCATATATTCTGAAAGTAATTTTGCAACCACTGCCGAAAACATTGCCAGGCGCATGATTCAGGATATTAAAGAAAGTATGTAAAAAAATATTTGTTAATCAGCATAAATTCTTTTGGCATTTCCTGTTGTGTCATTCACTTCTAAAATATTTTTTTATGTTAACTTATTATTAATTTAAGTTTGCATTTTTTTTAAAACAATTCTGTTTTCTATTGCTTTAATCAAATTCTAACTTGCTGCATTGGCAATTCAATATATTTATAAGTAAGTGTTGAAATTGAAGTACCAAATATCAATTATAAGCTGTTGTAGATTCTAAGGAGCAATGTAAAATAATAACCAATAAAATAGCTAATCCGCGCAATGCATCTATATAAGCAAATTTAATTGTTTTATTCATGAATTAAATGCTGCGTATTAAACATAAAATTTTACAAATCAAAAGCCAAAACGAAGAAATTAAAAAAGAAATAGAATTATATTTCTTTGGCGTTATTAAAAAATTAATTTAATTTATTTTTAGTAAGCTTTATGAGAAAACTTTAAAATTAATGTTCAAAACATTTTTTGTTGATGAAGTTATTTTAAAACGATCATCAATTCTTAAACCAATTATCCAAACAATTTTTTTATTCGTCTCCAAAATCCAAATCTTTTCTTTTTCTGTTTTTGATAATTTTTGATCAATAAAACATTTACTTAGTTTCTTTTTTTTATTCATGCCGAGCGGATAAAAATAATCGCCTGGTTTCCATTTACGCAACAATAAAGGAAATTTAATTTTATTGGCATCAAGCGAAGCTACGAAGATTGAGGTTTGAAGTTTTGAGTTGGAAGCTGATTGCTGTTCAAACTTTAAAATTCCGTTTTCAAAAACAATTTCTTTATCATTTTTTTTAATTAAAATATGTTGTGCATTTTCTGACAGAAGCGGAGCAATAATAAGCCAGTTGCGGTTTTTAATAATTCTATGTGTTGACGATTCAATATAACTGCTGTTTTCTGCATTAAATAATTTTTTTACTTCATAAATCTGTGCTGAATGAAAATTAAAATCTCTGATAATTTCCCAAAGGATAGAATTTAAAGGTTCAGATTTTTGCAGTTTAAGAATCGGGATATGAAATTCATTTGCTTTTTTCTCGATAAGCTTTTTTCTATGCTGCTCAATCGCTTGCTGGTAAAGCGTTTCAGCCTCTTTAAATCTTTCAATATTGCTTAAAAGATTTTCTTCAATATCAGAAAATATTTTTTTTAGTGAAGGAATTAATTGCAGTCGTAAAAAATTTCTCGAGTATTTTTCCGATTCATTCGATGAATCTTCAACCCAGCCTAAATTATTTTCTTTTGCGTATTCAATTATCTCATGTTTTTTTGCAAACAATAACGGGCGAATAGTTTTATTGTGGTTCAATAAAATACCGTGCAAGCCGCTGATGCCGGTTCCCCTAAAAAAATTAAATAATAAAGTTTCGATGTTATCGTTTGCATGATGCGCGGTGGCAACATAGAGAGTTAATTGGTTAATTGGTTGATTGGTTGATTGATTAACAATTAACTGTTGACGGCTAATTATTTCATTAAACCATTTATACCTTAATTTTCGCGCTGCTTCCTGAATGGAAATTTTATGTTGTTCAGCATATTTTTTTGTATCAAATTTTTTTACAAAAAATTGTTTGTTATATTTTTTCGCCAAACTTCTTACAAAAATTTCATCCCTTTCGCTTTCTTCATTTCTTAATTGAAAATTGCAGTGAGCAACAGAAAAATCAAATCCGTTTTTATAAATTAAGTCAGTTAATATAACGCTGTCAACTCCGCCGCTAACTGCTAATACAAGATGACAGTTGACAGATGACAAATGAAAGAAATTCTCTTTCCAATTTAATTGAAATTTTTCTAATAAGCTCATTTTATAAAACTCAATCAATGTTTCATACTTTCTTTTGTTCTTTCGCCCATGTATCTTTTAATGTAACCGTTCGGTTAAATATTAATTTTTCTTCGCTGGTATCTTTATCTAAATAAAAATATCCTTTACGCAAAAACTGATAATGCTCATTAAATTTTGAATTAGCTAAAACCGGCTCTGCATAAGCGTTTTGAATGATCTGCAAAGAATCAGGATTTATGTAATCTTTAAAATTATCTTCTTTATTTGAAGGATCTTCTGACCGAAACAAACGATCATACAAACGCAGCTCAACATTTATCGCATGTTTTACACTTACCCAGTGCAAAGTTCCTTTTACCTGAATGCCGGAAGTATCATTTCCACTTTTGCTTTCAGGAAAATAACTGCAATGCAATTCAACAATATTTCCATTTTCATCTTTTATTACATTATCACATTTAATTATATAAGCGCTTTTTAATCGAACCATTTTACCGGGTGCAAGACGAAAATATTTTTTGGATGGATTTTCCATGAAGTCTTCGCGCTCAATAAAAATTTCTTTGCTAAAAGGAATTTCGTGATGAGATGAATTTTTATCTTCCGGATTGTCTTCACTTTGTAAAAATTCGTTTTCATTCGTGTAATTCGTAATAATAATTTTTAGCGGATCGAATACAACCATTCTTCGCAACGCAATTTTATTTAGATGCTCACGCACACAAAATTCAAGCAAACCAATATCAATTAAATTTTCCCTTTTTGCAACGCCAACTCTTTCGCAAAAATCACGAATGCTTTCGGGCGTATAACCTTTTCTGCGCATGGCGCTAAGCGTTGGCATCCGCGGATCATCCCATCCTTCAACAAATTTTTCATTTACTAATTGCAGCAATTTGCGTTTGCTCATCACTGTGTAATTCATATTTAATCTTGCAAATTCATACTGATGCGAAGGAAAAATTTCAAGTTTTTCAATAAACCAATTATACAATTCTCTGTGCGGAACAAATTCTAAAGTGCAAATTGAATGTGTGATGTGTTCAATAGAATCGCTTTGTCCGTGCGCAAAATCATACATCGGATAAATGCACCAATTATTTTTTGTGCGGTGATGATGCGCATATTTTATGCGATACATAATCGGGTCGCGCATCAGCATATTCGGCGATGCCATATCAATTTTTGCGCGCAAAACTTTTGTGCCATCCGAATATTTTCCTGCACGCATGTCTGCAAATAACTGCAAGTTTTCTTCAACTGTTCTACTGCGAAATTTATTTTCTATTCCGGCTTGTGTGGGTGTTCCTTTTTGCTCAGCTATTTCTTCGCTCGTGCTGTCATCAACATACGCAAACCCTTTACTGATAAGCTTTTCAGCATATTCATATAATTGTTCAAAATAATCACTTGCATAAAATTCGTTTGACCATTCAAAACCCAGCCAGCGAATATCTTCTTTTATACTTTCAACATATTCAGTTTCTTCCGTTGATGGATTTGTATCGTCAAAACGCAAGTTTGTTTTGCCGCCATATTTTTTTGCAAGACCAAAATTTAAGCAAATACTTTTTGCATGACCAATGTGTAAATATCCATTCGGTTCGGGTGGAAAGCGCGTTAGAATTGTTTTATATTTTCCGCTTTTTAAATCTTTTTCAACAATTTCTTCAATAAAATTTAGTGATCTTTCTTCGCTCATTTATTTTTTGATTGAGCGTGCAAAGTTAAGAAAGTTGATGGTTGCTTGATGTTTTGAATGAAAGTGTTATAATTCTTTATCATTAAGGTTTTCAACCATTTATTGTTTAATAAATATCACGCAATTATCAATCAACTTTTGGTTTAATTAATTTCGCCGGCGGCAAAGAATCCTTCAATTTTCCGTTTTGGGTATAAAGCGTCGGATTTACTTTAGAGGGATCGCCCTGATAAACCCAGGTTAAATTTGTTATATATTTATTGAACGCTTTATTTACGTCTGCAACAGTAACTTTTTTCAAATCTTCATTCAGCGTTAAAGCCCTGCGCCAATTATTGTGCAGCACTTCATTCGATGCAAGTGAAGCAGCCTGCGCACCGTTGGTTTCCTGCTTATAATAAAAATAAGATATGTAAGTTGTTTTTATATTTTTTAATTACCGCTGCTTTGCCAGTTGCCAAAAATTTTATCGGCAAGTGCAAAAGCTTCATCATGTTTTATATCGCCGCAAATTACAAGAATAGAATTATTAGGAAAATAATATTTGTTTTTGATGATCATCATTTTTTCGGGCGTTGCTGTGTTAATAATGTTATGGTCACCGATAGGATTTTTTCTTGTAAACAAATCGCCCCACAATCTCTTTTGACATTCAATCCAAAGTTGAAAACCAGGATCGCTTTCACCCCTTTGAAATTCACCGTCAACCACAAGTCTTTCTTTTTGCATGTCTTCAATTCTGTAAATAGGAAAGCGAATGCACGCATTAAGAAATCTTAATCCTGCATCCAAACTGTCTTTATTAAAAGTGAAAAAATAATTCACTCTTTCTTCAGCAGTTGTTCCGTTCCAGATTGCGCCAAGTTCTTGCGTTCTTTTCAATAACTTTTCCTGTGTTGGATAATCTTGATTTGCCTTAAAAAACATGTGCTCAAATAAGTGCGAAAGTCCGCTGTATTCGGGACCTTCGGTGTAAGCACCATTTTTTACAGCAATTTCAATTGTTGCCAAAGGCACTTTGCTATTTTCAATTGCAACCACCTCAAGTCCGTTATCTAATTTCTCCCAATAATAGCCTTGCGGTAAACGTGGTTGAGCAAATGCAATAAGTGGAATAAAAAAAACTAAGATTAATTTATAGATTTTCATAAGAAGTAATTATTACGGTAAATTGAATGAAAAGATAAATATAAAATAAATAAAATGAAGATGCAAAGAGATATAATTATTTTTTAATTCACTTATGTTATTTATGCTGTTCGCATATTTGCATCTTAAACAACGTTAATACATTTAAATTTTAACCAACCAATTGCAGCAATAAAATATTTTTACAAGTCTTTATTATTTATGCGCTTAAAAACTATATTTATTTTTTTACTTGTTTTAATTATTTCAAAACAGGTTAAAGCGCAGTGCGATTCTTTAGGGCAAACTCCTTCCACTGCTTTTCCGGTTTGCGGCATAAAAACTTTTCATCAAACTACAGTTCCATATTGTGTGAATGGAGATATACCGGTTCCGGGCTGCGAAAATACTGTTACATACTCAGATCAAAATCCATACTGGTATAAATTTACCTGTTATCAATCAGGAACCCTTAGTTTTTTAATCAACCCAAATAATCAAAATGAAGATTATGACTGGCAAATTTTTGACATTACCGGTCATAATCCAAATGATGTTTATACTGATGCTTCTTTATTCGTTGTAGGAAATTGGGCAGGCACTTACGGACCAACCGGAACTTCTGCATCTGCTCCTGCAAATGTTCAATGCGCTTCCAATCCCAATGCAAATCCTCCGGTAACAACTTTTAGTAAAACGCCTAATTTAATTGCAGGCCACAATTATCTTTTAATGATTAGTCATTTTTCTGCTACACCTAATGGTTATTCTTTATCTTTTACCGGAGGCACAGCAATTATTACCGATACAACTCAGCCACGTTTACAAACTGCAACAGCAAATTGTGATGGAACACAGGTTACCATAAAACTAAATAAAAATATGCAGTGCAAAACTTTAGTAAGTGATGGCTCTGATTTTAGTATTTCTTCCGGTTCTGTTTTAATAAAAGCCGCTGCAGGCATTGGTTGCAGCAATGGTTTTGATATGGATTCTGTTACACTTACTTTAAATAATCCTTTGCCGCCCGGCAATTATGTTTTGAAAATACAAAACGGAACTGATGGAAATACTTTACTTGATAATTGCGATAATGCAATTCCCGTTGGCGATAGTTTGAAATTAATTGTTTATCCTTTGCAGCCAACGCCAATGGATAGTTTAACGCCTGTTAATTGCGCACCAAATAATATTCAGCTTGTTTTCAAAAAAAATATTCTTTGTAATTCTATTGCTGCTGATGGAAGTGATTTTGTTGTCAACGGTCCTTTTCCTGCAACTGTTTCAACTGCGGTTGGCAATTGCACCAATGGCTTAAGCAATATTATTAATGTGCAATTATCTCAACCAATTTTTCATGCAGGAATTTATACAATCATTTTGCAAAAAGGAACGGATGGAAATACAATTATTGATGAATGCGGAGAAGAAACGCCCGCCGGTTCCTCACTAAATTTTTCTGCAGCAGATACAGTTTCTGCCGCTTTTAATTACAACGTTTTTCTTGGCTGCAAATACGATTCAATAAAATTTAATCACGATGGAAGAAACGGAGTAAATCAATGGACATGGGTTTTCGACAGCACCGATACAAGTCATCTGCAAAGCCTTACAAAAATTTATTCAATCTTTAATCAAAAAAATGCACAGTTATTTGTAACCAACGGCGTATGCAGCGACACAACTTCTGTAAATATTTTATTAGATAATACACTAAAGGCAATGTTCCAATCGCCCGAATTTCTTTGCCCGCAAGATGCGGCAATTTTTAAAGATACCAGCATTGGTCACATCGTTTCATGGAATTGGGATTTTGGAAACGGCTTAACAAGTTTTTTACAAAATCCGCCGCCACAAATTTATCCATCACCACCCGGCGATAAAATTTATTTTGTGCAGTTAATTGTGCAGGATAGTATTCATTGTTTCGACACTGCCTATAATCAATTAAAATTATTGTATAATTGTTACATCGCCGTACCATCTGCATTTACACCAAATGGTGATGGATTGAACGATTATCTTTTCCCGCTCAATGCATATAAAGCAGATAATTTAGAATTTAGAGTATATAATCGTTTAGGACAATTGGTTTTTGAAACAAAAGACTGGACAAAAAAATGGGATGGAAAAATTAATGGCGAGCCACAAGCCAGCGGAACTTATGTGTGGATGTTAAGTTATACAAATCATGATACAGGCAAAAAAGTTTTTCAAAAAGGAACCACCGTTTTAATACGATAATACGTTATTTCGCTAACGAAGTGAGAAATCTCTTAAGCTTGAACATCTCATAAATTTCATCAACCTCTACGCGTTAGATTTCTCCTTTCAAAGTCACAATAACAATTTTTTTGTACTAAGCTGCATTAATTCCATTAAGCTTTTGTTGCGTCGCACTCCTGTACTGCATAACTTTGCGCAGCAATTTTACAATTATCATATAAAAAAAAATTTATGCTCGTTACAACCAGCACCGGCTTGGAAGGTTATAAAGTTACTCAGCATCTCGGCATTGTTCGCGGAATTATTGTTCGCAGCAGAAGCCTTTTTGGCAATATTGCCGGCGGATTGCAAACTTTACTCGGCGGCAACATTACCATTTATACCGACCTCTGCGAAAAAACAAGATTAGATGCATATAATTTAATGATACAACACGCACAATTAACCGGCGCAAATGCAATTATAAATATGCGTTACGATGCAAATGAAATTATGCAGGGTGTTACGGAAGTGCTCGCTTACGGAACGGCGGTTTTTGTAGAAAAAATTTAAGAGCGGAAAACGGGATTCGAACCCGCGACCTTCAGTTTGGGAAACTGATGCTCTGCCAACTGAGCTATTTCCGCAGATAACTTATTTAAAGTTGCTTTACAAAACTTCAAAAATAAAATCTCCTATTCAAAAATAAAAACTATAATATAAATTAATATTTCTGTTATTGTTTTTTATGGCATGATATTTACAATACTAACAATAATTAGTATTTATTTAAAACTAAATTTTAAACTTTATGAAAAAAATCATTCTTTCAATCGCGGCTTTTATTATTACCGCAAGCTGTTTTGCACAGGATTCCACAACAAATAATAATATGAACAATTCTAACACCAGCGGCATGAACAATATGGATACCATGCACAAAATGAAGGACTGTGTTATGATGAAAAACAACAAAATGGTGGTAATGAAAGATGGACAAACCATGACTATGACAAAAACCATGACAATGAGCAATGGTACAATGGTTATGACAAACGGAAAAGTAAAAATGAGTGACGACAAAACAACCACTCTTAAAAATGGTGATTGTGTTTTAATGGATGGAACTGTGATGCGTACGGGCGATATGGATATGGATAAAACGAGCCCCCAATAGTAAAATCGTTAGAAAAAAACCGCTTCATAAAAATGAGGCGGTTTTTTTATGGTTATATTTATGTTGAATTTATTTGCAATTAATTGATGCAATTTTCAATTGAACTTTTTCATTTTTATTCATAGCAACAATGCATTAATACATAAACTCTAATTTATTTTTGCAATACTTTTGTTTGCATGAAAACATTTTTTCTTCCTTTTATTTGTTTGTTTGTTTGCATAGCAGCTTTTTCGCAAAGTATTGTTGGCACTGGCAAAGAAGTTGATCCATATCATTACACAATTACAAAATCAATTCGTTTTCAAAAAGCGGCAGTTGTTTGCGCGCATACATTGGCAAGTGAAGTTGGCACAGCTATTTTAAAACATGGCGGCAATGCTTTTGATGCTGCTATTGCTACAAATTTTGCGCTTGCCGTTGTGTATCCGGCAGCAGGAAATATTGGTGGCGGCGGATTTATGACAGCACGAAAATATAATGGCAAATTTATTACACTTGATTATCGCGAAACAGCGCCGGATAAAGCAAGTAAAAATATGTATCTCGATGCTGCAGGAAATGCGCAAACAGAACTTTCGCAAAATGGTCATTTATCTTCAGGAGTGCCGGGCACTGTTGCGGGTTTATTTGCAATGCACAAATATGCAAAACTTTCTTTCAAACAATTAATTCAGCCTGCAATTGATCTTGCGCAAAATGGTTTTGTTATAACAGAAAGAGAAGCAAATTCGTTGAATGAAACTCGTGATGAATTTATAAAATACAGCACAAAGCCAAATGCATTTGTAAAAGAAAAACAATGGAAAGCAGGTGATACATTAATTCAAAAAGATTTAGCGCAAACTTTAATTAGAATTCGCGATAAGGGGCAAAAAGGTTTTTATGAAGGCGAAACTGCAAAGCTGATTGTTAATGAAATGCAGCGTGGGAAAGGTTTTACAAGCTATGATGATTTGAAAAATTATGCTGCAAAAGAAAGAACACCATTAACATTTAATTATCGCGGATATGAAGTAGTAAGTTTTCCGCCGCCAAGCAGCGGAGGAATTTTAATTGCGCAAATGCTAAAGATCGTTGAAAAATATCCTTTAACTAATTGGGGCTTTGAATCAGTAAAAGCAACGCAATTAATGATTGAAGCAGAACGCAGAGCTTATGCTGACAGAGCAGAGCACATGGGTGATCCTGATTTTTGGAAAGTGCCAACAGCAACATTGATTAGCGATAAATATTTGCAGGAAAGAATGAAAGATTACGATTCAACTCACGCCTCAAAAAGTGAAAATATAAAAGCTGGAATTATTCATGAAAGCGAAGAAACAACGCACATAAGCATTATTGACGGCGATGGAAATATGGTTGCAATAACAACTACTTTAAATAATTCTTATGGCAGCAAAACCATTGTTGGCGGCGCGGGATTTTTACTGAATGATGAAATGGATGATTTCAGCATAAAGCCCGGCGTGCCTAACATGTACGGCGCCATTGGCGGGGAAGCAAATGCAATTGCACCGGGAAAAAGAATGTTGAGTTCTATGACGCCAACCTTAATTTTGAAAAATAATAAACCATTTATAGTAGTTGGCACACCGGGCGGTACAACCATTCCAACATCAGTGTTTCAGGAAATTGTTGATATTATTGATTTTGACATGAACGCGGCCGATGCCGTTAACCAACCGAAGTTTCATCACCAATGGTTGCCTGATGAGGTAGTGATTGAAAAAGGATTTGCTGATTCAACAAAAAAGGCTTTGGAAAAAATGGGTTATAATTTTAAAGAGCGCGGCGCAATTGGCAGAACAGAATTGATAAAAATAAATTTGAACGGAATAAAAGAAGCTGCCGCCGATAAACGCGGCGACGATTGCGCAACAGGATTTTAATAACTGATTAAAATATTTTTGTTGCATTAATTGTTGCAGTACAAGAGTGCGACGCAAGGAACGATGAATAGCGATATAATGTTTAATACATAAAAATTATCATATGAATTTTCAGGAAGATTTTTTACAGTATTCAATAAAACGCTTTGAAAACTTCAAAGATTTAGGCGATAAAACTTTTGCGCAATTAAATGAAAAAGATTTTTTCTTCAAGCCTTCTGAAGAGAGCAACAACATCGCAATTATTATTCAGCATTTGCGCGGAAATATGATTAGTCGCTGGACAAATTTTTTAACCGACGATGGCGAAAAGCCTTGGCGCAAGCGCGATTCAGAGTTTGAAGACAAAGATTTGCAGCAAGAAGAATTATTGAAACTTTGGAACGAAGGTTGGAAATGTTTGTTTGATGAAATGAAAAAATTACAACCTGAAGATGTAACAAAACCAATTTTGCTTCGCAGCGAAACGATGCCTGTTTTTGATGCAATTATGCGCCAGTTTGGGCATGTGGCTTATCATGTTGGGCAAATTATTGTAATTGCAAAAATGCTGAAAGATGCAGATTGGAAAACGCTTACTATTCCGAAAGGAAAAAGCGAAGAATATTTTGAACAAATGAGAAACAAAAAATCATGAATTCAATTGCAGTAATTTTTGATTTGGACGGAACGTTAATTGACAATAATTCTTTTCATATTAAAGCGTGGCAGGAATTTTACAAGAAAAGAAACCGTGTTTTAACCGAAGAGGAATTTATAAAAAATTTCAACGGAAAAACAAACGCTGATGTTTTGAAATATGTTTTTGAAGAACCTTTAACTGCTAATGAAAATGAAAAATACACAAATGAAAAAGAAGCGCTTTATCGTGAAATTTATCTTCAACACATTAGGCCTGTAAAAGGGTTATTGAATTTATTGGCACATTTACAAAACGCTGAAATACCGATGGCTATTGCAACTTCAGGTATTTTAGTGAATATTAATTATATGTTTGAACATATTCCCATCAAAAAATATTTTAAAGAAGTTGTTTATTCTGCGCATATAAAAAAAGGAAAACCACACCCTGAAATTTATTTAGTAACGGCAAAAAAATTAAATGTGTTGCCGGAAAATTGTGTTGTGTTTGAAGATTCTGTTGCGGGCATTCAATCAGCAAAAGCTGCAGGCATGAAAGTAATTGCAATTACAACAACACATACGCCTGAAGAATTAAAACAGGCCGATAAACTTATCAAAAATTTTGATGAAATTTCCTTGCAGGAAATTGTTCAATTGATACAACTGCAGCATGCATCATTTACTTCATGAACAACCGGGGCGAACTGTTCGGATTGATGGGAAAGAATATTTATTTTTTTCCGGTTATGCTTATTTAGGAATGAATAAAAATGATGCATTTATTGAATTGGTAAAAGATGGATTGGATAAATATGGATTATTATTTCCCTCTTCAAGAATTTCGAATACGAGATTGAATTTATACGAAGAGTTTGAAAATGTTTTAAGTAATATGATTGGAAGTGAAGAAACAGTTTGTTTTTCTTCAGGGTTTTTGGCTGGCAAAGCGGCATCTTCTATCTTTAAAAATATTTCGGTTGCACCTGGCGCTCATCCTTCGATAAATAATAAAGATTTAAACGATTATAAAGATTTTTACGATTGGAGCACTTCGTTTATTCATTCAGTTAACGCATCTGAAAGTCAATCTGCATCAGTGTTTGCAGCCGATTCGGTAAATGTTCTTACATCAGAAATAAATGATTTTTCTTTTTTGTCATCCACACAAAAAAATATCATTGCAATTATAGATGATTCGCATGGAATTGGTTTGACTGGCAAAAATGGAAAAGGAATTTCATCCTTAATTTCACAACAAAAAAATGTTGAATTTATTTTTACTTATTCTTTATCAAAAGCATTCGGATTAATTGGCGGCGCTGTAAGTTGTTCAAAAAAAAATGCCAGTTTATTGAGAGCAACACACGAATACACTGCCAGCACAAACATTTCACCGGCATTTATGTATGCATTTATTTATGCACAGAAATTGTATGAACAGCAAAGAGAAAAATTAAAACAAAATATTTTTTATTTTCAAAATTTGATAAAAGAAATTTCGCAAATAAAATTTCATGCTGACCTGCCGATTTTTATTTTACCGCAAACAATTAATGAAGAAATGGTTTTTAAAAATAAAATTATTATTTCATCATTTGCTTATCCTAATCCGTCAGGAAAAAAAATACATAGGATAATTGTAAATGCGTTGCATACAAAAACTGATCTTGAATATTTGAGTGAATGCGTTAAAAATGTGATTTGAATTTTTAAGAATTATCTTATCAAAATAAATGTTCCTTTTCGTTGTACAAACCCGCAAATTGTTCCGGCTTTTATTTCGTAAATAAAAGTTCCGATTGGTTGTTTTGCGCCATTAAAAGTTCCATCCCAACATTTTGAAACATCCGTTGTATAAAAAATCCGTTTGCCCCATCTGTTATAAATTGAAAACTGTAAGTTGGTAACATTTCCCCAGTATTTTATTCCAAAACAATCATTCAATCCGTCATTATTTGGCGTAAAAGCAGTGGGAATTAAATAACCTTTTTCTGCATCGCCTTGCAAAACTTTTACTTCAATAGAATCATCTTTACTGCATCCGTTTTCATTTGTAACCTTTACATAATAAATGGTGGTTTGTGCAGGCGAAGCAACAGGGTTTGCAATATTAATATCCGATAAACCCGTAACCGGCGACCATTTATAATTTACACCGCCGCTTGCATTTAATTTTGATTCTCCTAAAATACAATTCACGTCATTTGTTTTACTAACTTTTGTAGTTGGCTTTAAGTTTACATACACTTTTGCAAAAACCGAATCTATATTATTACAGGTTGTTTCTGTAATAGTAACTTTATAATTTGTATAAGTTGATGGAAACGCTGAAACCATTGCTGCGGTTGCATTTGAGAGTGTGTTTGAAGGAGTCCATAAAAACTTATCGCCGCCGGAAGCAGTGAGTGTAACAGAATCTCCCAAACAAAGATTTACTGTTGAAGGATCAACTTTAAAAACCGGATCAGGTCGTACTGCAATTAATACAGAGTCATTTGATTTGCACCCATTCGCACCGGTAACCGTTACATAATATTTTGTTGAATTTGCCGGCGCAGCAACAGGATTTGAAATATTTGGATTTGATAACCCTGCACCGGGATTCCATAAATAATTAATGCCGCCGGAAGCAAACAGTGAAACTTTTATGCCCTTACAAATTGTAGTATCCGAACTTTTAGAAATTGCAGGATCGGGCAACACTTGTACTTTAACGGAATCTAAATTTTTACAAGAGTTTGTATCAGTAACAATTACATTGTAAACTGTATTATATAATGGCAATGCAACCGGAGAATTTGTGTTCGCATTATTTAAAGTATTTGATGGAAACCATTGATAAGATACGGCAGAAGCTGAATTTGCCTTTAATTGCACAGAAGAACCCTTACAAACAAATGTATCTTTTGTAATGTTTATTGTTGCAGGATCGGGCACATGAATTTTTATAGAATCGGTTTTCAAATAAATACCTTTTAAACTCATATTATCCAGCCCAAAAGCATTTAAATAATTTTTTGTATTCAGATCAATAATTTTTATTATTACTTCTGTATCTGATGAAGAAAACCAGTTTGTTGAAAGATTTTTTCTTATACAAGGTAAACTTGGAACATTAAACTGGCTGATGGTTTGTCCATTATTTATTGAAACCTGCAGCACAACCGAATCTGTTGTTGTTATCGTTTGTAAAAAAAAAGAAAATTGATAATTAGTATTGGGCACTACACTAATATGTTTTATCCATATTGCAGCATTGGGTATTGTTGAACCGTTCACCACAAGCATAGTATCTATAAAAGAAGAATCGGCTAAACAATTTTGATATAAGCTATTCCATTTTTGCGGATTGTTGCCAACATAATAGTGACCACTTGTGTTAACAACAGAATCGTATATATAGTCTGAATTAAAATCTGAATCTCCTCTGTTAAACGTATGGTTCGGAATAAGGTTGGAACTTCTTGCCACAATATTATATTGATAATTTATACTTGCCGCTGGCTTAACGAGCGGATCATAAATATTAAAAGAATCAAGATAAGTAACAGGCGACCAGCAATGTGCAATAGCAGTCGAATCGCCCTGTAAATGCAAAGTATCATTTTTGCATATGTTTAATTCTTTACTCAGAAATATATTATTTCTTTGTATTACTAAGCCCATTTGTTTTGAAACAGTATCCAAACATCCTGTGCGGTTTTTTACAACTAAACTCACAGTATAAATACCTTCGGCTGTGTAAACATGCGTTGCCGAATTACTATTACTTGTTGTGCCATCTCCAAAGCTCCATAACACTGTTTTAGCAGCTAAAGAATTGTTTGTAAAATTTACTTGATGTTGATTGCATGCATTAAAATCTATAGAAAAATCTGCAGGCAAATGTTCGCAGTTCAATACATTATTAGTATGAAAATTTTTTTGAGAATATATTTGAAAGCTCAAAAATATTCCTATACAAAAAAAGGGTACTTTGAATTTCATGCAATAATTGGATTTTATGTAAGTTAAAACTTTTCTTTAAATGCGTCTAATTTTTATTGCCATTATTAAACATCGCTTCTAAGCAGCTCTAAAAATAAATTCATTCCTTTTAATTTTTGTCTGGTTAATTGAAAAGAAATATGTTTTGAATAATAACTATGAAGATCAAAAATACTATCATTATTTTCCGCAATTACAACTTCAATATTATTAACGCCAATTCCGTTTGCTATATTGAATAAATCAATAAAATTCTCCGGCAATTTTTTATTTGAGACCCATGCAGCAAACACAAAAGGCAAGCCTGTAAAGGCTTTCCATGCAGAACCCAAATCGTAAATATAAGGCGAAATTTTACGTTGTTGCAAGGCTCTGTCGCCAATTATAACAGCTGCTGTTGTGCCTTTAATTCTTTTTTTAAAATCTTGTTTTGTGTTTTCATATTCCGGATTTATTTTCCAATATTTTTTCAATAAAATTTTTGCAAGATTTACCGAAGTCTTGCTTTGATAATCCAGCAAAACTTTTTCGATTTTTTCAATTGGCACTTCGCTAAACAAACAAACCGAAGCAACTTCTCCATCAGTGCCAATGCAATAATCAGTAACAATTTTCCATTCTTTCAATTGCGGAATTACAGCAACAGGAACCAGTCCAATATCAATTTCGCTGTTAACTAACATAGCAGCAATTTTTGATGGATAGTCTTCAATTAATTCAATTTGCTGCATTAATAATTGCGAGCGTTTTACACCGTACAACAAAGGTTTTGTATTTAAATAACTTACTGCGCCAACTTTTATTTTCTTCAATTCGTTTAAAATTTGCGTGCAAAGAAAAAGAATTTTTATGAGCTCGGCTTTATTACTGCTATTTAGCTATAGTTCCGCCAAAAGCGGACACTTTTACGTTCTGTTCAATATTTTTAGTCGGTGTCTGCACACTCGCAAAGTGTCTGACACCAGCATAATTGCTTGCACAAATTTTTAATTTGCCTTTACAATACTCATCTCCAAATCAACCAATCTCCAAATCTCCAAATTTCACGTTTTTAGTTTTTCCATACTTATAATGGTTTGTAATATTGCGTATGCATTCAACACTTATTAAAAATATTCGCAGACTGATAAATACAAGAGAAAAAACAAATATTTTACGCGGCAAAAAATTAGCAGATTTACCAATTCTTGAAAATGCATTTTTATTAATTGAAAACGGATTAATAAAAAAGTACGGATTAATGAGTGAACTTTTAACTTTTAACTTTCCATCTTCAACGCAAACAATTGATGCAAACAATGCAACAATTCTTCCCTGCTGGTGCGATAGTCACACGCACCTTGTTTTTGCGGCGAGCCGGGAAGATGAATTTATTGATAAAATAAAAGGATTAAGTTATACAGAAATTGCCGCAAAAGGCGGCGGCATTTTAAACTCCGCAAAAAAATTAAATGAAGCTTCTGAAGAAATTTTATATGAGCAGACGCTGCAGCGGTTAAATGAAATAATAAAGCTCGGAACCGGCGCTGTAGAAATAAAAAGTGGTTATGGATTATCGTTAGAATCAGAACTGAAAATGCTGCGCGTAATAAAACGATTAAAACAGAGTTCTTCGATTCCTGTAAAGGCTACATTCCTTGCTGCGCACGCATTTCCGCAAGAATATAAAGATGATCATCAAAGTTATATTCATCTTATTATTCATAAAATGTTGCCATTAATTGCAGAACAGAATTTAGCAGATTTTATTGATGTTTTTTGTGAACAAGGTTTTTTTAATGTTGCCGAAACCGAACAAATTTGTAAAGCAGGAATTGAGTTTGGGTTGAAACCAAAAATTCATGCAAATCAACTAAGCAATTCGGGCGGAACACAAATAGGAGTGAAGCTCAATGCAATTAGTGTTGACCATCTTGAAACCATGGATGAAGATGCGATATTAAAACTCTCAAACTCGCAAACCATCGGAACGCTTTTGCCAACGGCGGCTTATTTTTTGCGTATGAATTTTCCGCCAGCAAGAAAATTAATTGATGAAAATTGCGCCATCGCTTTAGCTTCCGATTTTAATCCCGGCACATCGCCGAGTGGAAATATGAATGTTGTTGTTTCAATGAGTTGTATTCAAATGAAAATGTTACCCGAAGAAGCTATTAATGCTGCAACTATCAATGGAGCTTATGCGATGAATATAGAAAATGAAGTTGGAAGCATAACCATTGGAAAAAAAGCAAATCTTATTTTCATAAAAAATATTCCATCCATTGCTTACATTCCGTATTCATTCGGAAGTAATTTAATTGATAAAGTAATGATTAATGGACAATTTATTTCTTAAATAAATCAGCAAATAATTTTAAACAATTATGCAGCAAATAATTGAATGCGTGCCCAATTTCAGCGAAGGAAATGATCTTACTATCATCAAGCAAATAACTGATGAAATTTCAAAAATCGAAGACGTAAAGTTATTAAATGTTGATCCCGGAAAAGCAACAAACAGAACTGTTGTAACTTTTATTGGCAGCCCAAAAGCCATTGTGGAAGCGGCTTTCAGTGCTATTAAAAAAGCCGGTGAATTAATTGATATGAGCAAACATAAAGGCGAGCATCCTCGTATGGGAGCAACAGATGTTTGTCCGCTAATTCCTGTTGCAAATATTTCAATGCAAGAAACTGCAGCTTATGCACAGCAATTAGCAGAACGCGTGGGAACTGAATTAAAAATACCTGTTTATTTATATGAAAGTGCGCAGCCTGATTTAGAAAGAAATAATTTATCCGTTATTCGTGCCGGAGAATATGAAGGTTTTTTTAACAAAATAAAATTACCTGAATGGAAACCCGATTTTGGACCCGATGAATTTGATGCAAAGCGTGGCGCAACAGTTATTGGCGCAAGAGATTTTTTGGTTGCTTATAATATAAATTTAAATACTACCTCTGTGCGGCGCGCTAATTCAATTGCTTTTGATGTGCGCGAAGCCGGACGTGTAAAACGTGAAGGAAATTCGGCTAATGGAAAAATTGTTATGGATGAAAATGGAAAACCAATTAATATTCCCGGAAGTTTAAAATGCGTAAAAGCAATTGGCTGGTACATTGAAGAATATGGCATTGCACAAATTTCTATGAACCTTACCAACATCAATGTAACGCCCGTCCATATTGCGTTTGACGAAGTTTGCAAAAAGGCGGATGAGCGCGGAATTCGTGTTACAGGAAGTGAGTTAGTTGGTTTAATTCCGCTAAAAGCAATGCTGGATGCAGGCAAATATTTTTTAAAAAAACAAAAACGTTCAACCGGAGTTTCAGAAAAAGAATTAATAAAAATTGCAATAATTTCTTTAGGATTAAATGAGCTTTCTCCTTTCAAACCTGAAGAAAAAATTATAGAATATTTATTAAAAGAAAAATCCGGCAGTAAATTAGTAACTATGAGCCTCGCAGATTTTGCTGATGAAACGGCGAGCGAAAGCCCGGCTCCCGGCGGCGGTTCAATCGCAGCTTATGTTGGCGCGTTGAGCGCTTCGCTTGCAACAATGGTTGCTAATTTATCTTCGCATAAAAAGGATTGGGATAATCGCTGGGAAGAATTTAGTGACTGGGCAGAAAAAGGTCAGCAATATAAAAATGAATTGATAAAATTAGTTGATGCAGACACAAAAGCATTCAATCAAATAATGAATGCTTTTTCTTTTCCAAAATCAACGGATGAAGAAAAAATAATTCGTTCAAAAGCAATTCAGCAAGCAACAAAATTTGCAATTGAAATTCCTTTTAAGGTAATGCAATTAACTTTCGAAAGCATGGAAATTATAAAGGCAATGGCAGAAATTGGCAATCCTAATTCTGTGTCAGATGCAGGCGTAGCGGTGGTTTGCGCCCGTAGCGCTGTGATGGGCGCTTTTATGAATGTGCGTATAAATGCCGCAGGTTGCGACGATAAAAATTTTGTAACAGAAATAATCTCACAGGGAAAAGAAATAGAAAATAAAGCAATTGTTTTGGAAACAGAAATATTAAAAATTGTAGATGAAAAAATTGCAATGTAATTTTTTTTGTTTACCGGCTGTTGTTTTTTATGGCATCTTCGTTGTGTTACTCACTTGTACGTTCCCAGCTTTACTCGTCAATAATATATAAGCGCTTATACAATGTTTGTCAAAAAGATTTTTACTGATGTATGCATTGCCGGCGCCGGACCAGCAGGCGCAACAACTTCAATCACCTTAAGTAAATTGAGCATTCCGCATGTTATCGTTGATACATCCGAATTCCCGAGAGATAAAATTTGCGGCGATGGTCTCGATTTAAAAGTAGTGCGTGTTCTTAATCAAATTGATCCGTCAATTGTAAAAAACGAATTATCGTCTCAGCAAGATTTTGTTCAGTCAATGGGCATGCGCTTTATTCTCCCTAATGGAAAAAACATTGATTTATTGTGTAATAATAAAAATGGAAATACGCTTTTTAATCAACCAATTTTTTACGTTTCAAAACGAACAAAATTTGATAATTTCCTTCTCAATAAAATAGATAAGAATTTTTCTGACTTAAGATTGGGATTGCGCATTTACAAAATTGAAAAAGAAAATAATCAATGGAAATTATTTGGCAAAACTGCTTCAAACGAAATAGAAATAAACACAAAAATTCTTGTTGCTGCTGATGGCGATCAATCAATCGTTTTAAAATATGTTGGCGATAAAAAAATAAACCGTTCGCATTATGCAGCGGCTGTGCGCCAATACTGGCGCGGTGTTCAGGACATTCACCCGCAAAAATTAATTGAGCTTTATTTTCCCGCAAAACATCCTTTCGCTTATTTCTGGATATTTCCTTTAAATAATAACGAGGCAAATGTTGGTTACGGAATGGCGAGTTATTATGTAGCAAAAAAAAATATTAATGTTCGTGAAGCGTTGGCAGACCTTATAAAAAATGATATTTATTTGGCGCCAAGATTTAAAAATGCCCAACCGCTCGAGCAGCCAAAAGGTTGGGGAATACCTATGAGCAGTTTGCATCGAAAAGCGCATGGTGATGGCTGGCTGCTGGTTGGCGATGCTGCTTCGCTGGTTTGCCCAAATTCAGGCGAGGGCATAGGAACAGGAATGTTGTCCGGTTATATCGCTGCGCATTTTATACAACGTGCAATTAAAAAAAATTCGTTCTCAAAAAATATGTTTACTAATTACGACAGAGAAATTCATAAAGGAATTTTACAGGAAGAACGCTTGTATAAATTTGCAAATGCAATGCCCGCATTTTTATTTACAAAAGCACTTAATACTATTTTTTCAAGCAATTTTTTTCAGCGCTGGTATAAAGAAAAGGAGCTGAAACGCTGGCTGGTAACGGCTTATCAAAAACCAATTAAAATAAATTTCGATTAGTTTTTTTTATAAAAATTATTTTGAGCCCGGCTTCTAAACCCTTATTGGGCTTGAGTTGCGTCGCACTCTTGTACTTCCTGTCCAATCAGCATCATCAAATTGTTTTAAGATTCTATCTGCATTATTTTTTCAAACAATTCTTCATATTGCTTATTAAACAAAGAAATATTTTGCTGAACAAAAGCATAATCTTTTTCTAATTGAAGAAATTTATTTTTATCAGAATAAAATTCAGGATTTGCAAGGTCTGATTCAAGTTTTATTTTTTGTTGATTGTGTTGATTGATCTGCTCTTCTAACTTGTTGAATTGTTTTTGTAATTTTTGCAATTCTGTTTTTTGAAAATCACTGGTTTGGCTTTTTTTTCTATCAACTTTTGCCTTTATATTATTATTTTTCTTTTCAATTATCTCATCTTTTTTTTCTTCAGAAAACTCATTGTTAATTGCTGACATTTTTTTTTGCTTTGCCATTCTTTCTTTCCATTCAACATATTCAGTGTAAGTTCCTTTAAACTCTTTTATTTCATGGTCAATAATTTCCCATATTTTATTTGCTGTTTTTGAAATAAAATAACGATCATGACTCACTAATATAAAACTGCCTTCATATTTATTTAATGCTTCAACCAATAATTCAACACTATGAATATCTAAATGATTTGTTGGTTCATCAAGCAATAAAAAGTTTGCTTTGCCGGCAATTACTTTTGCTAATGCAACTCTTGCTTTTTCGCCGCCGCTTAACACTTTTATTTTCTTTTGTACATCATCGCCGCTAAATAAAAAGCAACCTAATAAAGAACGCAATTCCAATTCTGTTTTTCCGCTGCCGCATAATTCCATTTCATGCAAAACGGTATTATTTAAATCAAGCGCTTCTAATTGATGTTGTGCATAAAAACTTTCTTCAACGTTATGACCCCAAACCCTTTGCCCGTCGAAGCTTTCCGAGCCTGCAATAATGCGCAATAAGGTTGATTTCCCTTTTCCGTTTGCACCGATTAATGCAATTTTATCGCCGCGCTCAATTTCTGCAGAAGCATTTTCAACGATAGTTAGCTCGCCAAATTTTTTTGTTACGTGTTTTAAATTAACCAATACTTTTCCGGGCTGTTTATCAACCTGGAAATTTATTTTAAGACTTGGTCTTTCTAATTCAACATTTTCAATTCTCTCCAGCTTATCCAGACGTTTTATTATGCTTTGCGCTGCGGTAGCTTTTGTGCCTGCACGAAACCGTTCGATAAATCTTTCCTGCTGGCGAATAAAATCCTGCTGGTTTTCAAAAGCGCGTTGCTGCATGGTAATCCTTACTTGTTTTTCTGTTTCGTAAAAATCGTAGTTGCCTGAATAAATATGCAACTGTTGCTGATATAACTCAACAATTTTTGTAACCATCCTGTTCAAAAAATATTTATCATGGCTAACAATTACAACGCTGCCTTTATAATGCTGCAAATATTTTTCGAGCCATTCGATGGAAGGTAAATCGAGGTGATTGGTTGGTTCATCCAGCAACAAAACATCCGGTTGTTGTAATATCATTTTTGCAAGTAAAACGCGCATACGCCAGCCGCCGCTAAATTCTCTGTAAGCCCTTTGCAGGTGGGCGTTTTCAAAGCCCAAACCTTGTAAAACTTCTTCGGTTTTGTGATGAATATTGTAACCATCGAGTACTTCGAGCTGATGCAATTTATCAGTATAATTTTCTAACAATTTTTCATCAGAAGTTGCTTCTAATTCTTTGCCTAATTCCTCTATTTCTTTTTCTAATTGTTTTACTTTTTCAAAAGCGCTCATGGCAACTTCGAGTATTGAATCGTTTGTATCGAAACTCAAAAGGTCCTGGTGCAAATAACCTATGGTTGTTTCGCGGCTTCTTTCAACAGTTCCTTCGGATGGCTGGTATTCGCCAACTAATAATTTTAATAAAGTTGATTTGCCTGTTCCGTTGTAACCGATTAAACCAATTCTTTCGCCGGGTTGAATATGCCAGGTTGCATTTTGCACAATTATACGCGAGCCAAATTCGAACGTAATATTGTTTAAACCTACTAACATTTTTAAAATTGCTGCGCAAAATTAAATGAAAGTTAATGAAGTTAACTGCAATTGCTGAATAGAGATTTGAACGTACAAGAGTGCGACGCAACGATGCTCAATAGTGATTCAAAAAAGCTGGTAACAAAAATAAATTACATCGTTATGTTTTGCAAATAAACTGCCATTTTATTGATAGTTTCCGCATCAATATTTATTTGTTGCTGCGCTTCTTTCCAATCACGTTGTTCAATTGCTTCGCGAATGCCGGGCATTGTTTTTACGCCGTAACCTGTGTAAAAACCGGGCGCATACAAACTATGTTTATACCAGGCTCTGCGCGGCAAACCATCGGCAGTTAAAAGTTGCTGCTCTGCTTTGTACAAAGCTTTATTTAATGCATCATGATTTGTGTTTGATGCGATTGCTTTATTCCAAACCGACTGCAATGAATCTGCAGCTTTTTGCAAAGCGGTTAAAGCATTTTGCAGAGGCGAAAAATCAAGATAAGGAACTTCTGATTTTGGTTTTGGAGGAATATATGTTTTTGTGGGATCAGCAGCTAAAACGTAGTCATTATTTTTTAATAGTTTATTTTCCATTTCCGTTGATTCTTTCATGCTTTGCAATTCGTCCATTAAATTTTTTGTGTAATCATTGATGGTTGAATAAAGATGACGAAAATCGAAAGGCAACACATCAGCATCAGCCATTCGCAAAACCGCTCTGCCGGCGGTTTCGGCAAGCGCAACGCCGTAATGAAAACCAGGATCTTTAAAGCGAACATAATCATCATACGAATCGTAAATAGAATGATATTCGCCGCCGTTGTCTTCACCGCCAAAACCTAAATCTAATGTTGTAATTCCGGCGTGTTGAAGAAAAGAAGAATAATCAGAACCCGAACCAAGCGCACTTAATTTAAAAGTAGTTGCATTTAAAATTTCCTGCTTTTGTTTTATAGAAGTTGCATCAACTGCATCATTCGCAATCATCCTGTTAAACACACTAACTTTTGTTTGCGGATCAATTACTGTTTTTGCAATTTCATACATCAATGTTTGCAAAGCGTGAGAACCGCCGGCGCTTAAAAAGCCGCGACCATTTGCATCGGAATTTATATAAACAACAGCTTTGTCCTGCAATTCTTTTTCATGCGTTTCGAGCCATTCTGTTGAGCCAAGCAATGCAGGCTCTTCACCATCCCACGAGCAATAAACTAATGTTCTTTTCGGCTGCCATCCGTTCTTTACTAAATTGCCAATTGCTTTTGCTTCTTCCAGCATTGCTGATTGCCCACTAATTGGATCGTTTGCACCATTCACCCATGCATCGTGATGATTGCCGCGTATCACCCATTCATCCGGAAACTGCGAGCCTTTTATCATTGCAATCACATCGTAACATGGAACTAAATTCCAATTAAATTCAAGCTTTAAATGAACCTTCGTTTTTCCCGGACCAACATGATAAGTAAAAGGCAAAGCGCCGCGCCAATCAGCCGGCGCGACGGGACCTTCCAATGCTTTTAATAAAGGAGTTGCATCGTGATAACTGATTGGTAACACAGGAATTTTTAAAAGATTTGTTGCCTGCGAACGTTCTAACCTTTTTGCATCTTCAGTTGCGCCGATGCCCGGCGTTAAAGGATCGCCTGGGTAAATTACCATATCCATTACGCTTCCTCTTTGTACACCAAATTCATTTTTAAATGCGCCTTGCGGGTACACATCTCCCTGAAAATATCCATCATCTTTCGGATCGCTATAAATGATGCAACCAATTGCGCCATGCTCCTGCGCAACCTTTGGTTTTATGCCGCGCCAACTTCTTCCATATTTTGCAATCACAATTTTTCCCTTCACGTCAATGCCAAGACTGGCAAGGGTTTCATAGTCGGCAGGCAAACCATAATTTACAAAAACAAGTTCGCCGGTAACATCGCCGTCGGCGCTCCATGCATTGTAAGTTGGCAGTTGATTTTCTTGTCCGCTGGTTGCATCTTCTTTCAATGCAGGCTCTTTTAATAACGCTTTATAATTGGTGGGAGAAGTCATTTCAAGCAATCTTGTTTTTGGTGTGGGAAATAAAACTTTAAAGGTTTCAATCTTTGCATCCCAGCCCCAGCTTTTATATTGATTCAAAATATATTCTGCATTTTCTTTGCAATAAGGCGAACCGATATTGTGCGGATAAGCAGATAATTTTTTTATGTTTTCTCCGATGTGATCGTTGCTTAAAGATTGATCAAATTTTTGTTCGGTTTGTAATTCTGATGCTGCAGAAGTTTCGGTAAAACCGGTGATGGTTTTTGTTTGTGCTGATATATTTTGTTGCGCTAATGCCGCAAAAAAAATGCTGCCAATTAATAATGCTTTTTTCATGAAGGAGTTTAAAATATGAAGTATGAATTTAATCTCTAAAATAATGTTGACAAAATTTTAAAATGAAGAAAATTAAATTCTTATTTTATAGCGCTATCAATTTTTAATATTTTTTCTGCAACATTTTTTCCACTTAAAACTACTTCAACAGTACCAGGTGCATTTTCCTGCTACAAACCTGCGCCTGAAAAAAATATAGTTTTATTGATAGGTTCATTCAAATGAACCTTCTGATATTTTATTATAGCGGGTATCGCAAGAACAGTGCTTTCTGCTCACGATTATTAAGTTAATTAATATAAAACACTTATTAGTTATATTAAACCTTAAAAACTATTGGCGCAAATACCCCTTAAAATGGCATATTTAACCCTTATAAAAATAATTTGATTCAATAACTTTATTGAACCATAAAACTTTTAAAATGCATACATTACCAAATTTGTTTAATATATTGAGATTTTCAAAAAAGTTTGGGCGAGCTTTATTACCTTATCTTTTTTAATTATTTCAATTCAAAGTTTTTGTCAAAAGTCCACTGATTGGCAACTTGATAAAATGCCGGTAAAATTGGAAAAAGACTTCGCTTTAAGTGCACGTGCATTTCACTTGCGTAATAATGCTACTGTTTATTTGTTAGATACTCAGAAAGGTTATTATATTGCCCATAAAGGATCTAATGGCTTCATCTGTTTCGTGACCAGAACAGAATGGAAATGGGGTAAATTCAGAAAAGATGTTGCTGCTGCCATTAGTTATGATGCTGAAGGAGCCAGAACAATTTTTCCAGTATATCAGGATGTGGCAGCAATGAGGGCTTCCGTGCAAACCACCACCGCCATAAATAGAAAAGTAAGCTGTTCTTCCATAAGCGTGGCCAGCCTGCTACTTTTGGTGTGCACCAAGTAATAGCCGGCTGGACAGAAGCATTGCAACTGATGCCTGTTGGCAGCAAATGGAGATTGTTCATACCTTCTTCACTGGCTATGGCGCAAGAGGCGCAGGTGGTTCCATACCGCCGCATGCAACATTACTATTTGATGTGGAATTATTAAGCATGCGCTGATATTATAATCTATCCATAAAGTGTAAAGAATGTTTTACGTAGCGTTACTTTCTGTCAATCCCTTACATTTATTAAAAAATAAACTGTATGGAAAGTATCCAAATGTTAACTGGCCCAAAGCAGTAAAACCTTTACCCAAAGAACAACACTTTTTGCGATTGAAAGCAGGAAGAAGTTCAGGTACATTGTCAGGTATTGAAATTACTTGCAGTTACGGAGCACATAAAAGAATGGCAGAAGCATTTAACGAACAATCACTTACAAAAATTGGAGTTACCTGTTCTGGCGGCAGACCTTGGTTAGGTCAGGAAGCAGAAAGAAATAATACGCAGCACAATTGTTCCTGAATAAAAGAGATAAGAAATATTTTTATTTCAACTATTGTCATAAAAATTATAACTTTAATTGAGCTGAAATAACTTTCACACTTATCTTAAGCAGTAAATTTCTTATGATTTTGTTTTTGAATTTGTCTAATCTATTTTTATAAACAAATAACTGTTTATGTCATCAAAAATTAATTCTGTTTTATACAAATTACTGCATCTTTTTTTGCTTATTTTATTTTGTACAAATGTATTCGCACAAAAAATTGTTACCGGCAGCATTACAAATAAAACAGATAATAAACCCATAGCCGGAGCAACCGTTCAAATTAAAGGAACTACCATTGGTACACAAACAAATGCGGATGGAGATTTTACAATTAAAGTTCCGCAGGAAAACAGTGTACTTTCTGTAACTGTTGTTGGCTATCAAACAACAGAAACTTCTGTTGCAGGAAAAAGCAATATTAATTTTTCGCTTTCACAAACAACCTCTCTTTTAAATGAAGTTGTTGTAACAGGTTATTCAGCACAAAAGAAAAAAGATATTACTGGTTCTGTAGCTGTGGTTAATGTTACTAATATGAAATCTGTTCCGGCAGGCAGTGTAGAATCGGCACTTCAGGGGCAAGCTTCAGGTGTAACTATTATTAATTCAGGTATGCCCGGCGGAGGAAGTAATGTTCGTATTCGCGGCATTACATCTCTTGGCAGTGTTGATCCGCTTGTAATTATAGACGGTGTGCAAGGCGATATGCATGATTTAAATGTGAACGATATTGAATCTATCCAGGTATTAAAAGATGCAGGCGCTGCTTCAATTTATGGTGTGCGCGGCTCTAACGGTGTTATTGTAATTACAACAAAAAAAGGAAAACAAGGCAGAGCAAAAATAGAATATGAGGGATATTATGGAATTCAGGAACCTTTAAAAAATGGATTTAATCTTGCTAACCCGCAGGAAACAGCAAATGCTATTTGGCAACAACAAATAAATTCGGGCGTAACGCCAAGCTCTGTGCAATACGGAAATGGACCTGTACCAATTTTACCTGATTATATTACGCCGCCAGGTGCAAAGGAAGGTGATCCTAATACTGATCCATCTACTTATAATATTAATACAAATCAAATAACAAGGGCAAATAAAAGCGGAACCGATTGGTTTCATGAAATATTTAAGCCGGCAGCAACACAAAGCCACAGTATTTCGGTAAGTGGTGGCAGCGATAAATCAACGTATCTTTTTTCATTAGGTTATTTCAATCAGCAAGGCACATTAATTCAAACTTATTTAAAAAGATATTCCATCCGTGCAAATAATCAATTCAACATAAAAAATTTTATTCGTATCGGCGAAAATATGTATGGATATTATAAACAAAATCCGCAGATCAGTAATCAGGATGAAAATAATGCTATTTCTATGAGCTATAGAGAAAACCCGATCATTCCTATTTATGATATTATGAGAAATTTTGCGGGAACAAAATCGCAAGGTTTAGGAAATGCAGAAAACCCGTATGCAGATCAATACCGCACAAAAGATGATAAAGATTACGATTGGGAGATTGAAGGAAATGTATATGCAGAAGTTGATTTGCTAAAACATTTTACTGCACGAACAAGCTTTGGAGGAACATTGGAAAATTTCTATTATTATTCCTTTAATTATACTGCTTACGAAAATGCAGAAGAAAATACAAATCCAAATTCATTTGTCGAAGGTTCCGGTTTTAACAGCAGTTGGACTTGGACAAACACAATTAAATACAGTAATATTTTTGGCAACCATAGTGTAACTTTTGTTGGCGGTAGCGAAGCGATAAGCAATTATGGAAGAGGCATGAGCGCAAGCCGTGCAAATTATTTTTCTACCAATCCTAATTATTGGGCATTAAATACTGGAAGCCCGATTGGGCAAACCAATACAGGCGCGCCTTATAAAGATGCTCTTTTTTCTTTATTCGGTCGTTTGGATTATGGTTTTAATGATAAATATCTTGTAAGTGTAACTGTGCGAAGAGATGGTTCTTCGGCACTTGCGCCGCAAAACAGGTTTGGAATATTTCCATCTTTTACAGGCGCATGGAGAATTTCGAAGGAGAATTTTATGAAAGATATTTCATGGATAAATGATCTTAAAATTCGCGGTGGCTGGGGCAAATTGGGTTCACTTAGCGATGTTAACCCAACAAATGCATATAGTTTGTATAGTTCAAGTTCCGGGCTTTCTTATTACGATTTAAATGGAACAAGTAACATGCCTTTATTTGGTTTTTATCAAAGTCAGTTTGGCAATCCAAATCTTAAATGGGAGCAGGATATTACAACAAATATTGGTTTTGATGCAACTGTATTAAAAGAAAAATTTGATATTTCAATTGATTGGTATAAAAAGGTAATTAGTGGTTTGCTGTTTCAGCCTTCGCTGCTTAATACAGCCGGTGGTTCTGCTGCACCTTTTGTAAATTTAGGCAACATTCAAAACACAGGTGTCGATGCTTCAATAACCTATCATCAAAATATAAATAAAGATTTTGATTTCGATTTAACCGGCACTTTCACAACATATAAAAGTCTTGTTGTAAGCTTGCCTACTTTATATGTTGATTACGAAAGTTTGGGTTCAAACCGTATCGGCGCTTTTGTAAGAAACCAGATTGGAGAACCTGTCGGCGCTTTTTTTGGATATGAAGTGATTGGTTTATTTCAAAGTGCAGATGATGTTGCAAAATCTCCCAAACAACGCGGCGCTGCTCCGGGATTATTTAAATATGCCGATATTAATAATGATGGAAAAATTAATGATAAAGACCGTACTTTTTTTGGAAATCCAAACCCAAAGTTTACTTATGGGCTCGATATTTCTATGAGCTACAAAAACTTTGATCTCTCTATGTTTTTGTATGGATCGCAGGGAAACGATGTAATAAATTATATAAAATACTGGACAGATTTTCCGCAGGTTTTTGAAGGCGCGATAAGTAAAGATGCAGTTTATAATTCATGGACGCCAACCAATACCAATGCAACAGTTCCAATGCTTACAACTGCAGCTAATTTTAGCAATACAACTGTGTTTAATTCATTCTATAAAGAAGACGGTTCTTATTTACGATGCAAATCGCTTGAATTAGGTTACAGTTTATCAGCCGGCGCTTTAAAAAGAATTGGCTTTTATAAATTAAGGTTTTATGTGCAGGCTGCCAATCTTTTTACCATCACAAAATATTCAGGATTAGACCCGGAATTGCAGGCTTCTGATTTGGGAGATAACAGCAATTTCGGTATTGATTTCGGTAACTATCCTGCAAATCAAAAAAATTATAATGTTGGCATTAATTTAAATTTTTAAATTAATATTTATGAAAATAAATCAATATAAAATTATTATTCCATGTTGTATTGTTTCAATACTCATTTATTCATGCGGAAAAAATTTTTTAAATATTGCACCATTAGCCTCTTTAAACCAGGATGTAATCGCGAATGAAACAGGCGTGCAAGGGCTTTTAATTGGCGCATATTCTTCTTTAGATGGAGAAGGCGGCGCAGGCGACGGATCGGGAAATGGCAATTGGGGTTCAGCAGTTTCCAACTGGGTTTATGGAAGTGTGTGTGCAGATGATTCTTATAAAGGTTCAACTCCATCAGATCAGGGCGATATTCTTCCGCTCGAAACATGGTCGGGCACAGCTACAAATTCTTATCCTGCAAGTAAATGGCAATTTAATTATAATGCTATTCAGCGCTGCAATAATGTTTTGCGAATAATGGCTTTAGCAACAGATATTTCTGCGGCTGAACAAACAGAGATAACAGCCGAAACACGTTTTTTAAGAGGAATATTTCATTTCGAACTCAAAAAAGTTTTTAATATGGTTCCATACATTGATGAAACAGTTTTTTATGAAGCCAATAATTATAATGTACCCAATGATAAAGATATATGGCCAAATATTGAAGCAGATTTTCAGTTCGCAGTTGCTAATTTACCGGCAACACAAGCACAAACTGGCAGAGCAAATAAATACGCCGCTGAAGCTTTTTTAGCCAAAACTTACCTGTTTGAACATAAATACGCAAATGCAAAACCATTGCTGGATGATTTAATTGCAAACGGCGTTACAGCGAGTGGAAAAAAATATGCATTGGTTAATTTCTTTGACAATTTTAATGCAGCAACAAAAAATAGTGCTGAATGTATTTTTGCTGCGCAAATGTCGGTTAACGATGGTTCAGGTTCTGAAGCAGATAATGGTGTTGGCACCGGAAATGGTAACTATGGCGATGCTTTAAATTTCCCTTATAGCGGCGGCCCGGGCGCTTGCTGTGGATTTAATAATCCTTCGCAAAATCTTGCCAATGCTTATAAAACAGATGCAAATGGGTTGCCTTTATTAGATGATTTTAATACAGGAAAAAATGTAAGCGATCCAAATAATCCTTACACAGGCACTTTAGATCCCCGAATAGATTGGACAATTGGAAGACAAGGAATTCCTTACCTCGATTGGGGAAATCATCCCGGCGATGCATGGATTCGCGATCCGGTAAATGATGGTCATTTCAGCCCTAAAAAAAATGTGTATGCATTAAGCCAGCAAGGCACTTATTCTGATGTAAGTTCTTATTGGGCCGCCGTAGAATTAACTGCCAATAATTATAATTTTATTCGGTTTGCAGATATTTTGCTTTGGGCTGCTGAATGCGAAGCTCAAATTGGCGATATAAATAAGGCTGAAAATTATGTAAACGAAGTTCGCATGAGAGCTGCAAATCCAACCGGATGGGTTTATAAAAATGCGGTTTACGATGCTGCTACTTCAAAATACACACCGCAAACTACGCCTGCAGATAATTATTTAATAAAGCCTTATCCCGCAGGTGCATTTTCTAATCAGGCTACTGCATTAAAGGCAATTTATTTTGAAAGAAGGTTAGAGCTTGCCATGGAAGGTCACCGTTTTTTTGATTTACAAAGATGGGATAATGGCACCGGCTACATGGCTAATGTTTTAAACGCTTATGCTTCAGTTGAAAAAAAGTTGCGTCCTTTTTTTAACGGAGCTACTTTTAAAAAAGGCAAAAATGAATTTTTTGCGATCCCCCAAAGCCAGATTGATTTAGCAAATTCGGGCGGTAAAACTATATTAAAACAAAATCCCGGATATTGAAAAATCCGAACAATTTTTTTAATGTTTAATTGAATGAACAAAGCAAAAAAGACAGCATTAATTAGCTGTCTTTTTATTGAGCCTTAAAAAAATATATTGGATTAATTTTTTACATTGACTTTCTCAACAAATTCTTTTAACGACGTGCCAATAATATGTGTCCATCCGGCCATAAAACTTTCTTTTGCAAAATCCGGATTGTTTTGCGGAAAAGTTTCTAACCCTTCATGCGTTAGCCTTAGTTTTGTTTTATTTCCTTCATCAAATAATTCAAAAGTTACGATTGAGTTTCCTTCATAATCTTTATAACGCCAACTGTAGTTTAATTTTTTGTTAGGTATTACAGCTGTTATTTTACAAAGATGTACATATTTTTTGCTTTCGCTTCCACCTGTAAATGTAAATTCAAAACCAACTTCAGGTTTAAAATCTACAATATCAAAATACCATTGTTTCATTTGGTTTTTATCGGTAAGCGCATTCCAAACTTTTTCAACAGGTGCATTGTAAGTTCGTTCAATTACAAATGGTTCGTTTTTCATTTTCTTTTTGTTTTTTTTATTTTTATTGATTTAATTGCCGCAGCTTTTCTGCGTGATGATTTATTTTTTAATTGATTTTCTTTTGATAAAAATTTATCCAATGAGTCTAATTTTTTCGTCCAGAAAATACGATATTGCTCAATCCATTTTGATACTTCACTAAGTTTTTGAAGCTTTACTTCACACAATCTTTCCCTGCCTTGTTGTTTAATAACAATAAGCCCGCACTCTGTAAGCACTTTAATGTGTTTTGAAATTGCGGGACGGCTTATATCAAATTTTTTTGCAACCGAATTAAGGTTTTGAGATTGATGAGCAATCATGTTTATAATTTCTCTTCGTGTTGGGTCGGCTATTGCCTGAAATACATCTCGTCTCATTTTAAAAAATAATTTATGTAACTAATCGGTTACAAATTTATATGTAACAATTTAGTTACGCAAATTTTTTTTTTTGTTTTTTTGAGTAAAATTATAAATTGGGCTTTTTCGTTGGCATCACTGCTTTTGGTTGCAGCGCATTATTATTTGCAGGTGGATTTTCCTTTGGTTTATTGGGTTGTTTTTGTGGAGAAGTTGAAGGCTCATCGTTATAATCGTTACCATTATTATCGGCAGGTAACTGGCTTTCGGGTGCAATATTATTATTCTTTTCTTTGGATGGATCAGGCATATCACCATAATCTGCAGAGTTTCCATTTCCAACATCCTGACCTTCGGCTCCCAGTTGTGTTGGCACATTATTTATCCAATCATAAATAATATCATTCTTCATCACATCTGGTTTTACAAACGTTGTTTTATCATCTATTGCAAGGTTTTTATCACCGGATGCTTTATCGTAAAAATAAGCCCACACAGGTAATGCGAGCGCAGAACCTTGCCCAACAGTGGTGCTGTTAAAACGAATAAATCTGTCATCGCAACCCGTCCACACACCGCAAAGAATTTGTGGTGTATAACCCATAAACCATGCATCGCTGTTGTCGTTGGTAGTTCCGGTTTTTCCGGCAATATCTCCATTCACTCCATAATTCCAAATTCTTCTGCCTGTTCCAAATTGCATCACACCTTCCATCATGCTGATGATTGAATATGCAGTTACTTCGCTAATCACTTCTTTGCGCTGCGGAATATTTGTTTGCAAAATATTGCCGTTTTTATCTTCAATTCTTGTAATGTACATTGGCTTTACATTAAAGCCGCGACCCGGAAACATGCTGTAAGCCTGCATCATTTCGTATAAAGAAATTTCTTCACTGCCCAAAGCGATGGAAGGATAAGGCTGCATAGGCGTTGTAACGCTGCAGTTGCGCAGAAATTCGATAAATCTTTTTGCACTTTCATTGCCATCACCCAATTGTTTCATCACAAAAGCTGTTGCACAGTTGCGCGATAATGCGAGCGCTTGTGAGAGCGGAATTGTTTCGCCGGTACATGAAGTTGAAGTTGCAGGCACATTTCCGTAACCTTTAAAATTTTGTTGTTCATCATCAACAGGAGTGTTTGGTGTAAAGCCTGCATCTTCAATTGCAAGACTATACAACAAAGGTTTGATAGTTGAACCAACTTGTCTTTTTGTGTTGATACTTACATGATCGTATTTAAAAGTTTTAAAATCAATTCCGCCAACCCAGGCTTTTACTTCGCCGCTTAAAGGGTCCATCGCCATAAAACCGGCTTGCAACATTTGCCTGCAATATTTGATGGAATCATAAGGCGTCATCAAAGTATCTTTCATGCGATTTTTATTCCATGCAAAAATTTTCATTTGAGTTTTTACATAAAATGTATTGCGAATATCATCATCAATCATCCCATCTTTTTTTAAATTTTTCCAGCGATCAGTTTGCTTCATTGCGGCTTGCAAAACATTTTCATGTCCTTTCCAAACTGTGCCGTTTTTTATATTATCCTGCGAATTTAAAATTGTTTGCATATAACTAATATGCTTTGCTACAGCTTCTTCCGCATACAATTGCATTCGCGGATTTATTGTTGTATAAATTTTTAAACCATCGCGATATAAATCATAATTATCGCCGGTTGATGTTTTATGATTTTTACACCAGTCTTTCATTTCTTCACCCAAAACCATTCTGAAATAAGGTGCAAGTCCGGCGGTTTCATCGAGTTTTTTATAATTGAGGATAATAGGTTTTTTTTTAATGATATCTGCTTCGCCGGGCGACAAATATTTATTGCGCACCATTTGATTAATGACGGTGTTTCTTCTGTCTAAAGCGAGTTTAGGGTTTCTGCGTGGATTGTAAGTTGTTGCGCCTTTTAACATGCCGATTAAAACAGCTGCTTCTTCAACGGATAATTGATCGGGCTCTTTTTGAAAAAAAGTTTTTGAGGCATTACGAATCCCATAAACATTATCGCTGAAAGGCACGGTGTTTAAATAAAGCGTAAGAATTTCCTGCTTGGTAAAATTGCGTTCTAACTTTATTGCAATAATTGCTTCTTTTATTTTTTGAATGATGCGCACAAATTTATTTTCGCTATAATCTGTAAATAAATTTTTTGCCGTTTGCATAGTGATGGTGCTTGCGCCGCCTTCACTTCCCAACGTAAAAATTGCTCTTCCTAAAGAACGCGCATCAATGCCACTGTGGTCATAAAAACGTTCGTCTTCCGTTGCTACCAGTGCATTTATAACATAAGGACTGATGTCTTTATACTCCACATTTACTCTATCCTGTAAATAATATTTTCCCATCAACGTTCCATCATCAGCAAAAACCTGGCTCGCCAAAGATGCGGAAGGATTTTGCAATTCTTCTATCGAAGGCATTGTGCCGAGCACTCCAAAATCTGCCAATAAAATAATTAATATCAATAATGCTAGACCAATAAAAAAAATACGCCAGAGAATTTTTACAGAAGTTTTCACTGTTGAAGCGGCACGTTTCATATTCGATTTTCTTACTATAGAATTAATTCAATTTTAAAATTCATCCGGCAAAACTGAATGTAATAATTTTTTATATCCTTCAATATCTTTATTATCTTTTAAAACATCGAGGTTGGATTCGCTGATGATAGAATAAATATATTTATCTGGGGTTAACCATGGCAAAATTCTGCCCGCTGTTATAGGTTTTGTTTTATCAACATATTGCGTTGCTGCAAGTGCATTTGTGAAAGGACCAATCATTACGAGATTATAACGGTCATCTAATTTTATACCGGTAATATTTATTTTTTGATTGTAATAATTTGCAAGATTGAACCTGTAAAAAGCATTCTTTGTTTCGTTTGCATAAACCGGATCAACTTTATCCAACACAATTAAAACATATTGCGGATCATCGGCTTTAAAACTAAATGATTTTAAAGTTGGAGCAACAGTTGTTGTGTCGTGCTTAATTTGCGGCTTCTCATTTTTATTTGCTGATGTAACAGAATCATTTCTTATTTCCGGTTTCTTTTGTTCGGCAGGCGCAATTGTGGTAAGTGTTACAACCGGACCAGCCTCATCTTCGTTGCGTTTTATTTGCAAATTAGTGAGATAAGTTTCTATTTCTTTCCTTCTTCTTAAAACATCAATCATTGTTGCTGCTCTTTCTGCAAGTGGAGAATTTGGATATAAAGAAGTAAGATTATTCAGGCGATTTATGGCAGCGCTATCTTCTTTTTTCGATACATAATAAATGGCTTCAATATACAGTAATTGCGGCGTCCAGTAAGTGTTTCCGTAAATGCTGTCGGCTTTTGCCTTTGCAGTTTTTGCTTCATCAAAATTTCCTTCAATAAATAAATTATAAATTCTATCATACTCTTTTGTTGCAGGATTTGCATTGCTTGTAGGCGAAATATTTTGCGGATTATTCAGCATCTGCGCATATTTGCCTTTTGCATATTCCGTCATTAAAATATTGCGGCAACTATCTGCACTTTTTTTATTGCCGTTTTTTGCATAACAATAATATAAATTAAATAAAGTTTCTTCGGCTACATCGGTTTTACCAAAGCGCTGATTTATTTCGTTGTAAGAATCTATCGCAGCTTCATAATTTTCTAATTCGTTTTCAAAAACTTTTCCATTGCCAAATAATGCCTGAATAATATTATCGTTCGATGTTTTTATTTTATCAGGCGATAATGGAATTTTACTTAATAATTGATCGTACGCAGAAGCTTTATCCATATCTGCAGTAATGGTTGAAGATGCGCCTCCGGTTGAGTCTTCATTCGCCGTTGCATTTGCATTTGCTGTTTGTGCAATTGCAGATTTTCTTTGCCAATCATCAACATTTGGCCGGTTGCCCCAGCGCTGTTTAAACATAGTAAAACCGCCGCTTATTAAAGATGTATTATTAAAATACCATGCGCCTGTTGAAGTGCCACCGGAGTTGAAAGCATTTGCAGGAGGTATTTGATTATTTTGAGGAAACGAATTTCCCGGCGGTGTTTGATTGCCCTGCGGAAACGCATTTACAGGAGGTATTTGATTGCCCTGCGGAAACGCATTTACAGGAGGTATTTGATTACTCTGAGGAAATGAACTTAAAGGTTGTGTTTGATTGCCCGGTAAACTTGTATTTGCAGGATTATTTTGCGTTAGCATATCACGGCTGCTCATATTTGCAGAAGTGGGATTATTATTTGAAACATTTTCTGCATCATTCATTTCTTGCTGATTATTTTGCTGTTGTTGCTGCTGTTTTAATAATTGTTTAGCCAATTTTTCAAGAAATACTTTGCGTTCGGTTTCGCTCATTGCAGCTATGTGTTGCAAACTATCTTCCAAATGAATTGCATTTAAATTATCAGCAATATCTTTTAACGCTGATTGACGAGCCTGAGCCCTTACTCTGGTTACGCTGTCAGAAATTTGATCAACCTGAACACTGTCGTAATAATTATGTGCTGATAAATATTGCATATTATCATAAGTAATATCTGCAAGCAATAAAAATGATAAGTTTTTTTGCTGCGGATTATTCTCGCTGTATTTTATACTTTTTTGCAAAATTTGCACAGCAGATTTTTTATCATTTAATTGCATTTCAACCTGCGCTGCTGCATAATAAATAATATCGCGATACTGAATATATTTATCTCTTTTCGCAAGTTTTAAAAGACTATTTAATTTTTGCTGAAGAATGTTTTCTTTATTTCCATCGCTAAGATTTATGATGCTCAAATAAGCATACACTTCCATGATAGGATCGGGTGTATGATCTATCGAACGATTATAATATTTTATTGCTTTTGCAGTATCGTTTGAGCGCTGATACATTTGCGCCGTTAAATATTCCCAACGGCTTTCGCCTAATTTATTTTGCGCGTTTGCCAGCGACTTGCTTAAATAAAATGCAGAACTATCGTATATGTTTTCTTTATAAAATAAATAGGCAAGCATTTCGTGTAAATCGGTTTGCAAACGTTCAGGAAAATTTGGATCGTGACGAATAACTTCTAATAAACTTGCTGCCTCGTTTAAATTGTCTGTTTCAATAAAATTGCGTGAAAGCCATAGCAGCGCTTCATTGCGGCTCGGCGGTTTGGAAGTTATCTTTTTTAAAATATCTTCTTTTTCAACTGTTGCAACACTAAAAACACCGGTGTTATTGCTAACATTACTGCCGATGGGAATATCATATCCTTCATCCTTTGGTGCAAATGCATAATTTACATATTGAAAACAATGTTGAGCAGAATCAAAATTTTTGCGAAAAAAATATGCTTTGCCTAATAAAAAATACATATCATCAATCCAGTCATTTCTTAAATCGTGCAGTAAAACGCCTTCAGCACATTTATAAATAATTGAATCGAGGTCTGTTGTTGCGCTTGCGGTTACATCTAAACTATAATTATAAAATGGAAGCAACTGTGTATAATCATCCTTAAAAGAAAGCCGCGCATTATTTACAATATCGTTCAGTTTATTATTGGCATTAAAATAATAATTGTAATGCGTAACCATATCCTGATAAAGTCTGCGCGTAACAGTAAATTTTTTATTGCCTGTTTTTTCGGCCGGTAATTTTCTGTTTTCGTATTTGGCAGGTTTGGTTAATTCTATGGTAGTACCGGGCTGAGCCGTAATTTGCTGCATCAGCATTAGAAAAAACACAATTAAACCAAAATGTAAAAAGGTAATTTTCATTCAACAATATTCTTCTTTAATAACTGCAATATCAGTGAAAATATTTTTAAAAATACAGTAATTTTTTTATCGACTTCTAAACAATAGGTTAAGTTGTTATCTTTAATAAAGTTTAAGAAATTTTATGGGGAAAATTGAGCTTAATTCTTCTTTAAAACGCTTGCGCAGCCGTTATCGTTTGGCAATTATGAATGATGATACTTACGAAGAAGTGGTTACTTTTAAATTATCACGGTTAAGCGTTTACATTGGTTTATGCAGTGTATTTGTTTTATTAGTTGGCTTAACAATTGCGTTATTTATTTTAACTCCGTTAAAATATTATATTCCCGGTTACGGCACAAAAGAAAGCCGCGTTGAATTACAAGTTTTAAAAATGCGTACCGATTCGCTTCAACAAGTTATTGAATATAAAGATCAATATTTGGATGGATTGAAAAAAGTATTGAGCGGCGATACACCGCAAAAAAGAGATACGGTTGTTTTAAAAATTCCGAAAACAGAAGTATCAAACGATTAAATATTTTTTTTGAATGAATGAAAGAAAGCCCAAAAAAAACAATCAGCTTCTTTTGCAATATGCCGGTTTAGGCTCGCAGTTACTGGTAAGTTTAGGCATTGCAACGTATGTCGGATACGAAGGTGATAAATGGATAAAAACAAATTTTCCTTTATTTATTTGGCTGCTACCTTTACTGGTATTGATTTTTATGATGATAAAAATAATTCGCGATACTTCAAAAAAACAGGATGGATAAAATTGCAACGCGTAAACTTTTTTTGCCTTTATTTTTTGTTTTTATTTTCATTAGTTCATTATGTCGTTTATTAAGCAATTGGCTTGTAAAGCAAAACATCGATCCCAATGTTGTTCTTGTTGCCAATGCGCTTTTATTTGCCCTTGCAATGGTAAGCACTTACATGCATTATAAAGCAATGAAAAATAAAAACCCGAATGTTTTTATAAGAAGCGTTACAGCTTCTACTATAATAAAATTGCTGATAATTGCAGGCAGTGTACTTGCATATTTTTATTTTGCAAAAGAAAATAAAAGTTCTTATGCAATAATAACAGCAATGGGTTTGTATGTTATTTATACAGTAATTGAAGTTAACAATGCATCGAAGATGAATAAAATAAAACATGACAGCAACTGAACATCCTTTGCAGGCTTTGGCAACTTATTTGCCGGAAAAAAGTTTTGATTTAATAGAAAAATATTTGCATCAATACAAAGTTCATCTTACTGTTACCAAAGAAAGAAAAACTTTATTGGGCGATTACAGAAATGCATCGCACAGAAATAATCATCGTATTACTGTAAATGGAACGCTTAATAAATATGCATTTTTAATTACGCTTATTCATGAGCTTGCACATTTACTTACTTATGAAAAATTCGGACACAAAGTAAATGCACACGGAAACGAGTGGAAAAATAGTTACAGTAATTTGCTTACAGGTTTTGCAGAACAAAAAATTTTTCCGGAAGATATTTTTTTCGCTTTAAAAAAATCATTCAATAATCCGGCAGCAAGCAGTTGTGCCGAAGTAGAGCTGACACGAGTTTTACGCAAGTACGATAATAAAAAAAATGGCATTTATTTGATAGAAGAACTGCAGGCCGGCGAAAAATTTATTACAAAAGATAAAAGAATTTTTTTGAAAGGAGAAAAGTTGCGCAAACGTTTTCGTTGCACCGAAATAAAAACCGGAATTGCGTATTTATTTAGTCCGGTTTATGAAGTGAGAAAAGTTTAAATTATTCAGCTATATCAATTTACGATGTGGCAGAAAGAAAGTTAAACGCTTTTACCGTTACCAAAGGAAAACTTGAAATCGGAAATGATTTGAAAGCTGGAATTTTTTTTGTTGAAATACGAATGGAGCAGAGTTGCAAAGAATTAAAACAATAAAGATGAGGTAATTTAATAGAAAACGTTTTAATGCTTTAGTCGTTTTTTCACATATTTATTTGAGCGTGAAGCGTGAATCACAGCAATTACATAAACGGTTTTGTTTTCAATTCTAAAATAAACTTTATACGGAAATTTTTTTCAAAATGCTTCTAAATCCTGATTTTGTAATTCGCTTGAAAGCGAAAGGATTTTTACTAATTCTCAGCTCTGCAAACCAAAGTTGATTTAAAAATTTATCACATAATTGTTTTGAAATTAAATCCTATCAATGAATAATTTGTTTTACATCTTTCCAAAAATCTTCACTATATGTAACAACATGCGGAGGCAAATAATAAATTATTGGCGATATTCTTCAATCAATTTTCTTATTTTTTTTGGTGAATACAATTTTGATCTGCCTTCTTGCATATTCTTCCATCTTTTTTCTAAAAGATTAATTATTTCTTTTTCCTCCTTTGAAATTGATTGAGCAGGAGAAAGGCTATTCCATAATTTTTCTGCTATTTTTCTTCGCTCATTTTGAGGCAGTTCGAGTAATGAATTCAGATTAACAGGCATTGATATTGTTTTGTGTAAATGTGAATGTTTTTCAGTATTTAATCAAACAAAAATACAATTCTTAATTCCAACTCATGCCACTGCTTTTTTAACCAAATCTGCAGCTTCGCTCAGCAAAATTGCCGATTCAACTTTTAATCCGCTTTCATCAATTAATTTTTTTGCTTCTTCAGCATTTGTTCCCTGCAAGCGAACAATGATAGGTATATTTATATTTCCTAATTTATTGTAAGCTTCTATAACGCCCGCTGCCACTCGATCGCAGCGAACTATGCCGCCGAAAATATTTATGAGAATTGCTTTTACATTCGGGTCTTTTAAAATAATTCTAAAACCCGCTTCAACCGTTTGTGCATTTGCAGTGCCGCCAACATCAAGAAAATTTGCAGGTTCGCCGCCGCTCAATTTAATCATATCCATTGTTGCCATTGCAAGTCCGGCGCCATTTACCATGCAACCGACATTTCCATCCAATTTTACAAAATTTAAATTGTATTGGCCTGCTTCAACTTCAGTTGGGTCTTCTTCGCTAACATCGCGCATTGCAGCAATATCCGGATGGCGCATCAAGGCATTATCATCCAAATTCATTTTACAATCAACAGCAATTATTTTATCGTCGCTGGTTTTAAAAAGCGGATTTATTTCCAGCATACTGCAATCCAATCCAATGTATGCATTGTATAAATTGGTTACAAACCGCACACAATTTTTAAAAGCATCGCCGCTTAATCCAAAATTAAATGCAATTTTTCTTGCCTGAAAAGGTTGCAAGCCGCTGCATGGATGCACCCATTCTTTAAAAATTTTTTCGGGTGTTTTATGCGCAACTTCTTCAATATTTATTCCGCCTTCGGTGCTGTACATTACTACATTTTCACCCTTTGCACGATCTAACAAAACTGCTAAATAAAATTCTTTCACCGGGTTCGGGCCTTTGTAATAAACATCCTGCGCAATTAAAATTTTATTTACTTTTTTTCCGGCAGCGCCTGTTTGAAGTGTAATTAATTTTCGCCCTAAAATATTTTTTGCAATGGTTGAAATCTCTTCCAAACTCTTACCCACAGCCACTCCGCGCTGTTCGGTGCCTTCAATTTTTCCTTTGCCGCGGCCGCCTGCATGTATCTGCGCTTTTACCACAGCAAAATTATTTCCTGTTTGATTTTTTATTTGACGATATGCTTCTTCTGCAGCCATCACAGTGTCAACCGCAATTCCTTCCTGCACCGGCACATTGTATTTTTTCAACAATTCTTTTGCCTGGTATTCGTGTAGATTCATAAGCGAATATTTTTTTGAATGAAGAGCTTGAGATTTAATGTCAAAAGTAAAATGTAAAAAATCAAAAATCAAAAATCAAAAAATCAATTCATCATTACTCACTATTCATTACTCAGTATTATTTCATCGCAAAATTTCAACCCAGCCGCTTAATTTAGAAAAAAGGGTTGTTTTTAAATCAATCACATAATAATAAGTTCCCACCGGCAAAGGATGATCATTATATTTTCCATTCCATGGTTTATTATAGCCGATGCTATGAAAAACAATTTGTCCATAGCGATTAAAAACAGAAATTTCTGCATTTGGATAATTATCTAATGCAACAATTTTCCATTTATCATTTATGCCATCATGATTTGGAGAAAATGCATTTGGAATAAGTATTTTCGGATAAACTTTTATAAACACTTCATCAACCGCAGAACCGCAGCCAACATTCGATGTTACATGCAAAACATAAGTTGTATCGCGAGGCGGATTTACAGTTGGCTGCAATAAATTTTCATTATCGATGTAAATATTCGGCGACCAATAATAAGTAACATTTGTACCGGAAATTTTGCCATTTAATTGTACCGACTGATATTGAATGATCGCTTTATCTTCACCTGCATCTGCAATAGGTTTTTTAAAAACATTTATATTAATTGTATCTGCATCCGCGCATCCAAATTGATTAGTTACAGTAAAAATATATTGGATGCTATCTGTTGGCGATGCAATAGGATTTGGAATTGTTTGAGATGATAATCCATCTGCCGGAGACCAGTTATAAGTTCCATTGCCGCTTGCATTTAATTGCACAAAATTTCCTTCACAAATATTTGCATCATTCCCTGCAAATGCCGTGGGAGCAGGGTTTACAGCAACAATTGTAGAATCAAATCCAATACAGCCTTTATCGCTTATAACAGTTACATAATATTTTCCTGAATCAAAAAAAGATGGATTAATAAGAGTCACAGATTGACCAGTATCGGAAAAATTATTCGGTCCTTTCCAATTATATTTCACACCATTTGATGCCGAAAGAATGATGTTTTTTCCAAAGCAACCGGGTCCATTATTCGTTGCCATTGGCACTGGATTTTTATTTATATTAATTGTAATTATGTTTGAAGCCACTCTGCAATTTGCTAAAGAAATATTTATTCCTTCCGCAACTGTTAAGCGGTAAAAATAATTTCCCGCAGTGGAAAATTTTGTTGTATAATTTGAATTAGTTGCACCTGAAATATCCGCCCAATTTATTCCATCCATACTTTGCTGCCATTGTAAAGATGGGTTTGCATAACCCGCAGAAACGGTACTGTTAAAAGTTAATGTAGTAACTTTTCCTTCGCAAATATCCATAGTTGTATTACCGTTTGTAATGCTGGCTTTTACAGTTGGCCCGCAAGCACGAAGAGTTATATCATCCAATGCAATATCGTTTCCACAACCACCCGGTGCATTATTCGTCATGCGAATAACAACATCATTCACACCCGTCGGCGTTTTAAAATAAAAACCATATTGTTTCCATGTTGGCTCTGAAAAAGTGCCAATGGTTCCTGTATTAAAACTTTGCAACACTGTACCTGCGGTAGTTTCAATTTTAAAAGTGAGGTTCGGTAGAATACCACTGTAATTACATGAAGATGGTTTTAAAATATTTAAAAGCCAGGCAGCAAATTCAAACGTAGTGTTAGCACAAAGTCCGTGAATAGTATCAATAAAAAAATCACTTGGAGAAAAGGAAGCATTAACGAGCATAAAATATCCGTTCGGATTTCCCGTGTGATCTGAAATTAGTGAGTGCCAGGTATCATTCCAACATGCAGATGTTTTATTAATTATAGTGTACATTCCATCATTCGGGCAATCGTATGAAACGTACTGATAATTTGTTGTTGCAGCAGATAGCGGCGGGCCGGGATTTTGCCCTGCACCAAAAGTAATATTTACAACGGCATCGCCAAGGCTGCCCTGGCAAAGTTGCGCATGAGATGATAATGTTATTATCAATCCCAAAATAAACACATAAAATTTTCGATGCAAAGTTTAATGTTGTTTAATAAAAATAACTGAATGTATTTGAAATGTTGCTTTCATTTTCAAACTTTTCTTCAGCTAATTATATTTGCTGCAGAAAATTAAAAAAGTGCAAGCACAATTTATGCACCTGTTAACGGAAACAGTTCAATTTATTTCTTCTAATTAAATAAAAGATAGGCTAAAAAAAATTTGATTATGGATGAAATTGTGCGCTACTATAATAAATTATTGAAGTAATTTTCATTTAAAAATAAAAATTATGAATACAATTACCAACGAATACATGAAGCAAAAAATTGCCGAAACAAAAAATTACTGTATTGTAATTTTAAAATCAGGGCATAATATAAATATGCCGGGAGTGAAAGATATAATTTGGGAACACGGACGAAGAAACTTTAGTTTAAAAGCTGAAGGTTTATTGCCCATTGTTTGCCCTGTAAATGATGGCACTGAAGTAAATGGGATTGGAATTTTTAATGCTTCCGTTGATGAAGTAAAAAAAATTATGGATGACGATCCGGGAGTTAAACAAGGGGTTTTTATTTATGAGATTCATCCCTGCAGAAGCTTTCCCGGTGCGAGTTTACCATAAAAAATTATATGAAACAATTTTTTTTGCAACACAATCCACTATTAAATTATCACGAAAAATCTTTATAAAAAATCATATGTTTTATTAGTAATAAAAAATCCAAACACAATAAACTAATAAAAAATAATGCAGCTCAGTCCTTCAATTATCTACCAATTTTTTTCAACATTCCAATTCTCAAATTCTTTTGCAACGGCTGTTAAAAAAGATGCACCTAAGCTGCCATCCACAATTCTATGATCATAACTTAGTGAAAGGTACATCATGTGCCGAATGCCAATTGTATCGCCGGAATTTGTTTCAATTACAATAGGTCTTTTTTTGATAGCGCCCACGGCAAGAATTGCAACCTGCGGCTGATTAATAATCGGCGTTCCCATTAAACTGCCAAAGGTTCCTACATTAGTTAAAGTAAAAGTGCCGCCTTGTGTATCATCTGGTTTCAATTTATTGTTGCGCGCATTTTCGGCTAACATATTTACCTGTTTGCTTAAGCCAACCAAATTTAAATAATCTGCATTGCGTATTACCGGAACAATAAGATTGCCGGCGGGCATCGCAGTTGCCATGCCAATATTTATATCTTTTTTTATAATTATTTTATCACCATCCACCGAGCTGTTTATTAAAGGAAATCGTTTTAATACTCTTACTAAACAATCAATAAATAAAGGCGTGAAAGTTATTTTTGTGTTCTCTCTTTTTTCAAATTCTTTTTTTACTTTTTCGCGCCATAAAACCATATTGGTTACATCAGCTTCTGCAAAACTTGTTACGTGCGGACTTATGTGTTTACTATCAACCATGTGTTTCGCAATAAGTTTGCGCATTCTATCCATCTCAATTATTTCAACATTTTCTGTTGATGACGGACGATGAAAAGCTGGCTGAATTTCTTTTTCATTTATTGATATTTCACTTGACGGTTGACGGTTTGCAGATGGCGTTTTTTCAACTTCCGATTTTCGATTTTCTACATACTCTAAAATATCTTTTTTAGTAACGCGGCCTTCATTGCCCGTGCCAGGAACATTTTCTAATTCTGCTAAAGAAATTCCTTCACTGTTTGCAATATTTAAAACCAATGGCGAATAAAAACGCATGCCATTTGTTTTATTAATTTTTGTTTCAGAAACCGGCTGCGGAACAAAAGGCACATCCTGTTTTTCTTCCTCCGTTTGTTGTTCAGTTTGCGAAGGTGCAGGTTCCGGAATTTTTTCTTCACCAACTCCGTTTGTTGAAGTTTCAATGCGCGCAATTGCAGAACCAATGGGCACCACATCATTTTCCCTAAACAAAATTTCCTTCATAATTCCGGCTGCAGTGCTGGGCACTTCACTATCAACTTTATCGGTAGCAATATCAAGCACAGTTTCATCTTGCTTAACGGAATCACCTTCTTTTTTATGCCACTTTAAAATAGTTGCTTCCATAATGCTTTCACCCAATTTCGGCATCACCAGATCTACAATTGCCATAAATAATTAAGATTTATAATTTCAATTATGATAATGATTTTTTTTTTGAGCCCGGCATTCAATCATTTCTCATCTTCGTTGCGTCGCACTCTTGTGCTGCAAAATAAGCATCAACAAAACAAACAATCATTTTTCAGCGCCAAAGGTAAGGAATCAGTTGCTTTATATATAGCCATGAATGATCGAATGTTTTTTAAGAATTTGTTGTTTAAAATTTCACGCGAAATTAAAATACAAAAAAAAGAAACCGCCAAATAGCAGTTTCTTTTGAGCAATTAGGATTGATTGGATTTTAATTTAACTTCATCACTGTTTGTGTTTGAGTAAAACTGCCTGAAGTTATTTTTATAAAATAAATACCTGGTGAAGCTTTTTCTAACAGCTTAATTGAACCGGAACCTGAAACTTTTTCCTGCTGAACAAGATGACCTGTTTTATCACTAATAATAATATAAGATGTAGTTTTTACATCAGTTTTAATATTTAATGTTGTATAAGTATTGAACGGGTTAGGATACAGTTTTGCATCTATTGCAGATTGTGGTTTAGGTATTGCCAGATCTGTAATTTCTTCTGAAGAAGAGGCTGAAGAACAACTTACGTGTGTAACTATTCTATAAACCTTTAAAGTTGTAAGAACATTTGCTAAACTTGTGAAAGTAATACGACCTCTTCCAATTTGATAATTGCCTTTAGGTGTTTGTATATTAATATTAAAACGACCGTTAGACAAAATTTCAACATCTGCTAATGTGAAACCAGATTTTGATACCACCAAATTATCATTGGTGTCGTAAACCTTAAGGGAAATATTTCGAAGTAAGTCTAAATTAAGAGGTGCATTACCTTCTCCCAAATAAAACCCAACTTTTTTACCGGCTTTGCCAGGTTGTGAAAAAGCAATATCCAAATATGAATCATCAAGCAACAATGGAGGTGTAAGCGTTGCAAAATCATTTCTGTCAGGCGAAATTGCATTTTGAGCATTTGCTACATTGTGCTGAGCATGTAAAATATCGCCGATAATAGCAGGGCAAGGGCTAATTAAATAAGCATAAAAAATCCTAATCCTGTTTTCCAATGTTGCAAGTCCGCTAATTCGTATTCTTATACTTGCAATATTTGAGATATTATCTTTTGTTGGTAGGCGAAGTTTATAATGCGATGGTGCATCGCCTGCTGATACTTGTGTAAAATCAAATCCGTTTTTTTTTGCAACCACATTATCTGCATTGTCATACAATGTTACAGAAATGGACTCAAGAACATCAAGGGTTAAAAGACCACCATCGTTTTCGAATTCTACAACAGCGGCTTCTCCTGGAGAACCTGGATTAGACCATCCAAGTTTAAGTGTAGAATAATTTAAAATACCGATAGATGTTCGCATAACTGCATAATTCGTTGTGTCCGGATCCACAGCATTTTGAGGATTGATAACATCGAAAGAATTAATAAGCACATCAGCGTAATTGCGGCTTAGCGGTTTAGCGTCCGTAGTGTTTTGGGCTGAAGAAATGGTTGCATAAAAGCAGCTTGCAATTAATGCAATAAAAAGTAATTGGCTTTTCATGATAAAAGATTTTTGAGGTTATTGGAATAATTATAAGCCAAGTTAAAGAAGTGGTAATATTACCTATGATAAGATTCGGTGAACGCAAACAATTTATTCGTTAGCGTGTAAAATGTGAAGGTGAAAAATTATAGTTCAAGAAAATTTCTTATAAATTATAAAGCATATAAATTTATTAGTGCATTCTTTAATAAAACTTAATTTTTTAAAACAAATAATCGAAGCAAATTCAATGCATTTATTGCAGTTAATTCAATGTTTCTTTTTCTATCAAAGCGGAAATAAAATTTTTTTGTTTCAATTTTTTCATTGCTGCCAACGGCAATCCAAACAGTGCCAATTGGTTTTTCAGAAGTGCCGCCATCCGGTCCCATAATTCCTGAAACCGCAATGGCATAATCTGTTTTCATTACAGTTAAAATGCCTTTTATCATTTGTACAACTGTTTCTTCGCTCACAGCGCCAACAGAATTTAAGGTTGTTTCACTTACATATAACATATCTTTTTTTATGCCGTTATTATAACTTATTACACTTCCTATAAAATAATCTGATGAACTCCGAACGGATGTAATTAAATGTGCAATATAGCCACCAGTGCAGCTTTCAGCCGTAGCAACTGTTTTATTTTTTTCTTTCAGCAAGCGGCCAATTATTTCTTCCATCGAAATATCTTCATTAGTTACCAGTACATCTTTTATCAATGACTGTAATTTTTCAAATTGATTATTCAATTCTTTTTCGGTGGTTTTTTTATTTTCATTTTGTGCAGTTAAACGCAAACGAATCATTCCATAATTTGGTAAATAAGCTAATTTAAAATAGGAAGGAAGCGTTTTTTCAAAGTCTTTTATTCTTTCTGCTAAAAAAGATTCTCCAACACCTGCTGTAAGCAATGTTCTATGCCCGATGTAAGGCAAACTAAATTTTTGTTTTAAATTTGGTAGTACATAATTCGTCATCATTCCCATCGTTTCGTGCGGCACGCCGGGCATGCTAATAAAAATTTTGCCATCTCTTTCAAACCACATGCCGGGAGCCGTGCCTCTTGCATTTTGAATAACTTTGCAAACATCCGGCACTTCTGCCTGCTGTAAATTTACTTGAAGCATTGGGCGATTTAATAAAGAAAAAATATTTTTTACATTTTGTAATGCAGCTTCATCAATAATTAATTTTCCATTAAAATATTTGCGCAACAAAGGTTTGGTAATATCATCCGAAGTTGGGCCTAAACCTCCGGTTATTAAAATAATATCAGATAATTTACTTTCTTCATCCAGTGTATTCCATATATCATTCCACACATCGCCAACTGCAATGCGGCGTTGCACCCATACACCAATTTTATTTAATTGCTGCGCTATCCATGCACTGTTAGTATCTATAACCTGGCCAATTAATAATTCATCTCCAATCGTAATAATTGATGCAGTAATTTTCAAGCGTTCAAAGTTTAAGGTTTAAAGTTGAAGAGTTCAAAAGTTCACGAATTCAAAAGTTGAAAGAACAAAATTACTCATCATAATTAAAACTTTTGAACAATTAAACTCTGAAACAATTGAATTTATGAAATTATTTGGAACGAATTGCCACCACCGGATTCATGCGTGCAGCAATAGATGCAGGAATAATGCCTGATAAAATTCCGAGTATAACGCAAATTGAAAATGCAAGTGTAATAATGTTGCCGGCGATAATTATTGGAAATGGAAGTATGCCGCTTAATATCATTGCCAAAACCCAAACCAGGAACAAGCCAATTAATCCGCCAAGAACGCATAAAAAAGCGCTCTCTAATAAAAATTCTGTAAGTATAGTTCTGCTTTTTGCACCAATTGCTTTTTTTAAACCAATTTGGCTTGTGCGTTCGCGCACTGTTACAAACATAATATTGGCAACACCAAATGCACCCACAATTAAACTCAATCCTGCAATTGCCCAACCGCCAATATTTACTGTTCCAAAAAAACCGCTTACCTGCTGGCTGAACTGGTTTACATCATTCAATGCAAAATTATCTTCCTCCGTTGGGCTTAACCTGCGTAATTGCCGCATGATACCTTTTAATTCATCACTCAAAGCCACGCTGCTTACACCATTTTTTGCATTTACCATAATAAAAGGTTGCATATTATTTCCATTCACATTATAAATGCTCGCCCATGCACGGTAAGTTAGAATTAAACAATGATCGTAATCAAATCCGCCTACAAAACTTTGACCTTGTTTTTTTATTACTCCTATAATTGTTACATGATGACCATCGAACGAAACGGATTTTCCTACTGCTCTTTGTGCTTCACCAAAAAGCTGCTCGGCAATTTCATATCCTGCTACGGCAGCCATACTTCCGTTTAAAAATTCGGATTGATTTAAGTATCTTCCATAAGCAATTTCAACAGTTTGAATATTTGCAAATTCTTCGCCTACTGCATAAATTCCCACATTGCTCATTTGATAATTTTCATAAACAACAGTTGCATTGGTAGAATTAAAATAAGACGTATATTTTGCGAGTGTGCTTTTATCTTTTATAAATTTTACTTCGTCATATTTTGGTTCGGGACGGTTTACGAATTTCCACCACGGATAATCCGGGCCGCCGCTGTATTCCCATTTATCAATATATATAGTATTGTTGCCGAATTGCTTAATATCATTTTGAACTTTATACTGTAAACTATTTACAGTGGCTAATACGCCAATGATGCAAAATATGCCAATTGTAATACCAAAAAGTGAAAGAAAAGTTCTTAGTTTATTTACTCTCAGCTCCTGCAAAGCCATACGGAAGCTGTTATAAATTATGGTTAGAAATTTAATCATTATTCAAATTTAGTATTTGTTGATTGAAGAAAAAGAGATTTTAGATGAACGGAAATTATAAGCTATTGATAAGAAAAATTATATTGATATTTAAAAAATAAACTGATCCAAAACTTAATTGTATAACGGATTTGCTTCCAATTCGGCAACACCAATGTTCGTATAATTTTTTATTTCATTGTATAAAGTATCGCGCTCAACCGGTTCTCTTTTTACTTGTTTAATTAATGAAACTAATTGTGCAGTTGATAAAGATGGTGTTTGTTCTTCGCTGCCTGCCATTGAATAAATTTTTGTTGTGTCGTCAATTGTTCCGTCCAAATCATTTACGCCAAAACTTAAACTGAGTTGTGCATTTTGTCTGCCCAACATTGGCCAATAAGCTTTTAAATGCGCAAAATTATCCATGTATAAACGTGCAACAGAATACAATTTCATGTCTTCAATTATAGATGATTCGGGCACGTTGCTCATATCGTTATTTTTATTGCGAAACTTGAGCGGAATAAAAGTATTGAAGCCGCCGGTTTCATCTTGTAATTGTCTAAGTTTTTCCATGTGATCAATTCGATGCCAATATTTTTCAATATGTCCGTACAACATTGTTGCGTTGGTGTGCATTCCTAATTTATGTGCTGCTTTATGAATGTTTAACCAGCCTTCTGCATCCACTTTATCTTCACAAATTTGTTCTCTTATTTCAGGATGAAAAATTTCTGCGCCGCCGCCGGGCAGTGAGTCCAGTCCTGCGTTATGCAAAACTTTCATTCCGTCTTCAACAGATAATTTTGCCTTGTGAAACATGTAATCTAATTCAACCGCAGTAAAACCTTTTACATGCAAATCAGGACGATGTTTTTTTATTTTTTCAATTAATTCAACAAAAAAATATAAGTTCATTTTTGGATGAACTCCGCCCACAATATGAACTTCGGTTATTGGTTTTTCGTCGTAACTTTTTACAATGTTCAGCATATCATCAATGCTTAATTCCCAGCCTTCATCGCGGTGCGCATACAAACGCGAGTAGGAACAAAACGCGCAGGAAAACACGCAAACATTTGTTGGCTCAATATGAAAATTGCGATTAAAGTATGTTTTATTTCCATGCTTTTTTTCGCGAATAAAATTTGCTAATGCACCAAGAAATGGAAGCGAAGCTTTTTCAAACAACAAAACTCCTTCATCAAAATTTATACGATTATTACATAAAATTTTTTCGCCGATATTTTTAAGCTTTCTATCATTTACATTTTGTATAATTCGTTGCACATCTTCAGTTGCAATACCCATGATTGAAAATTTACTCAGCAAATTTACTCAGCTATTTTTATTACCGGAAATATCAGTTGCATTTATTTAAATTCAATTTGTTAACTTTAACGCATCCATTTTAAATTAATAAATTTTTTTATGTCGCTGATACCAAATAAAAAAAATAAAAAAGATAATCGTCCTGGCGGTGGTAATTCTTCCGTTAAATCAAATTTTACATCTTCAAAAGGAAAAATAAATACTAAAGCTGTGGTTAGAAATACTAAACTTACCGGCGGCTCTCAAAGAGGAAGTTGACAATAAGATTTGAATTAGACAAATAAAAATAGCTATAGTAGTTTTTTTATTTCAGTTATTAATTCTCCTTTCGTAATCGGCACACCCATTATTTTATGATAACCTTTTGCGTCAACAAAATATTGATCGCGAATTATTTTTATGAGTTGACCATTATTAATTTCCGGTATTAAAATTTTTTCAAAGTTTTTTAAAATATTTCCAAGATTTTTTGGAAACGGACGAACATACCTCAAATGCGCATGGCTTACTGAATGTCCTTCAATTTGTAATTGCATTACGGCGCTTTTAATTGCGCCGTGAGTGCTGCCCCAGCCAAGCACCAAAATTTTACCTTTTTCCGCGCCGCTGTCTAATTTTTGCTCAGGAATATAATCTGCAATTTTATCCACTTTTTCCTGGCGAATTTTTACCATTAACTGATGATTTTCCGGCTCATAATTTACATTGCCGGTGATGTTTTGTTTTTCTAATCCGCCGATGCGATGTTCCAATCCTGCGGCGCCGGGAATTGCCCATGGACGAACTAATTTTTCATCTCTTAAATAAGGATGAAAATTTTCTTCATGATCGCCCAAATCAGTTTTAAAACTTACTTCGATATTTTCGAGCTCATCTGCTTTCGGAAATTTCCAAGGCTCTGCACCGTTTGCAATAAATCCATCACTCAAAAAAATTACGGGCATCATGTGATGCACTGCAATGCGAAATGCTTCATATACTGCACTGAAACAATCGCTCGGTGTTGATGCTGCAATTATCGGCATCGGGCATTCGCCGTTTCTTCCGTAATAAGCTTGTAATAAATCGCTTTGCTCGGTTTTTGTTGGAAGTCCGGTGGAAGGTCCGCCGCGCTGTACATCAATAATTAATAAAGGGATTTCAAGCATCACGGCTAAACCCATTGCTTCAGATTTTAAAGCCATGCCCGGCCCTGAAGTTGCAGTAATGCCAAGGCTTCCGCCATAACTTGCGCCGATGGCTGCGCTGATACCTGCAATTTCATCTTCAGCCTGAAATGTGCGAATGCCAAAAGATTTTTGTTTGCTTAATTCATGCAAAATATCGGATGCCGGTGTTATTGGATAACTGCCAAAAAAAATGGGTAATCCACTTTTTTGCGAAGCAGCAATTAATCCGTAAGCAAGCGCCTGATTGCCCATAATGCTGCGATAAACGCCGGATGGCATTTTTGCTTTTTCAACTTTGTAGCGCGTGGTAAAAGTTTCGGTTGTATCACCATAATTGTAGCCGGCTTGTAAAACTTTTATGTTGCTTCGTAAAATGTTTTCTTTCGTTTTAAATTTATGTTTTAAAAAATTTATTGTGTTATCCAGGCTGCGGTTGTACATCCAGTATAAAAAGCCGAGTACAAACATATTTTTTGCGCGGTCTTTTTCTTTTGTGCCGAGATCGGTAAATTCTTTTGTAGCTTCGCGTGTCATTTTGGTAACATCCATTTTAATAACTTCAAAAGTATCGAGACTGCCATCTTCTAATGGATTATTTCCTTCGGGATAATTTGCTAGCCGCAAATTTTTTGCATCAAATCCATCAATATTAGCAATGATTTTTCCGCCGGGTTTTAAATTTTTAATATTTACTTTTAAGGCTGCTGCATTCATGGCAACCAGCACATCGCAAATATCGCCGGGTGTGTAAACACGGTCAGAAGAAAAATGAATTTGATAACCACTAACGCCCGGCAAAGTGCCGATGGGCGCACGGATTTCTGCAGGAAAATCAGGGAAAGTTGCAAGATCAATTCCAAGCAATGCTGTGTTGTTGGTAAATTGCGTTCCGGTTAATTGCATCCCATCACCACTATCACCTGCAAATTTTATAACCACATTTTGCAATAAAGTTTCTTGAGTATTCATTTAAAAAAAGATATATGCAAAGTTACAACAACGCAAAATGTTTTGAGCGAATAGTTAAAAATGATGCAAATAAATACTGTATTCTTTAGGTTCATTCATTCTCTCAATTATCTTTACAAATAATTTATTTAAAACCAATTTAATTAATGAAAGGAAAATTAACTAACTGGATGATGTTTTTATCGTTCAGTATTTGTTTTGCTACAGCTGCGTGCAGTAACAATTCTTCAAAAAATAATTTGAATGACAGCGCAAAGAATAAAAAAGATTCTTTAATTGGAAAAATTCCGCCCGCAATTATTCCCATAAAAGAAGACAGCAGTAAGCAATATGTGTTTTTAACTTTTGATGATGGCCCGCAACCGCCGGGCACATCTAACGTGATGCATATTTGTAAAGACCTTGGAGTAAAGGCAAGTTTTTTTATGGTTGGCGCTCATGTTACGGATGAATACAGACGCAGTTTAGTTGATAGCGTTCGCAATGCTTATCCTGAATTTTTATTATGCAATCACAGTATCACACATGCTTTCAGCGATAAGTACAAAACATTTTACAATGAACCCGATTCTGCATTAAAAGATTTTTTTAAAGCACAGCAAACTTTAAATGTGCCTTATAAAATTGTTCGTTTGCCCGGCAACAGTGCATGGGTTAGGCAGGGCGAAGTTTTTAGCACAAAACAAACAAGACCGGTTTGTAAATTGCTTGATAGCGCCGGTTACAATGTAATAGGATGGGATGTTGAATGGCAATATCAAAAAACTAAAGCCGAAAAACCTTTGCAAAGTGCAGATGCAATGATAAAAATGGTGGAATATGCATTGGATAATCATACTTCCCATTCACCAAATAATGTAGTTATATTAGAGCATGACAGAATGTTTAAAGAGCCCGATTCGCAGGATACACTTCGGAAATTTATTACAGCTTTAAAAAATAATCCGCATTATGTTTTGGAAACAATTGACAAATATCCGCGTTTAAAAATACAATAATTAACTTTTATTGCAAAACGGTTTTTATTAATTTTACTTCTTTAAAAACACAAATAATATGGCAATTTTTCAATCAGGAAATCCCGCTTTATCAGAGAAAATTTTCAACAGAAGCCTTGAACAAACCACCGGCGAAACAATGACGGTAAGAGGCTCAATAAATAAATTTGGTTTTTTAATGCTGATGGTTGTTGCAGGTGCTGCATACACATGGAATTTATACGGTGAATTTAAAATGCAAACCATGACAACCTTACTTTGGGTAGGTTTGATTGGCGGTTTAATAACTGCAATAATTATTTCTTTCAAACCCACGCTGGCAGCATATTTGGCGCCTGCTTACGGCATTTTGGAAGGCTTTGCATTAGGCGCTATTTCGGTGGTGCTGAATGATGCATTTAAAGAAAAATATCCGGGAATAATATTGGAAGCAGTAGGCTTAACTTTTGGTGTTGCAATCGCGATGTTTTTGTTGTATAATTTAAGAATAATAAAACCAACGCAAAAATTACAAGCAATAATTTTTGGTGCAACATTTGGTATTATGATTTTTTATTTAATTGATATGGTATTGCTCTACGTTTTTAAAATAAATCTTCCGTTTATGCGGTTTGGAGATTCAAGCTGGCTTGGTATTGGTATTTCATTATTTGTTATTGCTATTGCTGCTTTAAACCTTATATTAGATTTTGGAAGAATTGAGCAAGGTGCAGAAATGGGCGCACCAAAATATATGGAATGGTATGGCGCTTTTGGTTTATTAGTAACTATTGTTTGGCTTTATATAGAAATTTTACGATTGCTCAGCAGATTTGCGGGCGGAAGAAAATAATATAAAATAATTACATGCTTCCCATGAGAGAAAAGTCAGGTTTAATCGCCTGGCTTTTTTATTTTATTATGTGAATGAATTTTGCATATTTGAAATAAATAATTTTTTTTGAATTACGTTTGTTAACAGAAAAAACATTGGTTAATTGTAATAAAAAAACATTAGTTAATTGGAAAAGTTAATGCAACATCAATTCGCGTTAAACAAGGTTTAAACTTAGCTATTGATTAATGTAATTTTTTTCTTGATGATAATAGAACAAGGCGTACAAGAGTGCGACGCAACGAAGCTTAATTGTAATTCAATTGCCGGGAACAAAAAATTATAACTTGCTTGCGAGATGATTATAATCTGCAAGTATCGTGTATAAAAAATTCAGTGACTGACTTTGGTTTTATCGCACAATAAATTGGAAAGCTACTGCACGCAAAGGCGGATTAATGACCAACAATTATACTGATGAAAAAAGCCAGCAAATTTATTGTGTAATTGATAAAAGCCGCGTAATGAAAATGCCTTTTGAAGGATTGAGTTTGCTTGATTATGCAATTATACTTCGCTTGTTTTATGCAATGTAGCTTTGATAAAACAAGATAAGGCAGGCCTAATAACATTTGCAGAAAATATCAGTTCTTTTTTAGAGGCAGACAGAAAAGCCTCTCAAATGCAGTTAATTTTAGAAATTTTATACAATAAAAAACACGCTATTTGGAAAATGATTTTGAGCGTTTATATATTTTACTTCGCAGAAAAGTTACACAAAGAAGTTTGATTGTTTTATTCACAAATTTTGAATCGCTAAGCGGCATAAGAAGGCAATTAACTTATTTAAAAAAGATTGCAGAAAATCATTTATTAATTGTAGTTTTTTTTGAGAATACAGAATTAAAAAGCGTTTTACAGCAACCTGCAAATAATGTTGAAGAAGTTTATACAAAAACCATTGCAGAAAAATTTTCGGTTGAAAAAAAGCAAATTGCAAAAGAGCTAAAGCGGCAGGGAATTTTATCGGTGTTAACTTCGCCGCAACAGTTAACCGTAAATACGCTGAATAAATATTTGGAAATAAAAGCAAGGCAATTAATCTAACATTTAATACCACACAGGCATATAGAAACATAGAAAAAACCTCTTGTGCCTTATGTGCTATGTGATAAAATTATCTTTTTAAAACATGAAGCAAAAGCCCATCCATACTGCATTACAGCCTTATTTAGACGGAAAGGTTTTGTTGATTGATAAGCCACTTCACTGGACTTCATTTGATGTGATAAAAAAAATTCGCATTCTTACAAAAATTTCAAAAATTGGCCATGCAGGTACTTTAGATCCGCTGGCAACAGGATTGCTTATTATTTGCACAGGAAATTTTACAAAGAATATAAATGAATATATGCGCATGGAAAAAGAATATGCTGGAAGTATTTTTCTCGGCGCCACAACCGCAACTTTTGATTTAGAAACTAAGCCTGAAAACTTTATAGACCTCTCTCAATTAAACAATGAAAAAATTTATGCTATCACAGAAAGTTTTGTCGGAGAAATTTTGCAAACGCCGCCTATTCATTCAGCTATAAAAAAAGATGGAAAACCTTCTTATCTTTCTGCAAGAAAAGGTGAAGAAATTGTTTTAGAGCCACGCAAAATTTTTATTAAAGAATTTGAAATTACAAAAATTGAATTACCGCATGTTTTTTTTAAAGTTGTTTGCAGCACCGGAACTTACATTCGCAGTTTGGCAAATGATTTTGGAAAAAAATTAAATGTTGGCGCTTATCTCAGCAGTTTAATTAGAACAAGAATTGGAGAATACAAATTGGAAAATGCACAAACAATAGATGAATTTTCAAAACATGTTCAGCAACTAAAATCAATTTGATAATTTGAGGATTTGAAAGTTTGGAAATGAAGAAACAAATTAAAATGGCAAACCAATTCCTAATTGTACGGCGAAATTATTGCGGTTAATTGTTTGACCTGTAATTGCATCTTTAACAGTAAATTCTTTATTTCGCCAGGTAAAATTATTCAGGCTCAACCATCCGTTGTTTTCCAGTCTGGCAGGGTCTTTCAGCTTCAAACCAAAATCAAGTCTTATCAAAAAATAATTAAAATCAAAACGAATACCGGTGCCTGCTGCAATAGCAATATCAGTTCCCAAACGGTTAAAAGAAAATGTTCCTTTTGGGTTGTTCGGGTCGTTACGAATATTCCAAATATTTCCAACATCCATAAATAAAGCGCTGCCAATATTTACACCGCCGATGTTTGCTAACGGATAACGATATTCAATATTTGCTTCGAGCTGCATATCGCCATACCTGTCTCTAAACAAACTCGATGCGGTATCGCTTAATAAAGAAGAGCCCAAACCCAATTGTCGCAAAGCCCAGGCCCGCATGCTGTTTGGGCCGCCGGCAACATATTGTTTAAAGAAAGGAAGCGTTTTACCAAAGCGCACGTTGTTGCCATAATTATAACCGGTGCCGGCAAAAGCTCTTAATGCAAGCGCAGTTTTTTGATAGTTAATTAGTCTTCGATATTCACCTTCTACTTTTACATATTGATAGATATTATCCTGCAAATTTTTTATTAATCCAAAGGGCCCGCCTGCTTCTTCGGCGCCAAAACGGATATAATTACTTATGTGCGGATTTTTTTTATCAGGATAAGTTACAGTAAAAGACAATTGTTGACTGATTACCGAGCCTGTATTAAAAGCAGTACGCAAAAATGGATTCGATATAAAAGCATTATCTAAAAGGGGCAACGTATCTAAAGAATATAATTCAATATTTAATGGTTTTAATTGCCAGATTTTATTTTTCTTTTTCCATTCATAACCCCAGCTTGTAACAAAAGAACGCAAGCGAAAAAAATTACTTCGTTCAGAATATGATGCGTTTATATTTAATAAAGTTCTTACTGCATCGAGCTTGTTTGTTTTATCAATTTTAAATGGTGCAATAAAACGCGGAAATGCATACGTGTGGCTTATTGAGCTTTGAAAAGTTTGTAATAAAGGCAAGCTTTTATCAAAACTTAATTCAACGCCATTGCTTAATGTTGTGGACGATTGAATAGCTCTATGCCAAACATTTTTGTTGCGGTAAGTTGCATTTAATGCAAGCCCGAATAAATTATTTGAACTAAGAAAATCGCCGGTGTTACGGCTCGCTTCGAGACTAAAAGTTACATTTTGTTTAATAGCCGGCACCATGAAAATATGAAAATCAACCGTATCTTTTCTTAACACCGAGCGCGTGTCAACCTGTTGCCAGGCGCCGATTTGTGACAAATTATTTATGGTTTTATAGAATGGAAAATCTGAATATTGACGATCAAAAAACATAAAAGTATGTTCTCTCATCGGCTGAAAAGTAAATGTTCCCTTTTTATAAAACATGGTGAAATGATGAAGGCTGTTAAAGTTGCGGTACATTTTATATTGTGCGGTATCTTTTAAAACACTATCGGGTATTTCTGTATATTTTGTTTCAGGATAAAAATAAATATTGCCGTTGCGGTATTGTTTAAAATAATTTGAATCTGCTTCCGTGGTTGAATCTTCATCTTCTCTTTGTTTTATTACAACGGTGCATGTAGGATTTTGCTTTTTTTTCTCTTCAGCCTGCGCAATTTTTTCGGCTTGTTCAAAAGGGTCTGTGGTTAGTTGCAGCAAAGCAATATTGGCTGTATCAATTACTGCAACCAAATTATCACGCGTTAAAAGATAATATCCGCGATAACGATAAACGCCTACCATCCTGTCTAATTCCGCTGCGATAATATCATTTGAAAAAAAAGTTTTACCCGGATTGATTACAGTTTTTTGAAAATTATTCTGTGCGATTTTTTGCATTTTTTTATCTTTCATTTCATAAACCAAAGAATCTATCAATGTTCTTTTTCCCGGATCAATTGTTATGGAAACCGAAGCCCGGCGCTGGTTTCGAAATGTATCAATATAAAAACTGTCTTTAAAATTTGTATAAAAATAACCTTGCGAATTAAGGTAAGAATTCATAAATTTTATTGACTTACTGATATTTACCGTATCAAATATTGGCGGGTTTTTAATTTTATAAAAGAAAATAAATGATTGAATTTTTCTTGCCTGCAAACTATCATCCCAATAACTTTGAAGATTGTTTAATAATCTTGTTCTTTCATCTTTATTTAAATTTCCTTTTAAAATAATCGTGTTATTAAAAACAAAAGCAGTATCGGCAGGAAAATTTTTTACAGTTGTTCTTTTTTGAACCGAGCAGGATGAAAGAACCAAAACAATAGCAGAAAAAAAATAAACGAATAACAATGTTTTGTGCGTAAATTTCATGCTATGATCAGTAAGAATGAGGTCAAATATATTCAAAGTTTGTACGACAAAAAAAACAGGGATGAAGAAGGTTTGTTTATTGCCGAAGGGCCGAAACTAGTAAAAGAATTATTAGAGAGTAACCTCATAATTAAAAACATTTTTGCAACAAACGAATGGATAAAACAAAATATTTCAGATTCAATTGTTAAAGAAATATCGCCCGATGAATTAAAAAGCATAAGCAATTTGCAAACACCAAACCAGGTGCTGGCAGTTGTTCAAAAAAAACCTGTGTTATCTGTTCCGGGTCTTGAAGAAAAATTAAGTTTAATGTTGGATGGCATTCAGGATCCCGGCAATTTCGGCACCATAATCCGCATCGCCGATTGGTTCGGAATCGATACAATTTTCGCCAGCGGCGATACTGCAGATGTATATAATCCTAAAGTTATTCAATCAACAATGGGCAGTTTTATCCGTATAAATATTTTTTATGGGCATCTAAAAAATATTTTAAAGCAGGCATTTCTTCTGCCCGTGTACGGCGCAATGCTCAACGGAAAAAGCGTGTACGAAATGAAACAAATAAAAGAAGGTATAATTGTAATCGGCAATGAATCCAAAGGTATCCGTTACAATATTTTGCCATATATTTTTCATCCCATTACAATTCCTCAAAAAGGCAAAGCCGAATCGCTGAATGCTGCGATTGCCACAGGCATTATACTTTCTCACCTTGTTCACTGATTTTTTATTTGGGTAAATTTTTTTACACTATTAATAAATGTAGAGTTTTTTTGTACCCAACTGCAGAATATCTATATAACATCGTTGCGTCGCACACTTGTACTGCATCAGTTTGCGCATCAAAGCGATGCGTTTTTTATTAGAAACAATAACACTTTAATTCAAAAAAAACATAGGATAATTCTCCAAACATTTTTTAAAATGCAGAATAACAATTCAGAATTTTTAAAGTTAATTGACACTAAATTTCTTTGGCAATAAAATTGAATATTAAAATTGAAATAATATTTTTAAATCAAATAAACATTAATTTTTATGGATCCGCTAAACAATCCTGAACACAAAGAAGGCGAAGTTGCAAAAACTATCGAGCAACAAACTGCAAAATTACCATCTGATGTATTTTTATGGGCTGCACTTGGTTCAATGGCTGTGTCACTTACATTACAAGTACTAAATGAAAAACACAAAAGTCTTTTCGTGGGCCAATGGGCTGCACCATTTTTGCTTCTTGGAGTTTATAATAAATTAGTAAAGCTCGAAGGGCACGATAAAGAAAATCGTTGATTTATCGTACGCTTATTTGCAGATAAAAATAAAAGCAGCTCAAAATTTTTTGAGCTGCTTTTAAATTATTACCACAAACTATTTTTCCGGATATAACACAGCCTGCAAAACATTTTTATTATCGAATAACTGATTGGCTATGGTTTTAATATCATCTATCGTTAAAGCATTTACATTTTTTTCAAAATCAAAAATGCGTTGCGGATCATCACCTTCAAAATAAATTCCCTGCAGCTTCCCACTCCAGTAACCATTTTCTTTTATTTGAACACGATATTGTTCAATCCATGTCTTTTTTACTTTATCTAAATAAGATTGTGCAGGTCCGAATGTTTTAATACTGTCAAGTTCTGCATTCGCGGCTTTCAACAAAGTGTCAACGTGTTCCGGCCCGCAAGGTAATTGCAATACAAGCGAATAATTATTATAAGGATATTTATTTAATCCGCCAAAAAATCCGCCGCCATAAATATCACTCATTTTTTCGCGCAGGTCTTCTGTAATTTTTATATTTAAAATTTCAGTTAGCGCTTTTGCTTTTAAAGCAAGGTCTTCGCTGTAAGGCACATCGCCGGAATATACAGTAAGAATAAGGCTTTTAGGTTCTGTTCCTTTTTTTACAACAAGATTAATATCGCCTTTAGCTTTTCGCACGCCGTTATCAACAAACATGGCAAGTTTATTTGCAGAAGGCAAACTGCCCAAATAAGTTGCGAGCAAAGGTTTTATTTTTTCTACATCAAAACTTCCAACAAAAATAAAATTGAAATCATTCGCATCGCCAAACTGATCTTTATAGATTGCCAGTGCAGTATCTAAATTAATATTATCAAAATCCTGCGGCTTTGGAATTGCAATTGGCGCCAGCGGATTTTTTTGATATAATGTTTGATAAAAAGTATCAATAAAAAAAGCTTGAGGGTCTGCCATTTGAAACTGCGTAGCCGATTTTTGTTTCTCTTTCCATGCAGTAAATAAACCATCATTTTTTCGCGGAGAAGTGATGTAAAGATTTACCATTTGAAGCAGTGTTTCGAAATCTTTTCTGCTGCTGTTGCCACTGATGCCCGCGCTTAAATTACCAATATTTGGCGCGGCAGAAACTGTTTTTCCTGCAAGAAATTTTGTTAGATCAGTTGGAGAAAAATCGCCGATGCCCATTTGCTGAACAACAGATGCAGCAAAGGTTGCGCTTGGTTTATCGCTTGCCGGATATTTTGAATTTCCACCTTTTCGGAATGAAGTCATTATAATTTCATCATTCTTAAAATCGGTTGGTTTTAAAATTGCTTTTACTCCATTTGCAAAAGTTATTTCGGTAACGCCTAATAAATCATTCTTTTTTTCGCTTACAATTTTTCCGGGCTGTGGTTTTGTTTTCATCAAATCTTTTGCAACTGCGTTTTCTTCGTAAGGTTTTACATCAGTATTCAATGCCTTTTGCGCTTCTGCTAATAAAGTTGCATTATTTGGTAATTGAATTTTACTTTCTGCCGGACCTTGCAAACTCACAAAAATATTTTCATTTTGTTTGAGTGGAGTGGTGAGCGCATTTACTTCATCCAATTTTATTCCGGGCAATAATTGTTTATAATATTCATACTCATTTGTAATGCCGGGAACGGGTTCATGATTTAAAAAATTGCGGATATATTCATCAACATAATTTGCAGATTCAGTTTTATTTTTGTTATTATATGTTTGTTCAATAAACGCCATTAAATCTTTTTTTCCGCGCTCCAATTCTGCTTCAGTAAAACCATATTTTTTTGTACGCTCAATTTCAGTCATCAACGCATTTAACGCCGTATCAGGACCCAATTGAGCAGCAACAGCAAATGCTGTAAAGCCTTCGTAGCTGCGGGCTAAACTGCCATAACCTGTACTTGCAAATAAGAAAGGCGGATTACTGCTTTTTGCCAATTCATTCAAACGCTGATTTAATAAAGAAGTAAATAAATCTTTTATTAAATCGTGGCGATAATCGCCTAAAGTTGCTTCTATTTTTTGTGGTGTAATTGGGTAATCAACTTCAATAATAAAATTGGTTGCTTCTTTATCGGTTACAACAATTGCTTTGCTTTTTTTGCGCTCGGGAACTGTTGCATAAGTTCGTAATTTTTCATTGGAAGGATTTTTTAAATCACTAAAATATTCTTTCACTAATTGTTCTGTTTTTGCAACGTCAATATCACCAACAATAATTACAGCCATCAAATCAGGACGATACCATGTTTTATAAAATCTTTTCACAGCTTCATCTTTAAAATTTTTAATGATGCTGTCTTTACCAATTGGCAATCGTTCTGCATATTTTGAACCTTCATATTGAACAGGATAAATTTTTCGAAACATGCGATCATCAGCACCTTTTCCTAAACGGCTTTCTTCAAGCACAACGCCGCGTTCGCCATTTATCTGGCTGCTGTCAAAACTTAATCCACCAGCCCAATCCTGCAAAACGGTAAGGCCTTTGCGAAAATTTGAAGTATCGCTTAAAGGCACGGGAAGAATATAAACCGTTTCATCAAAACCTGTGTATGCATTTAAATCTGCGCCAAATTGTACACCGATATTTTGAAGAAAACTTACCAGTTCATTTTTTTGAAAATGTTTAGAACCATTAAAAGCCATGTGCTCATTAAAGTGCGCAAGCCCTTGCTGGTCGGGGCTTTCAAGAATAGAACCTGCATTTACAACTAATCTTAATTCAACTTTATTTTCCGGTTTTTTATTTGCGCGAATGTAATATGTAAGTCCGTTTGCAAGCTTGCCAATTTTTAAATCAGGATCAACAGGTAATTTTTCAGTAAGATTTTGTGCGTAAGAATAGAATGTTATAAATAATAAAAAAACAAAAAAAATTTTGCGATATTTAGTAAGCATAAAATTATTTAAGTTGCAAATGTATTCTAAAACGTGTGCAACAAATTGCCGTTTATATATGAATTAACGGATTATTTTATGAGATTTTTTTAGAAGGATAAAAAATAATCATCCATTTTTTTAAAAAATTTATTATATAATTTCAAATCAATAAATAATTAGTCATGAAATTTTTTAAGCAATTATTTTCGTTTACTATTTTAATAATATTTACTTTTTGCAGCAATTTTATTTTTGCTCAAACAAATCAAACCATAATTAACGGTCATCCTGCATGGATAATGCAGGGAAATATTTATGAAGTAAATGTTCGCCAATACACGCCTGAAGGCACTTTTAAAGCTTTTGAAAAAAGCTTACCAAGATTAAAAAATATGGGCGTACAAACTTTGTGGTTTATGCCAATAAATCCAATTAGTAAAGTTGAAAGAAAGGGCACGCTGGGGAGTTATTATGCAATTAGCAATTATACTGCAATAAATCCTGAATTTGGAACAATGAATGATTGGAAATCGCTTGTAAAAAAATGTCATGAAATGGGTTTTAAAGTTATTATAGATTGGGTGGCAAACCATACCGGTGCAGACAATTACTGGTTAGAAAAACATCCTGATTTTTATGTGAAAGACAGCAGCGGAAAAGCTATTTCACAATTCGATTGGACGGATACAAGAAAATTAAATTATAATAATTCTGAATTAGTTGATTCGATGATTAACTGCATGAAATTTTGGATTGAGAAAACGGATGTTGATGGATTTCGTTGCGATTATGCAGTTGGACCAACAAAAGAATTTTGGAGTAAATGCATTACGCAATTAAAGCATGAAAAAAGTATTTTTATGCTCGCCGAAGCGGATGAACCCTGGCTTCACGAAGCAGGTTTTGATGCAACTTATGGCTGGAGTGAATTTACTATGATGAAATTAATTGCAAAAGGCGAACGGCCTGCTTTTGCAATAGATAGTGTATTAGAAAATATTGATGCAACTTATCCAAAGAATGCATTAAAAATGTATTTCACAAGTAACCATGATGAGAATAGCTGGAACAAAGCAGATTACGGCACAATGCCGGGCGCAAGTCATGCGCCATTTGCACTTCTTACTTTTACAATTGAAAAATCAATTCCTGAAATTTACAGTGGGCAGGAAGAACCCGTTTTAGACAGTATTAGTTTTTTTTATAAAGACACAATTCATTTCAAAAATTTTGCAAGAGCATCTTTTTATAAAACATTGTTGAATTTGCGCAAAAGCAATCCTGCGTTAGCTTCCAACGCATCCTTCACAAAATTAAAAACAAATAACGATGCAAATATTTATGCATTTATTCGCGAAAATAAGGGAAGAAAAATTTTAGTGATTTTGAATTTGAGCAACGCTGCACAAAGTTTTTCCATCACCAATAAACTGATAGAAAATAATTGGCATAATGTTTTTTCGGGTAACATGGAACAATTAAAAAATAATCAAAAATTTCGGTTTGCAGCATGGAATTATAAAGTATATTCATTATAAATAATCGCATATAAAATTATTTTTTTATTAAAAGAAATCTTTAAAAAATTATTGCTTCTTTATTTGCTTTATTAGTTTTATTACATTAGTTTTATTAACCGCTTTAAAAAAAAGCTTAACAATAATAGAAAAATCCATCCTCTATAGACTTCATGCAGATAAAAAGTTAAAGGAGTTTTTTATTTGAATTTCTGCATAGCCGACTTGAGAAAAATATCCTTGAAGATCAAATTAAAAAATGATTTTCATGCAATTCATATCTCGAAATTCTATTAACTTCTTTTTTTTAAATAATGCATTTTGCATTTACAAAATTTTTACTGCCAATTGGTTTAGAAAAAAACTTTTTATTACTAATCATAGTCCGCCTTTTAAAAAAAGTTATTCTAACATTATTTGTTTACAAGTTTTAAAATATAATTTACTAAAAACAAAAATTTATTATGAAAATTTTAAATACAAAAATTTATTTATTAATTGGTACGTTGCTTTGCACTGCAACATTATTTGCACAAACGCAAACATCGCAAACACCACCGGTACCAAAAGATCCGCGCATATCCTGGCCAACGAGGAGAGATCTTAAACCGGGCGAAACATTGCCACCTTTTAATCCTCAACTTAAATCAACGTTGGTTACGAAAGCAAACGCTTCAGACGGAGCAATAGTTGATGGAATGGATGTTCGGGTTTTCCCTTCCCCAAATCCTCAATCTGAAGTGCATATTTCCATCAATCATAAAGATCCCAATAATTTAATTGCAAGTGCAAATACCGGGCTTGGGCTTTATGGCGGCAAATTTTTTTATAATCAGGGATATTACTATTCATGGGATGGCGGATATACATGGAGCGGTGCAGACTTTTTGCAAACTGCCCCAAGAAACTATGTTTTAGGAGATCCTTCAACAGGAATTGCTGCAAACGGTACTGTGATTATTACTTCGATCGGCTTTGATGTAAATCAATTTAGTTATACTTATTGGTTTCAAAAATCAAGAAATGGCGGTAACACCTGGTCAAATGCTAAAAGCGGAATAAATTATCAAACTTTTGGTTTTGATAAAGATATGATGGGTGTTGATAACGATCCGCATAGTCCTTATGCAAATAACTTTTACATGTCATATACTGATTTCAGTTTTGGCGGTGGAGAAGTTATTTTTAACAGAAGCACAGATTTAGGGCAAACCTTTTCATCACCAATAATCATTAGAAACCAGGTGGCTGGTTTTGGCCAGGGCACTAATGTGCAAACAGGTCCGAACGGAGAAGTATATGTTTGTTGGGCAGATCACGATTCTGTTGTATTTCCATACAGAGCCGATGCTTTAGGCTTTGCACGTTCAATGGATGGCGGTGCAAATTTTAGTAGCAGCAAACGGGTATTTAATTATAGCGGTACAAGAACATTTGGCACAGATCCTACTTATAATTATGTAAGAGTTTCAGATTTTCCGGCTATGGCTGTTGATAAAAGTAACGGATGGCATCGCGGAAGAATTTATGTTACTTATCCGGCATTAAAAAATGATACTGGTAAATCAATTATCGAAGTTCGCTGGAGTGATGATAAAGGCGATACATGGAGCAATCCGGTAAAAGTAAATATACCACGTGGAAGAGAAAACTTTTTTCCATGGATTGCAACAGACGATGCTACAGGCGATGTTTGGGTAGTATACTATTCATTCGATACTCCAACACAGTATGAAACCAACACCTATGTTGCCCTTTCAACTGATGGCGGCGCTACCTGGCAAAATCAAAAAGTAAGCGATGTATCGCATATTACTCAGCCAGTTGATAATAACTATTTTGCTTACGGTTATGCCGGCGATTATATTGGCATTACTGCTTACGGTGGCAAAGCTTATCCTGCATGGATGGATGAAAGAAACGGAACCTGGCAAATATATGTTTCGCCTGTATCAAAAAGCAGTATGACAGCAGCTCAGCCAACTTTACAATCTAACTTAACTGTTGGGCCTAATCCCTTCAACAGCAATCTTAGTGTTAATTTAGCGAAAGGAACTGTTGGTAAAATTGAATTGGTAAATCAATCAGGAGTAACGCTAAAGCTGTGGCAAAATGCAAAAACTACTACTTTAAATGTTTCTGATGTTCCAAGAGGTTCTTATCTTCTTAAAGTAACCGGAACAGATAATAAAGTTTACACTCAAAAGATAATTAAAGAATAAACATTATCTTTTTTTAAAAAGAGGCTTCTTTAAAAAAGATAGCCTCTTTTTATTTTATTTGCATAAAAGCCGGTTTTATTATATCTTAACAAGATTTAGAAAAAACCTTATTTAATTGTAACATGCTTTCAAAAAAAACAAAATATGCTATTAATGCACTTGTATATTTAGCAAGAGAAGGTAAAGAAGGCGCACCTATACAAATAAGCAAAATTGCAGAAAGCGAACATATACCACGTAAATTTCTGGAAGCAATTTTATTAGATTTACGCAATGCCGGAATTTTAAGCAGCAAAAAAGGAAAAACCGGCGGTTACTATTTACATCTTCATCCCGAACAAATAAATATAGCAGATGTAATGCGTTTATTTGATGGCCCAATTGCACTTTTGCCCTGCGTTGCATATAAATATTATGAACGATGTGAAGAATGTAAAGATGAAGCTACCTGCGGAATAAGAAGTGTTTTTTCTGATGTTAGAAACGAAACTGTTCACATGCTGAAGCAGGCAACATTAGCAGAAATTATGAAAAGAAGTGAAGGCTTGCAAAAAACAATTAAGAAAATAAAAAAATAAAATATTATTTATTTTTGTTGGCGAAGTGCAAATCAATTAAACAACCTTTTTCTATTTATTCAAATTAAATGCATAAAAAACCATGAAATTTTTTCGCCGGTTCACAGTTATAATTTTGTTTACCTTAATTGTTCTGGTAATAATTACCTACATAATTATACTACCGGCTGCATCTACAAAACAAAATAAACTAATTTCAAAAAATGATTCTGTTATTTTAATAAATGAATGGCAAGCTCCTGATACAAATTCAATTGCTTCAACAGAAGAAGGTAATTTAATTCGCTACGGAAAAAATCTTATTTCAAATACTTCTTATTATTTCGGCCCGAAAGGAACTGTGGCGCACATTACCAACGGAATGAATTGCCAGAATTGCCATCTTGATGCAGGCTTAAAACCTTATGGCAACTGCTTTTCAGCGGTAGCATCTACTTATCCAACATTCAGACCGCGAAGCGGAATTGTTGAATCAATTGAATTTAGAATTAATGATTGTTTGCAAAGAAGTTTGAATGGAAAATCTATTGATGGCTCAAGTAAAGAAATGCGTGCAATGGTTGCATACTTAAAATGGATTGGCAACGGTGTACCAAAAGGCAGCAAACCAAAAGGCGCGGGAACAGAAGAGCTTGCTTATTTGAACAGAGCCGCTGACCCAATAAATGGCAAAATAATTTATGAAATTAAATGTCAATCATGTCACGGAAAAAACGGAGAAGGTTTACTAAATACAGATTCTACAGGTTATGTTTATCCGCCGCTTTGGGGCAATCATAGCTACAATACCGGTGCAGGATTGTATCGCTTAACAAAGTTTGCAGGTTATGTAAAAAACAGCATGCCTTTTGGGGCTTCGCATCAAAATCCTCAACTAACAAATGTAGAAGCCTGGGATGTTGCTGCTTTTATAAATTCGCAATCGCGCCCAAAAAAATCTGTTCCAAAAGATTGGCCGAGTTTATCATTAAAAGCAATTGATTATCCCTTCGGTCCTTACACAGATAGCTTTTCAGAAACACAACACAAATTCGGTCCTTATGGCCCAATAAAAAAGGCCAAAGATGAAATGAATAAACAAAATAAGGCTACTGCATCTTCAAAATAAATTGCAAAAATTATTTTTCCGTAATTAATGAAGAAAAAGCAATCGTTATAAATACTTCTCAATAAATATTATTTATCCTACAAAACAATAAGCACACCCGTGTTCCTGTGCACGACCAACAGCCCAAACGCCTGAAGGAACAACCTGAATGCCCGGCAATATACCGGCAATAAATTCTTTGTATACTGTAGCGGCATCCTGATTGGTATTTTGTGCTGTAACAGCGCTATACACAGTTAATGCGGCATTGCAGGCACAAAACATTACGCCACTTTTCTGCAAATCATCAATACCAATTTGTACATTGCCAATTCCGGGTACAGTATCAGTTGCTCTTTGCCAGAATGGGTTGCTAACAGAAGGGGATTTGGTTTTTTCATCATTTATTTTAAACATTTCACCAAATTTATATTTTTGCCACAGATCATTTCCCATTGTATAAGGAATAGACTCGTGACGTAAAATAACTACCACGCTGCAATCCTTTTCAGGCGTTCCGGTTTTTTCATTTGTCATTAAAAAAACTCTGGGCCATGCAAAAGGAAATATTTCATGCGGCGCTGTAACATCATATACAATGCGATGCTTGCCTTTAATTTGATTGAACCATGCATCAGGATCAGAATCGTTATCTGATAAAAATTCTGACTTTGCATGCAATTGAAGAGGAGAAGCAATTGCAGCAATTCCCAAAGCTGCAGCGCCTGTGGCAATTGAACCTAAAAATTTGCGGCGATGAGTTGTTTCATTTTTTTTCATAAAGCAAGGTTTAATTGTGAATGTACAAAATACAAATAAGAAATGATTAATGCAACATTTTTATTAAAGATGATAAAAAATTTTTTAGAAATATTTGATGCATTAAAATAAATGAATTATTTTTCGAATGTCTATTTGTACAATAATTCTAAAATAATTATTATGAAACGCCGGATAATTTTTATAGTACTGTTTATGTTCAATTCTTGTTTTTTATTTGCTCAGCAGGCAACACCTTATCATGTTGTATTTGATTTAACCAGTAGAGATTCAGTAAATCAGAAAACGGTTATAAGATGGGTAAATGAAGTATTAAAAGCAAATACAGATGCAAAAGTTGAAGTAGTAATGTATGGTCAGGGGCTGGATCTTGCCATAAAAAATAAATCTACTGTTTCAGATGATGTAAGAACATTAACGCAAAATAAAAATGTAGCTTTCAGAGTTTGCGCAATTGCAATGAAAAATCAAAATGTTGATAAAAGTCAATTATTGCCCGGCATAGAAACTGTTCCCGACGGTATTTATGAAATTATTTCCAAACAAGCAGAAGGCTGGGGTTATATAAAAGTTTCTCATTAGTTTATTTCTATTTTATTATTTTATGGAGAGGTAAAAAATAAAAATTTTTTTTATTAAATTCTATTATCTCTGTAGGAATTATATATTTACCAAAATTAGTACCCTATTTATTAACCAAAAACTTAAAAATCATGGTTATGAGCAAGAAAACCTTAAATGCAATTTTCCTATGTTTTTTCTTTGTTGTTTTAGCAACAAAAACCTTCTCTCAAAAACAAAAGATCGATCAAACCCAGCTTTGGTTCGCTTACCTCAACAATTTAAAATTTAGCGACAAATGGCGCCTTCTCACCGACATCCAGGAAAGGCAATTTGTTTTACCGGTTGGCGCAAAGGGTAATTTAATTTTCCGTTCCATTCTTTACCACAACTTGGGAAGCAATTGGGAAGTGGGCGCAGGATTAGCATTATTTTTTACAGGACCACAAAAAGTACCATCAACTTCCGATTTAGTTGTTCCTGAATTGCGCCCGACTGTTGACTTTCTTTATAAACAAAAAGCCGGACAATTAAACATTAATCATCGTTACAGATTTGAAGCAAGATATTTTCATGATGTAGCAAACAATGCTCTTGATGATGGTTTCAGCTTTGGAAATTATCGTTTCCGTTATCAATTATCGTTAGATTACCCGCTCATAAAAAATGCGCAGAAAAAACCTGTTGTCAGCGCGCGTGTTTACGACGAAATTTTTTTAAATGCAGGACATAAAATTGTTTCAAACACTTTCGATCAAAACCGAACTTATGCCGGCTTTGTATTTACTGCAAGCAAATCTTTTTCATTTGAGCTCGGTTATTTAAAATGGTTCCAGGAAACCAGCGACGGAAAAACTTATTTCAACAGAGATATTTATCGCGTTGGAATTAATCAAACCATTAATTTAAGCAAATCAAAAAAATCTTAATAAAATTTCAAATACATTTTATGAAGAAAAATCTTTTAGTTTTTATTTTAATAGCCGCGTAGTGCAGGTGCCAACTTCGGTGTTTGATGCAGGTTATCCTCTGCCTGAATTGGTTGCAAATAATTATGGAGAAATGATGAGTATTCCTTCTTATGATTCTGCATTAATGTTTGGCTCCCTTTTATTGTTTGTAAATTATTCTTCTTATCAATATTATTTTTCGTTACGTCATTTATAAATCTGAAGTGATATGACCCTGAGAAGAAAATATGAAGAAAAATTTTTTCGTGTGTTATCTGCAATAACAACTTTGTTGATTGTTTTTGTGTTAGGTCATATTTTATGGAGCATTGTTGAAAAAGGCTTCACTTTTGTGGGAAATAATTTCGCAGGAACCGAAAGGTGGTTTTTATATGGGTTGTATCTGGGCGACCTACGTTTAATAATTCTTGTCAATTAACAAATAGCTTGTATGCAGAACCAACTGTTGAAAATTTAATTGCCAGATTTTCCTTTGCGGACGGACATAAAATTTTGAGACGATAAGTTGCGTAACCAAAACCTGCTGATGCATTTTTATCGCGAATATCTTTGTTCCAAAAATCTGGAACAACAGCGTAATCTTTTTTATACTGAGAAGAAGAATCTTTAAAGAAAGAAGGTGTATAAAATTTTTTCCAGTAAAATTCCCAATTGCCTGATAAATCAATTGTTCCATCTTTTTGCCAATTCCATGTTCTTAAATCGAGCACTCCATTTTTGGCAATTATCTTATCTTTTTCAAAAAAAGTATTGCATGAAAACAAAAAGCAAATAACGCCCACACGGATATTTTTCATAGAACAATTTTATGCATACTAATAAATGGAAGTAGCTATATTCTGTTATTCAGCGGAGTTATATGCTAATATAAAAATAACGATTTATTTCATTGAAATAGTAATAAAATTGCCGGTTGATAAAATTTAATTATTATTAAATTTAGTTACCCTTATTTTTAAATGCCGGATGAAATTGATGCAAAGTCTCACGAAGAAAATCCCTGTCTAAATGTGTGTAAATTTCAGTGGTGGTAATGCTTTCATGTCCTAACATTTCCTGCACTGCACGCAGGTCTGCGCCGCCTTCAACAAGATGTGTGGCAAAAGAATGGCGAAAAGTATGCGGAGAAATATTTTTGGTTATGCCGGCTTTTTTTGCAAGATCTTTAATAATATAAAAGATCATTATACGGCTAAGATTTTTTCCTTGATTATTTAAAAACAAAATGTCTTCAAAACCCTTTTGAACGGACTGATGCACGCGAATGTTATCTTTATAAATCGCAATAAATTTTTTTGCATCGCTGCCAATTGGTACCAAACGTTCTTTATCGCCTTTACCAATCACACGAATAAAACCAACATCCAAATAAAGGCAGCTTATTTTTAAATTCACCACTTCGGTTACTCGTAAACCGCAACTATACATTGTTTCAAGAATTGCCTTATTGCGGCTGCCTTTGGCAGTGCTAACATCAATTTGTGCAATAATATTTTCTATTTCGCTAAAACTCAAAGTATCAGGTAAAGTCCTTTTTAATTTCGGTGCTTCCAGTAAAGTGGAGGGATCGGCGGGTACAATATTTTCTATCAAACAATATTTATAGAAAGCGCGTATTCCCGAAATAATTCTTGCCTGAGAACTGGCTGTACTTTCAAGCTCTGCAATCCACTGAACAAACTTTTGCAATGCCTTTAAATTCAGTTCTGCAGGCGCTTTCAGCGTTTTAGTTGCTTCTAAATACGTGGTTAATTTATCAACATCATGCATATAAGCTTCTACGGAATGATCGCTCAGCGATTTTTCTAATTGCAAATAAGCTTTAAATCCTTTTTTGTAAGCATCCCACATTTTTTATTTACGATTTATGATGTACGATTGCAGATTTCTGATTTTCGATGTAACTTCCAACTTAATAAGTAATTTCGATTTATCAAATATCAATATTAAAATATTCAATCTGCAATATTCAATAAAAATGCTTTCTGTTAATTTAAATTCGTTCCGCCAAAAAATTCGTTTCTATAAAAAAATATTTAAGATTTTTTTGAGAAGGCTTGAAAAAAATCCGCCAATAAATTTAGATGCAATTGCTGAAGAAGTTGATAAAGAAGTTTGGCAGGAAATAAATTGTACAAGCTGTGCTAATTGCTGTAAAAAAATGACACCGACTTTTACGCGAAAGGATATTAAAAGAATTTCGGCACATTTAGAAATGAAGCCTTCTAAGTTTAAAGAAAAATGGCTTACTATTGATAAAAAAGATTGGGTAAACATAAATCGTCCTTGCCAATTTTTGGATCTTACTACAAACATGTGTACAATTTACGAAGTTCGCCCTGCAGATTGTGCAGCCTTCCCTCACCTTACAAAAAAGAAAATGGTTGATTACATGCACATCCATAAACAAAATATTGATTATTGCCCTGCTACTTATAAAATGGTTGAAAAAATGATGGCAAGAATAAAGGTGTGAGATATTAAGTTTAAAGCATTAAGCATTAAGTTTCAAAATAAAATATTAAGTTTAGGTTATATTTTCATTCTCAATTTTCCGTTCTTCATTTTCAATTTTCAATTCTCCATTTTAACGAAGCCGTTTTTAACAATTCTGTTATAACGAAACGTATAACTTCATTCTTTAAAAAAATAATTTTGTTGCATGAGTAAATTTTTTATTGGCTTAAATGTGCTGCTTGTAATTGCAGTTGGCATTTTGTATTATCTCTATTTTGATTATACCTCAAGAGATATGCATAAAATTCAGGAAGCAAATGCAGCGGTCGCAAACTCATTTAAGATCGCTTACTTCGATCTTGATTCTTTGCAGGAACAATATGACGATTATAAAGATGCGCTAAAATACTTACGTGGCAAGGATTCTGAAATGAGTGAGCAACTGAACCAAATGAAAAGTGTTTACATTAATAAAGTGAAAGAATATAACGAAAAAGGACCAAGCATGAGCCAAACAGAGCAGTTAGCTTTTCAGCAACAGCTTGCAAAAATGGATAATGATTATCAGCAAAAACAACAGGATATGAATCAGGAAATGCAGGCCGAAGGCATGCGTAAATTGCAGGAAGTGAAAACAAAAATTCAGGACTTTTTGAAAACTTATTGTAAAGAAAAAGGATATGCTTATGTATTTGGTGCCAACGATAATGATTATTTATATTATAAAGACACGCTGCGAAATATTACCGCCGATATGGTTCACTTATTAAATGCGCAGCATCCAAATACAAATAAAAAATAAACTTGCGCATCATAATTACTATCTTCAAATCCCGTTTGTTAGCGGGATTTTTTATATGTTTATTTGACTGATAATTTATGACAGAAAATTCTTCTTCATTTAAACCAACACTTGGTTTATTAGACGCAACTATGATTGTTGCAGGCAGCATGATTGGCTCCGGAATTTTTATTGTAAGTGCTGATATGCTGAAAGATGTGGGCAGCGCAGGATGGTTAATTTTTGCATGGGCTTTAACTGGTTTTATGACACTAACTGCTGCATTAAGTTACGGCGAATTAAGCGCTATGTTTCCCAAAGCTGGTGGGCAATATGTTTATTTAAAAGAAGCTTACAATCCATTGATAGGATTTTTATATGGATGGAGTTTTTTTGCAGTGATTCAAACAGGCACAATAGCTGCTGTGGGCGTGGCTTTCAGCAAATTTGCTGCATATTTAATTCCCGCATTAAGCGAAAAAAATATTATTGCAGATTTAGGATTTATGAAAATTTCTGCTGCGCAGATTGTATCAATTATCTTAATCATTTTTTTGAGTTACATCAATACAAAAGGAATAAAAAGCGGTAAGTGGATTCAAAATATTTTTACCAGCGCAAAATTGCTTGCATTGTTTGGATTGATTATCGCAGGCTTTTTTGTTTTTAATAAAACTGTTTGGAATTTTAATTGGAATAATGCATGGGAAATGATGAAGCATTCTTCAAGAATAAATAATTATCAGGGTCCGGCAGCTTGGATTCCGTTAACGGGTTTTGCGGTTTTTGGCGCGATGGCTTCTGCATTAGTTGGTTCAATTTTCAGCAGCGATGCATGGAATAATGTTACGTTTATTGCAGGCGAAATTAAAAATCCAAAACGCAATATTGGTCTCGCATTATTTTTAGGAACACTGATTGTTACCATTATTTATGTGAGTTGTAATTTGATGTATCTCTCTGTTCTTTCAACACACGATATTGCATTCGCTCCTGAAAACCGAGTTGCTGTTGCAGCATCGCAAACAATTTTTGGCGGAGCGGGCACTATTATCATTGCATTATTAATTATGGTTTCCACATTTGGTTGCAACAATGGCTTAATTCTTGCCGGCGCCCGAGTTTATTACACGATGGCAAAAGATGGATTATTTTTTAAAAAAACCGCAACACTAAATAAATATTCTGTTCCGGCTTACGCGTTATGGATTCAATGTATTGTTGCGTCGCTGCTTTGCTTAAGCGGCAAGTACGGCGATTTGCTCGATTATGTTTCGTTTGTTGTGATGCTTTTTTACATACTTACAATTGCCGGCATTTTTATTTTGCGCAAAAAACGTCCGGAAATTGAGCGACCGTACAAAGCATTTGGTTATCCTGTTCTTGCGGCAATTTATATTTTACTTGCAGCAATTTTTTGTATTTCCCTAATTGTTTACAAACCGCAATACACCTGGCCCGGATTGATAATTGTTGTTTTAGGAATTCCGCTTTATTACATTGCAGTTGCTAATAAAAGTAATTCAACCGAAGAAAATATTTAAATAGATTGGATATGAATTTTGATAAATTATTTTCTGAATTTTCAAATCTTAAAGTTGCGGTTGTTGGCGATGTTATGCTCGATACTTATTGGTGGGGCAAAGTAGAGCGCATTTCTCCTGAAGCGCCTGTGCCGGTTGTTGCATTAAGAAAAAAAGAGCAGCGAATTGGTGGCGCCGGAAACGTTGCGCTGAACACGGTTTCGCTTGGCGCAGAAACAACTTTATTTTCTGTAACCGGCGATGATGAAGATGCAGATTTATTAATGAATCTTTTGCAGCAACAACATATAGATACAAAATATATTGTAAAAAGCCAGGAAAGAATTACCACAAATAAAATAAGAATTATTAGCCGCAACCAGCAAATGATGCGGCTCGATAGTGAGCATACAAAAGATATTTCTTTGGATGATGAGCAATTGCTGGTGAATAATTTTTCTTCATTTGTAAAACGCTATCAACCTGCCGTTGTAATTTTTGAAGATTATAATAAAGGAGTTTTAACCGAAAGTTTAATTCAATCTATCATTCAAATTTGTAAAGAACAAAATATTGTAACAACGGTTGATCCTAAAAGAAAAAATTTCTTCTCTTATAAAAATGTTGACATCTTTAAACCAAATTTAAAAGAGGTAAAAGAAGGATTAAATTTATTAACGGATGATACAAGCGAAATAACTTTAAAAAATATTCACACTCAATTAAATCAGGTTTTACAACATCGAATTTCTTTAATTACGCTTTCAGAAAAAGGTGTGTTTATTCAAAAAGGAAATTATACAAAAATAATTCCATCACACATTAGAAATGTTGCCGATGTAAGCGGCGCAGGTGATACAGTAATTGCAGTGGCATCGCTGGTTTACGCTGTTACAAAAGATATTACACTTGCTGCAAAAATTGCAAATCTTGCAGGCGGAATTGTTTGCGAAGAAGTAGGAACTGTTGCCATTAATCCTGAAAAACTATTATCAGAATGTAATCAGTTGCTGGTTGCGCAATAAAAAATTTGTATGGAAAAACAATCATATAAAAATCATGTACGATATTATTATCCGCATCATTTTATTTTTTATCCGTTAAGTTTAATTGCAACAATTGCAAGTGCAGTTTGCATTTTTAAATATCCGCATCGCCGTTTAGAATGGTTTGCAATTACAGTGCTATTTATTTTGGTTATTTGGGTTTCTTACATGCTTCGTCAGCATTACGCGCTTAACAATCAAAACAGAATTGTAAGATTAGAACTTCGTCTGCGTTATTATCAACTTACACAACAACGGCTTGAAAATTTTGAACAGCAACTTTCTTTTAATCAATTGGCTGCTTTGCGTTTTGCATCTGATGAGGAATTGCCTGTGCTTTTGCAACGTGCAGTTAAAGAAAATTTATCACCCGATGAAATAAAAAAATCTGTCAAAAATTGGCAGCCGGACGAAATGAGAGTTTGAAATAAGTTTATAAAATTTGCGAGGTTTTTTTGAAAAGAAATTATATTTTTTTATGGCAAAATTTACAATAGCAATTCATGGCGGCGCAGGAACAATTTTGAAAGAAGACATGACGCCGGATTTGGAAAAAGCTTATTTAGATGGCTTGAAACAAGCGCTGGATGCGGGTTTCGCTGTTTTAGAAGAAGATGGTTCTGCAGTAAATGCGGTAAAAGCTACGATAGTTATTCTGGAAGATAATATGTTATTTAATGCCGGTCGTGGTTCTGTGTTTACAAAAAAAGGTGTGCAGGAAATGGATGCTGCAATTATGGATGGAAGCAATCTTGCGGCAGGTTCTGTTACAGGTGTTCGTAATGTTCGCAATCCGATTGAACTTGCAACCGAAGTAATGCGAAACAGCAATCATGTTTTTTTAAGCGGAAAAGGTGCGAACGATTTTGCAATAAAACAAGGAATAAAATTAGAGTCCGATGAATATTTTTTTTCACAATTTCGTTACGATCAATGGAAAGAAATCCGCGACAGCGATAATTATTCCTTAGATCACACACATCAGCGCCTCGAAGAAATGATGCGCGACAAAAAATTTGGAACAGTTGGCGCAGTTGCCTGCGATGCAAAAGGAAATATTGCAGCGGCAACCAGCACCGGCGGAATGACGAATAAAAAATATGGAAGAATTGGCGACAGCCCGATAATCGGTTGCGGTACTTATGCAAATAATAAAACTTGTGCAATCAGTTGCACCGGTCATGGCGAAATGTTTATTCGTGCAGTTGCTGCTTACGATGTAAGTTGTTTAATGGAATACAAAAATTTATCATTGGAAGAAGCGATGAAAATTGTAGTGAATGAAAAATTGCCAACAATTGGCGGCGAAGGAGGAATGATTGGCGTTGATGCCAAAGGCAATGCTGCATTGATTTTTAACAGTGCCGGCATGTACCGCGCAGTTGCCAGCAGTGACGGATTTGAGCAGGTTGCGATTTATCAATAACTTTGTTTTAGTTACATGAGAATAATCCGGCCTTTATTTGCAGTGCGGAATTTTTGGGAGTCCTGAAAATTCGAAATAAATTTTCGCAATGATAATTAAACCGCGTATATTGGAATTAACGATACTTGTTTGCTTACTTTAATTCTTCTACAAAATACATATCAATCATACCTTTATTTTTAGCTTCTAATTTACCTCTGTCTAAACAATTGAATTTATCTTTCACTAATTCGTAAGTGTTACCGCTAATGTTTACTTTGATTGTTTGACCCACAACTATATACAATTAGGGACAAACGTTATTTAATGTATTAATACTTAATTAGTTGCGGATGTATATTTTGATTTATAATAACTGACAAGTAAACACGAGATGAAATTTGGCATAAAAAATAAGTAGCTATAACATCGCCTAATCTTGCAATTCCCTTGCCTTCGCACTATCATAATCTTGTTCCTTTGTTTTTTCGAGCCTTTCGTCTATGGTTAAATTTTTATCCTTATTAAAGGCGTTAATTAATCCAATACATGCAGTAAAGAAAATTATTATCAAATAAGTAATAAATATGTCTATTGAGAGTTATCGTTATTATTCTTCCATATATTATTGACTAAAATAAAAGACGCGATTATACTAACGCATAGCCATATAAAATATAGTTTAAGTTTTCTTAAAACATTTGCTGGTTTGTTTTTTGCTTTAACACCATTTGCAATGGAGTATGTTAATACAATAAGCAACCCGTGTCCTAAAATTATAAGACAGTTTATTAAAATGAGATACCAGTTCATCCTTATTTTTTATCCTATAATAAAGAATGTAAGATAAGTTAATTGTCTTTGTCTTCTAATTATATATGCAATCCTTGTTGTCCACTCGTAAGGGATATATAATTTCCTTCTTATAATAGGTTTTACAATAAAACAGTTTTAATTTGTAGCAATAATCGCTATATAATACTTAATCATTATTGCCAAATCTTATGTAAATGGAAGATGATATAGTAATAATATATTCTGATGCAGTAATCTCTAAGATGAAACCTAAGCAGCCCTATGTTATAAGTAAATTAATCGTTGTTGAACATGATAAATACAATGAAGAAATTATTGAAAAACTAAACCACTTTACTACTACAAATAGGTCAGGTGAAATAAGAGATTTTTTATTAAAAGAAGATTATATCACGCCCGTAGAATACAAAACACCTTCTGATAAATTAACTAAAAAAGGAGAAAAAGCAAAGGAATTAGGAGGTCATAATGCCTATAAAATATGGGAAGCTAAAAAGAAAAGAATGGATAGAGTTAAGAATTTTATCGTATATATTTTTGTCCCACTTGTTACTTTATTAACTCTGATTTTACAATAATCCCCTCATCTTGTAACAGAAGCGTGGTAAACCAGAATAATGCAACACATCAAATAGATGATAGCGGCAAAAATAATCATCTATAATGGAGTTTCCTTCTTTTCCATAAAGGTTGTAACTTGCGCTTTATGGATTAGGTACCTTAATCCTAATTTTAATGCAGTAGCTTCATCTACTGCTTTTTGTTTATTTCTTTATTGTAAAACTAAGAATTAATTTTAGCATTCCGATGTGTTTACGCTTTGGAAATTGCTAACGAAAGATTTTATAACGCTTGTTTTTGTTTCGTTGATTATTGCTGTTCCTGTTGCTTATTATTTCATGTATAACTGGATGCAGAATTATCAATACAGAACGGAATTATCTTGGTGGCTTTTTGCTACAACAGCTGTTGGCGCACTGCTTATTACTATATTAACAATAAGTTTTCAATCAATTAAAGCTGCAATTGCAAATCCGGTAAAAAGTTTGCGAAGTGAGTAGTGAATAAAATAGAAGATGCATTTAAATTTATATTCCCTCTGCACCATTAATTCGGCGTTCGATTTTAACTACCTTGCATCTAAATAAATATTATGTCTCAAAAGAACAAAAAACAATTTGGTGTATGGATGGATAATCATCATGCTACAGTGGTAGGAAGGGTAAATGCAGGTACACCTGATTTCAGTATTATTGGGCATGCAGGCAATGCCGGCGCACAAGCAAACTCCAGTGAAAAAAGTGCACACAATGATGAAAGATCACATTTGCAAAAATTTTTTAAAGAAATAACTTCATACATGCAAAATGCTGAAGAAGTTCATATAACAGGAACTGGTACTGCACAGGAACAGTTTATTCACTTCTTGTCAGAAACACCACAATTTAAAAATACAATCACTAAAGAAAGTACCTCTAATAAAATGAGCGACGAAAAAATTGTTGAATACATTGCTGCAAAATTTATTTAATACCTGCAACACAATTGAAGATTAACAAACAGGCTGGGTACCAACAAAAAATGAAAAGTAAATTCGTAAAAAGCATTCACATGAAAGCTGAACAATTGAGAAAAAAACTTCATCAATATATTGACAAGCTTGATGAAACAAGGTTAGAGCATGGCAATATTCTGCAGCGGAATAAAGATGCTTTATCAGCGCCGTTCCTCTTACTTAAATGGCGAGGGCAAAAATTATACAATGGATGAATCCATTAACAGCATCCGCAAATAATGCCTTTTCAACTTATCATTCGTGAAGAAGCTCACTTGGATGCAAAACAAATTGCTTTAAAAATAATTCTTACTTTTGCATACATTTTGAAAAAGCTTAGCGCTATATTATTGCTTGCACTATTTATATTTAATCTTTTTGGATATAGAATTGTATTCTGTTATTTACAGCAGCAATCAGATCGTCAATTTGAAGCTTCAATTGATAAAGAAGACTATAACGAAACCGATTTAATTACCATAAAAATCCCTCTTTCACTTCCTTACCAAACCGATTGGAAAGATTTTGAACGTGTAAACGGAGAAGTAAATTTTAATGGTAAAATATATAAGTACGTAAAGCGAAAAGTTTATAATGATGAGCTTATTTTGCTTTGTTTGCCGGATGAAAGTAAAATGCGTTTAGAAAATGCAAAGGTTGAATTTTTTAGATGTACCAATGACCTTCAGCAAAATTCTTCATCTAAAAAATCTGATAATTCATCCTCAAATAACTTAAAAAATATTGTAAGCGATTTTGAAAAATTAAATACTGAAAAAATAAATTTTTTGAATCCTCAAAAAATAAATTATTCTTTTGCCCAAAATATTTCTTCATTTCTTTCAAGAGCAAACTCTTTGCCTGAACGACCTCCTGAATTATTTTACACTTAACCTTTACTTTAATTTTATTACTATAGCTCAATAAAAAATATTTATTAATTGTATTTATAGCAATACTGTTAACCATCATTATAGTTGACATTAATTGCTGACAAATAAAAAATGAAAATAAATTAAAATGAAAAAATTATTATTTCTGATTATATGTTTTGGTGCATTTGCATCCTGCAAAAACAAAAAAGATTACAAGACCATCTTCAGCGATCCTTTTTTATATGAAAAAACAATCCATGATATTGGCGATGTAATGATATATGATATATTCACTCCGCCTGTTGCTTCGAGAATATTTACATATTCTAACATTGCAGCTTACGAAGTGCTATCAAGAGGCAATGATAATTATCCTTCATTAACGGGTAAGGTGATGGATTTAAATAATATTCCAAATCCTGAAAATAAAGAAAAAATATATTTTCCTTTTGCTTCGATTATTGCACTTACAAGAGTAAGTAAAGAATTAACTTTTTCTGATGACACAATGCAGCATCTTATAGATTCAATTAAAACGCTTGCAAAAAATTCTAATATGCCGGATGATATTTATGAAAGCTCGGTAAAATATGGAGAACAGGTTGCAGATTCTGTAATGGCATGGAGTAAGAAAGACAACTACGCCCAAACCCGTGGTGCGCGCTGGACTATCTCGAATCAGGAAGGACATTGGAAACCCACACCTCCCGGATATTTTGATGCAGTAGAACCTAAATGGATGACCATGAGATGCATTGCAATGGATTCAGCTAACATGTTTCCTGCGCCGGGGTTACCTCCGTTCAGTACAAAACCAGGCAGTGATTTTTATAAGATGGCTTTAGGAGTTATGGACACTGTTAATAACTTAACTACTACACAAAAATGGATTGCTAATTTTTGGGATTGTAACAGCTTTAAATTACATGTAGCCGGTCACATGATGTTTGCCACAAAAGCAATGACACCTTGCGGACACTGGATGGAAATTACCGGCACTGTTTGCAAATTGAAACATGCAGATTTTTATAAAACTGCTTATACTTACACCGCAGTTTCTATCGGCATGTTTGATGCGTTCATTGCATCATGGTATTGTAAATATCATTGGGATGTTATAAGACCTGAAACATATATCAACATGTATATAAACCCGGATTGGCAGCCTTATTTACAAACTCCGCCTTTCCCCGAATATAACAGCGCTCATTCAACTATTTCAGCAGCATCGGCAACTATTCTTACAAAAATTTATGGAGATAACTTCAGTTTTAAAGATTCTTCTGAAAGAACCTGGGGTTGGCCCGACAGAACTTTTAAATCGTTTGATGCTGCTGCCATGGAAGTATCTATGAGCAGACTATATGGAGGAATACATTTTCGTAAATCAGTTTTGGATGCTTATGAGCAAGGCAAAAAAATTGGAGCTTGTGTAATAAACAAATTGATGGCAAAAAACAACAACACAGTTGATGCGCAAAAAATCAGTACTAATTAAAAATAATTTTTAGTTATCAACTTAAATTTTCTTTACTAATTTTTAAGCAGCGTAAATTCTGTAAAAATTTTTGAACCGTTATCTTTGCTGCATTCAACTTTGAAATTTATCAGGCAGAATTTTTTTGATACAATGAACCAATGAAAAATATTTTGAGAAAGCTAAGAAGCGTTTTAAAAAAATCGTTTGACAGAATCCGCAATGAAAAACTTAAACATAATTTATTACAGGCAATTCCGTTTTGGGTTGCTTCTTTAATTGCCGGGCTTGTTGCAGTAGCATTTACAAGACTTTTTTCATGGACGGAAGCAGCAACTTCTTATATTTTTCAGCAGCATAATTGGGTCTTTTTTATTATAACTCCGGTTTGTTTCGTTATCGCATGGCAACTCGTAAAAAAATTTTCTCCTTATTCGCGTGGCAGCGGAATTCCGCAGGTGATGGCATCAATTGAATTGGCAAATCCTAAGTATAATTATCTTGTTGATAAATTGCTGAGCCTGCGAATTATAGTTATAAAAATACTTTCAACACTTATAATGGTTTTTGGCGGTGGCGTAGTTGGAAGAGAAGGACCCACTATACAAATTGCAGGTTCTATTTTCAGAAAAGTAAATCAATGGCTTCCTTCCTGGTGGCCGAAAATTTCAAAGAGCAATATGCTGAAAGCCGGTGCAGCAGCGGGTTTAGCAGCCGCATTTAATACTCCGCTCGGTGGAATTGTATTTGCTGTTGAAGAATTAACAAAAACACATTTAAGCTATTTTAAAACTGCGCTTTTTACCGCCGTAATTATTGCCGGTTTAACCGCTCAGGAATTGTTGGGTCCTTATCTTTACATCGGTTATCCCAATGTAAATAATCTTTCTTCGTGGATTCTTTTTCCGGTAATTCTTGTAGCAATTATTTGCGGACTTTCAGGAAGTAGCATGTCAAAATTGATGCTTTTTATTTTTAGATGGAAAGCTGCTTTCAAAAAAAATATTCATCAATATATTTATGTAATTGTATGCGGATTAATTATTGCATCACTCGCATTCTTTGTGCATCAGCGGGCTTTTGGTTCTGGCAAAGAAATAATGACGACAACTCTTTTTACTTCTGATAAATATGTTGCATGGTATATACCTTTTATTCGTGTAGCAGGTCAAATATTATCGTTTACAACAGGAAGTGCGGGTGGTGTTTTTGCGCCGTCATTGAGTGCAGGCGCAAGTATTGGCTCATTGTTTTCTTCCTGGTTTCATCTTTCTCCAACAGATACCAACCTTCTTATTTTATGCGGTATGGTAAGCTTTTTAACCGGCGTAACAAGAACACCTTTTACATCCGCAATACTTGTTCTTGAAATGACTGACAGACACAATGTAATTTTTGAATTAATGGTTGCAGGCATGGTAGCAAGCATCGTTTCTGTGCTGATAGATAAACACTCTTTTTATGAGCATCTGAAATTTCAGTATATGCATGAGCTGATGAAAGAAGATGAACAAAAAGAAATGGAGGACTTGAAAGTAACAGAATTAACTTAATAATTATTGTTAACGCCAATTCCTCCTCATTTAATTTAAGCAGCCATTTTTCTGCATTCTTCTGCGCATTTTCTGCAAGATTCTGCACATTCCTGGCAATGCTCCATGTGTTTATGTTTGCCGCATTCATTGCCGCAATCATCGCATAATTGAGCGCAAATCATGCAAATTTCTTTTGCCTGATTACTTCCTAAACTCATTAACTGAGCAGCAGCATAACACGCAGCGGAGCATTCCATATCTAACTGAATACATCTCGCCATCATCTTCACATCTTCTTCCTGTGTGCAGGATGAAGCACAGTGATTACAAATTGATGCACATTTTAAACACGCTTCAATACAACTTTGATACGTGTGATAATTCTTCATGATTTTTGATTTTTAATTTACGTTTAATTAAAATAATGAATTTATTTTATTTGTTCAATTTTAAATCCGGCTTTATTTACTTCCTGTATAATGTTTTCAGGTTTAAGAAATGAAGTTTGCACAGTTAAAATTTTATCAGGATTATTTGTGTTTACTTCCCAGTTTTCTATGCCTTTGTTTGCATTGAGAACCGGAGTTACTCTTGCAACGCAACCGCCGCAATTAATGTTTGTTTTAAATTTTAATGTTTCCATAAATTATATTTTAAATTTTAAATGATTGATTTTAATTTTAACCTTAAGCTATTACTTACAACACTAACAGAACTCAATGCCATAGCGGCTCCGGCAATCATAGGGTTTAATAAAAATCCGTTGAATGGATATAAAATACCCGCTGCTATCGGAATGCCAATGATGTTATAAATAAAAGCCCAGAAAAGATTTTGCCTGATTGCGGCAACGGTATATTTTGAAAGTTTAATTGCCTGCGGAATTTTTAACAAATCAGAGGAAATGATAGTCATTTTTGCAACATCCATCGCAATGTCGCTGCCTTTACCCATTGCAATGCTAACATCGGCTTGCGCTAAAGCGTTGCTGTCGTTAATTCCATCGCCAACCATTGCAACAATTTTTCCTTTTTGCTGCAGCTCTTTTACAAATTGTTGCTTGTTTGCAGGCATTACTTCAGCTTTATAATTTTTTATTCCAACTTGCCCTGCAATAGCTTTTGCGGTTGATTCACTATCGCCGGTAACCATATAAATTTCAATATTCATTTGTTGCAATTTTTCAACAGCTTCGATTGAAGTAGCTTTTATTTTATCGGCAATTGCAACGGCAGCAAGAGCAGTGGTGTGATCTGAAAACCAGATAACCGTGTTTGCTTTATTTAACCAATCATCTGCTTTGCTTTGCAATTCATCCGGAATTTTTATATGATTTTTTTGCATCATTTTATTGCTTCCGACCGAATAACTATTTCCGTTATACATCACTGAAACGCCTTCACCGGTGAGGCTTTCAAACTTATCTACATTAACATCACTAATATTTTTTGAATGAAAATATTTTACGATTGCTTCTGCTAAAGGATGTTCTGATTTTGCTTCTATGCTTAATAATAAGGAAGATAATTCAGGAACGGCAGCTTCATCATTCCATGCAATATTTGTTACTTCAGGTTTGCCTTCAGTAATCGTTCCGGTTTTATCAAGAATAATTGCATTTATTTTTTTTGCTGATTCAAGGCTTTCCGCATCTTTTATCAAAATGCCATTTTCTGCGCCTTTACCAACGCCAACCATAATGGCTGTTGGCGTTGCCAAACCTAATGCACACGGACAAGCAATTACCAACACCGTAACCATTGCAAGCAAACCTTGCGTAAAGCCATTGTTGCCGCCGGCGATTATCCAAACAATTAAACTTAACAGTGCAATACCAATAACAATCGGAACAAAAATGCCAGCAACTTTATCTACTAATTTTTGAACAGGCGCTTTGCTGCCTTGCGCTTGTTGAACCATCTTAATTATTTGCGCTAACAACGTTTCGCCGCCAACTTTTTCTGCAATGAATTGAAAGCTTCCTTTTTGATTTATCGTTCCTGCAAACACTTTGTCATTTTGCTTTTTTTCAACCGGCATCGGCTCGCCGCTAATCATGCTTTCATCAACAAAAGAATTGCCGCTGATTACTTTTCCATCTACCGCAATTTTTTCTCCGGGTTTCACTAATAATTTATCGCCAATTTTTACGCTTGCAATCGGCATTTCCATTTGATGTCCGCCTTCATGAATAACCGTAACTGTTTTCGGCTGCAAGCCCATTAATTTTTTTATGGCGGATGAAGTGTTTCCTTTTGCTTTTTCTTCTAATAATTTTCCTAATAAAATAAATGCAATCACTACTGATGCTGCTTCAAAATAAACATGCGGTTGTAAACCTTTGCTTTGCCAATATTCCGGAAATAAAGTATTAAAAACGCTGAATAAATAAGCAACGCCGACGCTCAATGCAACAAGCGTATCCATGTTGGCAGAACGATGTTTTGCCTGCTTCCACGCATTTATAAAAAACTGCTGACCAAAAATTGCAACAACCGGAGTTGCCAGCGCCCACATAATAAAATTTGTATAAGGAATTTTTATGAAAAACATTCCGATAATCAGAATTGGTATGGATAATAAAACTGCGCCAATCGTTTTGTTTTTTAAGGTTTGATATTTTTTATGATGTAAATCTTCCAGACTTTCTTTTGCTTCTTTGGTTTCATCAATCATTAAATCGTAACCGATAGTTTGCAATGCAGCTTTTAATTTTTGCGGATTTGTTATCGTTGGAATATATTCTATTTGCGCTGTTGCATTTGCGTAATTAACCGATACATTTACCACGCCGGGCTGGTGTTGTAAAATACTTTGCGAGCTGCTTGCACAAGACGCACAAGTCATGTTTAAAACCGGAAATAATTTTTTTACTGTATCAACATCGTAACCCAAATCGCGAATAGTTTTTACTGCGTTCGGTAAAACTTCTAATTCGCCGTTTGAAGTAATAACTGCTCTGTTATTATTTAATTCAACTTTATGCGAAGTAATGCCATGTATTTTGCTTAGTCCTTTATCAACAATCAAAGCGCAGTGCTCGCTTTCCACACCTTCGAGCGGAAGATAAATGGAGTGATTATTTTCTGCTTCCATATCAATTCAAATTAAACAGCAAAATTACCACGAACCATTGCAGTTTCGTTATACAATTATGGAAATGATTTATATAATTATGGAATCAGATTTTATCCAAAGGCTTGCGATGCGCTCCGCCGAATTTTTTAAAATGACTTGGAGTTAGTCCGGTAATTTTTTTGAACTGTGATGAAAGATGCGCTGCGCTGCTGTATCCTAACTGAAAAGCAATTTCGTTTAAATTTATTTCATTATATACAAGCAACTCTTTTGCTTTTTCTATTTTTTGATTGATAATATATTTTTCGATTGTTATTCCTTCAACATCAGAAAATAACCCGCTTAAATAACTGTAATCCTTATGCAATTCGTTTGAAATTATCTCAGAAAAATTATGCTTTTCATCTAAAGGTTTATAATGAATATTTTCAATGATAATGTTTTTTATTTTTTCAATCAGCTTCTTTTTATTATCATCCAATAATTCAAATCCTAATTCTTCAAGTCTTTTTTTTAATTGTGTTATTTGATTTTCATTTGGCTCTTTTGATAATTCCACTTCACCCAATTTAACTGATGTTGCAGAAATATTCAGCTTATTTAATTCCTGCTTTACAACCATAATGCAGCGGTCGCAAACCATATTTTTTATGTATAGATTCATTGAATTTATTTATCGAACATTCTTCTTTTCAAAAAGATGATTTATTAAAGAATTATTTGCGCTTAGTCAGTATTTTCTTTTTTTATATTGATATTAAAACCCGGCGCTTTGTAATTTTTATCTAAAGTATAAAAAGATGATAAATTAGGTTATAATTGTTTGATGAAGCTTAATCAATTTATTTCATCCTAAAACCTTCAATATTTATTTGCCTTAATAATTTTTTAAACGACCGAGAGTAGTATCCAAGCTGCTTTTCAATTTATCTATTGCGCCTTTCACTGCATTTTCAATTGTGTTGCCGTGGTTTGTAACAGCAAAAGGCTTCATGCCTTCCAAACGCGCTTCAAGCACACAGCGTTTATCGTCTTCACCGGTTTTAGCGCCGTTTTCATCGGCGAGATAAACTTCTATTCTTGTTATCTGATTATCAAATCTGTTTAATGATTCTGAAATAATTTTTTCTAAATAAGCGCTCAGTCTTTCGTTTCCTGATATATTATTGTCTGAATTTATTTGAATTATCATAATGATTTTATGTTTTTCAATTTCTTCTCATTGAGAATTAAAACATTTTAAATTTATTATTGCTAATAAATAAATGAATAAAAAAATATCCTTTTATTATCAGTCAACTAAAAACGGTTTGTTTTTAATACAACCTGCGAGCCGGGATATTGAATATTCGCATTATCTTCTGCAGTGATAAATAAACTCACAGGTTTAAAAGGAGTTACCGCTTCCAATGAGCTTTTGAGCGTTTTTGAAAACCACCCGCTCGATGTGTTTAAGCTGCCAATATTTTTTACTCCATTTGATTGTGTTTCTATCCAAACAACGTATGTGTTTTTTGGCGGACTTAGTCTGCCGGGATTTGATAGTCTGATTATTTTTAAATCAATCTTGTAGTTGTTGTTATTATCTTTTTTTATCTTAACTCTTCCTTCGGCTGCGGGCACAACTGCTGAAGGTTGAAAAGTGATTTTTTTTGCGCAGGATGCAAGTGAAACCACAACAAATAAACCTATAATAAAAACAGGAATATTTTTGGTGAAATTTTTTAAACGATTTTTTTTCATTTGGTGATTATTAAAAATTAAATTGATTGTGATTAGCAATGTAATTAAAGCATATTTTTTTGGTTGAAAAGTATGTTTGCGGGAATAAATTCATGGAATAATTGTAAGGTAACATACAATAATCGTTTTAATAAATATATTTTAAGAAAAAAAAGATTTTAATTTTTGTCAGAATTAAGAGAATAAATTATCAATTTTCTTTTTTGCTTTTATACATTTCAATCTTTATTTTTTATAAAATATTGTGATTGTAATTTTTCGCAATAAAGAGATGAGTGTTTGATTTTTTATTTGCTATATTTAATCAATCCTTAAAATAAAATAAATTAAACAACCTTTAAAAAATTCGCATGAATGAAATTTTGCAAAGACTGCACACCTATTACGTTGATTTTCTAAAATCAATTCCGCGCATTGGTTTAGCCCTCCTTCTTTTGGTAGTTGGCATTCTGCTTGCAAACTGGCTAACTTCTTTATTTCAAAAAAAAATAGGACAAAAATCGCATGACAAATTAATGAGCAGCTTTTTAGCAAAAGCAATAAAATTGGTTTTAATTGTTTGCATTTTTTTACTCGCACTTAATGCTGCAGGTTTAAGTGGTATTGCCGCCGCAATCATGACTACAGTAGGCGCATCTGCAGTGGTGCTGGGTTTTGCTTTTAAAGATATTGCTGAAAATTTTTTGGCAGGCATCATACTTGCATTTAACCGACCTTTTAATGTAGATGATACCGTGCGCATAGAAGATGTATTTGGCAAAGTAAAATCTATGGAATTCAGATATACAAAAATTATAACTTTCGATGGGCGCAATGTTTATATACCTAATGCAGATGTACTTACCAAACCTGTGTATAATTATACGGAAGATGGATTTTTTAGAACTGATTTTGTGCTGGGCATTGCTTATGAAAATGATGCCGAAAAAGCTAAAGAGTTAATTCAGAAATGTCTTGATGAAGATGAAGAGCTGATTCATGACGACCAGCATGTAAATTTTGTAGCAGAAGATGAAGTTGCGCCAAGCACTGTTAATTTAAAAATTTATGTGTGGATATCAACAAAAGATTTCAGGCGTGGTATGCTACAAGCTCGCGGAAGAATAATCACAAAAACAAAAACATATTTGGAAAGCAACGGCTTCAATCTTCCTGCAGAAATTAGAGAGCTTAAATTTTATGATGCATCAAAACCTTTTCAAATTGCAAGTAAAGAAGAGGATAACAAGGATAATTAAGTTTTATTTATTAATATACAATTTTTTTATAACCGTCATTAAAATTGCAACTATCGGTGTTGCGAGCAGAACTCCCCAAAAACCGCCCAAAGAACCCATTGCAACCTGACCAATAATGGTTAGCGCAGGCGGTATGCTAATCATTTTTTTTTGTATTATAGGTTGGGTAACGGCGCTTTGTATTATTTGAATTCCGGTGTACATGCAAATAATAATAATTGCTGTTGTTGCTCCCTGCATAAGCGCAAGAAGTACAGCCGGAATTAAAGCAATCATAGGTCCGAAGTTTGGAATAAAATTTAATAATCCTGCTATCAATGCAAGTGTAAGCACCAGCGGCATTCCCAAAATTAATAAACCAATTCCGGTAAGTACAGCAATAAAAAAAATCCCGAAAATTTGCCCTTTCAGCCATTTTTTTAAAACCTCGCTTATTTCATTTATTAATTCAGCGCCTTTATCTTTTGCTTTTGCAGGCAGAAGACGAACCATTCCTTTTTTATAAAGAGATGGACTTGCTGTAAAAAATAAACCTATTAAAACAACAATATACAAATCGCTTATAATGCCAAAGCTTGAAGAAAAAAATTGCCTTACAACGTCTTTTGTTTTTTGAGAATTTCCTGATGAATTTAAATATTCCAAAACTTTGCCACCAAGAGCAGTTTTGTTCATTTGATCTTTTGCCTGCTGAATTGTTTTTGGTAAAGTATCAGATAATTCAGAAATCTGCTGTTGCAATCTTGCACCCACAAACCAAAAAAAACCAACCAATAAAATTATATTTAATAATACAGAAAGAATAATGCTTAACTTAGAAGACAGGTGCAGGTTTCTTTGTAAAATGCCCGCACATCCGTAAAAATAAATTGCCATTAAAACACCTGCAAGTATCAACAAAACAAGGCTGAACAAAGTTTTAAACAGCAAAAGAAAAACAACAATCAAAGTAATAATGCCTGCTGCTATCCATATTTTTTTTGTGTAAGTTAATTGAGAATTATTGTTATTATTACTTTCCTGAGGAGTCATAATTAACTGCCGTGTTATATTTATTTACATAATCAACCGCACGCCGCCTAGCTCTGAAACATGATAAAAAAATTTAATTTCCCGGCGAACCAATAAACATAAAGTTTTTCGGAATGTTCCATTTCTTTGAAAGCTCATCAATTATAGCAATTTTATCTTGATTAATTTTTATCTTCTAAAAATTATTCTTTACACGAGAAATTTTATGCAGACAATTATCCATAATTTTTTTTCTGAAAATTTTATTGCTTTATTAAAGCTACCGTATCTTTTGAAAATCTTATTTTTAAAAATTGATATAATTGTTCCTGCTGCAATTTTGCAACTCTTCTTTTTGATTTATAAAATATAATTGGGATAGTATCAATTTTTGCGAGAGAATCAGGCTTTGTTAACCATCCGTTCGATAAAGTATCAACAAAAGGAAATGCTGCTTTTACTTCTTTTATTAATTGCACATAAGATAAAGTATCTTTAGGTTGATTAATTTTTTCGCTGTCAAGATTTTTCAATTGCATTTCCTGAAACATTTGTTTTGTCATCTCCGCACTTAGCTTGCTTACTTCTTCTTTTGAAAGATTGATGCGCATTGGTTTTAAATGATACAATGCCATGTGATGGCTTTTTAAATTGTTGTCAATTGATTGCTTTAAACTGTCCTTCAAAGGTTTCCCTGAAATATAGACTGTAATTAATTTTGATGTGTCTTTATTTATCACTTCCCATTTCAATATTTCATTTCCTTCTTTTTTTATAGGTGTTAATACTAAATTGTTTATGTCTTCATTAATTTGTTCCTTTTGATAAACCGTATATAAAAAATAAATACTTGGCATTAAAACTATAATGCTTATTGCAGTAAACCAGTAAGAATATTTTCTTTGTAATTTTTTATTTACAAATTGTTTTTCGGGAAAATGCAGATATTTTACAATTAGATAAGTTGCTAAACTTATAAAAACCGCATTGATGAAAAATAAATAAAATGAACCTAAAAAATAATCCCAGTGCATAGTGCCAAGACCGAAGCCTGCTACGCAAAGCGGAGGCATTAATGCGGTTGCAATTGCCACGCCCGGAATAGCGTTTGTTTGCTCATGCCGCGAGATAGAAACTATGCCGGCAATGCCGCCAAAAAGAGCTACGAGCACATCAAGCAAAGTAGGATAAGTTCGTGCTTGTTCTTCACCGGTAACCTGCCCTAACGGTGTAAGAACAAAATAAAAAACAGATACAGCAAAACTAATAAAGACTGCAAGACCAAGATTTCTTAGCGAACGTTTTAATAATTGATTATCGTGAATGGCAACTGAAAATCCTACACCTAAAATGGGCGACATTAAAGGTGAAATTAGCATTGCACCGATTATAATTGCAGTAGAATTTGTGTCTAACCCGATTGAGGCAAGTATTGATGAACAAATTAACATCCATAAATTATAACCTCTTATTGTAACGCCATCGTTAATGGTAGATTTTGTTTTTTCAAAATCTGAATTTGTTCTTAAGTCTAATATGTCCTGAATATATTTATTCATTCAAATTAATGTAACGAACAAATTAAGATGCAAGTTTCTTTGCAAACTTTCCAATCGTTAATCCCTGAACAATGATTGAAAACAGAACAACAATATAAGTTATAGAAACAAACACTTCGCTATAAGAACTTGCAGGCAAAGATAAAGCCAGCGCAACAGAAATGCCGCCGCGCAAACCGCCCCACGTTAAAATAGGAATGGCATTTTGCTCGAATGTTTTTGCGAATCTTAAAAAAAATATAGGAATAGCAACGGAAGTAAATCTTGCAAATAACACAATAATTATTGTAGTGCATCCTAACCAAAACAATGTTAAGTTAAATGGAATGAGGAGCATTTCAAAACCAATTAACATAAATAAAATTGCATTCATCACTTCATCAATCATTTCCCAAAATTTATCAATGTAATCTCTTGTAACATCACTCATGCCTGCTTCCAGTGTTTTATTTCCTGTAATTATTCCTGCCACTACCATTGCCAATGGACCACTGATGTGCAAATAACCAGCAAGGGCATAACCGCCCATTACAATGGCAAGTGTTATCAATACTTCGATGATATAATTTTCGATAGAACGTAGTGCCCAAAAGCCTGCGTAGCCGAGTAAAAATCCATACACAATTCCGCCGCCGGCTTCTTTTAAAAAAAGCCAGGCAATTTGCAAAGCAGATACATTTTGAAAACCTATTTTAGTTATTTCATAAATGGTGATAAAAATAACAACGCCCACCCCATCATTAAATAAGCTTTCGCCGGTTATTTTTAGCTCTAATGTTTTTGGAATTTTAGAACGTTTTAAAATACCTAAAACAGCGATAGGATCTGTGGGAGAAATTAATGCGCCAAAAAGCAGGCAATAAATAAAATCTATAGGCATTTCAAACCATTTGGTTACAACATATAACAATGCTGCAATTACAAAAGTGGAAATTAAAACGCCTATTGTTGAAAACGTAATTATTGCAGCAGCTTCATGTTTTAATTTTTTGGCATCAATGTGTATGGCGCCGGCGAACAATAAAAAACCCAGCATCACTTTCATTAAAGCAGTATTGAAATCAATCGTTTTAATCAGCTGGGTAATTTTACTGAAAAATGAAGGATGTATTAAACCAGTTACAATTATCAGTAACGATACCAGCAACGAGATAAGCATGATGCCAATTGTTACAGGCAGCTTTATAAATCTGAAATTGATGTAACCGAAAATTGCGGTTAATACAATAATAATGGTAAGAAGATTATATATTTCCAAATTGATAAATTAAAAGTTGCAATATAATTGTATCAATTTTAGTAAACCATTCTATTTTAATTTATTGATTTAAAATCTAAAACTATTTTAAACTGTTGCAGCCATTTCTTCAATACTGCGTATCTATTAATATAGAACATTCATTGATGAATTAACTGTAGATTAATTTTATGAAGTAATTATGGAATGATTTTAAAAGCTATTGCCATTATACATTTACCCTGATTTGGAAAACATCACTTACATCATAAAACGGTGCATTAAAAATGAGCATAAATATCAGCAAATAATTTATGAGCACTATCGCGGCTATGCTTTAAAAATTGTGTTCAGATATATTTACAGATACGAAAAAGCAATAGACGTTGTTACTGACGGCTTCGTAAAAATGTTCACTCATTTTTCAAAATTTAAAATAGGTGAAACTGAAAATGATAACGAAAAGATATTGATGGCATGGCTGAAAAAAATAATGATTAATACTTCCATTGATGAATTGCGCAGAGCAAATATGCTTCCTGAAATTGGCGGAATATCAGAAGATGCCTGGGAAATTACAGATAACAATCACGATGCAGACAGAATTGTTTTATACAACGATTTAATAATATTAATAAAAGAACTTCCACCTGCTTACCGAACTATTTTTAATTTATATGTTATTGATGGTTACACGCACAGCGAAATTGCAGACATTTTAAATATGCCGATTGGCACATCAAAATCAAATTTATCCAGAGCCAAAAGCATGTTACAGCAAAGCGTAAAAAAAATGGAGGAAGCCAAGCTATGCAGAATGTAGAAGATAATATGGAAGAATTATTTCGCAAAGCGGCAGATAATTATATGCCGAAAAACGGCGAGAGCCACTGGAATGAAATCGTTTCTAAATTACCGGAAAATGCTGTTGCAGAAAAAACATCCAAAAATAATTATGTAAAAAAATCTTCTTTATTAATCTTTCTTTTTTTGTTTTTGATGATTGGCGGAATATTTATAATCGCGAATAAATATAACAGTGAAAATTTGGAATCAGGCAAAACTTTTCTAGCTGAAATTTATAAAAATAATAGCGCTTACAATTCAAATAAACAATCTGCTGAATTGCATAAAATACAAGATGAAAATAATTCTATCACCAAAATAAATTCTGCTCATTCATCAACTGCTAAAAATAAAAAATCTTTAGTTGCTCAATCAAACACATTCAATAAAAGCAATGTTTTTTTAGCGCCAACTTTTCAAGAAAAGACAAATGGAAATTTTGAAATTGAAAAAATCAGTAAAAATTATGAAGCAGATCATTTGAATAGTTCTAATGTCTCGCTAAAAAATATTACTTCTCTTCAAAAAAATGAAAATATAAATGAAGAAAAAAATCCTACAAATAAATCAGATGTTTTTCAGAAGCAACGCAGGTTTTATTATGGTTTAATTGCAGGCATTCAAATGAATGAAGTAAAAAATCAGGGCATGAAAAAACCCGGTTTTGATTTTGGAATTATCGCAGGTTATTCATTCAATAAGCGCACATCAATTGAAACCGGTTTATTATTTTCTAAAAAATATTATTTCACCGATGGAAAATATTTCAGCACCGATAAAATGGGTTCATCTATGCCGGCGGGAATGAAAATTTTAAACCTTGATGGCAGCAGCAAAGTGTTTGAAATTCCGGTGAAGCTTAAATACAATGTGATAAATAAAACCAATAAAAATATTTTTTCTTCCGCAGGCATTACTTCTTATGTAATGACGGGCGAAAAAAATAATTATCTCACTTCATTAAACGGATTTCGAAATACAATGAATGGTTCTTACAGAAATGTTTCAAAATATTTTGCCGCAGCAGTTACTGTTAGTGCTGGCTATGAAAATAAAATTGGAAAATCAACAAACATCAGAGTTGAGCCTTACCTGCAAATTCCGCTAAAAGGTTTCGGAATAGGTTCTTTGCCTGTAACAACTGCAGGTTTGCATATCGGCATCACAAAATTTTCTCATTAAAATTTTTTTTATCAAATCATCAAAATAATTTTTCTAACAAATAAAAACAACAATCATGTTTACAAAAAATTCAAATCAATTATTTACTGCAATGGCAATAGCTGTTGCCATAACATTTGCTTCCTGCTCAAAAGAAGCAAATAAAACAAATCAAACCATACAACAACCTGTTCAAACTGAAACTTCTTTAAGAAATATGATCAGTGAAAATGGAAATAATCCTGATGAAAATATGCTTTCGCAGGAATCACTTTCAAAAGGCTCTCAGGGTGGTTATGTGTACACCGAAAGCAATGATGCAAGCTGGAACCAGATTCTGGTGTATAATCAACACTCCGATGGAAGTCTTAGCTGGAACAGTTCAGTTGTATCAGGCGGCGCAGGCAGTGGCAGTGGACTTGGCTCGCAAGGCGCTTTAGTGCTCGATTATCAACACCAGTGGTTATATGCTGTTAATGCCGGCGATAATTCTATCTCATCATTTTGGGTGCACAGCGATGGAAGCTTAACATTAGCGCACACAATAAATTCAGGCGGCACCAAACCCATAAGTCTTTCGGTTTGGGGTAATCTTCTGTACGTTGTAAATTCAACGAGTGCAAATATTTGCGGATTTTATATTGGAGCAAATGGAGCGCTTTCAAAAATCAACGGTTCATGGCAACCGCTCAGCAGCAGCAGCGCAACACCTGCACAAATTTCTTTTCATCCAAATGGTAAAATACTTTTTATAACAGAAAAAGGAACGAATAAAATTGATGCATTTAAATTAAATGCAAGCGGCGTTGCAGGTGCAGGCAATTTTAATAATTCAGTTGGAGCAACACCATTCGGATTTAATTTTGCTTATAATAACAATAATTATTTAGTTGTTTCCAATGCAGCCGGAGGCGCAGCCAATGCAGGTTCCTGCACTTCTTATTCAACTGATAATTGGGGAAGTATAAATGCTATAAACGGCACTGTGCCTAACTATCAGTCTGCGCCTTGCTGGGTTGCCACTGCGCATTACGGAAGATTTGCTTTTATTTCCAACACTGCAAGCAACACAATTTCTTCTTATTATATTTCACCTTTTGGCGCTATTTATCTTGTGTTTTTTACCATAGCAAAAACAGACGAATCTCCGATAGATATTACTGTTAGCGGTAACAATCATTTTGTTTATAATATCAATTCAACATCGCATACAATCACTGAATATCAAAGAAGTTTTTTTGGAATTTTAAATCGCATTGGCAAAGTAAATAATGTTCCGGCTTATGCATCAGGATTGGCGGCTTATTAAATAAATCAAATTTAAAGTTATATATGAGCTATCAAAATTGGTAGCTCATTATTTTTTACTGCGGCAATAAATTAGTTTGTAAATATTGTAAAGGAAATAAAACGATATACCAGAAAAATGCTTTTTAAACTAAATTAAATAATCTTTGCTTTTATTTTTAGATGCGATTTCTTAAAGCGATGAGCAAATTAAAGAATGATTTTATTGATTGTTTAAAAACCTACGCCAAAGATTTATTTAGTTACACCATTGCTAAGGTTCAACAAAAGGAAACCGCAGAAGATCTTGTTCAGGAAACATTTCTTTCGGCATATCACTCTTATGAAAATTATAAAGAAAAAAGCAATGTAAAAACATGGTTGTTTTCTATTCTCAAACATAAAATAGCAGATTACTTTCGTTTAAAATATAAAAACAGCTTTGAAATTTCTTCAAACATTATCAATGAATTTTTTGATGAAGATGACCGCTGGAAACCGGAATACAGACCGCAGACATGGAATAACGAAAAAGAATTATTAGATAATCCTGAATTTGCAAAAGCATTAAAAAATTGTTTTGATAAGTTGCCTGAAAAATGGTTGTCTGCAATACATTTAAAATATTTGGAAGAAGAGAACAGTAAAACTATATGTTCAAAATTAGAAATTACAACTTCTAATTTCTGGCAAATTATTCATAGAGCAAAGCTTCAATTAAGAAATTGTTTAGAGCTTGGATGGTTTAAAAATAATTTGAAATAAATTTTTGTCAGGTTTTAATTATCAGTACGACTATTTATATAAATTATTTTTTATGAAAACTAAATTCGCACAATCTGTTATTGCAGGATTGGTTGCCACTGCGGTAATGACGGGCTTTATGTTTTTAGCTCCAATGATGGGATTGCCTAAAATGAACCCTGCCGAAATGCTTTCCTCAATGATGGGTGTTTCGCTCGCAGTCGGGTATATCATGCATTTTATGATAGGGATTATTTTCGCCGCAGCTTATGTGTATTTATTTAATCCCAAAGTGCATATAGAAAGTAAAGTTTTAAAAGGCGCATTGTTTGGCTTATGCGTTTTTATTTTTGCAATGATAATGATGTTTATAATCGGAAAAATGATGCCAATGCCAATGATGCAGGGAAGTATGATGCTAATGATGATTGGCGCATTGATTGGGCATTTGGTATATGGCATTTTTGTAGCGTTAATTGTGCCTAATTATGCGGTAGTACAATCAAATAATAATATACGAACTGCACGTGTTTAAAATTTTTGTATGAAAAAAAATATAATGAATGCAATGATGTTGTCTTGTGTAAAGGCAACAGAGCTTATGGAAATGAAAGAGCATGTTCCGTTGGGTTTAGTAAAAACAATGCAACTGCACATGCATACAGCTATGTGTTCGGGTTGCAAAAATTACATGAAGCAGTCTTTGTTGATTAACGCATTGCTGAATAAAAATTTCAATATGTTTTATTCTGATGAAAACACCGATAAGCTTGAGGCGTCTATCATTTCAAAACTCTGAAAAATATTTTATCATTTTGTTTTGTCAGGCTTTGTATAAGAATACGACTATACATTCAAATTAAATAATCTTAAATTAAAAAACAATGAAAAAATTAATGCTTGCTATCATGTTATTTGCCGGGTTTTCAATTTTTGCAAATGCACAAAATGAAAATCCCAAAGTAATCGCTTTATTAACAAAGGCATCCTGGTGCCCTGTATGCCAGGCTAACGGACCAAGGTTTGAAAAAGATATTATGCCTATGGTTATGGAAAATAAAGATGTAGAAATGGTAATGAACGATCTTTCAGACGATAACTCCAAAAAAATGTCGAAAGATATGCTTGAAAAAGCAGGAGTTTACAAATTTGCTGAAAAGAATAATGCCACAGGAATGCTTTATTTTCTTGATTCTAAAACAAAAAAATTAATTTCTAAAGTAAGTCTTGCAAATTCGGATGAAGAAATAAAGAAGGCATTGGAGGATGCACTTTCTAAAAGCTAACATCAACAGTTTTTTTATTAAATGAATTTTGTTTCGGCTTTTATTTTAAGCCCTCAAAAATATTTATGACGTTATTAGAATAAATTTGAGGGCTTTTTTGCATGTATATTAAATGCTAATTAAACAAACAATAATTTTTTATTAGATTGATAATTAAACCTAATCAAAATGAATAATGGTTATTACAATTCTGAAGACCTAAAAAAATTTGGCAATATATCAGATTTTCAAAAAAATTTAGGAGATAAATTTTTTAGTTATTATTCAGAAGTTTTTAAAGACAGTGAATTAACGGCAAGAGAAAAATCATTAATTGCTTTAGCCGTTGCTCATGCAGTGCAATGTCCTTATTGCATTGATGCATACAGCAGTGATGCGTTTGAAAAAGGATGGAGCGAAGCACAGATGATGGAAGCAGTGCATGTAGCCTGTGCCATTCGCGGCGGCGCGTCTTTGGTACACGGTGTGCAGATGATGAATAAAGTGAAAGAAATTGCAATGTGATCTCTCACAAATTACACGGATGAACACAGATAAAAAAACATCTGTGCCTTTCTGTGAAATCTGTGAGAAAATTTTTTTATACGGATGAAATCATTAAAAGCACAAAATAATTTTCTTGCTGATGTTCATGAACAAATTGAAATCATAGAACATGGGAAGGAAAAAGATTTTTCTTTAATTCCTTTCCAGCAGAAATTGGAGGAAGGAAATTTATTTCCTTTAAAGCCAACAGGCATAGAAATTTTTCAAGTGAACATTGGCAAAATGTGCAATCAAACCTGCAGGCATTGCCATGTTGATGCCGGTCCTGATAGAAAAGAAATAATGACGAAAGAAACGATGCAGCAATGCATTAAAGTTTTAAGAAATAATTCGCAATTAAAAACGGTTGATATTACCGGCGGCGCACCGGAATTAAATCCCAACTTCAGACGGTTTATTGAAGAAATTAAATCTCTAAATAAACATATCATTGTTCGGTGCAATCTCACGATTGTTCTTGCCAACAAAAAATATAATAATCTTCCTGAGTTTTATAAACAGCACAACATAGAAGTTGTTTCATCACTTCCTTTTTATACGCAGGAAAGAACAGACAGGCAGCGCGGCAATGGTGTTTTTGAAGATAGCATAAAAGCATTGCAAATGCTGAATGCTGTTGGCTATGGAAAAGAAAATTCAGGATTAATTTTAAATCTTGTTTACAATCCCGCAGGTGCGTTTTTACCCGCATCGCAATCATCATTGGAAAAAGAATATAAACATGCGTTGATGCAGCAATATAATATTGTATTCAACAATTTATTTACCATTACTAACATGCCAATAAACCGCTATCTCGATTATTTGCTTACCAGTGGCAATTATGAAAAATATATGGAGAAATTAGTGAGCGCATACAATCCTGTTGCTGCCGAAAAAGTAATGTGCAGAAATACAATTTCAGTTGGATGGGATGGATTTTTATATGATTGCGATTTTAACCAAATGCTTGAATTGAAAGTGGATTGCAAAAGCAAACATATCAGTGATTTTAATAACGAAGAATTAAATAAAAGAAATATAATTATTGGTCAGCATTGTTACGGATGTACTGCCGGCGCAGGAAGCAGTTGCGGCGGAGCGGTGGTTTAAAAAATAAGTATGAAAGAATTTGAAAAAGCAAAAGATTTTTTAATCAGCCGAAAAATTATTTATCCTGAAATAGGAATTGTATTAGGCACTGGATTGCATCAACTATTAAATTATGTTGATGTAAAGCAAACTGTTTCTTACGCTGAAATTCCCGGCTTTCCTGTTGCTACCGTTGAGTTTCATAAAGGCAATTTAATTTACGGAACAATCGGAAATAAAAATGTATTAATAATGCATGGGCGCTTTCATGCGTATGAAGGTTATTCAATGCAACAAATTGTTTTTCCAATTCGCGTGATGAAATTGCTTGGCATACAAAAATTAGTTTTATCAAATGCAGCAGGCGGCATTAATTTAAATTTTAAAAAATGAGATTTGGTTTTGATTGATGACCATATAAACCTGTTATATGGCAATCCATTAAGCGGAAAGAATTATGATGAATTAGGCGAACGTTTTCCT
>JBPCKN010000002.1:0-542605 GCA_051004255.1 Chitinophagaceae bacterium | reverse complement strand
TACAAAAAAAATGCAAAATTTTTATACTCACTTCCTCTATTAATCCAATCGATATTGAAAAATCAAAATCGTATAAAGTAGTTCAAGGATTTATTTCTAAGCCGTTAACAACGCTTAAACTGATGTCTCTTTTTAAGTAGGATGTTATTGTTCAACCAAGGCGTTTCAGTAAATGAAGAACATATTTGCAAATTGGGAGTGTTCCTAATGTTTCGGACTCCGCTAAAAAGTGGAGATGTATTAGAAGTTTTGTTAGTTGAATAAAATCGTGTAACCCACTCAGTAACTTAACTTACCTTTTTTAATTAATTTAATCAATTAAAAAGTGGATATAAAAGACCTTAAACTGTACCCCAGGGTGTACCTCAACAAAAAATCCTTCCGTAAGTCATTGATTACAAAAGGATAATTTACGAAACGCTGTAGGGGTAGGATTCGAACCTACACGGGGCAGTTAGCCAAAGTGCAAAGTTTAGTGGTCAACCCTGGTCGGCCTTACCAATGAGTAACGTCGGCTCTACGCTTTGTTTATCCTGTTATCCCCACCCCCGAGACGAGAGGGCATGTCTGCCAAGAATTTCATCACCCCACAATATAAATGCAATATTAAAATTAATATATAAATATTAAAAAAAATTCAACAAAAATTTTGTAAATATAGAAATTATTCAAATATTTGCATATAAAATTTGACAATATCCAAAAAACCACTGCTAATGAGCATTAAATCAAATTTAGACAAATTAGATTTTCAAATCATTCAGGAAATGATGGGAAATGCTGAAATCTCCTACGCCGATCTGGGAAAAAAGTTATTTGTATCGGGCGGCACCATTCATGTTCGTATCAAAAAGCTTCAAGAATGCGGCATAGTTAAAGGTACAAAATTAAATGTAGATCTCAAATCTTTAGGCTATGATGTAATTGCATTTATCGGAATCTTTTTAGAAAAAAGTTCTTTATACGATACAGTTGCCAAAGAATTAAAAAAGATTCCTGAAATCACCCGCTTAAATTATACTACGGGTAATTACAGCATGTTTGCAGAAGTTGTTTGTAAAAATATTCAGCAACTCCGGTTTGTGCTGCACGATGAATTACAAAAAATAAAAGGAATAGAACGAACAGAAACTTTTATTTCGTTAGATGAAAGCTTTAACCGCAATGTTTTGGTAACAAATAAAGATTCTTAAAATTTATTTTAACCGAAACTTTTTAATTGATTAAAAATTGTATAAGTACTTATCTATTTTACGATTCTTCCTTTCCATTCATATTTCCCAAATTTTCCAACCCAGCCTGCAATTACTGTATAAATTATATGCAACGGTTGCATTAATGGAAACCACCACAAAATCTTTTGATCATTAAAAAAACGTGCCGCCGGTAACATAAAGCCCAATTCGCAAATTGTTTTTGCTGCAAGTAATATCAGCCAGTAGTTAAAAAGAAATGGCATAAAAATACTTGCAAAAGGAAGTAAAAAAAGATAAAGATTAAAAAAATATACAAGCAATAAAACCCAAAATATTTTTTTATCGTTATAGTTGGTAGCTTTACTCGCCCAGCGAATCCGCTGATTAAAAAAACTTTTCCAATCAAGCATTGAAAGCGTTGATACAACTGCATTTTGATTAAATACATAGCCAATTTTAGCAGGATATTTCTGTTGAATTTTATGCATCAGTAACATATCATCGCCACTGGCAACAGCATCAATTTCTGCAAAGCCATTCGCTTCAAAAAAAACAGATTTTTTATAACAAAGATTTGCTCCGTTGCACATACTGTGAAAGCCCGCAGAAACCGAAGCTGCAGTAATCCCCTGTAAACTAATAAAATCAAGTGTTTGAAAAATGGATAAAAGTGAATTATTATTTATAAACATTACCGGCGCTGCAATAAAAACAGAATTATTTTTTTGAATGTATGCGTCAAATAATTCAAGCCATTTCTGTGTTGCTGTACAATCTGCATCGGTTGTTATTATCCAATCATTTTTTGATTGACCGATAGCAACTTCAATTGCTTTCTTTTTGTAAGAATTCAGTTTACTTTCAACAAAATCTGCTAAATTAATTAAGCGAAGATTAGAATATTTTTGTTGAAGCGTTTTTACTTTTTCCGCAGTTGCATCGCTTGAAAAATCATTCACAATAATTACCTCAAATAATCTTTTGGGATAATCATTTTCAAGAACAGAATTAATGCAATTCTCAATATTTTTTTCTTCGTTTCGTGCGGGAATAATAATGCTGAAGCTATTGACAGCGCTGATTTTACCGGGAAACTCAAAAATTTTTAACCGAGTAAACCATTTTATATAATTCAAAATCAACATGCAATAACCGCCAAATAAAAATACAAAAAAAACCAGATTTATAATAATAACCGCATTCCTCATAACAGCAAAGAAACTTAATAATTAATAAAATAATTTAGCAATATAATTCGCATATTTTTCCTGCATTAATCTATGACCTGCGTTAATAATGTGGGTTTGAATATCGCTCACATCCTCCTTTAAAAAATCACTTCGTTTACTTAAAATAATCTGATCGTATTTACCAAACAAAAATCGAACAGGTATTTTATTTTTTTTTATAATTAATTGTAGTTGATGAAGGTTTGGTTTAAATTTCCTCATCGTTGTCCAGCGTTCATATAACAACATTCTTTCGCTTTCAATATTTAGATAATAGTGCGCAATGCTGAGCATATTTTCGTTTATTAATTTTAATTGTTGTGCGGTTTTCATTAACCGGAATAACCATGCCGGATTATGCATCGAATACTTAAAAATTTTATTACCAATAACAGTTTGCGTAGTTAAATAATACCAGAAATTTTTATGCAATCCATCAGTTGCAACTAAAACTACACGCTCAATTTTTTGCGGAATTTTTTGTAATAATTGAAGAACAACTCTGCCGCCCATGCTGTAGCCAAGTAAGTTAATCGGTTGATTAATTGATCCGTTTATTAGGGAAATAATTTTAATAATATCATTCTCTGTAAAATTTAAATCTTCATTCCAAACCGTTTTTCCATGAAACGGAAGATCAATACAGATAAGCGTATAATCACCTCCCAGCGCATGTTTCAGAAAAGCAAAGCTATTTCCATCTTTATTGTATCCGTGAAAACAAAACAATATTTTTTTACCGGTTCCAAAAATGCAATAATGAATTCTTGAATTTTTGTATGATAAATTGTATTCTTTCACATTAAAAAATTAAGTGCAATTATACTTGGCAAATTCATAAAGATAAATCAATTTTGAAATTAGTTGCATAACTAACTATATGCCATACAACCAATTTAAAAGAGGCGAATTATACAGTGTTATTAATGGGATGGCGAGCACGGCAGTTGCAAGAAGATTACAAAAAAATTTTCGAACAGCGGGTTTAGAAATTACAATTGAGCAATGGAGTATTTTGTATCATTTATGGAAAGAAGATTGTTTAAGCCAGCAAGAATTAAGTAAGCGAACTTTTAGGGATAAGCCAAGTATTACACGATTGATTGATAATTTGGAAAAACAAAAATTGGTGAAAAGGATTGCTTCAAAAGATGACAGAAGAAAAAACCTTATATGCATAACTGATGCTGCAAAAAACTTGCAAAAAATTACAGTTGGTATTGCAAATGAAACCATGAACGAAGCATTAAACGGTGTTGATAAAGTGGAAATTGAAACTGTAAAAAATGTTTTGCAAAAAGTATATGATAATTTAAGATGATTAAAAATTAAAAAGTACAATTTATACTTATTATTAATTTACTATTTTCAATAATTAATTACTTGTAATGAGGATTGTTCCGGTTTTAATTTCTGCCGTTATTACAACAGGTTTAATAATTGTATTAAATACGCAGCTTTCAGTTAACAATGCAAAAACGCCGCGATTAGGTTTTTTTCTTTCTCCGCAAAAAGGCTTTTGGCAAAATGCAGAACCGGAAAATATTGCATTTAATAGCAATTTAAAAATAGATGGATTAAAAGGCACCACCGAAGTATATTTTGATGAACGCCTTGTGCCGCATGTGTTTGCGGAAAATGAAAACGATGCATATTTTGTGGAAGGATATTTGCATTCAAAATTTCGCTTGTGGCAAATGGAGTTTCAAACGTACGCAGCGGCGGGCAGATTGAGCGAGATAATGGGCGATGAAAGCGGCGGCACAAATTTTTTTGCGATTGATAAATATTTTCGCAGATTAGGAATGGTTTATGCTGCAGAAAATTCATTGAGAGAAATGGAAAGCGATCCGCTAACCAAAGCAGCCTGCGATGCATATACAGCCGGCGTTAATAAATATATTAGTTCTTTGGATGAATCGCAATATCCAATAGAATATAAATTGCTTGATTATAAACCTGAGCCATGGACTAACCTAAAAACTGCATTGTTTTTAAAATACATGAGTTTCGATTTGGCAGGCAGCGAAAAAGATTTTGAAAAAACAAATGCCAAAACTGTTTTCACAAAAGCGCAGTTCGAAAAATTATTTCCGCAAGGCGAAGATTCGTTAGATCCGATTATTCCCAAAGGAGCAATTTTTAAAAAAACAGGAATATCTTTAATGCTGCCTTCAAATGTTGATTCTGCTTATTTTAATTATAAAGATTCGATAGTTATTCCCGCAAAACCTATAAAACCGAATGAAAATAATGGCAGTAATAATTGGGCAGTTGCAGGTTCCAAAACAAAAAGCGGAAGACCGATTTTATGCAACGATCCGCATTTAGATTTAAATCTTCCTTCACTTTGGTATGAAATGCAAATTTCTGTGCCCGGCTACAATGCTTATGGGGTAAGCTTTCCCGGCGCTCCTTCCATCATCATTGGATTTAATGATAATTGTGCTTGGGGTTTTACAAATTCCGAGCGCGATGTAAGAGATTATTATGAAATGCAATTTAGAGATAGCACCATGCAGCAATATTGGTACAACGGCAATTGGCGAAATACAACTTTTAGAAATGAAATAATTAAAATAAAAAATAAACCTAACGACACCGAACATATCGCAATGACAGTTTGGGGGCCTGTAATGTATGATAAAAATTATGCTGATAAATTAAACAATAATAAAGCCTATGCCTGCCGCTGGAAAGCACATGATGCAAGCAATGAATTGCAAACTTTTATTTTATTAAATCATGCGAAAAATTTTAATGATTATTCAAAAGCAATTGCTACGTATCAATGCCCGGGTCAAAACATGATTTTTGCATCAAAAGCCGGCGATATTGCAATAAAACAGCAAGGCTCATTTCCCGCAAAATGGAAAAGGCAGGGCGATTTTGTGATGCCCGGAATTGACAGTAGTTACGCCTGGCGCGGCATGATACCGGACAGTGAAAACATCATTCTTCATAATCCGCCAAGAGGCTTTGTAAGCAGCGCCAATCAATATCCTTACGATACTTCTTATCCTTATTATCTCAATGGAACTTTTGAATATTTCCGCGGGCATACAATCAACAGAAACTTGTCTGCCATGCAAAATATTACTGTAAAAAATATGCAGCAACTGCAAACAAATAATTATAATTTATTAGCAGAAATGGCGCGACCAGCGTTGTTAAAATATATCAATCAAAATAATTTAAATGATGAAGAAAAAAAATATCTCACCATTTTTATCAACTGGAATTTAAGAAACGATGCAACAGAAATTGGTCCAACAATTTTCACACCGTGGTGGGATAGCCTGATGCATTGCATGTATGATGATGAACTTTTGCAAAGCAAATTGCCAATGCCAGAAATAAAAACAACCACTTTATTGCATGCGTTATTAAAAGATTCGGCGTATGAATTTGCAGATAATATTAATACGCCGCAAAAAGAAACTATGAGTGATATTGTTACAATGGCTTTTAAAAAAATTATTCCTGTTTTAGAAACTGCAGAAAAAAATAATACACTTGTTTGGGGCAAATTTAAAGATAGCGGAGTAAGACATTTATTGAAACTGAAACCATTTAGCAGGTTAGATTTATTTTCAGGCGGCGGCGATCATATTATAAATGCTTATCAAAAATATAACGGTCCGAGTTGGCGAATGATTGTTGAATTAACGGATGAAACAAATGCTTATGGCGTTTATCCCGGCGGACAAAGCGGAAATCCCGGAAGCAAATATTACGATAATTTTATTGATACATGGCTCGCCGGCAAATATTATAAATTAACTATTTTAAAAAAAGAAGAGATGCAAAATGCAAAAAATCTGAAAGGAAAAATGGTATTTAAATCGTAAAATTATTGCATGAAATTTATTGTTTCTGTTTTATTATCTGCATTTTTAGCGTATGTAATTTGTTTGTTTTTACCTTGGTGGGGTTTTGCATTAACTTCTTTTTTGGTAGCATTAGCAATTCCGCAAAAACCCTGGAAGGCTTTGCTGGCGGGCTTCTTGGCGTTATTTTTATTTTGGGCAATTTATGCGTTTATGTTAGATAATGCCAACGCACATTTACTCTCAAAAAAAGTTGCAGCCATTTTGCCTTTGGGTGGTTCAACAATTGCAATCTTATTTTTATCTGCATTTATTGGCGGCATCATTTCTGCTTTTGCAGCATTAACGGGCAGTTATGTAATGCAAAAAAACACATAAAATAAATCTTTAAATGTAAAATTGCCAAGTTGTAAAAAAGCAAATTATTTTTTTTGAACTCAGCTTTTTATCTTCCCTCATCTTCGTTGCGTCGCACTCTTGTACGCTTTGTTGTTTATTCATCAAATTGAAAATTCAAAATTGAAAACTCAAAAAAGAATCGCCTTTTTACTTTTGAATTTTTACTTTTGAATTTTTACTCAACATGAAACTTCTTTCAAAATTTATCTTTTTAATTTTTAGCTTTTATTCCGTTCAAAATATTTCTGCGCAAAATGTAAATGTTTGTCATTTAAGAATAAGTGTTTTAACCTGTGCGCCGGGCGAAGAATTATATGCAACTTTCGGGCACAGCGCAATTCGAATAATTGATAGTACAAAAGGCTCTGACCTTATTTACAATTGGGGAACCTTTAATTTCGATGATCCTGATTTTTATACAAAATTTATTCGTGGAAAATTGTTGTATTATTTGGCAGTTGATACTTTCAATAATTTTATGTACGAATATGAGCAAGATCAAAGAAGTGTGCTGGAACAAGTGCTGCAACTCAATTGTGAAGAAAAAATAAATATTTATAATGCCATTCAAAATAATCTTCAGGGCAACAACAGGTTTTATCATTACGATTTTTTATATGATAATTGCACCACGCGCATCAGAGATATTTTATTTAAAAATATTCCGCATCTTTCCATAGAAAAAAATATAATTCCGGCTGGCGTTACTTCGCGCGATTTAATTCATGTTTATGTAGATAAAGGCGGCGAGCCATGGACCAAATTAGGAATGGATATTTTATTAGGCGAAAAGGTAGATAAACCAATTACAAATTATGCAGCGATGTTTGTGCCCGATTATTTAATGCTGGGAATTGATAAAGCCGAAACAGCAGATAAACACACAATTGTTTTGCAAAAAAGATTGGTGTTGCAAACAAACCCGCCAAATAATTCAACCGGAAAATATGTGCCATTAATTGTGCTGAGCTGTATTTGCATTTTGCTTTTTGCAGCTTGTAATTTGCAATACAATCAAAGAAAAAACGTTAGCAGAATTATAGATTCTTTTTTGCTTTATGTAACCGGTTTGCTTGGTGTATTAATTTTATTTATGTGGTTTGCAACAGATCATACAGTTTGTAAAAATAATTACAATATTATTTGGGCATTGCCAACAAATTTTATTGCCGCTTTTTTTATCTGGAAAAGGCCAATCTGGATAAGACGGTATTTTTATATTGTTTTTTTTATTTATGCATTGTTTATTGCAACATGGTTCTGGCTTCCACAGAAATTTAATATTTCAATTTTCCCGGTTTTATTATTGTTGTTATTCCGATTTGCAAAACTTGCAACCGAACCCTGATGGAAAAATATTTTGAATATCAATCAGTAAAAATTTTTTATCGTATAATTGGCAAAGGCAAGCCAGTTGTGCTTTTGCACGGCTTGCCGGTTGATGGAAATATTTGGAATAATCAAATTGAATTTTTAAAAAATAATTGCCGGTTAATTGTTCCCGATTTGCCTGGAAGTGGAAAAAGCGAAATAGTCAATCAGTCAATCAATCAACCAGTCAACCAATTATCAACGATTGAATTTTTTGCAGATTGCATTTACGCTTTGCTTCAACACGAAAATATTAATGAATGCATAATGATTGGGCACAGCATGGGCGGATATATTACGCTTGCATTTACAGAAAAACATAAGCAAATACTAAATGGTTTCGGACTTGTTCATTCAACCGCATTTGCAGATAATGAAGAAAGAAAAGAAAATAGAAAAAGAGCAATTGAATTTGTAGAAAAATATGGTGCTTCTGCTTTTTTAAAAACAATGATACCGAATTTATTTTCATCATCTTTCAAAAAAAATCATTCTGAAAAAATGAATGCATTTATTGAAGAGAAAAAAAATTATTCAAGCAAGTCATTCATTCAATATTATGTTGCCATGATGAACCGGCCGGATAGAACGGATGTTTTAAAAAACTGCAAAAAACCTGTATTATTTGTGATGGGAACAGAAGATACCGCCGCATCATTAAATGATGTTTTGCAGCAGACGCAGCTGCCCGAAATTGCGTATATTCACATACTCGAAAATGTTGCCCACATGAGTATGTGGGAAGCACCCGATAAATTAAATAACTTTTTGCTGCAATTTATAAATGAGGTTAATGATTTGCACTGATGAAAAAATATTTTCTTTTTATTCTTTTATTTTTTATTTGCTGCGCAGCAAAGGCAAATCACGTAAAAGGCGGGGAAGTTTATTATACATATATTGGTCCCGGCTCGCTGCCAAACACAAGCCAGTATTCGGTTTCATTAAGGCTTTTTAGAGATTGCGATCAGCCTTGCGGCCCTGGAACAAATACTGCCTGCCTGCCAACAGATGTTACGATTGGAATTTTTGTAAATAATTCTCCTTATAATCTCATTACAAATTTGCCTATTCATAGAACCAGTTTTACAACTATTAGCCCCGCAAGTTATCCAAAATGCATTTCCACCCAGATTTCTGTATGTTATGAAGTTGCAACTTTTACAACCACAGTTGAATTGGCGAACAATGCGTATGGCTACAGAATTGCTTTTCAAACCTGTTGCAGAGCCAGTGCCACGAATGTTTTAAGCGATGCTCCCACACAAAGCAGTGAACCGGGCGCAACTTATGAATGTGTAATGCCCGGAACTAATCAATTACCAACTGGTCATAATTCAAGTGCAGTTTTTAATTTGAAAGTTACATTGGTCTGTTACCAAAGTGCTTTTACGCTTGACTTTGGCGCAACTGACCCGGATAACGATTCTTTAAGCTATCAGTTTGCACCGGCGTATAATGGCGGGGACCTTCTAAATGCGGCTGATTTACCGCCGGGTAATCCTCTTTATCAATCAGTAGATTATAATACGTTTGCAGGTTTTAATGCCTTTCAACCCTTGGGCGCAAATGTTACTATTAACTCTGCAACAGGATTAATAAGTGGAATATCGCCAAACCCCGGGCTTTATGTTGTTTGCGTATTAGTGAAAGAATGGCGTAATGGAATTGAGATCGGTGAACATAGAAAAGATTTTATTTTAAATGTTGATAATTGCAATATTCCACAGGCTTCCTTAAATCCGTCTTATATTACTTGCAATGGTTTTGATTTAAGTTTTAAAAACGAAACTCCTTCCCTGCTTATTAATTCATATTATTGGAATTTTGGTGATCCGAAAAATCCGGGGGATACATCTTTAAGCGCTACACCAACTTATAGTTTTTCAGACTCCGGTACTTATACAGTAACACTTATTACAAATCGCGGAAAAGACTGTTCTGACAGTGCTAAAACAATTGCAAAAGTATATCCTGGTTTTGTTCCGAATTTTACAGTACAAGGCAGTTGCTTTTTAAATCCATTTAACTTTATTGATTCCACTACAACAAAATATGGCGTGGTAGATAGCTGGCATTGGAATTTTGGCGATAACAGTACCAATGCCGATACTGCTGATACAAAAAATGCAGCATATAAATATTCAACGTCGGGCTTCGATTCTGTTTCATTAATTGTATCGAACAGCAAAGGCTGTGTTGATACGGTTTCCAAGCTGGTGAATATATATGACAAGCCGGCAATTGTTTTGCCCTTTACCGATACACTAATTTGTTCGAAAGATTCGCTTCAATTATTTTCATCAATCGGCAGCGGCGCCGGAAGTTTTAGCTGGGTACCCAATTATAATATAATAAATCCAAACACATCCAATCCAATTGTTTATCCAAAAGATACTACTGTTTATGTTGTAACAGCGAATGATAAAGGTTGCATTAATTCTGACTCGATAACTGTAAATGTGATAGATAATGTTTTGGTTGATATAGGCCCCGATACTACTATTTGCAAAACAGATAGTATTCAATTCAATCCTTCAACAAATGCATTAAAGTTTTTATGGTCGCCGCCAATTTATTTAAACAATTCCTCTATAAAAAATCCAATGGCTGCGCCGTTAACGAATACAACATATACTTTAATTGCAAGTGTAGGTAAATGTTTTTCTGCAGATGCAATAAATATTAAAATTGCTCCTTATCCGCTCTTAAACGCTGGCCCGGATGCAACTTTATGCTATGGCAGTACAACCCAATTAAATGCATCAATTACAGCAGCATTTTTTAATTGGTCGCCAACCAACAGTTTATTAAATGCAAATTCGTTACATCCTACAGCGGGTCCGCAAAGCACAACTGCTTATGTGCTTACGGTAACTGATACACTTGGTTGCCCAAAGCCAGTAAGCGATACAGTTGTAGTAAATGTTATTCCAAAAGTTCAGGCTTTCGCCGGAAACGATACAATTATTGTTGCAAACGAACCTTTGCAATTAAATGCAAGCGGCGGAAATAGTTATGTTTGGAGCCCGACCATCGGTATGAATGATCCTTTTATTAATAATCCGGTTGTTGTATTAGCGCCTTCGGTTGATTCAATTACTTACACAGTAAAAGTAACTGTGCCGCCGGATTGTTTTGGAATTGATTCAATACAAGTTATTGTTTTTAAAACCAGCCCTGAAATATTTATTCCCACTGCATTTACGCCGAATGGCGATGGAAGAAATGATATTTTAAAACCAATTATTGTGGGCATTAAGCAATTCGATTTTTTTAAAGTATTTAACCGTTGGGGGCAATTATTATATACCACAAGCCAAATTGGTCAAGGTTGGGATGGAAGATTTTCAGGTGTTGAGCAAGCTTCCGGCACTTATGTTTTTGAAGCGCAGGCAATAGATTATTTAGGCAATAAAATTTTTAAAAAAGGAACGGTGGTTTTAATAAGATGAGATGTGGAGATGTTAAAAATATTGCATGCATTCACGTATCTCTGCCAAAAAAAATCACATAAATTTATTTTAAATAAGGGCTTTCAAAACCCAATTTTTTTAAACCGTTTCTTATTTCGGGGCAGCTCATAAAAAGTTTCCATAATAAGCCTGTGCGATAATTTTCGATCATCACAATTTCAGGTCCCTGATCTATTGCCAAATATTCTGTGGCATACCAGTTTTTTTGTTCGCTAAATGCATCGGTAATTCCATATTCGCCCCAAATTTTATCACCTAAATCGTAATAAAAATGCTTTAGCGCTTTCATTGATTTTTCGGGTGTATATGGAAAAGACGATAATGCGGCTGTTGGCGAAATAACACCTAAATCGTTGGTTGGTGAATGTGCATTATAACCTTCGTAATTATCGCTGGCAGTTAAGCCCCAGCAATTTTCGCCATAACCTTTAAAATGATTTGGATTAATAACACAATGCTTGTAATTAATTAAAGTATGATTTAAATTTTGTTGCCAATAATTGGCATATTCATCTTTTAAATTATGCGGGTCAAGACCAAGAAAAGAATAATGTGCAAAAAAAAGCGGACCGCCATAATCAAAACCAAGCGGCAATTTAATGCCATAAAATTTTTTTCCGTTTTTAAAATGATCGCTCACTGCCCAACAACGATGATACACGCTTGCATTAATTGAAAATGTTGGCGAAGATGCAGCCATAATATATGTTATCAAACATTCATTCCATCCGCGAATTTCAAAATTCATATCCCAATTGTAATTTGGGCTCCAGTGCCAGTATAAAACATCTTGCCTGCCGCGTGTATGCCAGTTCCAGTTTGCATCTTTCCATAATTTATTAATATTATTCCGAAGTTCAATTTCATTTTTATTGTTATGATTGAAATATTGCCTCGCGCACAATAATCCTTCAAATAAATAAGATGTTTCAACAATATCAGCGCCATCATCTTTTTTACTGAAAGGAATTGTTTTACCGGTTGCGCCGTTCATCCAATGCGGAAAGATTCCATGATAGCGATCTGCATTGCTTAAAAAATTTATCATCTTTAATAAACGGTTAACTGCACTGTCTCTCGAAATCCATTTTCTGTTAGCCGCAACAATAATTGCCATTACTCCAAAGCCGCTTCCACCAATGGTTACAACTTCATTTCCATAACCAAAAGTTTTATTACTTCGCTCTCTTGCAAGTGCGCTAACCGGATGCGCAAAATCCCAAAAATATTTGAAGGTTTGCTTTTGAACCAAATCGAGCAGAGCAGAATCGGAAAGATTTTTCGGACGCTCAAGTTGAGCATTTGAAAATAAAAAACAATTGCAAAAAAATAATAAAAAAAATATTTTCATTTTATGAAGATAAAAAAAGGAAGTTTATTATTTTAAACAAAGAGATAAATCTCTTTTATAATTGAAAAATATTTTGCAGTTCTTTGCCTTATTAAAATGATTTTAAATGATTAAAATACAGAATTTTTTTTGAATAGTTTGAGGACAAAATAAAGCATAAAATATTTTTTTATTTTTTTATTCGCAATCCTGCTTCATAAATAATAATGCATTTTTTATAATAAGCTTGCGGAGAAAATTTTATTTCATATAAATTTATTAGTTTATTTGATAGTTCTGCTGATGAATTCAATAACAATTTTTTGATGCGTTCTACCCATTCAATTTTATTAAAAGAATACATAATAAATTCAGGAATAGCGCTTTTAATTTGTTCAGCTACTTCGCCAGTATCAAAGGTTATAAAAGGCAAACCCTGTGCTAAATACTCAATTAAAACCAAAGGACCGGACTCGCTTTCGGAGGTATGCAAAGCAAAATCATAATCAGGTAATAATTTTTGTATATCGGTGCAATTTTGAATAATATTTATATGGCTTTGAAGGTTTTTTTGTGTGATGATTTGCCGGATAAATTGAAAATAAATTTCGTCATATTTCTGGCCGATAATTGTTAGAGAAATTTTTTTATCAGAGTTTTTTTGCAGTTCTTCAAACACTTCAATTGCAAAATGAATATTTTTATTTCTTAAAAAATTTGATACAATAATTATTTGCTTATCAGTATTTATTTTTCTAAAAGTCTTTACTGCGTTGGGTTTTGGAACCGTGCTATGTAAAATAAATACATTTTTTGCAGGAATATGCAGTTTAATTAAAGCCCATTCTGCTAATTGTTTTGACACTGCAATAAAAATAGTTTTTGGATAAATATATTTTTTATGCCAGGGAATTTTTTCGTTTATAACATTGCCGTGATGTTCCTGAAAAAATATTGGTTTATTGAACCGGAATAAAGTTGCCGCTAAAAAAAAGTACCGCAAATTGTGCGAAGAATGAATATGCACAACATCAAATTGTTTTGCAATATTTATTAAACGATACATTTTAAAAAAATTCCATTTCCATTTTCTGTTTAAATTAATTAAAGAAATTTCTTTGTGTAATTGGCTCGCTAAAATTCCGGGTTTAACGGTTGTAATTACAGCAATTTTATGACCATGTTCATGCAAAAGATTTGCAATTGTTACGAGAACACGCTCGGCACCACCAACATTGAGCATGTCTATTATTTGCACAACGGAAAATTTTTGTTGCATGAATTAAAGTAAGCAACTAAAATAAAATATCTTTTTTCAACAAATGAAATTATAAAATTGTTGAAACAATTTGCAACATGCAACAAATGCATAATGCGAAAAATTGGTGGCAGATACGCTGTTGAGTAAATTGTTACCGTACAAGTGTGCGATGCAACGTTAAAATAAAAATCCTGCAATTGATTGTCTAAGATAAATCATCCTGAATGAGGTTTATTAATCTGTCCGCCGACATAACGCCATGCAATGTTGTGCGTCGTGTTTAGTCTACGAACTATTTTTTTTTGTTAAATGCAGGAAGAATATATTTTTTCATCAATTCATCAGAAGGGGACTGACTCTTATAATTTCCACCCGTTATCACAGCCACCATATTTTGTTCTTTCAATACATAAATTCTTTGCCCTCCATTTCCCTGCGCTGCTTTAGTGTAATATCTTACGCCGTCTGCATCTAAATATTTGAGCCACCATAAATAACCATAATCAACACCCTGGATAACCGAATGCTTTTCAAAAGATTGGTTTACCCAGTTTGAAGAAACTATTTGCTTCCCATTCCAAGTGCCATTGTCTAAATACATCAATCCAAACTTTCACTTTCTCTCTTTCAAAAGATTTTCGATAATTGAATTGAGGTTTTTTATTTCTGCATCTTTTACTCAACGTCATTTATATCGAAGCGAAAAAACCTCAAAGATTTTTTCTATTTCAATTTTTATTTTTAATTTGAATAAACTTTTAATTAATACAAGAATTTTATGAAGCCAATTCTAACTGCAATTATTGTTTCTGTTTTATTATTTTCTTCAACAAAAATTTTAGCGCAGGTTAATGTTCAAGATTCTTTAGCGCTGGTTGATTTGTATGATAGCACAAATGGACAAAATTGGACGAACCAGACAAATTGGTTAACGAGTGCACCAGTAAGTACATGGTATGGGGTTACTACAATAAGCGGGCGAGTATCAGATATTCATTTAGCTGATAATAAATTAAACGGCTATATTCCTTCTTCATTACACAATTTGCATAACCTAATTGTTCTCGTGTTGGTATATAATCATTTAACCGGTAATATACCGCCTTCTCTTGGCAATCTCTCTAACTTACAAGATTTAGGTTTAAATGGGAATCAATTGAGCGGTAATGTACCATCTTCACTTGGTAATCTTTCTAATTTGCATGTTTTAACTTTAGATCAAAATCAATTAAGTGGCAACATCCCTTCCTCACTCGGCAATCTTTCAAATTACAAAGCTTGGGTTTGAGTTCCAATTTACTTAGTGGGAACATTCCTGTTACTTTTGGTAACCTTTCAAATCTTTTCGAGTTGCGGTTATATAACGACAGTTTTACATTTGCCGGCATGGAATTAATAGCTCAAAAATTTAGTTTTGCTTCATATTCACCGCAAGCAAACATTCTAATCAGCAGACAAGGAGACCAACTTTCTGTTTCAGCAGGCGGCACTTTAAGCAACGACACATTTCATTGGTATAAAAACAATGCTTTAATTGCAACCATAAATGGAGATTCAACTTACACAGTTACTTCTACCGGCACGTATTCAGTTGCGGTAACAAATTCTATTGCAACTCAACTTACTTTATACAGCGATACAATTGATATCACAAGTTTGCCCGTTAACTGGCTTTCTTTCACAGCAACCAACACCGGCAAAAGCGTTTTATTTAACTGGCAAACAGCAAATGAATTAAACAATAATTATTTTTCTGTTGAGCGCAGCTTAAACGGAATAAACTTTTCAGAAATTGCGCAAGTAAAAAGCAAAGGTAATTCTACGCAACCGCAGCAATACAGTTTTGAAGATTTTAATTATGTAAACGGACAAAATTATTATCGTTTAAAGCAAGTTGATAACGACGGCAAATTTTCCTATTCAAAAATTGTAAGTGTTGATTTTCCAACAGCAACAACGCTAAAACTTTATCCGAATCCGGTAAAAAATATGCTGAGATTGGAAGGTTTAAATCCATCAATAAACACTATAATTTCTATTGTTGATAATTCAGGAAAAATGTTGCAACAAATCAACACACTAAGCAGAAGTTACACTTTCAATTTACAAAAACTTTCCGCCGGAAATTATTATTTGAAGATTGAAGCAGATAAAAAAGTTACAACACTTAAGTTTGTGAAAGAGTAAATTTGGTTAATTCACTCGAAACTTGAAATGACGAATAAATTTCCCTTTCAAAGAATTTTCCATAATTGAATTAGGATTTTTTATTTCTGCATCTTGCGTTCATAAAGAACAATTTCTTTATTTTAAACTTCTATTAATTTTAAATAAACTTAAATTATTTTATAACCGATATTAGTGCAACTACCGCATGTTTTTATTCTTTCGCACAACACAATTTTATCGCAAGCCAAATTCGAGCTAATTGATGAAAAGTGATTACCGATCTTTGCTGATTTATTATCCTTTTATGATCGAGTAAAATAAAACTATAAAATAGTTTATAAAATTTATTAGTTAATAGGCGCTTTGCATGTCAAATATTATTTTTGCAGCTTTTAAAATAAAATATTAACATACATGGCAAATACTGCAGATATTAGCAGAGGCATGATTTTAAAATTAGAAGGTAGTTTATATTCAGTTGTTGATTTCGGCGAAAATAAAACAGCACGTGCAGCCGCTAAAGTTTGGGCCAAATTAAAAGGTGTTGATAATAACCGAACAATTGAAAAAACCTGGAATAGTGGTGAAAATATTTTTCCTGTTCGCGTAGAAAAAAAATCATATCAGTTTTTATATAAAGATGAGAGCGGATATAATTTTATGCACAATGAAACCTTCGAACAAATTAGCTTGGCAGAACCGATGATTGATGCACCTCAATTTTTAAAAGAAGGAGCAGAAGTATTTGTTTTTATTAATACCGAAACCGATCAACCTATCGGGGCAGAATTGCCCGAAAAAATCACCTTAAAAATAACCTATTGCGAACCCGCGGTAAGAGGCGATACTGCAACACGCTCATTAAAAATGGCTACATTAGAAACAGGAGCTACTGTGCAGGTGCCTTTATTTGTAAATGAAAATGAATTAATACGCATTAACACTAAAACCGGCGAGTATGTTGAAAGAGTAAAAGAATAACTCAACAAAAAATATCGCTGCTTCTTTTCTTTCTTTTTATAATAATTTTATTTTTAAAAAAATATTACAGTAAGAATAAATACTTCTTTTTTTAAAAAAATGTCTATTTTGCCTATCGTTTTGAATAAAAATTAATTAAAAACCCGCCGATTAACTCTAAAAATTGCTATATGGACTTTAAACAAATTCAGGAATTAATTAAGATAATAAACAAAAGCAATATCGGAGAAATACGAATAGAGGATAAAGATTTTAAAATTATTTTAAAACAAAAACAAGAACAAACGCAGGCTACAGCAATTCAACCATCTGTTTCAGCAAGTCAGCAACCATTTATAACTAATGCGCCGGTTGCTTCTCCTTCGCTTTCGGCATCAACCCAAACTGCCACATCCACTACACTTTCTAAACAGGAAAATTTTATCACTATAAAAAGCCCAATGATTGGAACTTTTTATCGTCGGCCGTCTCCGGATAAACCTATTCTTGCAGAAGTAGGCGATGAAATAACTCCGGGTAAAGTGGTTTGTATTATTGAAGCGATGAAACTTTTTAATGAGATTGAAAGTGAAGTGAGCGGAAAAATTATAAAAGTGTTAGCGGAAGATGCAAGCCCGGTAGAATATGATCAGCCGCTATTTTTGGTAGAACCAAGTTAATTAGCAAATTAGCAATTTGAAAATTGAAATTATTTGTGCTTTCATTTTTCGATTGCTAATTTTTTTGTTTATATCACATCTTCAAATTTCAAATTAAAAAAGTGTTTAGAAAAATTTTAATAGCTAATCGCGGAGAAATTGCACTTCGTATTATCCGCACTTGCAGAGAAATGGGAATAAAAACAGTTGCCGTTTATTCTACAGCCGATAAAGATAGTTTACATGTAAAGTTCGCCGATGAAGCAGTATGCATTGGTAAACCGCCAAGCAGCGATTCTTATCTTAATATACCGCGTATTATGGCTGCTGCAGAAATCACTAACGCCGATGCAGTGCATCCCGGCTATGGTTTTCTTGCAGAAAATGCAAGATTTTCTCAAATATGCAATGATCATAGCATAAAATTTATTGGTCCTACAGGTGAAATGATCAGTGCAATGGGCGATAAAATTACCGCCAAAGAAACTATGATAAAAGCCGGCGTTCCCGTTGTGCCCGGCGGCGAAGGTTTGTTGAAAACTGTTGATGAAGCAAAAAAACTTGCAAAAGAAATTGGTTATCCAATCATTTTAAAAGCAACTGCGGGAGGCGGCGGAAAAGGAATGCGTTTAGTTTGGCAGGAAAATGAAATGGAAAAAGCATTTGATAACGCTAAAACAGAAGCAGCAGCATCTTTTAAAAACGACGGGATTTATATAGAAAAATATGTTGAAGAACCACATCATATTGAAATACAAATTGCAGGCGATCAGTATGGAAGTGTTTGCCATTTAAGCGAAAGAGATTGTTCTATTCAGCGCCGCCATCAAAAATTAGTTGAAGAATCGCCATCACCTTTTATGACGCCGGAACTGCGCAATAAAATGGGCGAAGCTGCAATAAAAGCTGCATCCGCAATTAATTATGAAAGCGTTGGTACCGTTGAGTTTCTGGTTGATAAAAACCGAGATTTTTATTTCATGGAAATGAATACGCGTATTCAGGTAGAGCATTGCGTTACAGAAGAAGTGATCAACTTCGATTTAATAAAAGAACAAATAAAGATTGCTGCCGGCGAAAAAATTTCCGGTCAAAATTATTTGCCGCAAATGCATGCAATTGAATGCAGAATAAATGCTGAAGACCCATATAACGATTTTCGCCCTTCGCCCGGAAGAATTACTGTGTTAAATACACCCGGCGGTCACGGCGTTCGTGTGGATAGCCATGTTTATGCGGGTTATGTAATTCCACCTTATTACGATTCAATGATCGGCAAATTAATTACCGTTGCCCGCACCCGAGATGAAGCGATTGACACTATGTACCGCGCTTTAAGCGAGTATGTAATTGAAGGTGTAAAAACAACTATTCCTTTTCATTTACAACTAATGCAAAACGAAGATTTTAGAAAAGGAAATTTCACCACAAAATTTTTAGAAGGTTTTAAGCTACAATAACAGCATGTTTTTTTGTAAAAAATTTTTATGACCCCGGCTACAGTGCATCAATAAACTTTCGTTGCGTCGCGCTCTTATACATTCTGTTCGTTGTTGGGCAATCAAACTAATAATTCATCCGCAAAAATTTTACAAACCTTCATAAATAACTGCCGCACCCTGACCAACTCCAACACACATTGTAGCTAAACCAAACCTGCTTTTTCTTTTTCTCATTTCGTGCAATAAAGTGGTAGAAATTCTAACGCCGCTGCAACCCAACGGATGACCAATTGCAATTGAACCTCCGTTTACATTTACTTTATTGATATCCAATTCCAAATCTTTTATACAAGCCAAGCTTTGCGATGCAAATGCTTCATTTAATTCTATCAAATCAACATCAGCAATTGCCAAACCCGCGCGCTGCAAGGCTTTTTGGGTTGCAGGCACCGGTCCCATTCCCATAATGGATGGGTCAACTCCTGCAACGCCCATTGAAACAACTCTTGCAATCGGTTCTAAATTAAATTGCTTCACTGCTTCTTCACTTGCCAATAACATTGCAGCAGCGCCATCGTTTATTCCGCTCGAATTTCCTGCAGTAACAGTTCCATCTTTTACAAAAGCAGGTTTTAATGAAGCAAGTTTTTCAAGTGAAGTTTGCCGCGGATGTTCATCCTGCGAAAACCATGTTATCATTCTGTTTTCTTCTAATTCCACTGCAACAATTTCATCTTCCCATTTTCCTTCGTTTAAAGCTTTAAAATATTTTTGCTGCGAATCAAGTGCAAATTCATCCTGCGCTTCACGACTAATATTCCATTGCTTCGCAACATTCTCCGCCGTTTCACCCATCGAAAACGGCTCGTACATTTCAGCCAATTTTTTATTAATAAATCGCCAGCCAATTGTAGTATCAAAAATTTCTGTTTTTCTGCTCCATGCTTCATTAGTTTTTGCCATTACAAACGGAGCGCGTGTCATGTTTTCAACGCCACAAGAAATGTAAAACATTCCTTCTCCGCACATAATTGCACGGCTTGCATCCATCACCGCTTGCAAACCACTTGCGCACAAACGATTTACTGTTGCGCCCGCAACATTCGCGGGCAAGCCGCAAAGCAAAGCCGCCATGCGAGCCACATTGCGATTATCTTCCCCAGCCTGGTTTGCATCACCGGCAATTACATCTTCAATTTTATTTACATCAATTGAATTATTGCGCTCAAGTAATGCACGTATAACATGCGTCAGCAAATCATCCGGACGAATGTTGCTCAATTTTCCTCCATATTTTCCAACCGGAGTTCTAACAGCGTCTATTATATATGCAGTTTTCATTTTTTGCTCCCGGCTTTTGTTTTTCAATTGAACATCGTTGCGTCGCACTCTTGAACGCCTTGTTCGCTACTCAACTTTTCCAAAATATAGTTTTGTTTTATAATCAAATCCTACTTTATTATTTACTGCATGTTTTTGAAATAAATCATGCAATTCCTTTATCATTTTATCAAAATTTTCATTGTGTTCATTCGGAATGTAAGATGAAGAAAGCAATCTTCCTTTCAATCCGCCGAAATCAAAAATTTGCTCATTTTCAAATTCAGCATAACTGAAATTATTTGGTTGAAAAAATTCTGCAATTTTTTCTTCATAAATATTTCTATGGTCTACTGTTGTGTAATCTGTTGCATATTTTAAAAGCAAATTTTCATAGTCTTTTTCAAAATCAGAAGAAACCATGCGCTCATTCCAGATTAAAAAAACATAAGCATTTTGTTTTGCAATTCTTTGAAATTCTTGCTTCGTTTTTTGGGCATCAAACCAGTGAAAAGCTTGTGCTGCAACAATTAAATCTATGCTTTTATTTTCAAGTTTGGTGTGCTCAGCAGTTCCATCAACACTAATAAAATTTGAATAATTATTCAATAACTCTTCTGCTTTCAAACGCATAGCGGCATTAGGCTCTACAGCATAAACAATATTTTTGTTTTGCAAAAAAAGTTCGGTTAAAATTCCTGTTCCCGAACCAATATCAGCAACAATTTTTTTAGATGAAAAATTTATTTCATCGGTCAAATAATCAACAATTTTTTCAGGATAATGCGGGCGATATTTTACATAGTTTTCAACTCTGTTCGAAAATCTTTCTGTAGTAAGCATATTTACAAAGGTAAAAAACCTTTGATTTATTGTTAAAGAGCTTATTCCTCTTTTTTTCTTTAATAGACCACCATGAGTATATTATCAATTTATCTTCTTATGCAATTCATTAGTATTTCTAATTATGACAGGTCGTGGGTGCATATCGGTTTGGGTAACCGTAAACAAATAATGACCTTCAACTTTTTCAAAAACTCTTCTTTCGTATTGCTGGTCAACTTTGTTTACGTCTATGCCGGCTGGAAAGTTTATTTTAACATATACTCCGTTTACTTGGGTGTTAACCGAAGTTTTTTTTTGCGTTACAGTTCCAACAGAAGTTTCTATAACCAAAAAGCCGCCCACCCTATCAGTGGTACCTGGTATAAGCCCTACTTTTTCATAAGAAACTTTAAACGCATCATTATGCGGTATAAATGAAACCAGAGTTTTACCGGCATAAACCAAGTTATACGTTTTGTCTGCATTGGCATATTCCACCACGTTATAATCGGCGGTGTTGGACACTTCAAATTTTTTAAATGGTTGAGTAATGGATGCATTTTGCACCAGCGGTACATCAAAAGCTATGGCAAATAAGCCCTTGATAGGTGGCGCTCCCCATGGTCTTATTTTTGAACCGTCAGCCATCTGGTCTCTCCACCAAAATCGTTGTGAAGCATCGCAAAAAACATTGCAGTAATACTTTTTCACTTTTATTGAATCAGACCACCATACTTGTTCGGCGGGATGTATCTCGGGTTGGTCGCAATGTCCATCATCATAAATCCAAGGGCCATACAAAGATATTTTCTGCGTAAGCCTTGTTGACATGATCCTTAAAAATGTATTCCTCACCTCCTCCCGCATGGCTATTTCAGATTCAACGACGGTGAAGGATGCAGGGCAGCTTTCGCCGTTTACTTTCGCCTTTACATTATCATTTACGGCATGGCCTTCTGTAATTAAATAGTTATAATCTGGATCCGGCGCTATATCTAAGTTTAAGTCTTCATCAAGATAGAGACAGGGTTCATCGGCAAAATGCGCAGTTTGTAATGTTCCGCTTAATGTTCTTTTATAAAATTCAAGATTGGTGGGTTGATAAGAGGTTTGGTGCTGCGGATACCAAAAGTTAATACTGCTGATTCCGCTCCCGAATAAATCTATTAAGTAAGCGTCTGGTGTAATAATGTATTTTACCAGTACATCTTTAATAGAAGTAGGAAGTGAGGTATAACATTCTGATTTGGTATTTATCTGCCGCTCAAAGCAAGCCGATCCGAGGTCTTCAAAGCCGCGAAAATCATTTCCTATTATACCTTGCTGATCAGTTCTTGCTTTGTTCCATAAGTCGTAATCGGCAGTTGACATGGCGGTAAGGTTTGAAATAACGGTTGTGGAATTTGTATTGGCCATAGCTGGTTTAAAAACCCATTTCTGTGTTTTACCTCCGTTATTATCCCATAAATGCACGATGCCGTTATTAGAATACATGGAGGAGATGCCCGCATCCAGCGCTTTGCCTCCATCGGCTAAAACAATTGTATAAGAATTGTTGCCGGCAAAACTGATTTTCCATGTTTGCGTTTTATAGCCATCGGGCCTTTTTTCCCATAGCTGCACTCTGCCATTGTTACTGTACATGCCCGGCCCATCTGCATCCAAAGCTTTTCCTGTCGCCATAAGTAATAGTGCATAAGAATTTCCGTTCACTTGTTTTATCGTCCATACTTGCGCGTTAGCTCCTGTATTATCCCATAAACGAATGCCACCACCGTTAGAAGTCATTCCAGCAGCATCCGCATCAAGAGCTTTGCCGCCATCTGCAAGGGTTATAACATAATTTCCTGGAGAGAGTACCTGTGCAAAGCAATTATTTAAGAGCGTCAGTGTTATTAGTAAGCAAAGTATATTTTTCATGTTAGTTTTTTTAAGTTAATGTTTTGGGGTTGAAGAAGAACTGATATTTAAAAATCTTCAGTCAAAACTATTGCTAAATTAATAATAAAAAAATTTACTGTGTCTCTAATTATTCAGTTTGTAAGACAGCAATTGATAGATAGTATAAAAAGTTGCGCTTAAATTTTTTTCTGTATTAACCAATGATGTCCAAATGAGTCCTGGATTTCTTTCTGACGATAACCATATTCATAATCTTTCATGGGACTTATTTCAATTGCGCCTGCCCTATTGTATAGCTTATTGCAGCATCCTCATCTAAACAAACAATCCAATAATAGTTGTTGTTCCATTGTATTTTTCGGGAGAAAAAAAATGTGATTTGGCTGTTACCTCATGCAAGTGAAATATAGCTCCGTCAATACAAAGTTCAGCAACATGAATACTTCCATCATCATTCCTAAAACAAAGTTGCTCTATTGAACCAAATGCATTTGTATAAAATGAAATGTCTTTTATCAGAAAAGTAAGAAAATTCTTTTTTAGTTTCAACTTTTTAAATTCATTGCAAATAGTTTCTTGCCTTTAATCTGTGAAATCATTTTATATCATAATAATCATAGTTAATTTTGCACAATGAATGCAGTGCAGTTAAAAAATATTCGCGAGTTAAGTTTGCGTGAAATTGAAAACTATTTTATTGAATTGGGCGAAAAAAAGTTTCGCGCAAAGCAAGTGTACGAATGGCTTTGGCAAAAACATGCGCATAATTTTGATGACATGACGAATTTGAGCAAAGAACTTCGCAATAAATTATCAGCAGATTTTTCTTTTCCTTCATTAATAATTAATGCAATACAAAACAGCGAAGACAGAACAATAAAAACCCGTTTCAAAACTTTTGATAATCATTTTGTAGAAGGCGTTTTAATTCCTACAGAAGAAAGAAGAACAGCCTGCGTTTCCTCACAAATCGGTTGCAGCTTAAATTGTAAATTTTGCGCAACAGGTTACATGCAACGTGAACGTAATTTAAGCTTTGATGAAATTTATGATGAAGTAATTTTTATCAATCAGCAATCAGAAAAAAATTATGAAAAAAAATTATCGAATATTGTATTCATGGGCATGGGCGAACCATTGCTTAATTATGGCAATGTTTTAAAAGCTATTGAACGCATTTCTGCCGAAGACGGATTTGCTATGAGCCCGCGCCGCATAACGGTTTCAACTGCCGGCATTGCAAAAATGATAAGAAAATTGGGCGATGATAAAGTGCGTTTTAAATTAGCATTATCACTTCATGCAGCAAACGATCAAAAGCGAAACCAGATAATGCCAATTAACGAAACAAATAATATTAAATCGTTGATTGATGCGCTGAATTATTTTTACCGGCAAACTAATAATGAAATCACTTTTGAATATATTTTATTTAAAAATTTCAACGACTCTCAAAAAGATGCAGATGAATTAATAAAAATTTATCGGCAGGTGCCGGCGGATCTTATTAATATAATTGAATACAATCCGATTGATGAATTTAAATTTCAAAAACCAGACGAAGCAATCACACAAAAATTTATGGATTATTTACTTGCAAACCGTGTAAATGCAAGATTGCGCCGTAGTCGCGGAAAAGATATTGATGCAGCTTGCGGGCAATTAGCAAATAAAAATTAGTCTGGAAAATTAATTATTATTTTATTTGTTAATCGCAAATAAAACTAACTTTTAAAAAATCATTTATTTTTCCTCTAAACAACTACTAATTATAACCATTAACAACTTCATGAGCAAACAACCATTTGAAAAGTTTATTAATCAAAAACCTGCCGGGGCAAAAAAGAAAGAATTAATACGACAAGAAAAGAAGAAAGCAAAAGCCAAATACAGAGCTCAAAAATCTGATGTCAAAAGCCGAAAGCAGGAGGAAGGAAACAGGAAGTATCCAACATCCAACACTCAACATCGAACACTCAACATCGAACATCCAACATCGAACATCCAACATCCAACATCCGATTTAATGCCCTTAAATAAATTCATTGCACATGCAGGAATTTGTGGAAGACGAGAAGCTGCAGAGTTAATAAAACAGGGCAACACAAAAGTAAATGGCAATATTATTTTTGAGCCTGGTTACAAAGTTTCTGCAAAAGACAAAGTTGAAATAAACGGCAAACAAATTTTTGCGCAAAAAAATTTAGTGTATATTTTAGTGAATAAACCAAAAGATTATATCACTACCACAAGCGATCCTGAAGGAAGAAAAACTATTTTTGATTTGCTGAAAAATGTTACGCAGGAAAGAATTTATCCGGTTGGAAGATTAGATAGAAATACCACCGGCGTTTTGTTGATGACCAACGATGGCGAACTTGCTCAAAAGCTTACCCATCCTTCATTTGAGATAAAAAAAATTTACGAAGTAAAGCTCGATAAACCGCTTACAAAAAAGGATTTTGAAGCAATTTTAAATGGCATTACACTTGAAGATGGTTTTGTAAAAGCCGATGCAATTGCGTATGCTGATGCAAAAGATAAAAGCATAATCGGCATCGAAATTCACAGTGGTCGCAACAGAATTGTGCGCCGCATTTTTGAACATCTCGATTATAAAATAAGGAATCTTGATCGTGTAATGTTTGCCAATTTAACCAAGAAAAATGTACAGCGCGGCAAGTGGCGCTTTTTAAACGAAAGAGAAATTCGATTACTAAAATTTATGAACAAATCGTTTGTGCGTGCAACTTTGTAGTTTAAAAATTTTTATGTTACCGGCTTCAAACCCTTGCGCAGCTTAGGTTGCGTCGCACTCTTGTACTGCAATAATTCAAATGAGCAAAAAAGTATCTGTTATTTCAGCAATGCAAAAAACACAAGTGCATATCATTTTTGAAAATGAAAATTTTGTTGCAATTAACAAACCCGCAAATATGCTAAGCATTCCTGACAGAACGCAAAGCGAAACATCTTTAAAAGATTTATTAAAAGAAAAATACGGCGAAATATTTACTGTTCATCGTTTAGATAAAGGAACCAGCGGCGTAATTGTTTTTGCAAAAAATGAAACAACACATAAACAACTTTCCCAATTATTTGAAAGCCGCGAAGTGGAAAAATATTATGTTGGATTAGTGCATGGAAATCTAATTCCGGCTTCCGGAACTATCGATGAATCAATAGCAGAACATCCTTCAAAAAATGGAAAAATGGTCATTAATACAAAAGGCAAATCAGCACAAACAGATTATGAAGTGCTCGAAAACTTTCATTTATTTTCATTTGTAAAGTTTCGTATTTATTCCGGACGAACACATCAAATTCGTGTGCATATACAGCATGTTGGTCATTCAATTGTTTGTGATGAATTGTATGGAAACGTTGAGCCCATCTATGTTTCAAAGTTAAAACGCAATTATCATCTTTCGCAAAAAGAAGAATTTGAAAAACCAATTTTATCAAGACTTGCCTTACATTCTTCGTTACTAAAATTCAAATTAAATAACGAACAATTTTCTTTTGAGGCAGAACTTCCAAAAGATTTAAAAGCAGTATTGCAGCAGTTAAATAAATTGCAAAAGCTTTAAAAAATTATATTGTTTAATTGCCTGAATATTTAATAACGACAACAATAAATGCATTATTTTTTTATAAAAGTGTACGGATCGTATTCAATAAAATCGTTCACTTTTATATCAACTGACACAACTTTATTATTTTCAGTTTTAAATTTTAGCGGAAAAATTCCGAAGGAAATATCACTGTAAGTTAGCAGCCACTCATCATTATCCATATATTGAACCGTTGCGGTTAAATTTTTATGACCATTAAATTTTATAAATAAATCATTTTTATTTGAAGTAATATTAATTGTTCCGTATAATTCATTTTCATAAATTCCGGTGTACGTATTTATTGGCAATGGCGGTTTTGCATTTTTTACTCTTGCCTGCATTGCTTTAATATTATTGATTGTTTTTGTTTCATTTGCTTTAAAAATTGGCAGTTGCTGCAGACTTCTGTTTACATAAGGGACGTTTAAATAAGCATCTAAAATTTGGTAACGAAGCGCTTCAAAAAAATTCTGGTTATCATTATTGGTTAAAATGGTGATGCCAAGATTTTCTTCGGGCACAAAGCAAACATTGGTTACAAAACCATCTGCGCCGCCAGTATGCCAAAACACTTGTTTGCCGTTATAATCTGTTTCAAAAACACCCAATCCATAGCCGGTAAAATGCGAAGGCAATCTTGCAGATTTTCTGCTATTAATAATTGTTTGTATATCTCTTGTACGCTGTAATACAGGCCAGGCAATGATTTGATGACCTTCATATTTACCACTGTCGAGTTGCAGCATAAGCCAGTGCGTTAAATCTTTTACGCAACTTACAATGCTTCCTGCAGGCGCAAGATTATCAACATGATCATAAGGCAATTCAGTTAATTGACCGGTAAAAACATTTGTGTAAGGCTTTGAAGCATCGGCCATTTGATCCATTCCCATTCCTAAAGTGTGCGTATTTGCCATTTGCAATGGTTCAATAATACTATCATAAACATACACTTCCCAGGGTTTGCCGGTAACAAGCGGAATTATTTGCCCGGCAGTTAAAAAACAACTATTACAATACCCAAACGATTGACGGAAATTTTGCGACGGTTTCAGTAAACGCATTTTTTCCATTATTTCTTTGCGGCTGTATTTGCTGTTCCAAAAAGTAAAATCGCCCTGAAAAGTTTTTGTTCCTAAGTGATGACCTAACATATCTTTAATTGTAACCAGCTCTGTGGTTGTAGGATCGTACACTTTATAATCTTGAAAATATTTTGTTATTTTATCATCGAGCGATAATTTTTTATCATAGTCTAATTGCGCCAAAGCTGTTGCTGTAAACAGTTTGCTGTTACTTGCAATCATAAACAAAGTATTTTCATCAACAGGTTCTTTACTGTTTGTGTCGCGCACTCCGTAACCTTTCATCATTACAACTTTTCCATCTTTCACAATTGCAATTGCAAGACCCGGAATATTCCAGTCTTTCAATCCTTGCTCAATATAATTATCCAAACTATCGGTAATAAAAGATGGCTGCGCGTTTACACAAAAATTAAAAACAGAAATAAATACAATGAGTGAAAATATTTTTTTCATGATGATATATTGAAGCGGAAAGTTAATAAAATGATTGATAGTTATCTTTACGAATTGATGAAGAATATTTTTTGATTGTTTGAATTGCAAGATAGAATGGCAAATAAAATAATTGGATTATATAAAAATGCATATAGTGGTTTATCGAAAAAAAGCTGGTATTTATCTATTGTAATGCTTATTAACCGAAGCGGCACAATGGTTATCCCTTTCATGACAATTTATTGCACACAACGTTTACATTTCAGTGTTTCGCAGGCCGGATTTATTATGGCATTATTTGGCCTGGGTGCAATTGTGGGCGCATCAATCGGTGGAAAAATTATTGATAATATTGGCTTTTATTTTTTACAGACAGGCGCACTATTTTCCGGCGGCTTAATGTTTTTTGTTGTAGGATATTTACAAACTTTTTTTTCTTTATGCATTGGAGTTTTTATTTTAAGTGTTTGCAATGAATCTTTCAGGCCGGCGAATTCTACTGCAATTGCTTTTTATAGCGAGCCTGAAAACAGAACACGATCTTATTCGCTTAACCGTTTATCAATTAATTTAGGATGGGCTGTTGGCGGCGCTTTGGGTGGCTTTCTTGCTTCGCGCAATTATCATACATTATTTTGGGTTGATGGTTCAACCAACATTGCAGCAGCAATTTTATTATTGATTTTATTGCCACGCGCAGGCGCAGCAGTTAGTAATAATATCCCAACTTCATCTAAAAAAACATCTGCTTATAGAGATAAAAAATATCTGTATTTTATTGGATTGGTAATTTTATTTGCCACTTGTTTTTTTCAGATGATGACAATGATGCCGTTGTTTTATAAAACCGAATGGAAATTTGATGAACAATTTATAGGAATTTTAATGGCGGTAAACGGAATAATAATAACATTTATTGAAATGATTTTAATTTACAATTTAGAAGGCAAAAAACCACCGGTTTATTTTATAGGCATTGGCGTATTGCTGTTGGGAAGCGGATTTGCGCTTTTAAATATTTTGCCTGCATTAAAAATAGCTGCCATAATTTCTATCACTATTATAACTTTTGGCGAAATATTTAGCATGCCTTTTATGAATACTTTTTGGATTAGCCACTCTGAAGAAAATAATCGTGGTCAATATGCCGCTTTATACACTATTGCATGGTCAATTGCGCAAATTGCTGCGCCAACTTTGGGCAGTCAGATAATTCAACATTTTGGTTTTACAATTTTATGGTGGATAATTGGCGCAATGTGTTTTATGGTTTATGTAGGATTTATGCTGATGCGAAAAAAAGAAGAAAAATTAAATGTTTCATAATCATTTCAATTATTAAAATCATTTCAATCATAATTAAAAAAAGAAAGCCCTCCTTAAGAATAAGGACGGCCTCTAACGATTGCTTGCCATATGAAAAAAAGTTTCTGACTATTACGTGCCGGCAAGCGGGCAACTACAGTTCAATATCACTATAGTCAAAATAAATACCTAATTACATTTTACCTTTAACTGAATCTTTCATTTCTTTTTTAGTAGAATCAATCATTTTTTTGGTAGTGTCAGCTTGTGCATTAACAGAATCTTTTTGAGCACTTGCAGTAGAATCTATTGCATTAGTAGTAGAATCTTTAGTTGCTTCTGCAGGTGAATTGTTATTACATGAGGCAAGCGCGCCAAAAGCGCCAATAGCTAAAACAAATAACAGCTTTTTCATTTTTGTGAATGTTTTTGTGTGAGTGAATTTTGATGTTAATACCCAAACTGAAAGAAAGTAACCCAATTAAATGCATCTTTTTCTAAAAATATTTTTGGTATTATTTTGGGTTACTTTTATGCCTTTTCAGTATTAAATATATTACGAGTGAGATCGTCGGACACTAATGAACAGCAACTTTTAAAAGGACTGGCAAATAACGATACAAAGGCTGTTGAAACCATTTACAAAGAAAACTTTAATATGGTTCAGGCTTTTATCATAAATAATAATGGAACTTACGATGATGCAAAAGATATTTTTCAGGAAGCGATGATTGCACTCTACGAAAAATCAAAAACAGAATCTTTTGTTTTAACCTGCCAGATAAAAACTTATATTTATTCAGTCTGCCGCAGATTATGGCTGAAAAAATTACAACAGGCAGGAAAATACATTACCCGAATTGATACCCTTGAAGAAACAGTTGCAGTGGAAGATGACCTTGAAATACACTCCAAAAGAAATGCAGATTACGCTATTATGGATCGCGCTTTAAACAGCCTTGGCGAACCCTGTAAAAGTTTATTGGAAACTTATTATCTGCAAAAGAAAGACATGAACGAAATTGCAGCAGCGTTTGGATATACAAATTCGGATAATGCTAAAAATCAAAAGTATAAATGCCTTATGCGGTTGAAAAAATTATTTTTTGCACAATATAATATAGGAGAGTGATGGAAGATATTGTTTTATTAGATGCTATTGAACGTTACCTTAATGGTAATATGTCTGTTGAAGAAAAAAACCATTTTGATCAGCTAAGAAAAAGTACACCTGAAATTGATCAGATGGTTGTAGAACATAAATTATTTCTTCAGCAAATAGATGTTTATGCAGAACATGCAAACCTCAGGCATACTTTGCAGGAAGTTCACAATAATCTTATAGAAAAAGGTGAAATTAATGAAGGCGAAGAAGTAACTGCCCAAGGCAAATTGATTCCGTTCTGGCAGAAATATAAAAAGATTACTGCAATTGCAGCTTCCATTGCAGGATTAACGGCATTGATTATAAGTGGGCTTGTTGCTTATTATTCTCCCGCCACAAGCAAAGATGACATTCAGCAATTAAGCATGAAAGTAAATAAGCTGGAGCAAAAAACAAATGTATTAAATGCGGAAATAAATAAAGATAATAAAGACCATACAAAAATTCCCGCAGGTAAAGTATGGAACACCGGCGGCACAGGATTTTTGATTGATGCAAAAGGTTACATCATCACCAATGCGCATGTATTAAAAGGCTCCGGCGCTGTTGTAGTAAATAATAAAGGACAAGAATTTAATGTAACGATTACTTATATTGATGAACAAAGAGATTTAGCTATCTTAAAAATTAATGATGATGATTTTAAGCCGCTCGGTTCTTTACCTTACAGCATTAAAAAAGCCGGTGCAGATTTAGGCGAAGAAATTTATACACTCGGCTATCCGCGAAATGAAATTGTTTATAACATGGGTTATTTAAGTGCAAAAACAGGTTATGAAGGCGATACCAGCAGTTTGCAAATGTCGCTTCCCGCAAATCCGGGAAACTCCGGCGGACCAGTGTTTAATAAAAATGGAGAAATAGTGGGCATATTAAGTGCGCGTGAAACGCAGGCTGAAGGCGTGGTTTTTGCAATTAAATCAAAAGGTATTTACCAGGTTATTGATGATTTAAAAAATAATGACAGCACACAAAAAATTAAACTGCCGGTAAGATCAAGTTTAAAAGGTGTTGACAGGGTGCAACAAATTAAACAGGTTGAAGATTGCATTTTTTTAGTAAAATCATATAATTAATTTGTTTAGTTAATTTCGTTCATAAATAAAGCCCTGCTTTTTGCGGGGTTTTTTTATTTTAGCGTATACTTTGGGTTTAAATTAAAAAGCTTAGTATAAAAAAATTGATCGTAAAAAAAAATTTTTTAATTTTAATTTCTATACCTTACAATTAAATAATTTAAAAATGAATAGAAGAGATGCCTTAAGTAGAGTTGCGTTATTATTAGGAGGCACAATTATTGGCGCAGATGCATTTTTATCTGGCTGCAAAACCACGCCAAAAAAAGAAGGTTTATTTGCAACCGACGATATTGCTTTGCTTGATGAAGTGGGCGAAACAATTTTGCCAACAACTGCAACTTCGCCAGGTGCTAAAGCCACGCAAATCGGGCAGTTTATGAAAACAATTGTTACAGATTGTTACGAGCCAAATGATCAGCAAATTTTTACTGATGGAATTGGTAAACTGAACGATGCAACCAAAAAGAAATATGATAAAGATTTCATGAGCCTTGATGCAACTCAAAAACATGATCTTTTAGTGCAATTGGATAATGAAGCAAAAAATTATCAGAAAAGTAAAAAAGAAACTGACCCAACACATTATTTTAGTATGATGAAACAGTTAACGCTGTGGGGTTATTTTACTTCAGAACCCGGCGCCACAAAGGCTTTACGTTATGTTGCAGTGCCAGGCAGATATGAAGGCTGCATCCCATATAAAAAAGGCGACAAAGCCTGGGCAACATAATTTTATGTACGATGTTATGAAGTACGAAATACGATGTGAATTAAATTAGGTTTTTTCATTTTAATTTTCAAATCATCATATCTCCAAATTAACAAATCTCCAAATTAACAAATTAATCACATGCCTTATAACAGAAGAAAATTTTTGCAGACTACCGGCTTATTTGCTGCAGGAAGTGTTTTTGCAAAGAATGCTTTTGCAGCAAATGGAAAAAGCAAATTACTAAATGTTGGATTGCAATTATGGACGGTAAAAGAAGATATGGCTAAAGATCCAAAAAATGTTTTGAAACAAGTAGCTTCTTTTGGTTATACGCAAATAGAAAGTTTTGAAGGAGATCAGGGAATGTTTTGGGGAATGAAGCCAATGGAATTTAAAAAATACGTTGATGGTTTGGGAATGACAGCCGTTTCAAGCCACTGTAATGATATTTATAAAGATAGTTTTAAAGCAAAAGCAGAAGATGCGGCAAAAGCCGGTCTCAAATTTTTGATCAGCCCGTCAGAAAGCAATGCAAAATCTGTTGATGATTTTAAAAAGCTTGCAGATAGATTTAATGCCTGCGGAGAAATTTGTAAATCCAATGGTTTGCGTTTCGGGTACCACAATCACGATGCAATTTTTAAACCGGTATCAGATCAAATACCAATGGATATTTTATTAGCAAACACTGATAAAAATTTAGTTGTTTACGAAATGGATATTTATTGGGTAATAACCGCAGGAGCCGATCCTAAAAAATATTTGAAACAATATAACGATCGTTTTAAATTATGCCATATAAAAGACAGAATGAAAAATGCTGATCCGAAAGAAGAAGATGCTTCTTGCATTGTAGGCGAAGGGTCAATTGATTTTGCTGCTATTTTACGCACAGCAAAAGATAATGGAGTAAGATATTATATTGTTGAACAGGAGCGCTTCGATAACAGCACTCCTTTACAAAGCGCAGAAGCAGATGTAAAATATTTAAAAAATCTGAACATATAAATCAATCTTATAAATTATTTCTTTTCTAAAAAAGACTTCTATCAACTCTAAAAATTTTTATTTTACAGTTTGCCATTTGTCTTCTTACAATCTGCAACTTTGCAGTAAAGAGTTTTTAATTTCATTCAATCAATGCTGGTAAATAATCAGAACCGCAGCAGAATTATCCAAATAATTTTTGTTGCTATTTTCTTAATCATCCTTGTACAATTATTGCATCTGCAAATATTTTCATCCAGCTATAAACTGCAGGCGGAAAATAATGCCATTTATCGCAAAGTAGTTTATCCTGATCGCGGAATTATTTATGATCGTACAAAAAAAGCTATTCTTGAAAATAATATTATGTACGATCTGGTGGTTACACCCGGCGAAATAAAAAATACCGATACATTAACGCTGTGTAATATTCTTGGAATTGATACTACAGAATTTAAAAAACGAATTATTAATGCAATTATAAAAAATACAAGTTATAAACCCAGCGTATTTGAACCTTTATTAAATGATGAATTATTTGCAAGATTAAATGAAAACATGTACAAATTTCCAGGTTTTGTTTTGAATGAAAGACCGATAAGATCTTATCCTTACAATGCCGCCGCAAATGTATTGGGATATTTAGCAGAAGTAGATTCCAACTTCTTAAAAAAACATAAAACGGAAGGTTATGAAATGGGCGATTATGCAGGAATGACGGGGCTTGAGCGCAGCTACGAAAAAGTACTGATGGGTCAGCGCGGCGTGCAGCGTTACATAAGAGATAACCGCAGCCGCATACAGGGAAAATACGAAAACGGCGCTTTTGATACAGCCGCAGTTGCCGGAAAAAATTTGTATTTAAGTTTAGATGTTGAGCTGCAACAATTAGGTGAAAAATTAATGAATAATAAGGTTGGAAGTATTGTTGCAATTGATCCGCGCACCGGCGGAGTTTTATGCATGATAAGCAGCCCGACTTACAACCCAAATCTTTTAACCGGCTCTCAAAGAAGCAAGCATTTTTCTGAACTATACACTGATCCGAGGTTGCCGCTTATTAATCGCGCGGTTAATGCGATGTATTCGCCCGGTTCAACATTTAAAACTATGGTTGGTATTGTTGCCTTAACCGAAGGAGATATTGATGATAAAATGACGGTTTATTGTCCCGGCGCTTATTATGGCTGCGGCCGCAGAATGGGTTGTCATGCGCCCGGAACTTTTAATGTGCGCGGTGCTATTGCTCATTCCTGCAACTCTTATTTTGCAGTGTCTTACCGCAGAATAATAGATAATCCAAAATTTCCCAGCCATGACAGTGCACTTAATAATTTTAATAAATATGCTTATTCATTCGGGTTAGGAAACAAGTTAGGTGTTGATATTCCATCGGAACAAAAAGGAAATATTCCGGTGCCAAAATATTACGATAAAATTTTCGGTCCGCGCTGGGTTTCCTGCAATATTATTTCAAATGCAATCGGGCAGGGCGAAGTGCAAACCACTCTTGCGCAACTCGCCAATGTAATGGCAATTATTGCAAATAAAGGCTGGTATTATACGCCTCATTTAGTTGATAGTATTGAAGGAGGAGATGAATATGGATTGCTGAATAATTACAAAATAAAACACAGAACTTTAGATGTGCCCGATGCAGTGTATGAAATTGTGCATGATGGGATGCAGGGTACAATGGAGTTTGGGACCGGCGCTGCTGCTGAAGTTCCTGGAGTTGTTGTGTGCGGAAAAACAGGAACTGTAGAAAATAGTTATCATGGAATAAAACAAAAAGATCATGCTTTTTTTGGAGCGTTTGCACCGAGAAATAATCCAAAAATTGCAATTGCTGTAATGTGCGAAAATGCAGGCTTCGGCGCAGAATCTGCAGCGCCAATTGCGAGCTTGATGATTGAAAAATATTTGAAGGATTCGATTCCTGAACAAGACAGAAAAGATTTGATTGAAACGATTGCTAAAAAGAATTTAATACCGGAAAGAATGCAACATGCAATGGATTCGCTTTATGTGCTGGATAGCTTACAATCAATCAAAAAGCAAAAAGAAAAAAAGGATACAATTAATGCAAAAAAATTTCAGTCTACACAAAATGCGAAACCTAATATTAATTTTAAAGATTCAATAAAAAATAAATTCAACGATTCAATAAAACACAAGCCTGCAAAAGATTCGCAAAAAACTCAACGAAGTTTTCCACAAGCAGTTTTAACCACTGAGAAAAAAAAGTTTACAAAAAAAATCATTCAGCAATTGGTATAATGAATCAAAGCAATTCAATATCGAAAGGCATAGATTGGATGGTGATCTTATTGTATGCCATTTTGGTTTGCACCGGCATTCTCTGCATTTTTATTGTGGAATATAATCCTGACGTTAATGTTTTCACTTCATTCATAAAAGGTCAAACCAATTACAGTAAACAATTATTTTTTACAGGCATTTGTGTAATTGTGGCAACATTTATTTTATTGAGCGATAGCAAGCTTTACACTGCTTTTGCAAACCTTCTTTATTTATTTGGAATTATTTTAATGCTGCTAACCTTCGTAATTGGCAGAAGCATTAACGGCTCAAAAAGCTGGATACCACTTGGCGGCGGATTTAATTTACAACCCGCGGAACTTTGCAAAATATTTGCTGCTCTTGCGTTGGCTAAATATTTATCAAGACAAGAAACAGATTTTTCAAAAACGCAATCGCAAATTATTGCTGCTGCAATTGCATTGCTGCCCGCGCTGCTTTCTCATTTTCAGCATGAAGACGGGCTTGCTTTAGTTTACCTATGTTTTTTTATTGTGATGTACCGAGAAGGCTTGCCCGGCTGGATATTAATTGTTGGTTTTTCTTTCGGTACATTGGTTGTTGCCACTTTATTAATGAACCCGAATGCGTTAGCAATTTTACTAACGCTGGTTGCTGCCACAACAATTTATTTTATGCGGAAGCAAATAAAAAAGAAACAAAATTTGCTTGTTTATATTGTTGCAATATGGGTTGTTTGTGTTAGCATACAACGCTTTGCTGTGCCTTATATTTTTAATAATGTTTTTGCGTGCTATCAATCTCAACGCATTTATAGCCTGGTTGGTAAAGATTACGATTGCAGCCAAAACAAAAGCGCAGAAAAAGAATTAGCTGAAGACAGAGTTGTAGTAAAACCAGACGATTATAATGTGCGCCAAAGCAAAATTGCAATTGGCTCCGGCGGCCTTTTTGGGAAAGGACTTTTGAAAGGCACGCAAACACGTGGTAAATATGTACCTCAGCAACATACTGATTTTATTTTTACTTCTTTGAGCGAAGCTTTTGGCTTTGTAGGTTGTTTTATTTTTTTAAGTATTTATATGTTGCTTTTGCTTCGCATTGTAGCAATTGCAGAGCGGCAGCGAAGTATGTTTAGCCGAGTGTATGCGTACAGCGTTGCAAGCATTATTTTTTTTCATATTACCGTTAATGTGTGTATGACGGTTGGCTTATTTCCTATAATTGGTATTCCATTGCCAATGGTAAGTTATGGCGGCTCATCGTTACTTACATTTACAATTTTGATTTTTATTTTAGTAAGATTAGATGCAGACAGGCAAATGGTGCTCAGATAACGATGAATAATGAATTATGAACGAAAAATGAAGGTAAAGAATTTTTAATTTTTAATTTTTTGAATGCAAATTATTCCGCTTGCTGAAGGCACATTCACAATTGATAAAACAAAAATTTTTATTCCATTTAATATTAATGAAGATGAGTTGCAAAGCAGATCAACAGGCAGTTTGCTGGTAGAAATTCAACCGTTTATTGTCATCACTCAAAAAGATATTTTGTTGTTGGATACAGGATTAGGGTTTTCAAAAAAAGGTGAACTGCAGATATATTCCAATCTTAAAAAAAATAATATTCAGCCCGAACAAATAACTAAAGTTTTATTAACGCATTTGCATAAAGATCATGCAGGCGGAATAAGTAAAAAAGATGAATCAAATAATTCTCAGTTAAGTTTTCCAAACGCAAAATATTATGTTCAGAAAAAAGGATTAGAATTCGCTTTTGAAAAAAGTTTTCCTTCTTTTATTGTTGATGAAATTTCAATCTTACAAAATAATCCACAAGTAATTTTTTTAAACGGAAATGGTTTAATTGATGAAACTATTTCTTATGAAGTTACCGGCGCCCACAGCCCTTATCACCAGGTTTACTGGATTAAGGAAAATAATCAAACAATTTTTTTTGGCGGAGATGATGCACCACAATTGCAGCAAATGAAAAATAAATTTGTTGCTAAATATGATTTTGATGGAAAAAAAGCTATGCAATTAAGGCAACAATGGTGGAAAGAAGGCAAAGAAAAAGACTGGACTTTTTTGTTTTATCACGATATAAAAACTGCGGTTTATAATTTCTGATTTTTTTAATTATAAATTTTGTAATCATAAAAAAAGGCCCGCCCTGGAAAGAGCTGGCCGTTGCTAACCTATGAAAAACACCTAGTTTTACTAAGCCGCTTAATGTTATTGTTGAGGTGGCCTTTGCTTTGGAGGCCTGTTTTGTTGCTGTCTGTTCTGTTGTGGTCTGTTCTGTTGTGGTCTGTTTTGCATTTGCTTCATTTGTTGCCTTCGCTGTAGTTCATTCCGTAATAAATTTCTATAATTATTTTCACTTGTAAAAACTTTATTAACTCTATCGTTATTATTCAACACTTTTTTAAACTGGCCCTGATATTTTCTTTGTATGCTTACAACTTTGTCTTCATAAGAAACTACATCGTTCGGATATTGCTGCCTGGCCTGATTTATCTCATTAGTATAACTATTATAAACCGGCCAAAATTTTTCTGCTTCCTGGGGATTAAGATTTAATTCTTTTGTAACAAAAGCCATTTTAATTGCTTCTATTCTGTCTGTTTCCGGGTCAGATTGCGCAATACAAAAATAATGAAGAAATAAAAAAATCAATATAGATACAATTTTTTTCATCTCAAAATAAATTTATATTTTCTTCGGAATTTTTTCACCAGGGTTCTTAGTTTCATTAAGGTATTGCTGTATTTCTTCATCACTCGCATTATTAAGATAATCCTGGACATCCTGATTATCATCGCTGTCATGATCATTAATAAAATCACCGCCCGAAGTAGAAGCGCTTAAATAATTATTTATTTCATCATCAGTAAGTTTGGAAATATCTGCACTTATATTAATCTTGTTTATTTGTGCGTAAGGGTTTGTTTCATTATTACGGTTAAAAAACAAAATGCTTATAGCAATTATACCTGTTACCACAGCCGCAGCCGCATATGCAAACCATTTACGATTGCGGTTTGTAAAGTTGATAATTTTTGCAGGTTTTTTAAACGCAGCATTTACTGTAAATGTTTCAAAATAATTTTCAGGAACATGATAAATATTGGTTTTATTGATGGTGTTTAAAAACGGTGCAACAGTTGCCAATTCATCGGCTATTTCATTAGTTGAAATAGTATTGTTAGTTAATTTTATTTTTGAAAGAATATTATTTGCCAACCCATCAAAATAACCCGCCGGAATTTGGTAAGGCATATTGATTGATTGAAAAGAATCGGTAGCTTTTATTATTTGCAATATTTCTTCCGAAAGATTATCAAAATAATTCACAGGCAAATAATAAGGATTTTTATTGCCGATATTTGCAACGAGAGGGCTTATTTGGTTGATCTCGTTTAATATATCTTCTCTTAATTCCATCAATATTTTTTTTGACTACTATAACTGATTTTAGTTTAATTATTTTTAACAAACTCTTCGATCTTCTTGGCTGCATGATGGTAGCTTGCTTTTAAAGCTCCTTCACTTGTTTCTAAAACGCGGCTCATTTCCTCATAAGGCATTTCATCGTAATATCGTAAATTAAAAACCAATCTTTGCTTTTCAGGTAACTGTTGAATTGCTAACTGAAGTTTCCACTCTAATTTATTTGCATCAAAGTTAGTATCTGCTTTTACTTTATTCGATAATCCTGTTTCTACATCACTGAAGCTTACTGAAGCTCTTTTTTTCTGTTGTTCTAAAAAAGTAAGCGCTTCGTTGGTTGCGATGCGATAAAGCCATGTGTATAATTGACTATCCTCTCTAAAATTTGCCAGCGCGTTCCAAACTTTAATAAACATATTTTGTAACACATCGTTCGCATCGTCATGGTCAACTACCATTCTTCTAATATGCCAATATAATTTTTCCTGATATTTTTTTATGATTGCCGTAAACGCCCGCTCTTTTGTACTTTCTTGCCTAAACTGGTTTAATAATTCTTGATCATCTAACTGCATGCAGGGAAATTTAGCCGCTAAATTATAAAAACCCGCTTTAAGATTTGTTTTTATTACTGAAGTTTAAAAACAAAAAGTTAGAAAACAATAGTACTAAAAAAACCTCTTTTTTTAAGAGGTTTTTTTTTGATATTAAGATGAAAAAAATGTAGTTTAATTATACATTCAAACTCCAGCCGTCTCTGTAAGTGCGTTTTACAAATTGATTGGCATCATCAAAATTTGTGATCTTCATATTTTCTCCGTCCCAAAGTAATTTAATAAATTTCCCCGGATAATCATATTCATCGGTAGTATTAGGTCTTAGTTTGCGTATGTCGTAACTGCGAATAGCGAGGTTGCCCATTAAAACGCTTTCAGTTAAAGGACCTGCAAGATCGAAACGCGAGCTTAAATTTTTTGCCTGGTCGCTGCCATAACCCGCAATTGCAGCATCTATCCATGCTCCATAATGACCTTCGGCACTGCCCGGTACTCGTGCAATAGTTTGCGGCACCTGCACTTGTTGTGTTTTTGAAATTGGTAATAATTTTGGATCTGCGCCATAAGTTGCGCACATCATTTTTCCTTTAGTGCCATAAAATAAGGTGGCATTGCTGCCTTCGCCCATCATTTCATTTGCGCCTAATTCTTCGGGCCTTTCCGGTTGAATGCCGCCATCCATCCAATGCAATTTCACATCGGGCTTGCCTTTTTCACCTTTAAAAGTTAAAATAATATGGGAAGAAACGGGACCGCTTTCAGGATAATAAGCTTTTACCCAAGGCTCAACATATCTTGTAGCTACACTGCATTCTGCAGAAACAGGATAGCCTAAATTAAGCACCTGAAAAGCAGGAGCAATTATATGGCAACCCATATCGCCAAGAGCGCCTGTACCATAATCCCACCAGCCACGCCAGTTGAATGGCAGTACACCATCGAAATAATTTTTTTGCGGCGCCGTGCCTAACCAGAGATCCCAATTTAATTCTGCGGGAATTGGTGATTGGTCTTTCGGCCGCGGTACTCCTTGTGGCCAAACCGGTCTGTCAGTAAAACAATAAATAGTATGCACATCACCAATAATACCTGCTTTATACCAATCTATTAATTGTCTTACGCCGTCGCCCGAAGCGCCCTGGTTACCCATTTGCGTAACAACTTTATAACGATGCGCCGCTTTTGTTAGCATGCGCGCTTCATAAATATCATGCGTGAGTGGTTTTTGTACGTACACATGTTTACCTAATTGCATTGCAGCCATTGCCGCCACAGCATGTGTGTGATCGGGCGTTGAAACAGAAACTGCATCAATTGATTTATGTTCTTTATCAAGCATCTCACGAAAGTCTTTATAGTATTTCGCCTGCGGAAGCAGCTTACGGCTATCAACAGCCTGCCTGTCGTCAACATCACATAAATAAGCAATATTTGCTTTTCCGGTTTTATAGAAATGATTTATATCGTCGCCGCCTTTGCCGCCAATGCCAATGCTTGCAATGGTTAATTTATCGCTTGGTGCAACAAACCCTTTGCCCATTACATGACGCGGAATAATATAAAAACCGGCAGCAGCCATAACGCCATTTCGCAGAAAAGAGCGCCGCGAATTGTTTTGAATTGAATTTTCTTCTTGATTATTTTTCATGCTTAAATCGTTAGTTATTAAAATTTTGAAAGTTGAATTTATAAAATTATTGCATTAAAAAAATTTAAAAAAATAAAATTCATCTTTGAAATTATTATTGAAAAACAATTGTAATGAAAACACAATTAATGCAGGTATAAATATTTTGCTTTCAGTTCAGGATTTTTAAAAAAATCAGATTAAAATTTAAAATTAATTGAGTAAAAATAATTCTAATCATTTATATTATTTTTCAGTAAACATTTTATATTTCTGATTAATTTAATTAAATCCGCAAATGCAAAAAAGTTTTTTGTTAATTACCGGATTAATATTCATGATAACAATTGAATACTTAAAGTTTATTTTATAATGCCTTTCCCGGCAGCCAGCAAAGCAATACAATTACCATAGCTTATTTTATTAATAATAATATTTGGTGATGCGGTTAATTGCAATTATCATTATTATTCCTTCTTTATTTCATTATTTAAAAAATGGAAAATCTTGGCAAAAGATAATGCTGATACTGGTTTTACCAATTTACGGCGCTGTTGCATATGCATTTAATTTTCGTTTCTCGGCTGATAAAATGTTTTATCAACCTAAAGAAAAATTATTTTCAAACAGTACAACTGACACTGCCAATAAAAACAAATTAATTATTGGCGTTGCCATCGGCGGCGAAGCGAAAGCTTATCCGATTGAAATATTGGTTATCATCATCAGATAAAAGATACAATTGCGCAACAACCTATTATGGTTACTTATTGCACGGTTTGCAGAACAGGCCGCGTTTACAGCCCGTTTGTAAATGGAAAATATGAGCAATTTCGATTAGTTGGCATGGATCATTTTAATGCAATGTTTGAAGATGTTGCAACAAAAAGCTGGTGGCGGCAAGAGACAGGCACAGAAATTACAGGACCGATGAAAGGCACATCGCTTATAGAAATTCCATCTGCACAAATGCTGCTGGAAGACTGGCTGACGCTGCATCCTAATAGTTTAATTTTACAGCCTGACAGCAATTACAAAAAACAATATGCTGACTTAAAAGGTTATGATGAAGATACGCTGAAAAGCAGTCTGGAAAAGCGTGTCAGCGCTTCCTGGAAAATGAAATCGTGGGTTATTGGCGCTAAAATAAACGGTAAAGAAAAAGCATACGACTGGAATGTTCTTGCGAAGAAAAAAATGATTGAAGATAGTTTTGCTTCAACTCCATTATTGCTTGTGGTGGCAAATAATGAAAAAACATTTTATGTGCTGAACAGAACTGTAGATAATAATATTTTAAATTTTATTTATGATGCAAATGATGAATTGCTGCGGGATAAACAAACAAATTCTGTATGGAATATAAATGGAAATTGTATTGATGGAAAATTAAAAGGTAAGCAATTATCATTTGTTCAATCTTATCAGGAATTCTGGCATTCGTGGCAAACTTTTCATCCGCAAACAGCAATTTATAAATAACAGATGAATAAAATTAATTTGTAAAAAACATTAGTTTATTGTTGATGTTGTAAACTTTCTTTTGCACACAATTGCTGCAAGGCAGATTCAATTGAAGGATATAAAAATGTAAAGCCCGCCGCTCTTATTTTTGATGCATTAATTGTTGTGCTTTTTAATACTTCAATGCTCAGTTCCCCGAGCATTAATTTTAAAATAAACTTTGGAATATGCACTGCAATAAACGATTTGTTTTTAACCAGCTTCGCTAATTGCAGTATGAAATTTTTATTAGTTACAGGGTTAGGCGCAACCGCATTATACACGCCATTTAAATTTTCGTTTTCAATTGCATGCAGGTACATATGACAAATATCATCAATATGTATCCAGCTAATTATTTGTTTGCCACTGCCAAGGATGGCTGCAACACCGGCTTTCAGCGGTTTTTTAAATTCTGTAAAAGCGCCGCCATCGTTACTCAAAACAATGCCTGTTCTTAATTTAATCAAACGTTTGTTTAATACTGTAACAGATTCAATACTCTGTTCCCATAGTTTGCAGGTTGTTCCTAAAAAATCGTTTGCAGCAGGCGCATCTTCTGTAAATCCGTTTTGTAAACTTTCAATTGTATCAGCGCCATACCATCCAATTGCAGAAGCGCTCACAACTGCTTTTACTTTATTTGAATTTTCTTTTAATGCGTCAACAATTAATGCACTGCTTTTAGTCCGGCTCTCAATAATTTCTTTTTTGCGTTTTTTTGTCCATTTTTTTTCAGCAACGCCGGCGCCTGCGAGATGAATTATAAAATCTGCTTTTTCAATTGCATTTTTATCAATCAATTTTTTTTCGACATCCCAATGCGCATAAGAAATAGCTGAAGTATTTTCTTTATCAGATAATAAATTTTTTGAATTTTGACTTTTTGTTTTTGAATTATCTCTTGTTAATACAATCACTTCAATGCCTTTCTCCATCAGCATTTGCGATAATCTTCTTCCAATCATTCCTGTTCCGCCGGTGATGAGTACGGTTGGCATAATTTTTTTATTTTTCTAATTGTAGCAAATAATTCATGCAATAATTTTAATGATCTAATGGTCTTTTTTTTATAATACCACCTTTGGTATCTTTCACGCTGCTGGTTACCACAAAAGCATTTGAATCAATTTTTTCTATTTCTGTATTTAATTTGCTTACTTCAAGCCGTGTAATAATTGTATAAATTATATCAATTTCAGTTGTAGCACCTCGTTTGCCATAACCACCTTTCCCTTTATAAACTGTAACGCCTCTTCCCAGTTCATTAATTATCATTTGCCTTATCTCTTCACTATGTGATGAGATGATGGTAATGCCGGTATATTCTTCAATTCCTTCAATAACAAAATTGAGCGTTTTAGATGCAGCTAAATAAGTTATCATAGAATACAAAGCAGATTCAATCGGAAGAAAATATGCGGCAGCCGAAAAAATAATCACATTAAAAATGATAATAAAATCTCCAACTGTTGTACGCAACTTTCGACTAAGAAAAATAGCTAAGACTTCTGTACCATCAAGCACAGAGCCGCCGCGTATAGAAAGTCCGATGCCTGCGCCAAGAAAAAATCCGCCAAAAACTGCAACTAATAATTTATCGTGTGTTATTTCGGGAAAATGAATGGTAGCAATGCACACAGCAAGTGCAACAATAGAAATTGCTGTTTTAATTGCAAACTGTTTTCCGATAACTTTAAAACCGAGCACTACAAAAGGTAGATTAATTATCACCAATAAAACGGAAAGATGAATGGATGTTATTTCACTTGTTAACAAAGAAATGCCGGTTACGCCGCCATCAATAAATTTATTGGGAAGTAAAAAACTTTCCAATCCAAATGCAGCTGATGCAATTCCCATGCACATCAGCACAACATCTTTCAATAATCGAACAACAGTAATTTTTAATTCGCGAAATGCTTTTGCAAATTGATAACGCGATAAATCTTGTTCTGATTTTTTACTGTGACGAAGAATTGTTTCTGTGGTGATTTGACGGAGAAAAGAAAACATAAAAATTGCAATTACTTCAAAATTAGTAAATGCAAATTTGGGAATGGAGAACGGAGAATGGCGAATTAAAAATTAAAATTTTTATAATGAACACGAATTTTGAGTTGTGTATGAAAATCCTATTAACTATTAACTATTAACGATTAACGATTAACGATTAACGATTAACTATTAACTATTAACGATTAACGATTAACTATTAACGATTAACGATTAACGATTAACTATTAACGATTAATCAAATAACTATTAACGATTAATCAAACAAAAATTACCATCCCCCACTTGCGCCGCCGCCGCCGCTGCTGCCACCACCAAAACCGCCAAATCCGCCACCACCGCCGCCAAAACCTCCTCCTCCAAATCCACCACCACCGAAACCTCTGCCGCCGCCGCCCAAATTGCTAAGTAACAGTGGCCAAAACCATCCGCCGGAACCTCTTCTGCTCATCATGCCACCGCCGCCACGGCCACTTCTGCCGATGATTATCAAAATAACAATAAGAATAATTATAAACCCAAGCACCGAGCTTCCGCTCGCACTTGAATTATCGTCTGCTTGCTTTGCCACTTTATATTCGCCCGTTGCTGCTTTGCCCAGCGATTCTATCGCCTGATCCAATCCGTGATAATAATTTCCTTCTTTAAAATTAGGCGTTATATCATTTTGTATTATATCGTTTGCAGTAATATCAGGAATTGCACCTTCTAATCCGTATCCTACTTCAATTCTAACTTTTCTGTCGTTTGAAGCAACAAGAATTAATATGCCGTTATTATTTTTTTTATTACCGATTCCCCATTCACGAAATAACTTATTTGCATAATCTTCAATCGCGTAATCGCCAAGTGTAGGAATGGTAACAATTGCAATTTGATTGGAAGTGCTATCGTCCAGCGCATCTAACTTTGCCTCTAAAATATTGCGTTGTTCGGGAGATAAAATATTTGCATTATCTACCACCAAACGCGGCGGATTTGGTTTTGGCAAAACATTTTGCGCAAAAACAATGGCAGAAAAAAATGTAAGAATAATTAGAAAAAAAATTCGCTTCATTGTACAAGTAAAAAAGCCCCGATTGCGCGGGACTTGTGATTAATTATTTTCCAAAAACAATTTCATCAGGTAATTCATTTTTATCAATATCTGCCTGATAGGGAAAATGATAAGCCAGCGCTTCGCCAATTTCTTTTATAAGTGTTGTAATTCCATCAGCATAATTTTCTTTGTTGAAATGTGCCAGCATTATTTGCAATTTTTCTTTCCAAAAATCAGCGTCTGCTTTTTTATAAATGCCTTCATCAGCAAAAACGGCAAATTGTCTGTGTTTCATTGCAACGTACACCAGCACTGCGTTTCGCTCTGCGGTGGCTTCCATTTTCAATCCATAAAAAATTTCTGCGGCGCGGTCAATTGCATCAACAAAACGGCATTTACTTTCTACGTACACACGAATTTCGCCACTGGTACGCTGTTCTGCATTGCGAATGGCTTCTACAATTTTTTGCTGCTCTTCAGAAGAAAAAAATTGAGGAAGTTTTTTTTTGAAGATTGAAAACATCGGGTTTACTTAATGTTGAAATTAATATCAGGCGGATTTTCTGTGCCCGGATTAGCTTTAAAATAACCTCTTACATGAAAGCCAAACATACCTGCAAATAAATTTCCCGGAAAAGTTTTTACTTGCAAATTATAACTCTGCACAGTAGTGTTAAAATCGCGGCGTGCAATATTAATGCGATTTTCTGTGCCTTCAATTTGAGCCTGAAAATCTTGAAAAGCTTTTGTTGTTTGCAGTTGTGGATAAGCTTCTGAAACGGCTATCAACCTGCTAAATGCGCCCTGCAACTGGTTTTGCGCTGCCTGATAACGAGCTAAAGATGCCGAATCGTTAATATCAACATGCACGCTTGTTGCCTGTGCACGCGCATTAATTACTGCAGTTAAAGTTGATTTTTCAAAATTTGCAGAACCTTCAATCGTTTTAATAACACTGTTATATAAATCGGTTCTGCGCTGGTAATTTGTTTCCACATTACTCCATGCAGTTTGCACGCTTTGATCGCTTGTTACCAAACTATTGTAGCGTGTGCATGCGCATCCGCCAAAAAGTAAAACAATGGCAAGAATAACTATTAAAGTAAGGGTTCCTGTTTTCATGATAGTTTTTTTAAGATTTCAAAAGTACTATCAAAACAAATACCTAATTTAAAATTATGACGCTAAGGCAGAAATAGAATTTTTATATATTGCAATTAACTAATGTTTTTTAGAAAGATTTTTTTATGAACAGAATTGAAAAATTACTTAATTATTTGCAGGCGAATCCGAAAGATAATTTTCTGCGTCATGCACTGGCATTGGAATACATTAAAGCAAACGATGATGAAAAAGCAAAAAAATTATTTGAAGAAATATTAAATGATTCGCCTGATTATGTTGGCTCCTATTACCATTTAGCAAAACTGCTTGAAAGAAATGGAGAAGAAAAACTTGCCATTAATTGCTATGAAAAAGGAATGAACGCAGCAAAACTTGCCGGCGATACGCATTCGTACAGCGAATTGCAAGCCGCTTATGAAGATCTTGTTTATTAGAATTCGTGAATTGAAAATAGAATTTATGCAACTTCTTTTTTTGAAATCATCCACAAACCAATAAAAGTAAATAAGCCATTTAATATTAATAATTCAATGCCTATTTGAAAACCGCCAAACCAATTTGCTGCATTTTCGCTAATTACAAAACAAATAACAGGTGCGGCGAGGCAAACAATTAATACTGCATAACCTTGCTGTAAAACTCTTTTTGTAAGAATGCCGAATGTAAATAAACCTAATAATGGGCCATAAGTATATCCGGCAATTTTTAAAATTATATTGATGATAGATTTATCATTGATTAATTTAAAAATCATCACACAAATAAAAAATACAACAGCAAAAATTATATGCACTATCATTCTGGTTTTTTTCTTTTGCTGTTCTTTCATTAATTTATTTCTTTTCAATCCTAAAATGTCAATACAAAAAGAAGAGGTTAACGCAGTTAAAGCGCCGTCTGCACTGGGAAATAATGCCGATATTAAACCAATAATAAAAATGATGGAAACATAAGGCGGCAAAAAATGTAATGCAATTGCCGGAAAAAGATCATCGCCCTTTGTTGTGATATTTTTTGATTGTGCAAATAAGTATAATAATCCGCCAAGAAATAAGAATAAAAAATTTACAAGCACCATTACTGCACTGAATGTTAGCATGTTTTTTTGTGAATCTTTTAAATTTTTTACACTTATATTTTTTTGCATCATTTCTTGGTCAAGCCCGGTCATACCAACGGTTATGAAAGCGCCGCCCAGTATCGATTTCAGCCAAAAACTTGTGCTGTTTACATCGGTGTTTATAATTTTAGTATAGTTTTTTTCATTTAAAATATTCATTGTTTGGTTGAAAGAAAAATGCAGGTGATGCATAATAAAAACGATGCAAACAATTAATCCGAAAAGCATGAAAGTTGTTTGTAAAGTATCAGTGAAAACAATTGTTTTTACGCCACCTTCAAAAGTGTATAAAAGAATCATTAATAAAATAACAAACGTTGTTAGCCAAAAAGGAACGTTCATATTATCGAGTATAAAAATTTGTAACACGTTAATCACTAAATATAATCTTGCTGTTGCGCCGAGTATTCTTGAAATAATAAAAAATAAAGAACCTGTTTTATAAGCAATTAACCCAAACCTTTTTTGCAAATAATAATAAATGGAGGTAAGATGCAGTTTATAGTATAAGGGCAATAAAATAAATGCCACAATAAAATAACCAATAAAATAACCAATCACTACCTGAAAGTAGCCAAAGCCGCTTGTACCAACGGTTCCGGGCACGCTTATAAAAGTTACACCGCTTAAAGAAGTGCCTATCATTCCAAAAGCAACCAGCATCCAGTTGCTGCGGCGGTTGCCGATAAAAAAAGATTCGTTATTACTGTTGCGGCTGGTGTACCAAGCAACTCCGAGTAACACTAAAAAGTATAAAAGAATTAATGAAAATAATAGTGACGGCTGCATACTTTTTGTGGCGGGTTAATTTTTTTTTGTACCGGTAAATTAGCTGCATAGAATTGTTGACGTACAAGTGAGTGACACAACAGCAGTTGATAACAGTTCATTTGCTTGTCAACCAAAAAAATACTATCTAAAATAACGCAATTAAAAATTAATTATGAACAAATATCTGAAAAACTAATTTCAATTTAAGTAAACACTTTTAATATTGCTTTTGAAAAAAAATATGTTTAATTCCGTTGCAGTTTTTTGCGGCTCGAAAATCGGTAATGATCCATTGTATGCGCAGCATGCGAAAGAAGTAGGAATATTAATTGCACAACAAAACATCACTTTAATTTATGGCGGCGGCATGGGCGGATTGATGGGAATTGTTGCAAATGCAGTGCTTGAAAATAAAGGTAAGGTAATTGGCGTAATCCCTGAAATGCTTAACAGCCGCGAGCTTCAGCATGAAGGACTTACAATTTTGCATGTTGTTGCTGACATGCATGTGCGAAAAAAAATGATGTACGATTTATGCGATGCTGCAATTATTTTACCCGGCGGCACCGGCACGTTGGATGAAATGTTTGAAATAGTTACATGGAATAATTTAACCATTCATGATAAAAAAATTATTCTGCTCAATTCCGCAGGATATTATAATTTATTGATTGGTCATATCAATCAAATGCAAACGCAAGGTTTTTTGTACGATGATTGGCGCAAAACATTAATGATCTATGAAACACCCGATGCTATTTTCGCCGGCTGGGATGCAGATAAAAATCAAAACCTGCGCGGATAATAGGAACAACTGCGCCATTATAATCTCTGTAAGGCGAATAAATATTATTGAGCAAATCAATTCCTATTAAAGTATAAAAACTCGCCTGCCCCACAATGCGCTGCGTATAACCAATACCGCCGATAAGACTTGTGGAATTAACAGTTATACTTCCTTGTAATCCCGAATTAAAATCTTTCTGTGTTTGGTGAATCCAATTTTCTTCAGGTTGCAATTCAAGAAATAAAAATCTCACAGGATAAGCACGAATAAATATGCCGCCGCCATAATTAAAACTGCGTGTACGTACATTATAATTGTAATAAGGATCGGCACGTTCTGAAGAATAATTTAAATTTATTGCAATACCTGCATCGAGCCATTGTGCAATGCTGTAGCCGATTTCAGGATTTCCGCCAACACTAAAAATGTCACTTGCAAAACCCACGCTTAAGCTGCCGCCAATAAAAACATTTTCTTTTTTAAACCCTTTACTGCCATCATCACCTGAATAAGTTGGCGGCAAATTTTGAGAAAAACTTTTAATATAAAATACAGAAATTAAAACTGAAAAAATTATTTTATTCACCATTCTTTTAATTTATACAAACGTAAACGATTAAATACTGTCGAAAATTTTTCCGGCATTTAAAATATTGTTAGGATCGAATACTTTTTTTATTTCGCGCATTAAACGAAGATTTGCTTCATCAAACACAATATTCATAAAGTTTTTTTGAATTAATCCAATCCCATGCTCGCCGCTGATTGTGCCGCCAAGGATTTTTACTAATTGAAATAACTCGCTTAAAATTTTATTCATTTCCTTATTATCGTAACTATTTTCAATTCCCTCTTTTTTTATGCGAATGTGCAAATTGCCGTCGCCTGCGTGTCCGTAACAAACAGCATGAAAATTATATTGTTTGCCTAATTCTTTTACGCCGCGAATTAATTTTGGCAATTCTGCTCTTGGAACAACGGTATCTTCTTCAATTGTGTAGCCATCCAGTTTCACGGCTTCTGCAACACGACGGCGCAGCTTCCATAGCTCTGCTTTTTGCTGCGCGTCATCGGCAAAAAATATTTCGCCGCAATCAAATTGCTGCAACAAATTTGCAATAGCTTCCATATCGCTCAGTAATAAATCCATATTGTTTCCATCCGCTTCAACAATTAAATGCGCGGCAATTTCATCGCTCACAGGCACTGCATAACTATCCACCATTTTGCTTACAATTTTCAGCGCATCAATCTCCACCAACTCCATGGCGCTTGGCGTGAAACCCGCACGGAATATAGCGCTCACAGCTTCGCTGGCTTTTTCGAGCGAAGCAAAAGGAGCAAGCATAAGTAAATCAAATTTTGGTAAAGGAATAAGGCGCAAAACAATTTTTGTAACAATGCCTAAAGTTCCTTCGCTGCCAACAATTAATTGTGTGAGATTGTAACCGGTTGAATTTTTTAAAACATTTGCGCCCGTCCAAATTATTTCGCCCGTGGGTAAAACTATTTCCAAATTCAGCACATAATCTTTTACAACGCCGTATTTTACGGCTTTTGGTCCGCCGCTATTTTCGGCAATATTTCCGCCGATAAAACAAGAGCCGCGGCTCGCAGGGTCGGGCGGATAAAATAAATTTTTTTCCTTCACTGCGTTTTGTAAAACTTCAGTAATTACACCAGGTTCTGTTGTAACCTGCAAGTTGCGTTCATCAACTTCAATGATTGAATTAAATCGTTCCATCGAAATTAATACACCGCCCAAATGCGGTAATGCGCCGCCACTTAATCCGGTACCGGCACCGCGCGGCGTTACCGGAATTTTATTTTTATTACAGATTTGCATAACGGCACTTATTTCTTGCGCACTACGTGGCTTTAAAATTATTTGTGGCAAAAACAATAAATGTTCCGTTTCGTCGTGACCATATTTTTGCAAATTTTCTTCATCGGCAAAAACAAATTGTTCGCCAATAATTTTTTTGAATTGTTTAAAAAGTGCGGTAGTAATTATATTTTTTTCCGGCAGGTCATTCATTCAAAATAATTTTATGAAAATTCAAAAGTAAAAAAATAAGAAGTCAAATCTTTGCTCTTCATTTGCACATCTGCAAATCTGCACATTCTAAATTCGTTTCTGTTAAATTTTTCTAAAATAAAAAACGTTTGTAACATAATACGAAATAAATCGTATTTTTAATACGAACTAATTCGTGAATTAATTCATCCTTCAAAATAAAAACAATGAAACATGTATTTAAAACACCGCAGCTCTTTGTGGTGGCTGCTTTGCTTGCTTGTGCTGTTATTTTTTCTTCATGGAAAATTTATCAAACAAACCCGAACAATTCCACCCAAAATAATTCCACAAACGGAGATACCAGTGAGCCCCGTTTACAGCACAATGATGCTTACGAATTTGATATGAAAGAATTTGATAAAAGCATGAAAGAGTTCGATAAGCAAATGGAAAACTTTAATGTTGAGCTGAAAAAAATTGACTTTGATAAAATTAATAAAGAAGTGAAAGAGGCAATATCGAAAATTGATTTTAATAAAATAAATCAGGACGTACAAAATTCTTTGCAGAAGATTGATTGGGATAAAATGAAAGTTGATGTGGAAAAATCAATGCAGGAAGCAAAAGAGCAAGTTGCAAAAATCAATACGCAAAAGATAAATGAAAAAATGCAGGCATTACAAAATAAATTAAACAGCAAAGAATTTCGTGCGCAATTTGATTCAGCAAAAATTCAGCAAAAAATTGATGAAGCAATGCAGAAAGCAAAAGCCGGAATGCAAAAAGCAAAACAGGAAATGCAAAACATAAAAGCATTTACGGATGCTTTGAAAAATGATGGTTTAATTGATAAAACTAAACCTTATAAAATTGAATTGAAAGATGGAGAACTGTATATAAACGGCACAAAACAATCGAAAGAAATTACCAATAAATACAGAAAATATTATGAGGGGAAAAATAACTTTACCATAAATAGTGATGGCAAAGATGATGAAAATGATGAAAAATAATTTGCATAAGAGAAGCGCTTGCAGCAATGCAGGCGCTTTTTAAAATTTAACCGTTGGGCATTTTACTGCTTTGCCTGTTGAATTATAAATGCCTGTTTTTATAATAGATAATTCGTAAGCGCCTCTGGTTTGATCGTATGTTCCTAAAGAAGAAGTTGTTGCATCGTAATTAACTGTTAATTTATAATCGCCCAACTGAAAGCCGATCATTGGTATTGCAGCATCGTTAAAACGATAATAAATTCCGCCGATTAATTGTGTATGTCCGTCGCCGCTTAAATTATAATTTGCATTTATGCCAAGCACTGTTTCCCATGCATTGCCCATTTTAGTAATGTAAGTGTTTGGATTAACGATCCACTGATCATTTAATTTGAAAGAGCCATTTAAAAAAAGCGTGTAACGCACGTCCAGCCTGGCATTCACTATTTTATCTGAAAAAAAACTTTCTTTCGGTTGATTGATATGTGATGCGCTGAAACCTGCATTAAAATAGGTTTTATCATTGGGAAATAAAGCATAATTTAATCCGGCTTGTAGATCGAAATAACCAACGCTTGTGTAAGCAAATTGTTCGCCCGAAGGTGCATTTACATCAAAAAATTTTCCGTTCCATTGATTATCGAAAGTGAGTTTTGAAAGATCAATTCTTTTATTTATAAATCCTACATTAAAACCGCCGCTGAGTAAACTTGCCGAGCCCAACATTTGATGATATGCGATGGATGCGAAAACTCTCGTTGAAGTTAAGCCACCGCTGCCGGCAACATCTTTTAAAATAGCGCCGCCAATGCCAACCCAGCCATTATCGAAACGATTATTGAATAATTGTGCATCGCCCCAGGCGCTCATTGTTTTGTATGGATTTGCCGTTAAACTTGCCCACTGATTACGATAATTTATTCCGATGCGCCAGTCAACATCGGGCGCAAAGCCGGTGTTGGCGGGGTTTACAAGCAATGGTGCATTAAAATATTGAGAAAAGTGCAAATCCTGCGCATGCAATTTCATCAAAAAAAACATTGCAATAATTGCAAATAAATATTTGTAGTTAATTGATCTTTTGTTTTTCATAAAGCCTCCTGTTCTTCTATCGCAGCAAAGTTATGTCGCCTGTTTTTCGATAATTTGTTCCATCGCTAAATTGAACATCTAATACATACGTATAAACTTCCTGCGGTTGTAAAATACCTTTATATTTTCCATCCCATCCAAAATTCTGGCTTACACTTTGAAACACCTGAGTGCCCCACCTGTTATAAATTTTCCAGTTCATTTTATCAATGCCAAAACCTCTTACATATACTGCATCATTTATGCCATCTCCGTTTGGTGTAAATGCATTTGGAACATCTAATAAAGGTATAATAATTGCCTGAACAGGATGACAACTTGTATCCGTACAGCCATAATTATTATAAGCAATTAAACAAACATTATATGTTCCTGTTTTATTGTAAATATGTTTTACGGTGGTATCAATTTGTACTGTAATTAAAGTATCGCCATCACCAAAAGTCCATTTAAACAAACTGCCGCCGGTTGAGAAATTCGTGAACTTTATAAATGTGTTTGCCTGCGGCGTTACAGGTGCAAAACTAAAGCCAGCCGTAGGTTTGGCGCTTACAACAATTGAAGTTTTTGTACTGTCTGTTTTATTACAGGTTGACGTATCAATTACAATTAAGTTTATTGTATAAGTGCCCGGATTTGGATAAGGATGTGTTGGGCTAACTTCTGTTGAAGTTGAACCATCACCAAAATCCCAGAAAAATTGTTGACCGGCAAGTGAAGTGTTATTGAACACAGCATCGTAAGGTGCACAACCCGAAGGCGGCGTTTCAAATTGTGCTTTTACATTTACCGCGATGCGCAAAGTATCCACTGCTGCGTCGGGCGCATTGCAATAATTAGTATCGGTTAAATTTAATTTTACAATATAAGTTCCCGACGAAGTATAGTTATGAAAAACATTCGTTGCATTGGAAACCAAAGTAGTTCCATCGCCAAAATCCCAGGTAAAAGAAGTTGAACTAAAAGGTTTGCCTGCAGGCGCTATAGAAGTATTATTAAATTGATATTTGAGTGAATCGCAGGGTGGTAATTTTAATTGAGTGAACGCTACCGGTGCTTCATCATTTCTTGCGCGGATGGTTGCGTAAGCAGTGTCTGAAATATTGCAGGTAGTTGAATCAATAGAAATTAAACGAACACGGTAATTGCCAATATTATTATAAGTATGACTGATAGAATCAACAATTGTAGTAACATCGGGACTTCCATCGCCAAAATTCCAAATAAATTTTTTACCTAAGTTTAAAGTATCTGTAAAATTTACAGTTAATGGAATACAGCCTGAAGTATCTCTGGGCACACCATTTATACTTGCTCTTATTGCAGCGCCAACGCCCGCCAATTCAAAGGCAATTTTTACAGCAGCCATGTTGCAGCCTGCACCACTGCCTGATGCTAACGCTTGATTTGTTTGGCTCCATACTCCAGGAGTAACGGGAAATATTCCTGGTGGACCTTCGCAATTTGCGCAAATTCCCTGGTAAATTACACCTTGTTTATCAAAGCGGCTGGTACCACCATCAACATGTTCGCCTAACTGCCCTCCTGTTTCCCCAAAAAAACTTCCATATAATTGAGCTGTTGCATCTTTTTTTAAAACAAAAAAATAAAAATCCGCTCCATCCGTTGTACTTTTTATTGCACCCGAAGTAACTGGTAAACCGCCGGTTCCTGAGTTCGGATATCCGTCACCGGGATCTATTCCACCGCCCCAGCCGGAAACATAAACATTTTCACATCTGTCAACTAAAAAAGCAACAGGAGAAATATTTGGATCAACCTGTGGTTGACTTGACCCAAAAACCGTTGAATACATAAATACGCTTAAATCAGGTTTTAATTTTGCAATGAATTGCTTACCCGCTGCTACACTATAAGCAGCATTAATTATCGGCCAACTTCCTGTAGTAGTACCCATAATATAGGGGAAGCCTAATTTATCAAACTGAACACCATACACTAAATCATTTCCGCCCGTTCCTTCGTAAGCAGATTTAATAAGAGAATAATTATTATTATCAATAATGGCAATATAACCATCGCACACTCCCCCACTGTAAGTATTTATTGCGCCCGGGAAATTTATACTTGTAGTTCCGCCGCCAAAATAAATATTGTTATTTGTTGGGTTTAAAGCAAGTACAAAAGCCGCATCGTCTCCATCTCCGCCAATATAAGAACTAAAAATTACATTGCTTAAATCAGGCGTTGCTTTTATTATTACACCATCCTGAAAACCTTTTAAACTGGTTTGAAAAGCATTTGGCGTTACAGGAAAATCTTCAGATTGAGTGCAGGAAGCAAGGTAAATATTATCGGATGCATCAACAATAACTTCGCTTCTTGCATCATCTCCGTAATTTCTGCGAATACTTATTGCAGCTGGATTGGTTGAAGGATATTTCGGCTGTATATTAACGCCATCAATTCCTGTACCTCCAATTATAGCTGAGCCAATTAAACCGCTTCCATCTGCATTAAATTTTGTAATGTATATATTAAAGTTAGATATAGCACTTGTTGCTCCCGGTCCAAATTTATTTGTTGAAGGAAAATCCAACGAATGCGTTCTGCCGGCAACAATTAAATTGCCATCATTTGCTACTACCAAACTATGCGGCTGCTCGTCTCCGCTGCCACCTAAATAAGTTGCATATACACGCTGGGAGCCATTTGAGCTGAATTTAATAATAGCTGCATCATACCCTGACGGTTCGCCGTTTTCACTGTTATCTCCGCCTTGAAAATTTTGTTGATAACTTCCCACATAAGTTGGGTAACCATCAGAAAAGGCAATACCGCCTGCATAAAAATCTCCTTGCCCATCATAAGTAGCAGTATAACCCCAGTTATCTGCCGCACTGCCGGTAAAGGTTGAAAAAATTAAAGTAGGGTCAATAACCAGTGTTGCATTTTTTGAATAATTACTTACTTTAAAACGAACGGTATTACCAATGATAACATATTTTGTTTCTACATTGGTTTTGCCTTTTTCATCTAATTGATAAGTTTCAGGAGATAACTCTGTAACATCTCCAATTGAATTTTTTATAATTAAATTTCTATTTTTTACATTCAGTCCATCCACGCCATTAAATTGAAGTGCAATTTTTGCAACATCTCCGCCGGGATGCACTATTAAATCATAAGTGGCTTTGCCATTATTAGTATAATATCTTGCATCAATATTAGGATAAATATTTTTATAAGTTATCGCCTGGTAAACATTACAATGCCCGGTCCATTTCGATTTATCTTTTCCTATAAAATAATTATTGTAAGTATTTTCCGGTTTTTCGGGAATGATCTGTACATTGGGCGAAGCGCCTGCAAATTTCATTTCGTAAGCATGCGAATGCAAAATTAATTTGCCAGTATTTGCTGAAGATTTAGCGGCTGTTTTTGAATTTGAAAGATGATGCCCGCCGAAATAATCTGCAATTGCTTGAAGATCCTGCGGATTATTTAATAAAACCTTGTAACCATCTTTTTGTAAAAAGAAAGCGCCTGCACCCATATCGCCTTTAAACTTCACTGCAGTATCCCACTGACCTTTGTTTTCAACAAATTCAAGATATTGCGCTTTAAGATTTTTGAAAGCAAATAATAAAAGAAAAAAAGGCACAAACCGAATAAAAATTTTCAAGGGAAATATTTTTTAAAAGATACGATAAAAACGTTTGAAAGATATTAAATGTTGTTTAAGAAATTTTGCTCCATAAGGTTTTCCTTTTTGCGACAAAAGAAAATTTTTTAAGACTGAATTTTTTGCAGCAATGTGTGGTATAAAACTTATTTCAATATTTATGCAACAGAGAGAATAAGATTTTCTGCTTCAGATGTTGGTGGCGGAATTGGCAAACCCTCCGCCTTCATTCCTTCTAAATGAAAGCGAATTGCTTCGGCAATATTTTCCATTACTTCTTCATGCGTTGTGCCCATTCCCACGCAGCCTGGCAAATCGGGCACGTAAGCGCCATAGCCGCCATCGTCAGCTTTTTCAATAATAACAGCGTATTTAATCATAAAATATTAATGAGTAAAATTAGAAATTTATTGTTTACTTATTTGCGCCTGTTTTAAGATGCTCTTTTCAAGTCCGGGCGGAACATCGTTTGACAACCGATGAACTGGAATAGTAACCAAGCCCTTTTTTACCGAATGTTTATATTGTTTGTGACTACCTTTTTGCCTTATTTCACACCAACCATCAGCTTCAATAAGTTTAATTATTTCTCTTGTTTTCATTTAAGAAATTTTGCTCCATAAGGTTTTTCCTTTTTGCGACAAAAGAAAATTTTTTAATTGCAAATTTTTTTCATTTTGTAATTCCGGATCCATTTCAATTATTTGTTCGGCTTTAAATCTTGCCAATTCAAGCAGGTTTTTATCATTGACCAAACTCGCCAGCTTAAAGTTTAAAACACCACTTTGTTTTGTGCCTTCAATATCGCCGGGACCACGCAATTCCAAATCTTTTTCCGCAATTTTAAAGCCATCGTTTGTTGTGCACATAATTTTAATACGTTCTCTTGCTTCGTTGCCAAGTTTTGTTGCGGTTAAAAGTATGCAAAAACTTTTTTCGCTTCCTCTGCCAACTCTTCCGCGTAATTGATGTAATTGAGATAATCCAAATTTTTCCGCACTTTCCACAACCATAACACTTGCATTTGGAATATCAACGCCAACTTCAATAACCGTTGTGCTAACCATAATTTGTGTATCATTTTTTGCAAAGCGTTTCATGTTTATTTCTTTTTGCTCCGAACTCATTCTGCCATGCACCATGCTGATTTTATATTTTGGTTCAGGAAAAAAACTTTTCATCTGTTCGTAACCTTGCATTAAATCTTCATAACTTAATTTTTCGCTTTCTTCAATTAACGGATAAATTATATACGCTTGTCTTCCTTTTTCAATTTCTGTTTTTATAAAATCCATCGCTTTGGCGCGAAGCATTTCGCTGCGATGCACTGTTGTAACCGGTTTTCTGCCGGGCGGCATTTCATCCATCACGCTGTAATCCAAATCGCCATAAGCAGTCATAGCAAGCGTTCGCGGAATCGGCGTTGCTGTCATCACTAAAATGTGCGGCGGCGTTTTTGCTTTTGTCCAAAGTTTTGCGCGTTGCGCAACACCAAAACGATGCTGTTCATCAACAATTGCCAAACCAAGATTTTTAAATTCAACCACGTCTTCAATTATGGCGTGCGTGCCAACAATCATGTGCAAAGAATCATCAATTAAACCATGTAAAATTTGTTTGCGTTCTTTTGCTTTTGTGCTGCCGGTAAGCAAAGCAATTTGCAGCGGCATACCTTTCAACAAATTTTTTAAACTGTTGAAATGTTGCTGCGCAAGAATTTCCGTTGGCGCCATCAAGCAACTTTGATAACCGTTGTCTGCAGCAATCAACATGCTCAGCAATGCAACAATTGTTTTTCCGCTGCCCACATCGCCCTGCAATAAACGGTTCATTTGATGTCCACGCGCAGTGTCGGTTCTGATTTCTTTCAGCACTCTTTTTTGTGCGTTCGTTAAATTAAATGGCAAATAATTGGCATAAAAATTATTGAAGTTTTCTCCAACTTTTTCAAACAAAATTCCCTTGCTGTGGCGGTGGCGATTGATGCGCGTAATATTTAGCCGAACCTGAGCAATAAAAAGTTCTTCAAATTTTAAACGTTTGAGAGCGGCGTTGTAATCATCCAAATTTTTTGGAAAATGAATATCGCAAAAAGCTTTATAGCGATTAATCAATTTTAATTCTTTCTGCAAATAATCAGGTATATTTTCGGGAATATCTTTTTCAGATAATTGAGATAATAATTGATGCGTTAATTTACCAATTTGCCTTCCGTTTAAACTTTTGGCTTTTAATTTTTCGGTTGATGGATAAACCGGCTCCAGGTAAGGTTTTCCATCCATTTTTTGTTCGGATAATAATTCAAATTCTGGATGGATAATTTGTGGTTTGTTGTTGAAAAAACTTGCCCTTCCAAAAACCAAATAATCACTTCCAATTCGCAAACTTTTTTGTATCCAGTTAATTCCGGCAAACCAAACTAATTCTAAAATTCCGCTTGCATCTTTTATGTGTGCAATTAATCTTTTCGCTCTTCTTTCGCCAAAAATTTCAAAGCTTAATAATCTTCCTGCAACCTGAAAATAATCGGTTTGCGAGGTAATTTCATCAATCAAATTTATTTTCGTTTTATCAATATGGCGAAAGGGAAAATGCTCCAATAAATCCCTAAAAGTAAAAATGCCTACTTCTTTGCGTAACATATCTCCGCGCAGCGGACCAACACCTTTCAGGTATTCTATTGGCGAATCGAGTATGGAAGGAGAATTGTTAATCGTTAATTGTTAATTGAAAATAGTAAATGAATTAAAAATTGAAAATGGAGAATTTGATTGCGAATTTATAATGGATTAATTGAGAGAATGAAGAATGAATAATTTTTTTACTTTTTATTTTTTACTTTTTAATTGATTTGATAAACGTAATTTTGCGTGCTTAAAAATAAAATTATGAGTACAATAAAAGTTGCGATCAATGGATTTGGAAGAATTGGCCGCCTGGTTTTTCGCCAAATTTATAACATGGAAGAAATGGATGTTGTGGCTATAAACGATTTAACAAGTCCGAAAATGTTAGCGCATTTATTAAAATATGACAGTGCGCACGGGCAGTTTAAAGAAGATGTAAAATCAACAGATAATGCAATTGTTGTTAATGGACATGAAGTAAGTATTTATGCACAAAAAGACCCGGCGCAAATTCCCTGGGGGCAGCACGATGTTGATGTTGTAATTGAAAGCACCGGATTTTTTACTTCAAAAGAAAAAGCAGAAGCGCACATAAAAGCCGGCGCTAAACGCGTGGTAATTTCTGCGCCTGCAACCGGCGATATGAAAACAATTGTTTTTAATGTGAATCATAATATTTTGGATGGCAGTGAAACCGTAATTAACTGCGCATCATGCACCACAAATTGTTTGGCGCCGATGGCAAAAGTTTTGAACGATGCATTTACCATTGAAGTGGGCAGTATGACAACCATTCATGCTTACACAAACGATCAAAACACTTTAGATGCGCCACATGCAAAAGGTGATCTTCGCCGGGCAAGAGCTGCGGCTGCAAACATTGTTCCCAACAGCACAGGCGCTGCAAAAGCAATTGGTTTGGTATTGCCTGAATTGCAGGGAAAGTTGGATGGTGGTGCGCAACGTGTGCCTGTTATCACCGGCTCTATCACAGAATTAACTGCATTGTGTGCAAAAAAAACTTCAAAAGATGAAGTGAATGCAACCATGAAAGCCGCTACCAATGAGAGTTTCGGCTACACCGAAGAAGAATTGGTAAGCACAGATATTATCGGCATGCATTACGGTTCTTTGTTTGATGCAACGCAAACCAAAGTGATTACTGTTGGCGATAAACAACTCGTAAAAGTTGTAAGCTGGTATGATAATGAAGTGAGTTATGCAAGCCAGTTAGTAAGAACGGTAAAATATTTTGCAGGCTTAATTTCTAAGTAATTCTTTTACCCAGCCATAAAAATTATATTAAATTCATAACATGAAGCAGTCAACAATGGCTGCTTTTTTTCATTCATTTTTGTAAACTTATAATTAGGTTTATTATTTCCATTCTATATTTAATTAATGAAAAAATATGCATTAATTGTTGCAGGCGGCTTCGGCACCCGAATGAACAATAATTTGCCTAAACAATTTTTATTACTGAAAGATAAGCCTGTATTATGGTACAGCATTGATGCATTTCTTCGCGCTTACGATGATATGAATATTATTCTTGTACTTCCCAAAGAATATACGGAAAAAGGCAAACAAATTGCAGCAACATTTAATGCAAAAGAAAAATTTGCTTTTGCAAACGGCGGCGCTACACGTTTTCATTCAGTGCAAAACGGATTAAAATTAGTGAACGAAAACTCTGTTGTGTTTGTGCATGATGCAGTGCGCTGTTTAATTTCTGTTCCGTTAATTCAGCGTTGCTATAAACAAACTTTAGAACTCGGAAATGCAGTGCCGGCAATTGCTTCAACAGACAGTGTACGAATTTTAAAAAACGGGATTTATTATGTAAACGAAAGAAAAAACGTTCGTATAATTCAAACACCGCAAACTTTTTTAAGCAGCATTATTCTACCCGCGTTTGAGCAGGAATACAACGAAATTTTCACCGATGAAGCAACTGTTGTCGAAAATTTTGGAACAAAAATTTTTTTAACCGAAGGTGAATATGACAACATAAAAATTACTCGACCAATTGATTTGGTGATTGCAGAAAAATTAATTGAAGAAAGATCAGCGCTTTAAAAAATTAATAGGAAATGGTAATTTATTGAAATGAATTTTATAATAAGGCTGGTTAACTGCTCCGAATTTTTCATAAAAATTTTTTATACCCGCAATATCCGAGCCTTCAAAATCGAATATCAAACCGCTCTCTGCAAATTCTTTAAACACACAATCAAATAAAAAATGATTGGCTTCGGTTTTTCTGCCCGCTTCTGTTGTGCTGTTCATTAAATTATATATTCTTTTTTTATCTTTCAGAAACAGAGCGGCAGCAAGGGTTTCGTTGTGATGCGTGCAAACTTTTCTTGCAAATACTAAATCAGTTTGTAAAAAAAATTTACAAAGCTGATAGAAATTATCATACTCTTTTTCGCTAATCTGCGGCAATTTTCGGCTGTATAAATTTTTGAATAAATAAATCGCTGCTTCAATCGTTTCATCTACATAAATCAATTGCTGGTTTGCAGTTTTTTTTAAATTATTAATTATATCTGGTTTGTATTTATTTTTTATAACATTATAAGACTGCTTAAGATTGATGATAAAATTATTGTGCTGATAAAAATTTTTTAGTGCAACATTATTAGCATAATTAAAATTATAGTCTCCGTATTTACAAAAGCGAAACAACGCTTTTGTTAAAAAAACATCATTTATTTGCGAAGGAAACCAGCCCAATTGCTGCATAAACGGAACATCATAACAATAACGAAATCCATATTTTTTTCTCCATGCAATCGGCATTACGCAATCGTAATCGTTTACAATAATTCCATGCCAATTATCGGCAATATTATCCAGGTAAATTGTTGAAGCGTATATTAAACCGTTATCGGAATTTGTTATACAATTATCCCATTTTATTTTATTGATTTTGTGCGAAGGAAGAATATCAATTTGTGATGACATATAAAAAAATAACAAATTTATTTCCCTTTTCCTGTGAGAATAATTCTAAAACTATGTATCATAATTTTAAAATCTAAAAGTAAAGAAGCGTTTTCAACATACATTAAATCGTACTTCATTCTTTCTATCATTTCACTTACAGAAGATGCATAACCAAAACGTATCATACCCCACGAAGTCAATCCGGGCTTCACTTTCAGCAAATATTTATAATATTCATTTTGTTCGCTTATTTGATCAATATAAAATTTTCTTTCAGGTCTTGGCCCAACCAAACTCATGTCTCCTTTTAAAATATTCCATAATTGCGGCAGTTCATCCAATCTCCATTTGCGCATGAATTTTCCCCAGGAAGTTATTCTTGAATCTATATCTGATGAAAGCTTTGGTCCATTTATTTCTGCGTTATCATACATTGATCTGAACTTGTAAATTATAAAAGGTTTGCCTTTAAAACCAATTCTTTTCTGCGCAAAAATTATAGCGCCTTTTGAAGAAAGTTTTGTGCGAATTGCAATGATTAATAAAAGCGGACTTAAAATTACCAAGCCAATTAATGCAAACATTATATCTATTGCCTGCTTAATATTTTCCTGCCAGGGCGGCATTACGTTTGTTGCTATATCAATTAAAGTTGCGCCTAAAACATTGCCTGTTTTTACTGAGCCTGAAATAATATCAAAATTATCGGGCACCACTTTTACCATCACATTTTTTTCGCTTAAAGTATTTATGAGTGATTTCATGTTGCTTAATTCCGATTTATCCAAAGCAACAATTACCTGCTGAATTTGTTGTTGCTCTAACACGGTTTCAACATCATCCAAACTACCCAGGCGCGGAATGTAGGCAGATAATCCATTTTTTGAAAACGCTTCTGCAGAAAGAAATCCAACGCTTTTATATCCTAATGCAGAAAAATTATGATTGATCTCTTTGTAAGCATTATACGCTTTGGAATTATTGCCGATAAATAATGTTTTAAAAAAATATTTCCCTTTAATCAAATGTTGTTTGGTGATGGATAAAATAATTAATCTGCCGCTGTAAATAAAAACAATTTGCATTGCCAGGAAAGCAAAAAAAACTTTATAGAAATAAATATAGTTTTGTTCTTTATCGTTCAATAACAGTATAAAAAAAATCAACAAACAGCCTGCTAAAGATTCAATAATTGTTGTGCTTAATTCGTTCAATCTCGATTTTAAATAAAGCGATTCTTTATACGAACCCATAATGGTGAATAATAAAATCCAGAATGCAGGTACGGCAATAAAAGATTTTAAAAAGAAAAAATTGTCGCTGCTTAATAATGTTGAAACAGGATAAAATGTTTCGTGCAATAATTGCTGACGATACAAACTGATGCAAACCCACACAATTGCAGATAAAATAAAATCTGAAAATACGTACCATCTTATGTGTAAAAATGTTCGCGGTGCAGGCATATTTTTTTAATCAAACTAAAATATTTGTGTTATTTATTTTTTCTAATATTTGATGCGCGACCTCCATTGCGAGATAACCATCAATTTCATTTACGGCAATAGGTTGGTTATGGATGATGGCATTTGCAAAAGATTTTAATTCTTCTTTTATAGCATTAACCGGTTGCACCTGCGGATTAGTAATTGCAATTGTTTTTTTTCCGTTGGGTGTTTCAAGATCGAAAAAAAACATGTTTTTATCTTCGGGTTGTTTTAATTTAATTATCTCCGTTTTTTTTTCAAGAAAATCAATTCCTATGTAAGAATCTTTTTGAAATAAACGCATCTTGCGCATCTTTTTCATACTAATTCGGCTACTGGTTAAATTAGCAACGCAACCATTATTAAATTCTATGCGAACGTTAGCAATATCGGGCGTTTCCGTCATCACAGCAACGCCGCTTGCATAAATATTTTTTACGTCGCTTTTTACAATACTTAAAATAATATCAATATCATGAATCATCAAATCTAAAATCACGCTCACTTCTGTGCCGCGCGGATTAAATTGTGCCAGCCTGTGCACTTCAATAAACATCGGATTTAGATTCATTCCTTTCACGGCTAAATATGCAGGATTAAATCTTTCCACATGCCCAACCTGCACTTTTACATTTGCTTCTTTTGCAATATTTATTAACTGTCGCGCTTCTTCCATCGTGTTTACGAGCGGCTTCTCAACAAAAACATGTTTGCCTTTTTTTATCGCTTTTGCGCATAATTCAAAATGATGATTTGTTGGTGCAACAATATCTGCTGCATCAATTGCATTAAATAAATCTTCTGTATTTAAAAATCTTTTTAGCTGATATTTTTCTGCCACTTCTTTTGCAGTTGCATCGTCAGGATCGTAAAAACCAACTAATTCAACATCATTAATTTCTTTCCAATTATTCAAATGAAATTTTCCTAAATGACCAACACCAAACACACCAACTTTCAGCATAAAAAAACTTTATTTAATTGGTAAAGATAATTAATTGCGTAAGTGAAAAAGATTGAATTTATGAGAATGACGCAAAAAAATTTACTTACAAAATATAATATCTTTAGAATTAAATGTAGCAATATGCATAAACAATTTTTACAAACTGCAGCAATTATCGGTGCTTTTTCTGTTGCGCTTGGCGCATTTGGTGCACATGCATTAAAGGGAAAAATGAATGCTGATACATTTGCAATTTTTGAAACTGCAGTTCGCTACCAATTATACCATGTTTTTTCGCTGATGGTTTGCGGAATTTTATTTCAATCATTCAACAAAAAAATAATTATTTGGAGCGGCAGATTATTTATTGCAGGCATAATTTTATTCTGCGGTTCGCTTTATTTACTTACTTATTTTATTGCTTCCGGAAATGAAAATATGAATTGGCTCGGTGCAGTAACTCCACTTGGTGGATTATGTTTTATTGCTGGTTGGATTTGTTTGGCAATTAGCATAACAAAAAGATAAAACTTAAAACTTTTTAAATTTCGTCATTTAATTCGCGTTCAATTTCTTCCATCTGCACAATGTCAGCGGCTTCAGTTTCGGTTGGAGTAACGTTCATTGTTTCGAGCAATTTTAAATCGTTCAGTTTTTCTTCGATCAAACTATTCATTTCACAAATTATAAAAGATGCATTGTGTTCATAAAATTCTTGCTGTAAATTTGCAAGTAAGGCTAATGCAGCATTATCAATATTTTTTACGTCTTTTAAACTAAGCACAATATTTTTCGTATTTGAATTAAGGAAAGATTGTATTGTTTGCGAAAGTTCTTCTGTTAAGTTGTCAGATAAATGTTCTTCATTCGGCGTTAAAACAATAAATTTTTCCTTGGTATCAATTTTGACTTTCATTTAGTTATTATTAAATCATTAACAGATGTGCATAAGTGCATTTTAATTAGGTTCAAAAATATTCGTTATACTTGTAATACAATTAATAATCATGGATAATAATTTTTCAGCTCAGGTAAAAGAGATCATATCGTTTAGCAGAGAAGAAGCGCTAAGGCTTGGCAACGATTTTATTGGCACAGAACATTTATTGCTTGGATTAATTCGCGAAGGAGAAAATACAGCAATAAAAGTTTTGAAACGGCTCAATGTAGATTTATATGAATTACGCAAAGAAGTTGAGTTGGCAATAAAAGATAAAACCGGAAAAAACATTGCAAATATTAATAGTTTGCCATTAACAAAACAGGCAGAAAAAGTAATACGCGTAACGGTTTTAGAAGCGAAAGCTTTAAAAAGTCCTCTTGTGGAAACAGAACATTTGATGCTCTCTATTTTAAAAAATAAAGAAAATATTGCCACACAAATTTTAGGACAATTTGATGTGGATTACGACATTTTCAGAAATGAAATCGGCATGGTGCGAAGCAGCGAAACACGCAGTGAATACACCGAAGATAATGATGATGATTTTGATGACGAAAAGCGCGGAAGTTATTCTGCACAACAACGCAGCAAGCAGGCAGGAACGGCAAAAAGTAAAACGCCCGTTCTCGATAATTTTGGAAGAGACATAACACGTTTGGCAGAAAACGGTTCATTAGATCCTATCGTTGGCAGAGATGAAGAAATTGAAAGAGTATCGCAGATTTTATCGCGGCGCAAAAAAAATAATCCTATTTTAATTGGCGAGCCGGGCGTTGGTAAAACAGCGATTGTAGAAGGTTTGGCGTTGCGAATTATTCAACGAAAAGTAAGCAGAGTTTTGTTTGATAAAAGAGTGATCAGCCTCGATCTTGCAGCTTTGGTTGCTGGCACAAAATATCGTGGTCAGTTTGAAGAAAGAATGAAAGCCATCATGAATGAACTCGAAAAAAATCGCGATGTAATTTTATTTATTGATGAAATTCATACGATAGTTGGCGCAGGTGGCGCAAGCGGTTCCCTCGATGCAAGCAACATTTTTAAACCTGCGTTGGCACGCGGAGAATTGCAGTGTATCGGCGCTTCAACGCTGGATGAATATCGTCAATACATTGAAAAAGACGGCGCGCTCGATCGTCGTTTTCAAAAAGTAATGGTTGACCCACCAAGTGTGGAAGAAACAATTCAAATTTTAGTAAACATCAAATCTAAATACGAAGATTATCACAATGTAATTTATAGTGACGATGCAATTGATGCTTGTGTAAAATTAAGTGATCGTTACATGACCGATCGGTTGTTGCCCGATAAAGCAATTGATGTTTTGGATGAAGTTGGTGCAAGAGTTCACTTAAAAAATATCAATGTTCCGCCCAATATTGTTGAACTGGAAAAAAAGATTGAAGATATAAAACTTGAAAAAAATAAAGTGGTAAAAAGCCAGCGCTTTGAAGAAGCTGCTGCATTGCGTGATACAGAAAAACGCTTAGGTGAAGATTTGGAAAAAGCAAAGAATAATTGGGAAGAAGAAAGCAAACATAAACGCTATCCTATAGATGAAGAAGCCATCGCAGAAGTGGTAAGCATGATGACCGGAATTCCTGTAAAACGCATGGTGCAGGCTGAAACAGAAAAGCTGCGCAACATGGGCAATGATATGAAGCAAATGGTTGTTGGTCAAAGTGAAGCAATACAAAAAGTAGTAAAAGCAATTCAAAGAAATCGTGTTGGTTTGAAAGATCCAAGAAAGCCCATTGGAACATTTATTTTTTTAGGACCAACAGGCGTTGGTAAAACAGAAATGGCAAGAGCTTTATCAAGATATATGTTCGATTCAGAAGATTCTTTAATAAGAATTGATATGAGCGAATACATGGAAAAATTTACCGTAAGTCGTTTAATTGGCGCGCCTCCGGGTTATGTGGGCTATGAAGAAGGTGGTCAGTTGACCGAAAAAGTTCGTCGCAAACCATACAGTGTAATTTTGTTGGATGAAATTGAAAAAGCGCATCCTGATATTTATAATATTTTATTGCAGGTGCTTGATGATGGAATTTTAACCGATGGATTAGGAAGAAAAATTGATTTCAAAAATACGCTTATCATCATGACTTCTAATATCGGCGTTCGCCAGTTGAAAGATTTTGGTGAAGGTGTTGGATTTGCCACTGCAAACCGTGTTCAGAATGCTGATGAAAATACAAAAGCAGTAATTGAAAAAGCATTGAAGCGTACTTTTTCTCCAGAATTTTTAAACAGAATTGATGATGTGGTTGTGTTTAACGCACTTACCAGAGAAAACATTTTTGAGATTATTGATATATTAATGAAAGGTGTGCTGAAACGCCTGAATAATATGGGCTTTTCACTCGAGCTTACAGACGATGCGAAAAATTTTATTGCCGATAAAGGATATGACATTCAGTTTGGAGCAAGACCTTTACACAGAGCAATTCAAAAATATCTTGAAGATCCGCTTGCGGAAGAAATATTAAGTATGCACGTAAAAAACGGCGATATTTTAATTGCAGATTTAGATAAAGAAACCAATCAAATAAAATTTGAATTTGGTAAAAAAGCCGAAGAAGCAAGCGTATAAGCTTTATAGTTATTTATACAAAAAGGCAGTTTGATAAAGACTGCCTTTTATGTTTGATTACGTTTTGCGGTAATGGCAACAATAAAAGCACCAAATGCACCGGCAGCAAAGTTTACAAGCGCGGCATTTACAAACATTAGCAAAGCCATACTATGTGTTTGATTTCCTCCTAAACTTACGGGCGCTTGCCGTAAAGCACTTCCTTGTGAAGAAAAGCCAATTGCGGCAGGATCTTGAATAGCAAGCAAAATAAATTCAATAATGCAAATTATAATTATTGCGACAACTGCAAGAATAAGCCCTTTTGTTAACAAAACCCAGAAACCTGCATTTCCGCTCAACTGCTTTTTAAAAAGCATAACCGATGCAATGATAAACATAAGAAACAGTGCTGTGCCCAAATACAATAACCATACTTTTGAAAAATTGGCATTATAAATAAAAATAACTGTGGGAATGCAATATAAAATTGCGTCTGCTAAAGCCATTTTCACGTAAGAAAATATATTGAATGATTGTGAAAGCATATAATACGTTTTTAAAAACCATTAGTTTATTTAAAATACAGTCCATAACTTTCTGCTGCAAGTACATGCTGCCATTGCTCAATTAATTTTTTGTACGCTCTTCCAACCGGCATAATGTTTCGGTCAAGATCATATAAACCTAATGCATCTATATTACCATTATCTTCTCTCAGCGCAGTATCCCAATCTACCTGGTGCAGCAGGCTATACCATGTAAAACCAATAATCGGTACGCCATCTTGTTTTAACCGGTGTACATTAGCCCATTCTTTATAAATCCAATTTACCGAATCAGGCATTATAATATTTGTTTCTGTATGCATAATAGGTAATTTGTAACGGCTGTAATATTGATGTGTGATTACATAATATCCAAATATTTCGCCGGCAAATTCAGTACTTCCATTTGAGTGAACAAGATGTTCGTTGGTAATATAATAATCATTTCCCATTATGCAGCGCGCTGTAACCTGGTTTTCTTCAAACCAGTGATATTCTTCACGCGTCATTCCATTATCAAGCAAATATTCGTACATACTTACATGAAGAGGGTAACCATAAGTAAGATCGAATGCGAGAAATCTTTTTTGATTTAAAATATCGGCAGCTTGTTGGGCATTAGGTCTTACAGGATGATTATATTCTGATGATTCACTTTGTATAAAAGTTGCCTCAGGCTGTACCTCCAATATCGCACGCATAGCCAAAACATTTGCTTTACATAAATGTTTTAAAGCAGTAACAAAATTTTTATCGCCCGTAAGTCTTTCATTCCACCAGCCGAATTGAGCCGAAAAAGTGGCTGCAATTAAAATTTCATTTATAGGCGTATAGAATTGAAGATCGGGGAAACGTTCGGCGAATGCTTTTGCATATTCAGCAAAATATTGAGGAAAATCAGGGTTTTGAAAATTTTCTATCCAGTCAGGAACTCCAAAATGGCAAAGATCAACAATAGGCGTAATATTTAATTCCTTTAATTTATTGAAAGTAAGATCAGTAAATTCCCAATCATATTTTCCTGGTCCTATTTGTGTTTTATAATAAGGAGGTCCATATCTTAAAAAACAAATTCCTAAATCTTTCACTAATTGAAAATCGAGTTCCCAATTTTTGTAATGACCTGTTTTTTCCATTTCATCAACGCGTTTAACTTTTCCATCCGGCAATAAAATGGTAGGATAACTGTTTTCAATGCCCGTTGCAAACATGAATTTATTAGCAGCCATCAAAAAAAATTTAGTTATAAAACATCTAATCTTCCGCCATCTACTACAAGTGTAGTGCCGTTTATAAAACTCGCATCATCCGAAGCAAGAAAGCAAATGGCGGCGGCAAGTTCTTCTGGTTTGCCAATAGCGCCTTCAATTTTTTCAGCTCCGTCTTTTATATTGGGATTATTCCATAACATAGGTGTATCAACTGCTCCGGGGGCAACGCAATTAATTCTGATTTGATTTGGATATTCGAGACTAACACCGCGGATAAATGCTTCAATGCCGCCCTTGCTGGTTGCATAAGGCACTACGTTAGCCGTGGTTTCGAATGCATGAACTGAACTTATATTTACAATTGCACCATTTTTCATTAATGGAATACAGTATTTACAAAATAAAAAGACAGAGCGTAAATTTACTGCCATTACTTTATCCCACTCTTCTGAAGTTAGATCAATAATTTTTTTGAAGGTCATCATAGCTGCATCATTTACTAACACATCTATTTTTCCCCATTTATTCACAGCCGTGTCAACAGCAGCTTTTATATCGCTTTCAATACCTACATCAGCTTTTGCAAAAATTGCAGAACCTTTTGCATTAGTAATTAATTGCACTGTTTCATTCCCCCCTTTTTCATCTCTGTCAACAACAACTACGTTTCCACCTTCCGCAGCAAACCTTTGCGCAGCGGCTTTTCCAATGCCAGAACCTGCGCCGGTTACAAGGCAAACTTTATTCGTAAATCTCATCTTATTTATTTATAACATAAAAAGTCAAACTTAATGCCATAAGAGATGAAATAAATTTTATAAAAAAACAAAAAGAATTAATGTTGAATTTATTCCTCAAGCAAATTAATTAACGCATTATTTGTAATCAGTAATATTTAATTTTTCTTCACAAAAATTATATTCATTTACATCGTTACTGCTTACAATTATCAGCTTGTTTTTACAATATGTGTTTATAAGATCATAATATAAATTATATCCTGCTTCATCAAGATTTGTGCACGGTTCATCTAACAATAAAACAAGAACATCACTAAAAATTGCCTGCGCTATTTTTACACGTTGCTTCATGCCGCTGCTATAAAAACGAATTTGTTGATGCGCCGAATTTTTTAACCCGATTATCTCTATAATTTTATTGATGTTAACTGATGATATGAAAGATTTGAACGAAGCATGAAATTGCAGAAATTCTATTGCCGTCATCTCTTCAATTACTTCAAGATAAGGTGCAGTGAGGGAAATATGTTTGTAGATATTTTCAGATTGGATTTCCGATTTCCGATTTCCGATTTCCAATTTCTGATTTTCTATTTTCGATTTCTGATAACTAACACTTCCTTCGCTCAAATTCATACTGCCTGCTAATATTTGAAGCAGGGTGCTTTTGCCACTTCCGTTCGGGCCAATTATCGCATACTTTTTTGATGAATGAAAATGATAATTAAGATTGCGGAATATCCAGTTTCGGTTAAATCTTTTTCCAGCGCTTTGTAAAATTATCTCCATTGAAAAAAGATTACTCCATTAAATCTTCTTCAGACATCCCTTTAACGTAACGCTTAATAACTCCTCTTCCACTTTCGCGGATAAAGGCTAAAATTTCGTCTCTTTCATCACTTGCCTGAAACTCTTCTTCAATATATTCGAGCGCCTGCGTAATATTCATTCCTTTATTATAAATGGTGCGGTATATATCAAGGATATGATTGATTTTTTCAAGCGTAAAACCTCTGCGTTTTAAACCAACGCTGTTTACCCCGCCATAACTTAAAGGATTGCGGATAGCTTTAATGTAGGGAGGAACATCTTTACCAACAAGGCTTCCACCGCTGATATACGCATGCTGACCAATTTTTACAAATTGATGAATTGCACTTACGCCACCTATTGAAACCCAATCGCCAATTACAACATGACCGGCAATTTGTGTGTTATTGCTCATTACACAATTATCGCCTATAATACAATCGTGTGCAACATGCCCGTATGCCATGATAAGACAGTTGCTGCCTACTTTTGTTTTCCATTTATCTGTTGTGCCGCGATTAATTGTAACAAATTCACGGATGGTAGTGTTATCGCCTATTTCAACAAAAGTTTTTTCACCGTTAAATTTTAAATCCTGCGGAATGCCGGAAATAACAGCGCCCGGAAAAATGCGGCAATTTTTACCAATGCGGGCGCCTTCCATAATTGTAACATTACTTCCAATCCACGTGCCCTGGCCAATTTCAACATCCTGATGTATAACAGTAAAAGGATCAATTTTTACATTTGTTGCGAGTTTTGCATTAGGATGAATATAAGTGTGCGGATGAATCATTGAATGATATTGCAGGTATATTTCTTAAACGCTATATACCGGTTTTAATTTATAAGATGGCAAAAATAGAGTAATAAAATTTAATTGCTTTTTACAACCTGTGCTGTAAGATCTGCTTCTGTTGCAATTTTGCCGCTTACATATACAGTGCCTTTCATTTCACAAATTCCTCTTCGTACAGGAGAAGCAAGTTCCATTTTAAGAATCATGGTATCGCCGGGAACTACCTTATGTTTGAATTTACAGTTATTTATTTTCAGAAAATAAGTATCATATTTTCCTTTAGGCATTGAATTAATACATAAAATTCCGCCTGTTTGGGCGAGTGCTTCTACTTGTAAAACGCCCGGCATTATTGGGTTTCCGGGAAAATGACCCATAAAAAACCATTCATTAAATGTTACATTTTTTATGCCGATAATTGATGTATCGGTTAATTCAATTACTTTATCAACTAATAAAAACGGGTAACGGTGAGGCAGCATTTTTTCGATGGTTTCAAGCGTAAATATGGGCGGCTTTGCAGCATCGTATACCGGAATATTTTTAATAGCATGTTTATTTCTCTTGATATATCGCTTTATCTTTTTTGCAAATTCTACATTGCTGCTATGACCCGGGCGATTCGCAATTATCTGAGCTTTTATTGCATACCCAATTAATGCAAGATCGCCTACAACGTCTAATAATTTATGACGCGCTGGTTCGTTAGGAAAGCGTAATTCAAGATTATTAAGATAGCCTTCGCTTTTTACTTCTATTTTTTTTCGTTTAAATATTTTTGCTAACCGAAGCATTTCTTCTTCAGTAACAGGTTTATCTACCACAACAATTGCATTATTAATATCGCCGCCTTTTATAAGATTATTATCAATAAGCATTTCAAGCTCATGCAAAAAACAAAAGGTGCGGCACGGCGCAATCTGCATTTTGAAATCTTGTATATGTTTTAAACCTGCATGCTGTGTTCCTAATACCGGGCTATTAAAATCTATCAGCGTAGTTATTTGATACTCCATCGAAGGCAAAGCAACCATTTCAACACGCTTTACTTCATCGTAATAATAAATATTCTCATTAATACTGTACCACGATTTTGCAGCTTCCTGTTCATGAACGCCTGCTTCTTCAATAAGTTCAATAAAAGGTTCAGAACTTCCATCCATAATAGGAATTTCAGGACCGTTCAGTTCTATCAAAATATTGTCAATTCCCATTCCCACCAATGCTGCCAGCAAGTGTTCAATAGTGCTTACACGTGCTTCGCCAAGTTGCAAAGTAGTGCCGCGGCTTGTGTCGGTCACAAAATCACAATCAGCTTTTATTAATGGGCGGTTTGGCAAATCTATTCGCTGAAACTGAATGCCAAACCCGGCATTGGCGGGCTTCAGCGCCATATTAACCAATTCACCGGTGTGTAAACCGGTACCGCTAATTTTGGCTGCTGATGCTAAAGTATGCTGTTTATTACTGTTGAAATTTTCGTTCATGATTTGCTGAATAACGATAAGAAAGTACAAGTGAGTGACACAACGAAGTTCAACGCATTGCTGCAGCCGGTTACAAATTTTTTTATGAACCCGGCTTTATACTTTCAATTAAACATTGTTGCGTCGCACTCTTGTACGCCTTGTTCTTTGCGCAACAAAAATAAGGGAATAAAAGAAAGGTTTTTTTAGAGGTTTACTCTTTCGTGTAAAAGTTGCTGAACCATTTTTTCGAGCTCTGCAATTCGCTTTTCCAAATCGGGAAGATTGCGGCTTAAAGCCTGGCTGCGTAATGCGCTGTTATACTCGAACGCAGGCGAACCAGTAACGGCTGCATTTGGATTTTTTATGGATTTACTTACGCCGCTCTGCGCATTTATTTTAGCGCCGTCGGCAATTTGAATATGACCAACAATGCCGGCTTGCCCGCCAATCATAACATTATTGCCGATTTTTGTGCTTCCACTTACACCGACTTGCGCAGCAATTACGGTATTATTTCCTACTTCAACATTGTGCGCAATTTGAATAAGATTATCTAATTTGGCGCCGGATTTAATTCTCGTAGAGCCAATCGTTGCGCGGTCAATTGTAGTGTTGGCGCCTATTTCAACAAAATCTTCGATAATTACATTGCCTATTTGCGGCACTTTTTTATAGCTGCCATCTGTTTGCGGTGCAAAGCCAAAACCATCGCCGCCAATTATAGTGCCTGCATGTATGGTAACATTTTTTCCAATAATGCAATCGTTGTAAATTTTTACACCCGGATAAAGCAAACTATTTTCGCCAATTTTTACACTATCGCCAATAAAAGTTCCTGCAAAAAGTTTTACATTATTTGCAATTTTTACGTTATTTCCAATATAAGTGAAAGCGCCAACAAAAACATTTTCGCCCAACTTTGCAGACGCTGAAATATAGCTGGGCTGCTGAATGCCGCTTAATTGCTGTGTAATTATTTCCTGATATTTATGTAATAAAGTTGCGAATGCAGAATACGCATCCGACACACGAATTAAAGTTGCAGAAATTGGTTGTTTTATTTCCTGATTACCGTTTATGATGATGATAGATGCCTGCGTTGTATATAAAAATTCTTCATATTTTGGATTGGCTAAAAAAGCAAGTTGACCATTTTGCGCCTCTTCAATTTTACCAAAAGAATGTATAGCTGCTAAAGGATTGCCTTCAATTTTACCATTAATTAATTTTGATATTTGTTCAGCGTTGAATTGCATATAAATTTTTTTGCTGATAATTCATAGGATGGTGGTTAATTGTAAAAGTTTATTCTTACTTACGGATTATTATAGTATAAATAATTGACTATTGTAATTCGCAAATGTAGAATTTTTTAACAGGTGCGGAAATTGTTTGATGAATTAATGCATTTTCAATTTGCGAAATTTCTTTTACGGTTTCGTCTTTAAAAAAAATATTGATATGTTCATTGCCTGGTTTGTACATGCTATTTTCAGCGTCGCCGCTGAAAATAAAGTACGCTGATTCTTCTATGCTTACATTATATTTTTCAGAAAAAACTTTTCTCTTTTTGATGATGAAATCTTCATTTATAGGCTCGTTCAACAATTTGCATTTAAATAGGTTTCGGTTTAAAACGGAATTGCATAGTAATGACAAAACCGTGTCTGGATGCAGGCTCCAGCGTTTTATAGCTGCAATTACATCGGTATCATCTATCATGCAAAATTCATTTAAGAAACTTGTATTTATGTTTTCAGGAGAAAATTGCAGAAAAAAATCTAATGAAGAATTTGTTTTTAGCTGCGGATCATTTTCATCATAAATTTCTTTTGCACGTTCAATAATTTTGATGAGCATTTTTTCAGCAGCTAAAACCGTTTTGTGCAAATAAACCTGCCAGTACATTTGCCTGCGCGCAACCAAAAATTTTTCCACACTGTAAATACCTTTTTCTTCAATCATTAATTCGCCGTTATGTACAATTAACATTTTTAAAATGCGGCTGTAACCAATTACACCTTCGCTAACGCCGGTAAAAAAACTATCGCGTGTTAAATAATCCATTCGGTCAACATCGAGCTGGCTGCTGATTAACTGATGAAGAAATTTCTTATGATAATTGTTGGTAAAAATTTTTATGGTTAATGATAATTCTCCATTTAATTCTTCATTTATTTTATGCATTATTTGCAAGCCAATTTCTTCATGATTTATTCCCGGAGTTAAAACATTTTCCAGCGCATGAGAAAATGGACCATGACCAATATCATGCAATAAAATTCCTGCTTTAACTGCAAGCTCTTCTTCAAAAGAAATTTCAGTTCCTTTATTTTTTAGTTCTGTAATTGCCTGGCACATTAAATGATAAGCGCCCAAAGAATGCAACAATCGCGTGTGCACAGCGCCGGGATAAACCAAATATGCAAGCGCCATTTGATGAATGCGCCGCAACCGCTGATAAAACGGATGAGAAATTGTTTTGAAAATGAGCGGATGCTCGATGGTGATAAAACCGTAAACAGGATCGTTAATGATTTTTTGTTTCAAGATGCTTGTTGATGCTTTGTTAAATGAAAAATTTTTAACAGCACTAAAGATACAATTTGAAATTACTAAATCGAGATTGTGCAAATTTGCAAAAGTTAATTTGATGATTTGGAAATTTGGAAAATAAAAAAAGAATTTATTTAAGTTCTTATGCTGCGCAATTATCTGATACTTTTTTTTGTCGTATGTATTATCAGCGCACTTGCAACATTAGCGGGTTCTATTTTGGGTAATTCGCTTGGGCAAAAAGGGCTTTTTATTGGTGCAATTATCGGCGGTATTTTGGGCGTTTATATTAGTTGTTTTGCAGCAACTAAAATTATTAAAGCAATAAATTTTCGTTCGACGTTACTTGGCGCGCTGGTTGGTTTTGCAGTTGCGGCTTTAATAGCAGTTAATTTTATTCATTATGCAATTATTGCAATTGGAAGTGTTGGTTTGATTGGTTTTGGTGCGTGCATCGGAAATTATATTGGTTTGAAAAATAATAAAAATGATTGAGATTGCTTCGCTCGAAATATCGTTTGCTGAATAACGTACAAAGCGTACAAGAGTGCGACGCAACGATGTTAAATATTTATTCAAAAAGCTGGGTTCAACAAAAAATATTTCAATCTTAAACTAAATAAAATGTCGTTAGGAAAAATTCTTTGGGTGGATGATGAAATTGAAAGTTTGCAATCGCAAAAACTTTTTTTGGAAGGCAAAGGTTATGAAGTGAACACTTTAACCAACGGCTTTGATGCGATTGATTTTGTGAAAGAAAATAATGTGGATGTTGTGCTGCTCGATGAAACTATGCCGGGCATTACCGGACTTGAAACACTTGGAAAAATAAAGGAAGTTAATTCGCAAATTTCTGTTGTGTTAATTACAAAAAATGAAACAGAAAATTTGATGGACGATGCAATCGGCAGTCAAATTACCGATTACTTAATAAAGCCCGTAAATCCAAACCAGGTGCTGCTTAGCCTAAAAAAAATTATTGATAATAAAAGATTAGTTGCCGAAAAAACAACCACAGCTTATCAGCAACAATTCCGCAATCTATTTATGGCGCTGAACAGTAATCCAAATTACAATGAATGGATGGATATTTATAAAAAACTTGTTTATTGGGAACTTGAAATGGAGAAAAGCGACAGCCCTGAAATGCGTGAAGTTTTTCAAACACAAAAGCAGGAAGCGAATACAGAATTTTTTAAATTCATCAGCAAAAATTATGTGCAATGGATGAATTCAAAAAGTACAGATACGCCGGTGATGAGTCATAATCTTTTTAAGTTTAAAATTTTGCCACACATTCAAAAAGGCACTCCAACATTTTTTATTTTGATTGATAATTTGCGCTTCGACCAATGGAAAGCAATTCAACCTTTGTTTGCAGAAAATTTTAGAATATTGGAAGAAGAAACTTTTTACAGCATTTTACCAACCGCAACGCAATATTGTCGCAATGCAATTTTTGCTGGGCAATTACCGGTTGAAATTGAAAAATCTTATGCAGTTGAATGGAAAAACGATGATGAAGAAGGCGGAAAAAATTTGTTTGAAGAAGAGTTTTTTAGAGGTCAGTTAAAGCGTTTAAAACGCGAAGACATAAAATACAGTTATACGAAAATTACAAACAACAACGATGCGCAGCATTTTGTAAATAATGTACATAATTTGCTGGGCAATGATTTAAATATTATCATTTACAATTTTGTTGATATGCTAAGCCATGCGCGCACCGAAATGGAAGTGCTGAAAGAGCTTGCCGGTGATGAAGTGAGCTACAGAAGCATTACCAGGAGCTGGTTTGAGCACAGTCCGCTTAACCAGGCGCTGAAAAGAATTACAGATAAAAAAGTAAATTTAATTCTTGCAACCGACCATGGAAGTGTGCGGGTAAAAACGCCGCATAAGGTAATTGGCGATAAACAAACAACAACAAATTTGCGTTATAAACATGGCAGAAATTTAAATTATGATGCAAGAGATGTGTTGGTTTTTAAAAATCCCCGCGAAGCGGGATTGCCAGTTCCGAATGTAAACTCAAGTTTTATTTTTGCGAAGGAAGATGGTTTTTTATGCTATCCGAATAATTACAATCATTATGTAAATTATTATAAAAATACATTTCAGCATGGCGGCGTAAGTTTGGAAGAAATGATTGTGCCAATAGTTAAAATGGTGAGTAAGTGATAATTTGGAAATTTTACAATTTGAAGATTTAAAAATAATAAGATAAATTTTTGAACCAGGAAATTGCTTTTAAATTTTACTTTTGATTTACAAATGAAATTCACACAATCAACCGTAGATAAATTACAAAATATTTTAAGCGAAAGCGATTACATTATTCGTTATGAACGCGGTACTTTTCAAAGCGGCTGGTGTTTACTGGAAGAAAAAAAAATTGTTGTATTAAATAAATTTCTTGATGTTGAAGGCCGCATCAATACCTTAGAAGAACTCATTCCGCAATTAAAAATTGATTTTGATAAACTCACACTTGAGTCGCAAAAATTATATGAAAGCATGATAAAAAAATCGGCTGCTTCTACAGAAAAAGATAAGCCTTAGATTTGCTTTGTGGCTTATCCTTCACTTAAAATAACATTTCTTGGAACGGGCACAAGCACTGGCATTCCAATGATTGGCTGCAGTTGCGAAGTTTGCACCTCGTTAAACAAAAAAGATAACCGTTTGCGCAGCAGTATCCTTGTTCAATCTTCAAAAACAACTTTTGTTGTTGATACAACGCCCGATTTTCGCCAGCAGATGCTTCGTATCAACAATAAAAAATTAGATGCAGTTTTATTTACACATCCGCATAAAGATCATATCGCCGGTTTGGATGATGTTCGCGCGTATAATTTTTTCATGAAAAAACCGGTTGATGTTTACGCAAACGCACTTACGGAAGAAGCGCTCAAACGCGAATACGCTTATGCTTTTTCTGATAAAAGGTATCCCGGCATTCCTGAAATAAATCTTATAACAATTGATGAATCGCCTTTTATAATCGGTGATATTTCCATAATTCCTTTTGTTGTTTGGCATTATAAAATGCCTGTGTATGCTTTTCGCTTTGGAGATTTTACTTATATTACAGATGCAAATAAAATTAACGGTAAAGAAAAAGAATTGATAAAAAATTCAAAAATTATTGTTTTAAATGCATTGCGTAAAGAAACTCATCTTTCACATTTTACTTTGAGTGAAGCGATAAATTTAGTTGAGGAATTGCAAATTCCGCAAGCTTATTTTACGCATATCAGTCATCAACTTGGCAAACATGAAACAATAAATAAATTTTTACCAAAACATATTCGTTTGGCTTATGATGGTTTGGTAATTAATGTTTAACGATTAACTATTAACGATGAACAATTCATGGAAAGAATATTTCATTTTTTCAAAAAAAGAGAGAATTGCAATTGCAATTTTAATAATATTAATTGCTGCATTTATTGCATTGCCTTTTTTGTATTCGCCCGATAAACAAAAACCTGTTGAAGATAAAAATTTAGAACAACAAATTGCAACACTGCAAAGCAACAAAAAATCAACAACAAATAACATTACTGCAGATGATAGTGAAGATGTAAATCAACAACTTTACCATTCTTCTCAAAACATTGAAGCGCCCAGAATTTCATTATTTTATTTTGATCCGAATACATTAAATGCTGATGGATGGAAGCGTTTGGGAATAAACAACAGAACAATTCACACCATTCAAAATTATCTCAGCAAAAGTGGAAGCTTTAAAAAACCGGAAGACATCCGTAAAATTTATGGATTAAAAAAAGATGATGCAGACAGATTAATTCCTTATGTCCAAATTCAATCCCGGCAAGCATTTCAAAACACTTCTAAAAATTTATTCGATACTTTTCATCAACAAAAAGTTTCCGTAAACAATTTTTCTTCTTCAAAAAAATATCAGGTAATTGAGATCAACACAGCACCAGTTGAAGAATGGAAAGCATTGCCCGGCATCGGCGATGTGTTAGGCAATCGCATTGTAAAATTCAGAAATAAAATCGGCGGCTTTACTTCAATTGATGAGGTAAAAAAAACTTATGGTTTATCTGATTCAACTTTTCAAATTATCCGTCCTTATCTTACTATAGATTCTTCTTCGCATTAAAATAAATGACTGAAACTTTTAAAATTCAATCGCTAAATTTATTTTTTTCAAATCGTATCTTCGTTTGCCATGGCGCAGCAGTTAACAAATAAGCAATTAATTAATGCAGCAAATAAATTCGGCACCCCGCTTTATGTTTATCATGCAGAAAAAATTGAAGAACAATTAAATGAATTAAACAATGATTTTTCTGCATGCAATGCAAAATTTTTTTATGCGTGTAAAGCATTAACTAACATTAATATTTTAAAATTAATAAAGCAGCTTGGTGCAAATTTAGATTGCGTTAGCATTAATGAAGTAAAGCTTGGATTAAAAGCAGGCTTCGATGCTCAACAAATTTTATTCACTCCAAATTGTGTTGATTTTGAAGAAATAGAAGCCGGTAAAAACTTAAACGTAAACATCAACATTGATAATATTTCTTTACTCGAACAATTTGGCAATAAGTACGGAAACGCTTATCCAGTCTGCATTCGCTTAAATCCGCACATCATGGCTGGAGGAAATTTTAAAATTTCAACCGGGCATGTAGATAGTAAGTTTGGAATTTCTATTCACCAAATCCGGCATATTGAAAGAATAGTAAAAACAACAAATCTGCATGTAAATGGTTTGCATATGCATACAGGAAGTGAAATAAAAGACATAAATGTTTTTTTGCAGGGATTAGAAATAATGTTTGAAATGGCGCGTCATTTTCCGCAAATAAAATTTATTGATTTAGGCAGCGGTTTTAAAGTTTCATATCAAAAAGATGACGTGAAAACCGATATTAAATTACTCGGCAAAAAAGTAGCCGAAGCTTTTGCCGTTTATGAAAAAGAAAACGAAAAAAAATTAGAGATTTGGTTTGAGCCGGGAAAATATTTAGTAAGTGAAGCCGGATATTTTATTGTGAAAGCGAATGTAATAAAACAAACGCCGGCAACAGTTTTTGTTGGAGTGAATTCTGGTTTTAATCATTTAATAAGACCGATGTTTTACGAAGCTTATCATCGTATAGAAAATATCAGCAATCCAAACGGTGCTGAAAGAATTTATACTGTTGTTGGCAACATTTGCGAAACTGATACTTTTGCATGGGACAGAAAATTGAATGAAGTGCGCGAAGAAGATTATCTGGTTTTTTATAATGCAGGCGCTTACGGTTTTGAAATGGCAAGCAATTTTAATTCGAGATTAAAACCTGCCGAAGCTTTAATTAAAAATAACGAATTACTTTTAATAAGAAAAAAAGATAAGTTTGAAGATTTGCTGAAAAATCAGGTTGAAGTTTTATAAATAAAAAATAAATTTAAACCGAAGAATTTATCTGCTGATAATTAAATTTTATTTTATCATTCGCATTTATTGATACTGATATTCAATTTTACCCACTAATTGTTTTTGCTTATTAAATAAATATTCAGCTTTTTTTAAACCGTTATTTGCATAAATATATTTCCAAATCATATAATCGCTGCTGCCGGCGGGAATTTCTGTTAACTGAATAACATGACCTTCATCATCGTATTCATATAAAAAATCAGGCAGCATTTTTTTTGCTCTGTTGTTGTAGCGTACAATATCAGTTAATTGTTTTTTATCATTATAGTAATAATAGTATGTTTCAATTATCCTATCTTTTTTTTTCCAATCTTCCTGTGCAACATTTCCCTGCTCATCGTAAGTAAGTGCAATCAATGTTGTATCGGTTTTATCTTTTATCCGCAGCATATAATCTGGCTTATCATCTTTATAAAACCATTGATGTAATTCTTCTGAATTACTTTTCATAAAAGTATCTTCTGTAACTGTTTTTATTGTATTTATTTTATCTGAAGCATCATATTTGTAAGTTATGGTGTTGGTAACATTTATACTGCTGTCAATTGTTTTTATCAGTTTATTATTTTCATAAGTATTTATTGTAACTGTACTTCCTGAAGAAGGATCGCTGGAAAAAATTCTTATCGTTTTTGCATTAAAACCAATTTGCTGTTCTAATTTAAAATCTTCTGTTGGCTCGTTATCACTTTCGTAACTTACTGCATTTACGTTATGAATATGATTTGTTTTTAATGCCAGATATTGCTTTTGCGATTGCTGTGCGGCAACAATATCATTAAAATAATATTGACTTTTACCTGTAATGCTTATTAAACATAGAAAAATAATTGTACCGAAAAACTTCATGTAAAAATTTATTTCAAAATTAAAGTTCTGAAACGCAAACGGCAAAAACTGTTCGTTAGTATTATTGCAACGTTAAAGGAGTTGTGTATTTTTATTGAAATTATTAAAGTTGTCGCACAACAAAGAAAGAAAAGAAAAAGTTTGTTTGAATTGCAATGCGCAGTTGCATGGAAGATATTGCCATGTGTGCGGGCAAGAAAACGTTGAGCCCAAACAAACTTTCTGGCATTTGGTTACACATTTTATTTACGACATTACGCATTTCGACGGAAAGTTTTTCAATACATTAAAATATTTATTATTAAAACCGGGTTTCTTATCTCACGAATATTTGCGCGGAAAAAGAGCAAGTTATTTGGATCCAATAAGAATGTATGTGTTTACGTCAGCCATTTTTTTTATTATCTTTTTTGCTTTCTTAAATCCTGAACCGAATATTAATACAAAAAATTTATCGACTTCAGCAACTAAAAATCTCTCTCAGCAAAAAGAAATTTTACAAAAACAGTTAGATACAACAAAAGACATTCAAGAACAAAAAGATTTAAAAGCCGCAATTAAGGGAATTGAAACTGCAAGCGCTTATGTAAAAAATAAAAGCGATTCTGTTACAACAAATGATACAAGCAAAATTAAAAATGATTCAACAATTTATTTTAGTGAAAAACCTTTACCCGCGTCTGTTTCAAAGTATGATTCCATTCAAAATAAACTTCCGCCAAATAAAAGAGATGGCTGGTTTACACAATTAATGAGCAAGCGTGTTATTGTTCTTAATGCAAAATATAAAGAAAATAAAAATCAGCTGTTTCATGATCTTATGGAAAAATTTTTGCATTCCCTTCCTCAAATGATGTTCATTTCTCTTCCGCTCGTGGCGCTTATTTTGCAGCTATTATACATTCGCCGCAAGCAATATTTTTATGTTAATCACGCCATTTTTACCATTCATATTTACATTGCAATCTATATTCTTATTTTAATTGTAAATGCCTTTGCTTATTTGGCGGATGTTCCTTATTTGGGCTGGCTCACGGTTTTAAAAACCATCACAATTTTTGCCATCTTTTTTTACATTTATAAAGCAATGCGAAATTTTTATTTGCAGGGCAGATTTAAAACAATCTTAAAATTTTTTCTTCTTTTGTTTCTATACAGCTTCGTTTTAATTTTTTTAATGGTAATTTTCTTTATTACATCACTATTTCAAATATAAATTTTAAAAATGAAACCTGTTGCTGAAAGTTTTGAAAATCTTATTAAAATTATGGACGAATTAAGAGAAAAATGCCCATGGGATAAAAAGCAAACTATTCACACACTTCGCCAAATGACGATTGAAGAATTGTACGAATTAACCGATGCAATTACAAATGAAAACTGGAATGAAATAAAAGAAGAACTTGGCGATTTATTATTGCATATTTTATTTTATACAAAAATTGCAACAGAAAAAAATGAGTTTAATTTGAATGATGTAATTGAAACAATCAGCAAAAAATTAATTGTTCGTCATCCGCATATTTACGAAAATGTGAGCGTAAATAATGAAGAAGATGTAAAAAAGAATTGGGAAAAAATTAAAATAAATGAAGGAAAAAAATCTGTGTTAAGTGGTGTTCCAAAATCTTTGCCGGCAATCGTAAAAGCTATGCGCATTCAGGAAAAAGCAAAGCAGGTTGGTTTTGAGTGGGAACAAAAAGAAGACGTTTTTAAAAAGATAAAAGAAGAAATGGACGAACTGCAGGAAGCTGCAAATTCAAACAATCAAAAAAATATTGAAAACGAATTTGGCGATGTGTTTTTTAGTCTCATAAACTATGCACGATTTTTGCAAATTGATGCAGAAAATGCATTGGAATTAACCAATAAAAAATTTATTCACCGGTTCACTCAAATGGAAAAATCAGCAGCAAAAGAAAATAAAAATTTATCTCAATTATCGCTCGCAGAAATGGATGCTATCTGGAACCACGTAAAAAAAGAAAACAAATCCCTTGATTCAGGCAGTTAAAAAAGCAGCCTATTCGCATGGTTATTTAATTATTACAGCGGCATGGCTGTACACTATTTCTTTTGTGTTTGCCAATTACTGGTCGTACAATTCTTCGCTGCAAAAAGCGCAAACAACCTTACAACATTCTATTGCAAAAGAAGAAAATCATTTTAATGAAATAATAAAAAATAAAGGCATTGTTTCAGCAATTATAAGCGATAGCGCGAACGAAGTTAAAACCAAATTAAGCAATGAAACGTCAGGATTATTTGTTTATGAATTGAATGACAAAGGCAATCCGGTTCAGGTATTTTGGAGCACCAACAAAATGTCAATCGCTCCTGAAGATCTTTTAAAAACCGACGGTAACTATGCGGTGCAATACCACAATGGTTTTTTTGAATTAATAAAAAAAACTGTTGAAATAAAAGGAAAAAATTATTTTTTTACAAACCTGATACCAATAAGATGGGATTATTTTATTGAAAATAAATATTTACGCAGCGAATTTGCCGGCTTTCCTGAAATTGAAAAACTATATCAAATAAGCAAAAATAATTCCGGCACTCCGGTAAAAAATTCAAAAGGAATTATTCTTTTTAAAATAGAAAAAAAACCAAATGTTTTTGTTTACCAGTCGAATATTTTTTCTATTACATTAAGAGTTTTGGCAATACTTTTTTTCTTAGCTTTTATTCATTTTCTTGCAAGCGATATTGTAATCCAAAAAAATTTTGCAAGCGGATTCATTTTTCTAATAACGGTAATAATTATTTTACGCTATCTTACTTATCAATTTAATTTTCCTTTTGCCTTCAGGAATTTTGAACTTTTTGATCCTGAAATTTATGCTTCAAATAATTTACATCCTTCCCTGGGCGATCTTTTAATTAATTCAATTTTATTTTTCTGGATAATAGGCTTTATAAAATTCTCTAACCGGTTTTGGAATGATGAAAAAAAATGGAATCCAAAATATAGTAAGATAATTGCAGTTATTGCTTTGGCTTTATTGGTATTTTTTGCTTTTTCAATATCAAATATTATTCTAAGTCTTGTAACAGATTCAAAAATATCTTTTGATGTTACCAACTTTTTTGGGCTTAGCATTTATACTTTTATCGGTTTTGTAATTCTGTGTTTTCTTGTTCTTTCATTTTATTACTTATCTCATTTATTAATAACACCATCATTTAAAGCAGGGCTTACATTATACTGGCGCATAATAATCGTTACAATAGCCGGCTTATTATTTCTAACATTCAATGCCGGCGCGGCTTCCACGGGTTTTAGAATTACTATTCTTATATGGTTAATAACGTATGTTTTTTTAATTAGTTACCGAAAAAAAGACATGCTGCTGTCTGTTTTCAATTCTTCCTTTTTTTTATTATGGGCAGCTTTTTTTGCAGCTTCAGCAACAGCATTAATCAGCTTTCAAAACCGCGTGGTTGAACTGGAACAACGCAAAAAAATTGCAGATAAATTAGTGATGGAAACCGACCCCGAAGGCGAAAGTCTTTTAAGCATGGCAATCACTTATTTTCCGGGTGATTTTCTTCAATCAGATTTCTATCGTTTTAAATCAGAATATACAAATAAGTTTATTAAAGATAGTTTGATAAGCAAAAATTATTCAGGTTATTTAAATAAATATGATACGCGCATTTACACTTTTGATAAAGATTTTAATCCGCTGTTTAATGAAGATTCAACTTCTTATCATGTACTAAAATCTATCATCAGCAATAAAGGAAAGATAACTACGATACCTAATTTATTTTATTATGGAAATGAAGCTGATAAATTCAGTTACTTATATGAGAACACGATAAAAGATCGCGACTCTGCAATTCAGGGATATTTAATTGTTGTTGTAAAACCAAAGCAATATAAAAGCGAAGCATTGTATCCTGAATTGTTTAAACAAACCGGCGACATTTCTTCCGACTTAAACATTAATTATGCTTATGCTGTTTATAATAAAGGCCAATTAATAAACAGTTCGGGAAACTATGATTTTACTGATTCGCTTTCCAATTCAAAAGTTCCAAAAATACAATTTGAGCAACGTGTAAAAAATAGTTATAACGAGCTTTGGTACAATGCGGGTAATAATAAAGTTGTAATAATTGCAAAAAAAGATGCATGGTTAATGGAGTACATCAGCTTATTTGCTTATGTTTTTTGTTTGTTTATTTTGCTGGTTGCATTGTTGCATTTTGGTAATCATATTTTGCGCACAAGATTTAAATTAAAAAATATCCGGCAGCTTTTTTATTTTAATATCCGCACGCAAATTCATACCACCATAATTTTTGTAAGCATATTTTCTTTTTTGGTTATTGGCGCTGCAACAATTTCTTTTTTTATTGTGCGATTTAACAGTGATAATGAAGAGCGGCTTTCAAAATCAATTCAAATAATGGCTGCCGAAATTGAAACAAAAATAAAAAGTCTTTTGGTTTTTGATGATGCATTAAACGTTACGGATATTGGCTACAACAGCGATCTTGAACGAACCATTATCGAAATATCTGAAATACATGAAGCCGATGTAAATTTTTATGATGTAAACGGAAACCTGTTAGTTTCTACCCAACCTTACATTTATGATAAGCAAATACTAAGTGAAAAAATGGAGCCCAAAGCTTATGATGAATTGCATTATAACCGAAGCATAAAATATATACAGCAAGAGTATATCGGCAAGTTTTCTTATCTCAGCATTTATGTACCAATAAAAGAAGAAGGCGGCGCCGCTATTGCATATCTCAATATTCCCTATCTTAATTCGCAAAGCGAATTAAATTCTGAAATATCAAATTTTCTTGTAACACTCATAAATCTTAATGCATTAATATTTGTAATTGCAGGCGCAATAGCGCTTTTACTTACAAATAGAATTACTGATTCTTTTTCGCTCATCGGCAATAAAATGAAGCAAATTAATTTAGGAAAAATGAATGAAGAAATTGTGTGGAATAGTCATGATGAAATCGGCGCATTAGTAAACGAATACAATAAAATGGTAAAAAAACTGGAAGAAAGTGCACAAGCTTTAGCGCGCAGCGAAAGAGAAGAAGCCTGGCGCGAAATGGCAAGGCAGGTGGCGCATGAAATAAAAAATCCGCTTACACCAATGAAATTAAGTATTCAGTATTTACAAAAATCAGTTAACGACGGCGCAACAAACGTAAAAGATCTTTCACAAAAAGTAGCCACAACTTTAATTGAACAAATAGATCAGCTCTCAAAAATTGCCGGCGATTTTTCTCAGTTCGCAAATATTGGCAATGTTTCCGTTGAAATATTTGATGTCACCGAAGTTTTGCAGTCGCTTATTAATTTATATCGCTCTTATACGCGGTTGCATATTCAATGGAAAAAAGAAAAAGGCAGCTTTAAAATTGCAGCAGATAAAATGCAGATAAATCGCCTGTTCACCAACCTCATAAAAAATGCAATTGAAGCTTCTGATCCAAACAAAAAGATTAAATTAATTATCAGTCAATACAAAGAAAATGAAAATGTAATTATTTCTGTTGAAGATAATGGAACCGGCATCAGCGCCAATATGCAGCAAAAAATATTTACGCCCAACTTCACAACGAAATCTTCCGGAACCGGCTTGGGGCTTGCCATCTGCAAAGGCATTGTAGAAAATTCAAACGGTAAAATATGGTTTACAACAAAAGAAAATGAAGGCACTATTTTTTACGTTTCACTGCTGCTTATAAATGAATAAATTTTTTATTAGTTAATTGTTTCAATTTATTTTCACCCGTTAATTATCTAAACAATTTTTATGTAGCCAGCTTTTGTTTTTTATGGCATCGCCTGTTGCCACGCTCGGTTCAAAGTTCCTTTTTCAATTGAACAAAGCGAAGCGTTTTTTTTTAAACTTTTATAAATTAAGGCAACGAAAATTTTTGTTCAAGCATTTTTATAAAATATCCGCCCACCACACTTCTTGCCTGAAAACCCACTTGCTTACCATCAGTTGTTTGATGCCAGTCGCTCAGCGGAACACGTGAAGGTGTTTCTGTTACATATTTATAAACAGGATCAGTAAGCGCTTTAAAATCTTGTTGATTATTTGATAAAGTTGCCGTCCACATTATCCAATCGCTTTTTGTGTATGTTGCGCGATTATCGAGCGGTAAGCCAAAAGCATTTTGTTTTGTAAGATAATATTTCACTTCTTCATCATACACTTTTTGCGGAAATAAATGCAAGCCAAGTAATTTATCCCAAACCAAATTGTATTTCTGGCTCCACGTATTTTTATTATCAAATGTAAGCGCATAGTGATCGCCTGCATCAGCCAACTTCATCCATTTTGCAGCAAAATCTTTTGCAATAAACGCATACTTTTTTGCAGTGTCCTTTTTATTCAGCATATCTGCTAACATTGCATAACCACCTAAAGCAATAATCGCTTTTACAGAAAGATTTGCATTGCGCGCCAAATGCCCGGCGAAATCATCAGTGCATAATTGATTGGCGGGATCGAGCCCTTCTTTGCTTAAAAACTGTGCCCATGTTGTTAACGTTTTCCAATGCAGTTTTGCATAATTTGCATTACCTTCTGCTTTTGCAATTGCAGCCGTTAAAATAATCATGTTGCCGCATTCTTCCACCGGCATATCTTCAGGATAAGTTTGTCCGTTAGCAATTGGATAAGTGCCCAAATCGTGTGCAGCAAAGGGCTTACGCCATTTGCCGCTTTCGCTGAAATAAAAAATTCCATTCAACATTCCCCTTAATAATTCAGGATTATATTCAAGAAATAACGGTGCAGACGGATAAGTAACATCAACCGTATTTATTGAACCATTGCTAAAATTTTCTTTTGATAAAAACAATAATTCACCTTGTTTGCTCTTCATCAATTTATGTGCAGCAATTGACTGGCGATAAGCCGCAACACAAAGTTTTGCATAATTTTCTCCGCCGGCTTGCAATGCATCATTATACATTTTTACATTAAATGTTTCACACGCTGAAATAATTTTATTGTAACCTGTTGCAGCTTTTTCTAATTCAGTTTCTATTGTTGCTGATGGATCTTGCTTCCACCATGCTTTTAAATTATCATTAAAAAATTGAACTGAATAAATATCATCATAACCAAGCAATACAATTTTTTCGATTGGTTCATTACTAATTTTATTAAAAGAAAAAATTGTATTTAGCGTAAGATGTTTTCCTGAAGTGATATTTATTCCGCTATCAAAATTTCCTGAAACAAATTTATTATGCGCTTCATCCGGCGAAGAAATTGTTTGAATTACATTATCATTTTTCGCAACGGCAACATACATATAACCCCAATCAATTCGCACATCATCGCCTTTCTTTTTTAAAACAGGTTGTTGTTTTGTGCCCGCTTTTAAAATAGAAAGATTATGCGATGAATAAGCAGATGCTATTATAGTTTGTGCCGGATCGTTTACAGCAATATTTGTTGAAGCGCCGAAATAAATTTGTGCCTGATGCTGATTATTATCATTCGATTTTATTTTGAAACTGATATAAGAAACCGGTCTTGATAAAAGCGATAAATCATTCAATAATAACGGCGAAGTGAATGTTAGCGTTAAATCAATTTTATCGCAGGCAAATTGGTAAGTAGTTTGCGTTGCATTCATGGTTACATTTTTTTGTTCAGCTGGTATAATTCCAAGTTCTTTTTTCAGCGGCACATTTTCAATGCCTGCATCGAGCCACGCGCCGCCATGCGGATTTATGCAATGCATAGCCAAAACATTTTTCCCTTTTTTCAATTTATTTTTAACGCTATCTTCAATTGAATAATCTACATATTTCCCCAACCAGCAATCGGCGCAACTATAAATTTTTTCTCCGTTTAAATAAACTTCAACATCATCGTCGTGACGGAGCTTTAAAAAAAGTTTATTAAAATTGAGATCATTCAATGTAAATGTTCTTCTCATCCAAATGCTTTTTGTTGTCCACATAGTTTTTGAAATGCCTTGTTCATTACCAAAAGGCGCTGTTCCGGTTTGCCATTTGCTGTCATCAAAATTTTCCTTCATCCAGTTTTCATCGGGCGCAGTTTCCGTGTACATACATTTAAATGATTTTTCCATTCCGGTCGCAATAATCGTTTGCATTGGCTGCTCTTCTTCGCCCAAAAAACGGTATGTTTTTCCATCCACTTTTATTAATCCGATTAATGATTGATTTGCTCCTGTCCAATGCTTTGTTGTTGATGCGTTTAATTCATCTGTAAAAGACCAGATGCTAAAATAAGGATCGTGTGTAATGAGCGGGTAAGCCGGTGCTTTTTGTAACTGTGCAATAACAATTTGTGATAAAAAGAGAAAAAATGCTATAAGAAATTTGCATTTGAGCTTCATGCGTTTTATTTTAAATGTACGTTTATTGCGGTGAAATCTGAGTTGGAAATTATTTGACAAATATTTATTTTCTCAGATTAATTTGAGAATATTTTATGAGTTTTTGTAAATTATTTTATGCTTAACTTATCTAATATTGGTGCTTTTATTGAGTTGATTTCTTTTTGTTCTGCTGTATTTTGCTGCTCGAATATTACAATATTATTTACTCCTTTTTTCAACCAGCATCCCGGCATATATAAAGTTTGCTGCGGACCTGCATTCCAGTACCGGCCAAGGTTGTAGCCGTTTATAAATACAATTCCTTTACCCCAGCTGCGCATATCTAAAAAAGTATCACCGGTTTTTGATAATGCGAATGAACCTTCATAAAATACAGGATGATTTTTTATATATTTATTTGCATACGATGAAAGATCGGGTTGTTTATCTAAAGGCAATTTATACATTTTCCAGTTGCCCGATATTTCATTTTCATTTATTGTAACCGGGCTGATAATTCCTTTTTTATTATGTACTATTTCCGAACCATAATTTATTCTTCCCATATTTTCTACTAAAATATCCAGCGTTGCATTTGATGGAATATTTATTTGACAGGAATAAATTTTATTCATGCGGTCAAGCTCTGCAATTTTTTTTCCGTTTACATACACAAGTGCATAATCTCTCAAACCATTTATTTCTAAATTTCCATTTATTGAATCATCAAAATGTTTGCTGTATAAAACATAACCATAACCCTGATTCAAATCTTCAAAAGTTAAAGGCGTATCGTTTATAACCGGTGAAATTTTTTGTTTGATGTTGAAGAGATCAACTGCTTTATTTAGTTTGATGGATGGAATTTCTATTACATTATTTGCATCTGGTATTTCGGGCACAGTATAAGAAACATATTTTTTTAATGTTTCGCGAAGCAGTTTATATTTTGGCGTTGCCCAGCCCGCTTCGCTGATGGGCGCATCGTAATCGTAACTCGTAATATCCGGTTGAATATCGTGCTTGCTGTCATAATTGGCACCGCTGGTAAAACCAAAATTTGTTCCTCCATGAATCATATAAAAACTAAATGACACGTCGTTCTTCAAATATTTTTCCATTTGTGTATCTACATTTTTTGCAGCTACTTTTTCAAATGGTTCAGCCCAATGATCAAGCCAGCCGGGATAAAATTCTGCAACCATATAAGGTCCGGTTCCGTTGTTATATCTATTTACAACATTCTTCAAAGTATCAACATTATCTTCGCCATTAGCTGTTGAAAAAACACCGTCAATAGTGCCGCCATTAAAAAGTGAACTTCCATCAGCCGTAAACAAAGGAACATCAAAACCTGCATCTACTAATTGTTGTTTAATTGCGCTGCTGTAAGCTTTATGTGCTTCAAGCGAAATATCTTTTCGCTGCGCAACATAAGAACCAAATTCATTTTCTGCCTGCACCATAATTATAGGTCCGCCATGCGTTATTTGCAAATCTTTTACTTGTGCGGCTAATTGATTAATATATGTTTTACATGAGTCGAGAAAAGGCTTATTGAATGTACGAATTTCCAATGTTTTTTCTTTTTGCAACCACCACGGATAACCGCCAAACTCCCACTCTGCGCAAGCATACGGACCTGGTCTTAATATCACCATCAAACCAACTTGTTGCGCGGTTTTTATAAATTCGCGAATGTTGTGATTATCAGTTTGCCAGTTCCAAACGCCGGGCGCAGTTTCCTGGTAATTCCAAAAAACATAAGTTGATACAGTGTTTAAGCCCATCGCTTTTATCATTTGCAAACGCTGTTTCCAGTAAGGTTCGGGCACGCGCGCAAAATGCATTTCGCCTGAATAAATTTTAATTGGTTTATTATCGTAAATAAATGCACCATTTTTTATTTCGAATGGGTGTTGCTGTTGCCCAAATAAATTGCAGTTTATTGCAGTGAGTAAAACAACTAACAAAGAAATTTTTTTCATACTTTGGTTTTTGAAAAGCTTGCTATAATTGGATATCAGCGAATGTTGGCAATAAATAAATTTTGCTTTTTGAATTTGAATGCGAATCTTAAAACTCTTTTTAAAATTAAGATAATGCAATGTTCACAGCCTTTTGTTTTTCGAATTGCATGCTGTGCAATTTTGCATAAAAGCCACCTAATTCCAACAATTCTTCATGCGTTCCTGTTTCTTTAATTTCACCTTTATCGAGCACAATAATTTTATCCGCTTTGCGGATGGTTGATAAGCGATGCGCAATTACAATGGAAGTTCTTCCGGAAATTAATGTATCAATTGCATGTTGAATAAGCATTTCGCTTTCTGTATCTATTGATGATGTTGCTTCATCTAAAATTAAAACGGAAGGATTGTACAATAAAGCGCGAATAAATGATATTAATTGCCGCTGACCTAAACTTAATGTGTTGCCGCGTTCCATAACATCGTAACTATAACCGCCGGGCAGTTGCATAATAAAATCGTGCACACCAATTAATTTCGCGGCTTCAATAACTTGTTGTTTCGAAATTTCAGGGTTGCGTAAAGTGATATTATCCATTACCGAACCGGAAAATAAAAACACATCCTGCAAAACCACGCCAATGCTTTTACGCAAAACATCAAGCTTATAATTGTTGATATTTATTCCGTCTAAAAAAATATTTCCTTTTTGAATAAAATACATTCTGTTTAATAAACTAATTATGGAAGTTTTCCCGCTTCCGGTATGGCCAACGAGCGCAATTGTTTGGCCGGGCTTTACTTCAAAATTTATATTTTTCAGCACATAATTTTCATCGTTGTAAGCAAACCAAACTTTGTCAAATTTTATTGCGCCTTCAATTTTTAATGGCGAATAATTTCCTTCATCTTTTATAAAATCATCATTATCCAAAACTTTAAAAATACGTTCTGCCGCAACCATTCCCATTTGTATCACATTAAATTTATCGGCAATTACACGCAGCGGACGAAATATTTGATTGAGATATAAAATAAAAGAAATTAATAAACCCGCAGGCATTTGTTTACCTGCAATCCACCAAACCAATAAACCGGTGCTAATTGCAAGTACAACTTCAACAATCGGGAAAAAAATAGAGTAAGCAAATATTGCACGAATATTTGCATTGCGATGTTGTTTATTGATGTTATTAAATTTATTGAATTCACGATCTTCCGCCGCAAACGCTTGTACAATGGGCATTCCGGTTAGATGTTCCTGCACAAAAGCATTCAAAGCAGCAACTGCATTTCGCACACGAATAAAACTTTTATTTACACTTTCTTTAAAATAATAAGTTGCCAGAATTAAAAAAGGAAAAGGAATTAAGCTTATTAAAGTTAAGCGCCAATCAACCCAAAACATAGTTGCCAAAACAATAATAATAGAAAGAAGATCGGCAAGAATTGGAATTAATCCGTCAGAAAAAATATCGTTAATACTTTCAATATCGTTAATGGTTCTTGTAGTTAAAGTACCGATGGGCGTTGTATCGAACTGTTTTAAATTTAGCCCGAGAATTTTTTTAAAAACACTAACGCGCATATCTTTTACAACAGCCTGCCCAAGCCAGGAAGTTAGAAAAGTAAAACCAAAACGAACTGCGGTTTCAATAAAAATAAATACGAATTGAAAAATGGTAACGGCAACTATAAATTTGGCTGCATTATTCAAATCTGTTTTAAACAAAAACCAGTCGAGCCATTGCGGAATATGTACTGCTTTGTTCGTTGCTTTATCAACCGTTAATTGTATTAGGTAAGGACGAACCGGCGTAAAAACAGCAAGTAAAATTGCCAGCACAATACTGGCATAAAACTGAATGCGATAAGGTTTAACAAATTGGAAAACCCGTTTTAATAAAATTAAATCGAAACTTTTCTTCTTAACTTTTTCACTCATAAATTAAGAGCGAAGATAAATTAAAACGGTATAATGTTTAACACATAACAAACTGATTAAATGAAATAAACAATGAAGTAGAAAAAAATTTAAAGGATATAAAAAATTGAAAATTTTTTATAATTACTTACTAAAACTTTTTATTGTTTGCGTAATGCTATCCATATCTTGCAATTCCATACATTTAAAATGACCAAGCGGACATTTTTTGTAACCGATTTTGCTGCAAGGTCTGCACCATAAATTTTTGATTTCGAAAATTTCTGATTTCAGATTTCCGATTTCAGATTTCAGATTTCCATAATAAGGCGCCATCCCAAATTGAGGAATTGTATTTCCCCAAACAGAAATTATTGGTTTTTGAAAAGCGGCTGCAACATGCATCAAACCTGTATCGTGGCTGATTATGAGTTTTGATTTTTGAACAAGATCAGCACTTTCATTCAAACTGAATTTTCCGCAGGCATTATAAATTTTTATTGAATCAACTGCGGTAATTTCATCACCATTTATTTTATCTTCTTTTCCGCCGAGTAAAATAATTGGATGATTTATTTTTGAACAAAGTTCTTTTAATTTATGCAACGGAAGTTTTTTTGTGTTGTGCGCTGCGCCAATTACAATACCAATAAAACCCATTTGATGGCTTGCGGGAAGATGATCAACAGGAACAATATCTTTTTCAGAGATAAAATAATCTAAACCTTTTTCATCATTGCGAACATCAAAATTTTTCAGTGTTTCCAAATAACGGTCAACAATGTGAATCTTTGGTAAAATATCAATTTTAAAAACGGTCATCAGCCATTTTTCAAAATTCAATTTGTTGAAAGAAAATGAAGGAATTTTTTTTAATGCATTTTTTACACGCCAGCTTCGCAGGTTATGATGCAAGTCAATTATATAGTCAAATTTTTCTTGCTTTAATTCATCAATTAATTTTTTCCAGTCGTCAATTAAACAATGTATTTTATCTACATAAGGATTGCTTTCAATAATTTCTTTATAATTTTTTTTGATAAGATAATGTACTTCCGAATTTTTCACCTGTTGCTTTAAACATCGCACAACCGGAGTAGTTAAAACAATATCGCCGATAGAAGAAAAACGAATGATGAGAAACTTCATTTTTTAAAGTTATTAGTAAATTGTTATTCGTTAATCGTTTCTACTATTAACAATTAACTTTTAACCATTAACTAAGTCTCCACATAATTCAAATCTTTTCCATAAGTTTCTTTTATAAAAATGGTAGCAAGCGAAGAAATAATCATTACGATAATTGCAGTGAGCATAGCGCCGGTAATGTAATTGGTTTTATCTCTCAAAAATTGAAATAAAAGTACCATTAAAGGTAAAGTTCCGCGCACCATATTTGGAATTGTTGTTGCTGCGGTTGCGCGTAAATTTGTACCAAATTGTTCTGCACCAATTGTTACAAATACAGCCCAGAAACCGGTTCCAAAGCCAAGACCGAATGCAATAAAATACATGCCTGATGCAGTTCCGTTATATTGAACGGTAAAAAATAAAATGATAAATAAAATAGTGATTGCATAAAATAAATACAATGCTTTTTTGCGGCTTTTAAACCAATCGCACACGTAACCAATAATTAAACCGCCAACAGAAACGCCGACGTAAGAATACATTACCGATTTTGCAGCATCAACCGGTTCTTTCATGTTCATGGCTGCGCCAAACTCTTTTGAAAATGTAAGTAAAATTCCTACAATCAACCAGCTTGGTAAACCAACGAATATGGTTAATAAATATCGCTTGAATCTTTCGCCGTTTGCAAATAACATAAAGAAATTTCCGCGCCGCACATTCATCTTTTTTACTTCGTGATACATGCCCGATTCAAAAACAGAAATGCGCAATATCAATAATAAAAATCCTAAACCGCCGCCGATAAAATAACAAGTGCGCCAGTCGAAATTTTGTTTTATGAAATAGGCGAGAATTGCGCCCGTAAGTCCAAGACCTGCAACCATTGAAGTTGCAATTCCTCTTTTTTCTTTCGGAATTAATTCTGAAACCAGCGTTATTCCTGCGCCCAATTCGCCCGCCAAACCTAAGCCAGCAATGAATCTTATCAGCGCATATTGATTAACTGTGTGTACAAAACCATTAAAAATATTGGCAACAGAATATAAAAAAATAGAACCAAATAAAACGCTTAGTCTTCCTTTTTTATCGCCGATAATTCCCCAAATAATTCCACCTAAAAGCAAGCCAACCATTTGCCAGCTAATAATTTTTTCGCCGTCATCTCTTATTTGTGTATCCGTTAATCCTAAACTTTTTAAACTTGTTACACGAATAATGCTGAACAATAAAAGATCATAAATATCAACAAAATAACCAAGCGCTGCAACAAAAACAGGAATAGATAAAACGCGTTGCGAAGTTTTGTTCATAAGCAATTATAAGCAAATTTTTTCTTCGTTGGCAGCTCACAAAAATTGCAAGAAATATTAGCAATTAAATTTCGCAGACTATTAAAATCCTATTCTGTAACCCGCTTTAAAAGCCAACCAGGACGACCAACCTTTAGGAGTTATTTCTCTAAAATTATCCCAGTTAATACCAGCTTCAAAGCCAGCAAATTTTACGCCGCCGCCAACATCAAAAGCAAAACGTGTAGTAGAATTATCTTGTTTGTTGTTTACAAATCCTAAACCAAGGTTACCATCTAAAAATATCACTTTAAGCGGCAAATATTGCCTTATACCAATTTTGAGAGGTATATAACTTTCATGATCGCCAATAAAAGGTACAAAATTTCCCTTTGCATTAAAAGAAGTATAACCGATTGAGCCGACAAAAAATGTTTTTTTCATGCCAAGCCCTACGCCGGCTTCTGCACCTAAACCATAATTATATCTGTTTTTTGAGCTTTGATCCAAAGGAGTTGCAAACAAACCATGACCGTACAAAAAAACTAATTTTTGTGCTTCAATATTATTTGTAACAAAAGATAAAATAATAAAAAATACAAATAAACATACGGAAATTTTCAGAGATTTTTTCATGGATGTATTTTATTAATCTAAATTACTGCATTGATTTCATTTAATAAATATCAGATTATTTTTTATTTTTTTGCAACCATCATTCTTTTAAATTTTCAATCATATCTTTTGTCATTTTACTTAAATCAAATTCGGGTTTCCAGTGCCAGTCTTGTCTTGCAACAGAATCATCAATACTTTGCGGCCAGCTTTCAGCAATGGCTTGGCGATAATCGGGTTTATAACTGATTGTAAATTTTGGAATATATTTTTTTATTTCTTCTGCAATTTGTGCGGGCGAAAAACTCATTCCGGAAATATTATAAGAAGTGCGAACCGAAATTTTATCTGCCGGCGCTTCCATCAATTCAATGGTTGCGCGAATGGCATCGGGCATATACATCATGGGTAAATAAGTATCTTCTTTCAAAAAGCATTCATAAAAATTATTTTCAATTGCTGCATGAAAAATTTCAACGGCATAATCTGTTGTGCCGCCGCCGGGTTCGCTTTTATAACTTATTAATCCCGGATAACGCAAACTTCTTACATCAACATTAAAACGATGATTAAAATAATTGCACCAAAATTCGCCCGCATATTTGCTGATGCCATACACAGTTGTAGGTTCTATAATTGTTTGTTGAGGACAATTTTGCTTTGGCGATGTTGGCCCGAAAACCGCAATGCTGCTGGGCCAATAAATTTTTTTTAATTTTTCTTCACGTCCAATATCAAGCACATTTAATAAACCCTGCATGTTTAAATTCCATGCAAGGTTTGGATTTTTTTCGCCCGTTGCAGAAAGTATCGCAGCCAGCAAATAAATTTGTGTAATGTTTTGACGAATAACCTGCACATGCAGCATTTCTTTATTCATTACATCGAGGGAAACATAAGGGCCGGTGCCTTTTAGTAAATCATTTTCTTCGCGTAAATCGCTCGCAACCACATTTAAATTTCCATATATTTTTCTTAAAGCAAGCGTTAATTCAACACCAATTTGTCCGCTGGCGCCAATCACTAAAATTTTATCTTTCATTATTGCCATAACAATTAATTATTTTATTTTTTATTAAACTGATTTATAAAAAACGTTGTTTGTTGCCAAGCACATTGCAATTAAATGCATTTATTTTATAATTTGATTTCATTATTTTCTGCCCTTTTGTCCGTCTTAAACTATTGCATGGTATTTGGATGAAAGTATCAAAATCAATTATCAAATACATATCTTCATCGAATAAATAAATTATCATTATGAATTTTAGAAAGGAATTTGAAAACTATGCCATAAATCATCGCGGCATTAGCAGCGCCAGTTTGCACAGTTACGGCAATCATCAAATAACAAATTTAACGCCTTACATTATTGAAGAGCGCCCGTTAAATGTTGCAAGTATGGATGTTTTTAGCCGTTTAATGATGGATCGCATTATTTTTTTGGGTGAACCGATAAACGATTATGTTGCTAATATTGTAACTGCACAATTACTTTTTTTGGACAGTACGGATAGAGCCAGAGATATTCAAATGTACATAAACAGCCCGGGAGGCAGTGTTTATGCAGGTTTGGGCGTTTATGACACTATGCAGTTTGTAAGCCCGGATATTGCAACCATTTGTACCGGCATTGCCGCCAGCATGGCCGCAGTTTTAATGTGCGCCGGTGTAAAAGGTAAACGCAGCGCTTTAAAACATTGTCGTATTATGTTGCATCAACCAAGCGGCGCAATTGGCGGACAGGCAACCGATATTCAAATTACTGCAAACGAAATTAGAAAAACAAGGCAGGATTTATATGAAGTTATTGCGCATCACACAGGAAAAGATGTTGAAACAGTACACAAAGATTGTGATAGGGATTTTTGGATGACGGCAAATCAAGCAAAAGAATATGGTATAGTTGATGAAGTGCTGATAACTAATCCTAAAAAGGATAAGAAAAAAAATGATGGGTTAATTAGCTGATGTGAAAATGAATTGCACTTAAATTTTTAATTCTTAATTATATATGAACTGGAAATATAATAATAATTTTTGGATGGAAAATGGCGATGAAGAACCGGAACCCGAACTTCCAAAGCCAGAAAAAGAAGAACAATCTTCTTTTATTCTCAAAAAAATGGAAAAACTTTTTCTTGAAAAAAGAACCATTTATTTGTGGGGCGTTGTAGAAGATAAAACAGCAAAAGATATTGTAAATAAATTGCTGCTGCTCGATGCAGATAAACCAGGCGAGGAAATAAAATTTTACATCAACAGTCCCGGCGGCGTTGTAACAAGCGGCATGGTAATTTACGATACAATTGAATTAATACAATCCCCGGTAAGCACCATTTGCATGGGATTGGCTGCCAGCATGGGTTCTATACTTTTAAGCGTTGGTAAAAAAGGCAAAAGATTTATTTATCCGCATGGCGAAGTGATGATTCATCAGCCGAGCCTCGGCGGTTATTTGCAGGCAACTTCTGCAGATATTGAAATACAAGCCGAACAAATTGAAAAAACAAAACAGTTAGGCGCTAAATTACTTGCAAAAAATTGCGGCAAAACCGTTGATCAGATTTTGAAAGATTTTGATCGTGATTATTGGATGAATGCTCCGCAAGCAGTTGATTACGGAATTGTTGATAAAGTAATCAATAAACTGTAATTGAGGTTTGCGTTAAAAATCTTTCGCGAAAAATTTATATGCGCAGATTTTATTATTTTTGTGGAAATCGTTTTGACTTAAAAACCGAAAAATCAGTTTAATAAATGGCTAAGCAATCGCATTTACATTGTTCTTTTTGTGGCCGCAGCCGCGATGAAGTTAAAATACTCATTGCCGGCCAGGAGGGACATATTTGCGAAAATTGTGTTGAGCATGCACAGGAAATTATTGAGCAGGAATTGCAGGTAAGGCAGGAAACGCAAACTACTCAATATAAATTTTCCATCCGCAAGCCATCGGAAATAAAAACTTTTTTAGATCAATATGTAATTGGTCAAACAGAAGCAAAAAAAATATTATCTGTTTCAGTTTATAATCATTATAAACGCATCGTACAAAAACAACAGGCTGATGAAGTTGAGATAGAAAAAAGCAATATAATAATGGTTGGTGAAACCGGTACGGGCAAAACTTTACTGGCAAAAACTATTGCGCGTTTATTAAATGTTCCGTTTGCAATTGTAGATGCAACTGTTTTTACCGAAGCCGGATATGTTGGTGAAGATGTGGAAAGTATGCTAACGCGCTTGCTTCAAAATTGTAATTACGATATAGCTGCAGCAGAAAGAGGCATTGTATACATTGATGAAATTGATAAAATTGCACGCAAAGGAGATAACCCTTCCATTACCCGTGATGTAAGCGGCGAAGGTGTTCAGCAAGGTTTATTAAAAATGTTGGAAGGCACCGAAGTGTTGGTTCCTCCGCAAGGTGGCCGCAAACATCCTGAACAAAAAATGGTAAAGCTCAACACACAAAATATATTGTTTATTTGCGGCGGTGCGTTTGACGGAGTTGAAAAAATTATTGCACGCCGTGTAAACACAAATGCAATTGGTTTTGGTGTAAATAAAGATCAGCAGGAAATGCAACGCAAAAATTTATTGCAATTTATTAATGCTACGGATTTAAAAACTTTTGGTTTAATTCCTGAATTATTGGGTCGTTTGCCAGTGATTACTCATTTAGATCCTTTAGATGCAGAAACTTTACGTTCTATTTTAACTGAACCAAAAAATAGCCTTATAAAACAATACACACGTTTATTTGAATTAGAAGGAATTCGTTTGCAGATTGATGAAGAAGCGCTGAATTTTATGGTTACTAAAGCATTGGAATTTAAGTTAGGCGCAAGAGGTTTAAGAAGTATTTGCGAACATATTTTAACCGATGCAATGTTTGAGCTTCCGGGAACTAATGTTAAAGAAGTTCATGTAACATTAGATTATGCAAAACAACAATTCAACAAGAGCAAAATGAGTTTGTTGAAAGTGGCATAAAATATTTCTTTAGAAAAAATATTTGTAGCGATGAAAATTTATTCATCGCTTTTTTATTTCATTATCGCAAGATCTATTTAAGAATTTATAGCAAATAAAACAGATGAATAATTTTTCTCGGCTTTTCTTATTTGTATTGGTAATTTAACCGCAAAAGTACTTCCTTTGCCGGGCACACTTTCAATTAAAAGTTCGCCATTATGTTTTGCAATTAAATCTCTAACTAATATTAATCCAAAGCCGCTGCCTTTTTCATTAAAAGTCCCTCTCAATGTAAAATATTGCGGCACATTTATTTTCTCTAAAACTTCGCGGCTCATTCCAATTCCATTATCTTTTATCATTATGTAAGCAAAGCCATCTCTTATTACAGAAGAAAAAGAAATTTCCCCTTTTTCACCTGAAAATTTTATTGCATTATTTAATAAATTTCTAAAAATAATGCGAAGCATTTCTTTTTCTGCAAACAATTCCAGGTTTTGATTTATAAGATTATTTACATATAATTTTTTTGTTTGAATTGGTAAACGTTGCTCTTCAATTAATGAATTTAATAAACTATAAATACTTATTTTAGTTTGCTGAATTTTTACTCCTTTCATTTGTCCGCGTATCCAATATAACAGATTGTCTAATAAATTTAAACTTCTTACATATTGACTTTCCAGTTGCTTTAAAAGTTCTTCGGTTTCTGCAGAATCAATCAATTTTTCATTAATAAGATCGAGTATGCTTTTTGTATTTACCAAAGGATGCCGCAAATCGTGAGAAATGATGGACAGCAGTTTATCTTTCATTTTATTTTCTTCTTCCAGTTTCTGATTTTGACGCGAAATTGCTTTGTTTAACTGATCGAGCGATGATGCGTTTTTTTTAACGATTGCATTTCTTCGAATAAGTTCTTTGCTAGCCATTTTTGCTTTTCTGTAATTGATATAAACCGGAATAGCCATTACAATAAATGCAATAAATAATGCACCAATAATTATTAATAAAACTAATTGCCATTTTGAAGCATCTTCCGCTATGGGTATATATTTTTGTACAGTTCCGGATTTTATTTGTTCATCACTTAAAACATCAATAAAATCAAATGCATAATTTTTTATTTGCTGGCACTGCTTCTCTTTTAAGTGCACTAAAGAATCCTGCCATCTTTTGCTATTTTGTGCATCATCAGTTAAATCAGAAATATTAATTAATTGCTGCGCTGCCTGTTGCTGCAATTCAATATTATTACCCGCTGCAGAAAGATGATAAGCAGTTAATGCATAGCCGGCAGATATATTATATTTATTTTCTTGTTTTTTTACAGATGATAATTGAAGATAGGTTTTTGTAAGATTGATTTTATCATTCGCTGCAGTATCCATAATTACAACCGCACTAAAAGCTGAATCTGCCTTTGTAAGATTGTTTGTATTTGCATTTAATAACCCTAAATTAAATAATGCATTTATTTTTTTTTGCTGATAATTGGTTGACTCACTTGCCGCTAAAGCATCTTTAATTAATTGATCAGCTTCAACGAATTTTTTTTGTTGAAGTTTTACTGTGCTGAGATTAATTTTTGTTTGAATGAATTTATCAGTATCCTTTAATTTTTCATAATAAGATAATAGTTGCTTAAAAATAGCTTCTGCGCTATCGGGCTGATGTTCATCCAATAAATAAAGAGCAATTTTTTCTGAAGCCTTTGCAATAGTAAAACTGTCGTTTGCAATTTTACTTTTATCAAGAGAATTATAATAAAACGATAAAGCTTTTTTAAAAAACCCACATTGTTGAAATAGTTCACCTTCATATAAAAATGAAGTCGCTAATCCCTTTTGATAATCAATTTTATTTGCCAGCGAAGTTGAAAGAAAAAGTGCATTTAATGCTTCGGACACATTGTATTGCTTTACTTTAAAAGCAAGTTCGTTCAAAGAATCTATTACAGTTGTTGAGGCTTGTAATTTATTATTATAAATATCAGCAACTTCTTGGGCGCTAACATTTATACAATATAAAGCAGTTAAAATAAAACCAATCTGCTTTGCTTTCATTGATGGAACGCTGAGTACGGTTAAAAACTTCTAAGTTAAAGGAATAAAAATTAATATTTGTAACAATTGCCAAAGAGGGAAGAATATTTTTATTGAGATTATTTTTGGATCACTTCACGGGCAATAATTATTTTTTGAATTTCGGAAGTGCCTTCGCCGATTGTGCAAAGCTTTGCGTCGCGATAAAATTTTTCTACCGGAAAATCTTTTGTGTAACCGTAACCGCCAAAAATTTGTACCGCATCATTGGCGACTTTTACGGCAACTTCGCTTGCATAATATTTTGCTATAGCCGCTTGCTTTGTTACTTTTTCATTTTTATTTTTTAGTTCACACGCTTGCAAGGTTAATAATTCTGCAGCCATAATTTCCGTTGCCATTTCGGCGAGCTTAAAACTTATTCCCTGAAAGTTTGAAATAGGTTGATCAAACTGATGCCGTTCTTTTGAATAATTCAAAGCCGCTTCGTAAGCGCCTTTTGCAATGCCAAGAGATAATGATGCGATAGAAATTCTGCCGCCATCCAAAGTTTTCATTGCCTGGTAAAAACCTTCACCAATTTCGCCCAACCGATTCTCATCAGGAATAATGCAATTTTCAAAAATCATTTCTGCAGTTTCGCTCGCGCGCATTCCTAATTTATTTTCTTTTTTGCCGCCGCTAAATCCGAATGTTCCGCGTTCAACAACAAAAGCTGTGCTGTTATTTTTTGTGCGAGGCTCACCGGTCCTTGCAATCACAACAGCAATGTCGGCACTTTTGCCGTGCGTTATCCAATTTTTTGTTCCATTCAAAATCCAATTATCACCATCTTTTTCCGCTGTACATTTCATGTTTCCTGCGTCGCTTCCTGTATTGGGTTCGGTTAATCCCCAAGCACCCAAATGCTCTGCAGTAGCGAGCTTCGGCAAATATTTTTTCTTTTGCGTTTCATTTCCAAAACTTAAAATATGATTTGTGCAAAGTGAATTATGCGCTGCAACACTCAACCCAATTGCTCCGCAAACTTTTGAAATTTCTTCGATAATAACTTTGTATTCAAAATAGCTTAGTCCTGCGCCGCCATATTCTTCGGGAACAAGTACGCCCATCATTCCTAACTTTCCTAATTCTTTAAAAATTTCGAGCGGAAAATGTTGCGTTTCATCCCAATCAATTATATGGGGTTTTATTTGTTGATTCGCAAAGTTTTTTGCAGTTTCAGCAACTTGCTCAGTAAGTTCATCTGATTTAAAATCCATTTGCTAACATTTGTTAGGCGCAAATATAAATCAATGAATGCAGAATGGAGAATCGGAAATTATGAATAAAGAATTAGAATAAATAATATAAAAACCACTTTAATAATCGCAAGAATTATTTGTCAACGTCATTTTCTTCTGCAGCATTTTTTGTTTCATCAATCTGCGAAATTAAATCGCCTTTATTATCCACAGCCAAAGGAGCAATTTCTTCGTTTGTCGATTGATGATGAATAACAGTTGGCTCTGTTATTTGTTCCGCAAGCACTTCTTTTATTTTTGGAAGATCGCTTGCGGAATTGATGCCGAAATAATCCATGAAATTTTTGGAAGTCGCGTACACCAAAGGTTTGCCGGGCAATTGTTCATTGCGACCAGTAATAATTATCAATTCTTTTTCTAATAATTTTTGAACACTGTAATCGCTGTTAACGCCGCGAATACTTTCTATTTCACCTTTAGTTACAGGTTGTTTATAAGCAATAATTGCCAGCGTCTCCAAAGCCGCATTGGATAAGCGTTTCAGAAATTTCTCACTGTTTAATTGTGCGATGGTTTTATGATATTCTTTTTTGGTGAGAAACTGCCAGCCGCCACCACTTTGTTTTACTTCAAACGGATAAAATTCTGATTGATATTTTTCGCAAATGCCTTCGATGCAGCTTTCTATTTCATCCAGGGAAATTTGTTCATCCATAAACCCAAAACTGTTGTTAATGAGTTCAACAATTTCAAGTGTTGTAAGTGGTTTCTCACTCGCAAAAATCAAAGCTTCAATGTGAGGAATTATTTTAGAAGGCTCCATGTTAATTTGATAATGTGATGATTCGATAAATTGGAAATAAAAAAAGTTTTTTGATTCATTCTAAATTTACAGATTGCTAATACTCTCGCAAATTATTGAATAGAAAAATGCACAGATAAAATAGTTTGTACAATTTACAGTGGGTTTTAAATGAGAAGTTCATTTTCAAATTTTCAAATTCACTAATTGTCCAATTGGTTTTATCCCTGCAACGCTGCTGCGCCACTTACAATTTCTGTAAGTTCTGTTGTAATGGCTGCCTGCCTTGCACGATTGTACGAAATTCTTAATTGCTTTAAAAGTTCGTTTGCATTTTCGCTCGCTTTATCCATTGCCGTCATCCTTGCTCCGTGCTCGCTGGCATGTGCATCCAGCACGGCTTTGTATAATTGCGTGTTTAAAATTTTAGGCATTAATTCAGCAATTAAAATTTCTTTGGCAGGTTCAAAAATAAAATCAACTTTTTTTACTCCGGCTTTTTTCTGCACCTTAGGAATAGGTAAAAATTGCTCGCTTGCAAAACGCTGTGTTGCCGCATTTTTAAATTCGCTATACACAATTTCAACTGCATCAACTTCTTTATTTTCGAAAGCTTTCATGGCAGCTTGCGCTGCTGTTTGCACATTTTCAAAAGTGAGATTTAAAAAAATATCTTTAAATTCAGCGTTGGTTTTGTAACCACTTTTGGTTAAACTTTCAAAACCTTTTTTGCCGATATTCCACACAACAACATTTCCTTTTTTAAATTGAGTTGAATATTTCTCCTGAATTAAAAGCTTTGCCGCTTTTACAACATTTGCATTGTAAGCGCCTGCCAATCCGCGATCGCTGGTTATTACAATTAACAGTACTTTTTCTGCGGGTCTTTCAATCGCAAGTTTTAAATTTAAACCGCCTTCAACATTGCTGATAATATTGCTGAGCATTTCCTGCAGCTTTTGTGCATACGGGCGCATTTGAATAATTGCATCCTGCGCGCGACGAAGCTTTGCAGCGCTCACCATTTTCATTGCTTTGGTAATTTGCTGTGTTGATTGTACCGATTTAATTCTGTTGCGAACTTCTTTTAATTGACCAGCCATTTGGAATGTTTAATGTTTAATGTTTAATGTTCGCAAACTTTGAACATTGAACATTAAATCTTGAACTGTTTATTTTGCCGCAAAAGTAAATGATTGAAGTTGAAATTCAAGAATTAGAATCAATAGTTTAAAAAACAAATATTCTCAAATGCTTGCAAATTATTTAAGTAAAATTTCATGCAGCGTTTTGGTTTATTATATAGTCGTAAAATTGAAACTAAATATAATATGAAAACTTCATTATTATTTCTAACAATAATTCTATGCTTTGCGCCAACAATGCAATCTTGCAAAAAGGAAATAATTTAAACAATACATCACAAACCATTAATGTTACTATTAAATCTAATGAAACTTATCAATACAATTTGGGAGCTTTTGGCGATGAAGAAGGCGCAAACATAACAAGGCAGGCGCAACATTATGAAATTAGTTCATTAAAGAGAGATTCAGATTTTGTTACAATTAATTATGAATATAAGCCTTCCTTAAATTATGTAGGAACAGATGACGTTGAATTAAAATCTGCAAGAGGCTCAGACGGAGCCAGCGCAAATAACAAAATAATAATTACTACAATAAAATTTGTTATTATCAATTAAGAAATTAAGAAAGAATAAAAGCAATTATTTTTTTTCAGTAACACATCATTAAACTTCAGTCTTGAACTTTTCCTGTTCTTACAAATTTGTTATTGTTATTGCAAGTATTATGTGCAATAATTCTGCTCCATTCAAATTAATTATCTTTGGCATCTTTGAAAAAATATTGCTGTCAATATGTCGAAAGTTGAGTTGAAGCATTGTTTTTGAGAAGAATAACGTCATTGCGAGGAGGCACGACGAAGCAATCTGCATAAACCTCAAAAGATTGCTTCGCTGTGCTCGCAATGACGGGCAGTTGCACTCACAATGACGAATAAAGTACAAAGCGTACAAGAGTGCGACGCAACGATGTTTAATAGTTATTCTTGAGCCGGGTTCATAAAAAATAAAATAATTATGTTAGGATTTTTGAATAAAATTTTAGGCGGAAATAAAAGCGAAAAAGATGTAAAACAAATTTCGCCTTTGGTTGGAGAAATCAATGGTTTTTTTGAGCAATATCAACATTTATCGAATGATGAATTGCGTGCAAAAACGGTTGAATTTAAGCAACGCATTTCAGATGATTTGAAGGAAATTGATGAACAAATTTCTTCGAAACAAAAAAGTGCAGATGAATTGGCGGAAACGGATATGCAAGGCAGAGATGCGATTTATCAGGAAGTTGATAAATTAAAAAAAGACCGCGATAAAGAAATTGAAAAATCTTTAGAAAAAATTCTGCCGGAAGCATTTGCAGTTGTAAAAGAAACTGCGAGTCGCTTTAAAGAAAATGAAGAAATAATTTCTGCTGCAACCGATTTAGACCGCGATTTAAGCGTTACAAAAGATTACATAAAAATTGATGGTGATAAAGCGATTTATAAAAATAGCTGGGTTGCGGGCGGCACGCAAATTACCTGGAACATGGTGCATTACGATGTTCAGCTGATTGGCGGCATTGTTTTGCATCAGGGAAAAATTGCCGAAATGGCAACCGGCGAAGGTAAAACGCTGGTTTCAACTTTGCCTGCGTATTTGAATGCGCTTGCCGGCGAAGGTGTTCACATTGTTACTGTGAATGATTATTTGGCTCGACGCGACAGCGAATGGAATGGAACTATTTTTGAATGGCTTGGCTTGCGCGTTGATTGCATTGATAAACATCAGCCGAACACTGCAGAACGTCGAAACGCTTATCTGGCGGACATTACATACGGAACCAACAACGAATTTGGCTTCGATTATTTGCGCGATAATATGGTGCATTCTCCAAATGAAATGGTGCAGCGCAAACATCATTATGCGATGGTTGATGAAGTGGATAGTGTGTTAATTGATGATGCAAGAACGCCGTTAATTATTTCAGGTCCGGTTGGTCACAGCGATAACACGCAACAATTTTTTGATCTCAAACCGCGCATCGAAAAATTAGTTGAAGCGCAAAAACGTGCGGTAAATCAATTCTTAAATGAAGCAAAGAAAAAAATTGCAGAAGGAAATGATGACCCGAAAGATGGCGGACTTGCTTTGTTTCGGGCACATCGTGGCTTGCCAAAAACAAGTGCATTAATTAAATTTTTGAGCGAGCCGGGCATGCGTCAAAAATTACAAAAAACAGAAAATTATTATTTAGCTGACCAGCAAAAAGAAATGCCGAAAGCTGATGAAGAATTATATTTCTACATTGATGAAAAAAATAATTCTGTTGAGCTTACCGATAAAGGCATTCACATGATTACGCGTGCCGGTGAGGATCCAAACTTTTTTATCATTCCTGATATTGCAGTTGATCTTGCTGTAATTGATCAAAACACTGATTTACCACAAGATGATAAGCTCAGAAAAAAAGAAGTTTTTTTAAATGATTATGCAGTGAAGGCTGATAGAATTCACACGGTTCAGCAATTACTAAAAGCATATACTTTATTTGATAAAGATGTTGAATATGTTGTGATGGATGGTGCTGTAAAAATTGTAGATGAACAAACAGGTCGTATTCTCGATGGTCGTCGCTATTCGGATGGATTGCACCAGGCAATTGAAGCAAAAGAAAATGTAAAGATTGAAGCCGCCACGCAAACTTATGCAACCGTTACGTTGCAGAATTATTTCAGAATGTATCACAAGCTCGCGGGTATGACGGGAACTGCGGAAACAGAAGCCGCAGAACTTTGGAGCATTTATAAATTAGATGTTGTAACTATTCCAACAAATGTTCCGTGCATCCGCACCGATGAACATGATTTGGTTTATAAAACAAAGAAAGAAAAATATACTGCGATTGTTGACAGAATTGTTGAACTAAGAAATCTTGGACGTCCGGTTTTAGTTGGTACAACTTCTGTTGAAGTGAGCGAATTGCTAAGCAGAATTTTGCGTCAGAAACAAATTCCGCACAATGTTTTAAATGCAAAGCAACATGCCCGCGAAGCGCAGGTAATTGCCGAAGCCGGTTTAGCAGGCGCCATTACTATTGCAACAAATATGGCTGGTCGCGGTACAGATATTAAGTTAGGTTCGGGAGTTAAAGAAGCGGGCGGACTTGCAATTGTCGGGACTGAGCGTCATGAAAGCCGCCGTGTGGACAGACAGTTGCGTGGGCGTGCCGGAAGACAAGGTGACCCGGGTTCTTCGCAATTTTTTGTTTCACTTGAAGATGATTTGATGCGCATGTTCGGCAGTGAACGAATTGCAAAAGTGATGGATTTTGCGGGATACAAAGAAGGCGAAGTGATTCAACACAGCATGATTACAAAAAGCATTGAACGCGCGCAGAAAAAAGTGGAAGAAAATAATTTCGGCATAAGAAAAAGATTGCTGGAATACGATGACGTAATGAACAAGCAACGCACGGTTGTTTACACAAAAAGAAATCATGCATTATTTGGTGAAAGGCTTGCGCTTGATTTAGACAATGCGTTTTATGATGTTGCCGAAGGTTTGGTAAACACATTCAAAGAAAACAATGATTTTGAAGGTTTCAAACTTGAAGTGATTGTAAATTTTGGATTGGATACCACGATTAATGCAGATGAATTTAATAAAGAAAATGAGCAGGAATTAATCAATAAATTATACAGCGAAGCGTCGGAAAATTATCAGCGTCATCGCAGCGAATTAATGCAACACGCGTTGCCTGTTTTCAAAAATATTCGTCAAACACAAGGTGCACATATTGAAAACATTGTAGTTCCTTTTACTGATGGAAGAAAAGGAATGCAGGTTTTAGCAAATCTTGATAAAACCCTTGACAGCAAAGGCGCAGAGCTTGTTCATTCTTTGGAAAAAACAGTTACACTTGGCTTTATTGATGATGCATGGAAAGAACATTTGCGTGCAATGGATGATTTGAAACAAAGTGTTCAAACTGCCTACTATGAACAAAAAGATCCGCTGGTAATTTATAAACAGGAAGCATACATGCTGTTTAAACAAATGGATAGTGGCGTAAATAAAGAGGTTGTAAACTTTTTAAGTCAGGCAGATATTCCTGTTGAACAAAATGCACCTGTTCGCGAAGGCAAAGAAAAGAAAACTGACATGAGCAAAATGAGCGTGAATAAAGCTCAGGTTGAACGTGCCGGAACTGATTATGCAGCAAATGAAAATGATTATTACGACCCATCAGCACCGGTAAAAAAAGAACCTGTAAAAGTTGGACCAAAAATTGGCAGAAATGACCCTTGCCCTTGCGGCAGTGGAAAGAAGTATAAGAATTGTCATGGAAAGGAAGCGTGATGGATTTTATGCCCTTGAAAATTTTCAACCGACAATTATAATATAAAAAAAGTATTTTTTATTTAGTGGTTGCTTTCTCGCTCTTTACTGTTACCTCGGTTTCAACGCAAAACAAAATGCCTGAAATGGCTAAATTGAAACAGATATTAAAAAAATTTATATAATTATATGATCTATGATTCGGTAATAGTAATTCACGAAAAATTTCAGCCGCAGATAAGACAAATTTTTAGCGATCAATTTTTAAGTATTGATGCTTAAAAACAGTAATGGATACCTTCAGAGATCAAAAATGCTACCAGTAGTAATATTTATTCTACACCTTGTATAATCAATAAAAAAATTATATGTGCTAAATGTGGATGGCTTTTTTATGCACTTTTATTTGAAGTTTAAATAAATTAAGCATTTCTCGCTCTTGTTATATCTACATATCATTGTTGACTTTTTAAATTTTTACCTTTAGAAATAATTTTACAAATCCTGCCACTAAAATCAATGGAATTTATAACTTGAGTAAGAAACTTAAATGAAGTGAAAACAAAATGGATAGTGGATTCGAAAGACTTTCTCGAATGCCGGTAACGCCTCCATCCTACTGGCTCACCCGCTTTGTGATTCTTCGCTTGCTGGGTGTAATCTATGCTGTAGCTTTTCTCGTGGCAATCAACCAAATTGTTCCATTGATAGGTTCTGATGGGCTGCTTCCTGTAGGACTTTATCTGAGGCAAATAAGTGATGCAATTGGACCGACCGATGGCTTTGTGCGCATACCATCAATCTTTTGGTTCGGGCATTCAGACGCCGCACTCTTAACTACTGCCTGGATTGGATTTGTGCTTTCATGTATTGTAGTGGCAGGCTATGCAAATGCGCCCTTACTTACTATTCTCTGGTTTCTTTACATGTCCTTTGTTCATATTGGGCAGGAGTGGTATGGATACGGATGGGAAATTCAGCTTACCGAAACCGGGTTTCTCTCTATCTTCCTTTGCCCTTTGTTTGATATGCGTCCGTTTCCGAAGCGTGCACCCTCCGTGCAAATCATCGTTTTATTCCGCTGGCTGGTCTTCCGCATTATGCTGGGTGCCGGGTTGATCAAAATACGATGGGATGTTAACTGGCTTAATGGCACCGCGCTTTATTACCATTTCGAAACACAACCTATTCCCGGTCCGTTGAGCAGGTGGTTTCATTTTCTTCCGCGCATTGTTTTGAAAATCGGCGTCTGGTTTAATTTCCTCGCAGAACTTGCAGCACCATGGTTCGTATTTTGGCCACGTCTTGCAAGGCACATTGCAGGAGTGGTGATTGTATTATTCCAGCTCAACATTATTCTCAGTGGCAACCTCTCATTTTTAAACTGGCTGACCATAATCCCTGCCTTAGCCTGTTTTGACGATGGCTTCTGGTTAAGGCTTCTTCCCCGACGGCTTGTTCATAAAGCGGCAGACGCTGCTGCTAACGCCGAGCCATCCAAACCAATGCTAACCACTGCATGGGTCGTCACTGCTGCCATTGCCATACTTAGTATCCAACCTGTAATCAATATGTTGTCTACTGGGCAGATTATGAATACCTCGTTCGACCCCATGGATCTTGTAAATACTTATGGAGCATTTGGAACAGTGGGCCAAGAACGTTTGAATGTGATATTCGAAGGAACGAGGGACGAGGACTCCAGCGACAAAGCCAACTGGAAACCTTATATCTACAAAGGTTTGCCAGTGTTGCTTGACAAGCGGCCGCCCCAAATAGCCCCTTATCAATTGCGTTTAGACTGGCAAATTTGGTTTGCTTCTATGTCAACACCAGATGAATACCCATGGACAATAAACCTTGAGTGGAAACTTCTTCATAATGATCCCGCTGCTGTAAGTCTGTTTGCCGGCAATCCCTTTCCAGGCAAGCCACCGAAATTCATTCGCGCAGTTTTATATCGCTATACGTTTGCAAAGCCAGGTAATTCTAAGGGGCTCTGGTGGACTCGTGAGAAAATCGGCGATTGGCTTCCGGCTATGTCGGCTAATGATCCCCAGCTAATTGAATTGGTAAAAACTGCAGGATGGCTTCACTGATTTACCGGATAAATGAAATAAGAAATATTGGTTAATAAGACTTACTGTTTAATTAGGTGTGCCGTATTTTAGTTGTAATAAAATTGGATTATGGGAACATTATTATAAGTTCAGAGTCATCATTTACATCTACCCTACTATTAATAATTATTATTGCAGCCAGAGTAGAACAGCCATTCTGCGCTTGTAACATTGTATAGTATAGAAAAAAACGATAATAAAAAAGTAAATTTTTTATGAAAGTATTTGAAAAACTCATCGTTTATTTTTTGTATAAATTGATACCGTAAAGCAGGAATAAAAGGAATCTTATCTTATTATATTTTCATTGCTTTTTTCAATTGTACTATCACAAATCACTGAGCTGTAAAACCCAAAGCATTTATATATCCTTTGTTCTGCGTACAATTTTTAAACTGGCAATTTTCGAGAAAGCCATTCAATGCTTGTTGCACTTCATTAATATTTTTTGGTCTTGTACTTCTTATCTTTTCAAAGCTATTTCTTGCAGTATCGGCAAATTGCATTATTTGTTCATAGTTTGTTGGCACTTTAAAGGTTACAATTCCTCTTGTATTATCAATTTTTTTGTAAGGCCAGTAATGCCAGCCAATATTATTTTCATCCAATGTTCTTTTAAAGTTCATCACCCATTCGTCGGTATTTTCTCCGGTTTCACCGCAGTAAATCGGAACATTATATTTATCACGAAAATCTATGTATTCCTGAATTACATCTTTCGTTGTTGCCGTCCAGTATTTGTGAAACTCATACACAACTTTACTGTCAAACGGAGCACTAAAAATTTTGAAATTGGAATCCCATTGTGCCCCTCCTAAAAATAAAATATGATTTTTATCTACTTCCCGAATTGCTTTCGTAATTCTCTTGTAAACCACTTCTAATAAAGGATTCAATTTGTCTTTATCGAAATAATGAGCAATTGGTTCGTTCAAAAGATCATAACCCATAACTGTTGATTCATTCTTATAATGATCTGCAATTTTTTTCCAGATATTTGAACATAATTGTTGACTCTCTTCATTTTCAAAAAGAAAAGGGTAACCGTAACCATCATCAATATTATCGCCTGTTTGTCCGCCGGGCGCACAGTGCATATCAAGTAAAACATAGAGCCCATCAGCCTTACACCATTTTATAACACGATCTAAATATTTGAAACCTCTTGTTAAATCATTATCACCCATATAATTTTCATTCGTGAATAAACGATAATCGAAGGGAACGCGAATGGAATTAACACCAATGTTTTTTAGATAATGAATGTCTTCTCTTGTTATGTAAACATCCAAATATTTTTCCCAGAAAGCTTTAGTTGCATCCGGACCAATCAATTCAGTTATCGTTTCGTTAATCAGCCTTGCCGAATTTGCATTACTGAATTTAAACATGTAACCTTCCGGCACAAGCCAATTTCCGAGATTCGTTCCTTTGATGAGAAAAGGTTTACCATCAACACCAATAATATCTTTGCCTTTTGTTGAAATAAATTTCTGTGCACGAGCACTTGCTAATAGTAAAGCAAAAGCGAAGATGAAAAAAAATGTTTTTAATTTCATATAGATTCTTAAACGATGATGAAGTTAAAGTAATTGGCCTTTATTTGATGATTGAAAATCTGTGTTCATCCCAAATCTTTTCATTCTTAAAAACCGACTTTTTGAATATGCCATCTTTTGCATAACCATTCTTTTCCAATACTCGCATTGAACCAGTATTATATTCAAAAACTCCTGTATGAATTCTTATAAAGTTAAATGATTCCAGTCCATAAAGCGTTATCAGTTTTACCGCTGTGGTTGCGATACCTTTGTTCCAAAAAGGTTCGCCAATCCAATAACCAATTTCTGCCGTTCTTCTGTACACATCTTTTTGTGGTGTTAAACCAATAATACCACAAAACGCACCATCATATTCTATCGCAAAATTTAGTTGAGGGTTCTCCTGTTTCGTTAAGTTAATAAAGAATTCCGCATCATCCATTGTATATGGAAATGGAAGAATGTCACGAACATTATCCCAAATTTTTTTATTATTAGCTAAACTGGCTAACGCTGATTTGTCATTGCATTGAAGAGGACGTAAAATTATTTTATCATGTTTCAGCATATCTTGATGTTTTATAGCTGATGTATGCTTTGCGCAAATGAAATTGAAATTCTAAACTTTATTATTCACCCAGTTCAATCCACACCGGTGCATGATCGCTTGTTTTCCCCCATCCCCGAACATTACGGTCAACACCGGCAGCAAGAAGACGTTTGGCAAGGTGCGGGCTAAGCAGAAAATGATCAATTCGTAATCCTGCATCGCGGCTATAAGCATTTCGGAAATAATCCCAAAACGTATAAATTTTTTCATTCGGATAAAGTTTCCGCAATGCGTCAGTCCAACCCTGATCTACCAATGTTTTAAAAGCCGAGCGAACTTCTAACCGAAACAAAGCGTCATTAAGCCAACGCTCCGGTTTATAAACATCCAGGTCGGTTGGCATTACGTTGTAATCTCCACATAATACTACAGGTTTATTAGATGCAAACAGTTCAGCGGCATGAGCAGTTAATCTTTCAAACCAGCGCAATTTATAATCGAATTTTGAACCTGGCGCAGGATTGCCATTTGGCAGGTAGAGGCAACCAATTAAAATGCCTTTAATTGTTGCTTCAATATAACGGCTGTGACTGTCATCCGGATCACCTGGAAGCACTTTGCTGATTTCTTCCGGTTGTGCATTACGCGCTAAGATAGCAACACCATTCCAACTTTTTTGTCCGTGCCACACTGCATTATATCCTGCGTCTTGTATAGCGTTTTCCGGAAATTTTTCCTGTGGCGCTTTTAGCTCTTGTAAACAAACAATATCGGGCGTTGTTTCATTAAGCCAGCGGAGTAATACGGGTAATCTTCCATTAATACCATTAACATTGTAGGTAGCTATTTTCATAAAAAAATTTATGTTTATTTGAATATAAATCAGCTTACATCCTTCAGTGCCAAAAATTAAGCAGCGAGTTCAAATTTCTCAATTAAGAGCTGATTTTTTTACTTTAGCAGTGATTATATTTTTTAAAGCTTAAACATACATAAATAAATTATCTCAAATAATTTATTTTTATCTGAACTAATTCAAAAAAATGAAAAAGCTAATTATTTTATTAGTTGGAATAAGCATATATAATTGTGCGGCCTCACAAACTTATATTTCTTTGTTTGCGCAGAACCAAAAAAATATTGATTCTTTATTAAAATCCATTTACAACGATAGTTTGCCGGGCATATCAATTGGTATTGTGTTTAATGGAAAATCTGTATTTGAAAAAAGTTATGGTATAACTAATATAATAAACAAACAAAAAATTACTGCCTCTTCAAATTTTAATATCTGCTCTTTAACGAAACAATTTACAGCACTCGCTATTTTACAATTAGAAAAAAAACATCTTCTTTCCCTCACCGATAAACTTAGCGGCTTCTTCCCGGATATGAATAAAAAAGTAGCAGAGAAAATAACAATTCAGGAACTGCTTACTCATAGTTCAGGCATTGTTGATCATTATGATTACACCAATACCAGCCAAATGAAACACGCGCATAATGCTGATGTGTACAACGCCATAAAAAATATTGATACAACTTACTTTGAACCGGGCTCACGTTTTAAATACAGCAATACCGGATATTGTTTGCTCGCCCTTGTTATTGAAAAAATAACCGGCATGAAATACAACGATTATATGCTGAAAAATGTGTTTGCGCCTGCCGGCATGAAGAATACAATTATATGGAATGAAACTGCAATTATTCGCAATGAAGTTACCGGCTATACTTTTGACAGTGTTAGTGCAATGTTTAAGCAATCGGGCGCCAATGAACACATATTTTTTTCGACCGAAGGAGATGGAGGTGTTTATACTTCTGTGCGTGATTATGAGCATTGGTTTGCAGCTTTGGAAAATGGTAAAGTTTTTTCAAAAACAATTGTTGATAAAGCAAGAACTATTGAATATAAAATTGATGCTGCAAAAAAAATAGGTTATGGTTATGGATGGTTTATAGATGAAAATGATGCGTTGACGAAAGTTTATCATAGCGGAGATAACGGTGGATTTAAAACGTACAGTTTTACAATACCTCAGCTAAATTTTATGGTGGTTATTTTTTCTAACCGCGATGATATTAATCTTGAAAATATAGTGCAGCAAATTGTAAACCTTTTATTGCCCGCAAACATTAAGTTTACACCTGTTGAAGTGATGACATCCTGAATAACCATTTTATAGATTCTGAATTATGTGCAATGTTTTATTGTCTTTTATTGCGTTGAAACTTTTCTAAACCTAAATGAAATAAACAAAAAAAATTTTTGAAAGCAAATAACAACACCGGCCGTTAATGTAAAAATTGATAATAGAAAATGTAAAATGGAATTAAAATTATTCATTTATTAATACTTTCTGAAACCCAGTTTTTTGCTGATGCTATATCTCCGGTTTTAAAACCCTTGTATTCTCCCGGAACAAGATGTCCAAAAATATCTGTAATCTTTTTTATCGCGTCCTGATGACTTACAATAGCAATTCTGTTCCATTTTGTAAAATGCTTTAACCCTACCAAAACATCATCAACCCATGCGCCTAAACTATAATTGCCTACATCCGTTTCCAGCAACAACAAAAAATTTATTTTTTTATGTGCTTTTGCAAGGTTATCAACTGCAGGCATTAAAATATTTTCATAATCTTGTTTCGTTACTTTTCCGCTTGCACGAAAAGCGGCAACATGCACCGGCATGTCTTTTATTATTTCAATCATGGTTGAAAGTTTTTAAAAATCAAATATATTTTCATGCCAAATTCTTTCATTAAACAAAAGAAAATTGTAGAAATTTTTGCTTAGGCTTGAAACTTTAATTCTTTAATTTTTCCGAAATACGTCAAGAAAAGTTGCAGATATGCAGAGTCAAAACATTAGTGAATTGATTGCGATGAATCGTTATTATATTTTTTTTCTGCTTCTTTTGCTTTTTCAAAATCAAGCACAACGCCGTTAATGCAATAACGCAAACCTGTTGGCGGCGGACCATCATTAAAAACATGCCCTAAATGCGCTTTGCATCTTCCGCACATTACTTCCGTTCTTTTCATTCCATGCATATTATCGGGCGCATAAATAATAGAAGTTTTACTAATGGGCTCGTAAAAACTGGGCCAGCCGCAACCACTTTCAAATTTTGTATCGCTTTTAAATAAAGCATTGCCGCAAGCTGCGCAATAATACGTTCCTATTTCTTTGGAAGTCTCATATTTACTGCTGAAAGGGCGCTCGGTGCCTTTTTCACGCGCAATACGATAGATTTCCGGTGATAGAACTTTTTTCCATTCATCTTCACTCATAACAACCTTGGTTGTATCTGTTGTTGAAAAAACCGGATTTTTTTTATTACTGTCCATAAAATTTATTTGATTATTTGAAGATGCGTTATTACATGCCTGCACTGCAAAAAAACATACTATAATACTACTTATTAAAATCTTACGATTCATAAATTTTGTTCCATCAAACTTACGATGCCACTTTATTTTAGTTTGTATTCAAAAAAACGTTTAACGCTATTTTACAGAATATATAAATTTTAAGCTCTTTGTTTTTGTTAAAGCAGTTATAAAACTCAACCCTTATATTTGTTCTTCATGTAAGGCGAAAAGCATGTTTAATATTATTTTATTCGGCCCGCCCGGCAGTGGCAAAGGTACCCAAAGTGAAAAGCTAATTAAAAAATATAGTTTAATTCATTTAAGTACCGGCGATTTGTTGCGAAGCGAAATTGCAACGCAAACTGTTTTGGGAATGGAAGCAAAAAATTTTATGGATAAAGGTTACCTGGTGCCTGATGAAGTGGTGATAGGAATGATAAGTTCTGCCTTACACTCAAATCCAAATGCAAAAGGTTTTTTATTTGATGGATTTCCAAGAACAGAAGCGCAAGCTGAAGCCTTGGATAAACTATTAAAATTTAATAATACAGAAATCAGCATTGTATTAGCGCTTGAAGTAAGCGAAAAAGAGCTTTTGAAAAGATTATTGAACAGAGGTTTAATAAGCAGCCGCAGTGATGATATTAATGAAGAAATAATAAGAGCGCGTATTGCGGAATATCATAAAAAAACTTCTTTAGTTGCAGAATATTATAAACAATTTAATAAAGTGGTAACAATAAAAGGCGAAGGAACTGTTGATGAAATTTTTAATGCATTATGCAATGCTATCGAAAAAAAAAGAACCGGTTTAAATTTTTAAAAAATAAAAAACATTAGATAATTGCGTTTTCAATAAACTAATAAAAGAAATTTTTTCTGAAATAAATTCCGCAAATTTTTTTCTGTTTTCCACTTCTGTTAATATATTCTAACAATAAATTTTTGTTTGTAACAATTTCGCGAATTAAATTACAGAAATTTATTATATGCGCTGGAGAAAATTTAACGGAGAAACAATTGTACTGCCCATTAAAGATGCGGTAGAAGAAGCTATTAAACGCGAAACCACAAAAGGCGTTCGGCTAAAAGTTTGCATTGGCACAGACAGCCAGGTAAAAAGTGAAGAAACAGAATTTGCTACCGTAATAGTTTTTTTGCGCGAACATAATGGCGGCTTTATGTACATACATAATGAAAAAACAAAACAAAAATTTCATCTCAAAGAACGTATGTTGCTTGAGGTTGCCAAAAGCATCGAAATCGCTTATGAACTTTGTAATCTTTTTATTGAATATGGTGTAGATATGGAAGTGCACGCAGATATAAATACAAATCCTCAATTCAAAAGTAACGATGCACTAAAAGAAGCAATGGGTTATATTTTGGGAATGGGTTTTGCCTTTAAAGCCAAACCTGAAGCCTTTGCCAGCAGTTGCTGCGCTGATAAAGTTTGTAATTAAATTTTGCTCCTATTAATTTGGTAAAAGATAATTTTAAACATTATTATCCAACAAAATTTTTTTTAATCTCTTATCAGGCTCAATCTAATTGTGAATTAGAGTCTCTCTCCGCGAGGAGAGTGGTTAGGTGAGGCGGCTCATTTAATCGGCATCATTTTTAAACAAACCGGTGCGCCGACTTCAATTTTTACGCCGCTATCCTGCAATAAACCATAGTTTTTATTGATAACAAAAATTTGAATATTATTACTGTCCTGATTTGCAACTAATAAAAATCTTCCCGTGGGATCAACCATAAAATTGCGCGGATGCAAACCTACCGGCTGATGCCCAACTTCAACCAATTTTCCATCGGTTTGCGTTTTATAAATGGTAATATCATTTGCCGCAGCGCGATTGGAAGTGTACAAGAATTTTCCATCGGGCGTAATGTCAATTTCGGCGCTGCCTTTATCTTCTTTGCTGTTTGTATTATCAGATTGTATGGTTTGAATTTGCGTTAGATTTCCTGTGTTATTATCGTAATTATAAACAAAAACATTTCCCGAAAGTTCATTAATGAGATAACCAAATTTTTTATTCGGACTAAAAGTAAAATGCCGCGGCCCGCTGCCATCGGGCACCTCATAATATTGCGGATCCATTGCAGTTAAAGGCGCAGCGGAATTACTTACATCAAATTTATAATGATATAATCTGTCGTTTCCTAAATTAGCAACGAATAAATATTTTTCATCCGGCGAAAAAATGGTGCAATGCGGATGCGGCATTTCCTGGCGTTTTACATTTACACCGTAACCTTCATGCGCAATTGTTTGCACGGCAGGCTTCAGCGAACCATCTTCATTTGTTTGCAGCACAGAAAAATTTCCGCCGCTATAATTTGCAACTACAACATCTTTTCCAGTTCCGTCAATTGCAACATAACAGGGATCATCTCCGCCGCTGGGTTGCTTGTTTAAAAAATGCAATTCGCCTTTTGTTTTATCGAAAGAAAAAGAACTTACCTGACCAGATTGATCGCCATGAATTTCATTAACTGCATAAACAAATTTTTGATCTTTTGAAATAGTTAGCCACGAAGGATTTTCGCTCGCTATTTTACTTATAAAAGTTGCTTCGCCACGATTTGGATTAAAGCGATACACATAAATGCCTTCGCTTTTACCGGTGTTTGTATAAGTGCCAACCAATAAATAATAAATAGGATTTTGTGCCTGTATAAATGAAACAGAGAACAATAAAATTGCAAGAAATATTTTGCGCATAAATTCAATTTTTATTTAAGAAACTAAGATAAAGGTATTATTGTATTTTATTGAAATGAAGAACGGCTTTCAATCATCATTAACGTATTTTTTTTAATGATTAATTGCATAAAAATTTTATAAAGAAATCCACTCGGGTAATTGCTCGAGCGATTGCAAGGAATTGTTTTTTCTTTGCCATGCAAGAGAAAAATTTCCGTTTGTGATTATTAGATATTCCACAGGCAGCGCCATATTGTATCGTAATATTTGCTGAAACACAATGTCAGTGGGTATTACAGCAAGTTCTTTGCATTCAACAATCATCCAAGGGAAATTATTTTTATATACGATAATATCGCAGCGTTTTTTTATATCGCCCAAAAAAATTTCTTTTTCAATTGCAATTAATGAAGCAGGATATTTTTTTGTTTGAATAATATACTGCAAAAAATTTTGCCGAACCCATTCTTCTGGTGTAAGCCGAACCCATTTTTTTCGCAGTTCATCGAAGATGCATTCTTTTCCGTTTTCTTTTTTTATTTTAAACTGATGTGATGGAAATTCTATTTTCAACATAACAAAACAAAATTGAAAATTTAAAAGTCAAAATAGTTTAGCCTTTCAACTTTTCATTTTTGAATTTTAAAAACAATATTTATTTTCTTCAATCAATTTATCTGCAATTCTTCGTCTTGCATCTTTTGTATTAAAATTTTCAACTTTTGTAAAACGTTTTAAACCGATATTCATCATTCTTAATTCATCGCCTTCTCCAAAAGCGTTTAGTGCGTCTTTTCCAGATTTATTTATTTTATCAGCGGCATCAAATAAATAAGTTCGCATCATATCAATTTGAAAACTTGTTGAGGCTTCACCAAATTTATTGGTCAACTTCATTACACGCAGCAAAGCGCTTTCTGAAACGAAAGTTTCAGTTATCATGTCTGCAATATTCATCAAAATTTCCTGCTGATTATTTAATTGCGCATTTAATTTTTGAACCGCAGCCCCAGCAATTAATAAAATTGCTTTTTTAAAATTGATAATATATTTTTTTTCTTTTGAAAATTCTGTTTCATCATCATTATTAAAATCAGGGATGCTCATTAATTCTTTTGAAACATTTGTTGCAGCATTCATTAAATTAAGTTTTCCTTTCATTGCACGTTTCAAAATCATATCAACAGTTAGCAAACGATTTATTTCATTTGTGCCTTCATAAATCCGGTTTATGCGGCTGTCGCGATAAGCTCGCGAAATAACATATTCATCGCTGAAACCGTTGCCACCGTGTATTTGCACGCCTTCATCAACAACAAAATCTAAACCTTCGCTTCCAAAAACTTTCAGCATTGCGCATTCAATTGCGTATTCTTCGGCTGCGCCTAACAATGCTTTTGAAGATGATTCGCCTGCTTCCAATAATTCAATCTTTTTATCATCAATATATTTTGCCGTGCGATATAAAGCGCTTTCACCGACCCATGTTTTAATTGCCATTTCTGCAAGTTTATGTTTAATGGCACCGAAGTTTGCAATCGCTGTTTTAAATTGTTCGCGGGTTGCAGCATATTCAATAGAATTTGTGATGGAACGCTTTGCGCCACCTGTTGTTGCAGCGCATAATTTTAAGCGACCAATATTTAAAATGTTGAATGCAATTACATGGCCTTTTCCTATTTCGCCCAAAACATTTTCAACAGGCACTTTACAATCCTGAAAATTAAGTTGCACAGTTGATGAACCTTTAATGCCCATTTTATGTTCTTCGGCGCCTTGCGTAAAACCTTCAAAGCCGCGCTCTACAATAAACGCAGTAAATTCTTCTCCGTCAATTTTTGCAAACACTGTGTAAACATCTGCAAAGCCACCGTTTGTTATCCAACATTTTTGTCCGTTCAATAAATAACATTTTTTATCGTCGCTTAATGTTGCATTTGTTTTTGCACCGAGCGCATCACTGCCGCTGCCAGGCTCTGTTAAACCATAAGCGCCTTTCCATTCGCCGCTCGCAAGTTTTGGAATATATTTTTGTTTTTGTTCTTCAGTGCCGAAATATAAAATAGGTAAAGTACCAATTCCGGTGTGCGCAGAAACGGCAACGGAAAAAGAAAATCCACCGCCTAAACCTTCGCTCACAATTGTTGATGTTACAAAATCTTTTCCAAGTCCGCCATATTCTTCAGGCAGCGAAACCGAGAGCAGGCCTTGACTTCCGGCTTTTTCAATCAGCAATGGCATTAAACCTTTTTCCATTTTATCAATGCGGTCAACAATCGGTAAAACTTCCGAATCTAAAAATTGTTCGCACATTTCCATCACCATTTTTTGTTCTTCGTCAAAATCTTCCGGAGTAAAAACTTCTGAAGCTTCGCTTTCTTTTATCAGCCATTCGCCGCCTTTTATTGCAGAAATTCTTTGTGTTTCAGTTTTCATAAAAAAGAATTTGAATGTAAAACTAAAGTTTAAAAATTTGGCGAAATGAACGTTAAGAAAGTTTTATTAACTATGCGAATTATTTTGTCAGAAAAGTATTTTCAGTTTTGAGTTTTGGTGTGAGTTGCAATTTTAAATTTAGCTGAACTCTCAATTCTTTATGAAAGCAGTTCCTGCAAAATTTGCAAGCTTTTCATTTCTCCAATATCATTAATATGTAAAGTAAGATATTGTTGGTAAGCCCGCAGTAATTCTCTGCGTACAAACTTATTAAGCTGAATACTTTCTAATTCATTATAAAACTGAATAGAGTTTATTCTGGAAGTAAGTTTTGCCGGTTCTTCGCTTAAATAATAGGGATGAATTGGAATTTCTGAAACAAATTTACCTTCCTGCAAATCCAATACAGGACTGGTTTTGCTGAATTCACCCCGAATTTTAAAGCCCAGTTCAGCCGCTAAATGCAAAATAAAATATAATGAAAGATTTGCTGTAAACTTATCAGAAAATACATCCAATTGTTTTAATGAGTTTTCAATGAAATAAAATAATTCCGGATTTGCCTCTGGTTGTTTTAAACTGTGTTGCAACAGTTCAATTATGTACATAGAAACTGCATTTTTTATTACATCAAAAAAAATATTTTTATACAAATAGCTCCATTGAAATTCTTTTATGAATTGTAGATTTTTTAAATCGTTGTGGTAAACAATTAAATCAAGCAATGTAGCCGGCTGAAAAAAAGTAGATTTATTTTGAGATTTGTTGCTGCTTTTACGCACACCTTTTACAATATAAGTTTGCACACCAAAAAGTTCAGTATAAACAGTTGTGATTATGCTGGTTTCACCATATTTAATTGTGCGCAGAACAATGCCTTTGGTTTTGTGCGTCATTAAAATAAAATCCAAAAGTAAAAATTCAAAAACATTTCGGGTTTAGTTTTTTTCAATTCCCGAAAACAAAAGATTTCGGAGAAAAAGAAAAGAATAATAAAATTAGATTTGATTTTTACGTTTGACTTTAATAAAAATCATCCTTCAAAACTGCTGTAGAAATAAGGAGTTTTTGCTTCAAATTCTGCGCTGCAAGTGTCAACCATTTTATAAACACGGGTAATGCCAAGTGATTTTCTTTTTTCATAAACTTGTTCTTCTGTACATCCGTTTCGAAGAATGCGTGCAAGTTGTTCATCACTAAAACCATTTTTCTTAGCTTCCTTTAATAATTCTTCAGGCAAATTATCTAAGGAAAATTTTGCGAGCTCTTTTTCAATTCTGCATATTTCCTGAATCTGATAAATAAACCATCTGTCAATATTTGTTGCTTGTACAATTGTTTTTACAGTTACGCCCTGCATCAGTGCATCTTTTATTCTGAAAATACGATCCCATTTTGGCGTTTTTATGTATTCAATTAACTCATCACTTTTCATCAAACTTTTTCCATAATATCCTAAACCAACGGCTTCATTTTCTAAACTTTGACAAGCTTTTTGAATGGCTTCATTAAAACATCTTCCAATCGCCATCACTTCACCCACGCTTTTCATTTGCAAACCGAGTGTATCGTTTGCACCTTTAAATTTATCAAAATTCCAGCGTGGAATTTTTACGATAACATAATCGAGCGCAGGTTCAAAATAGGCAGAAGTTGTTTTTGTGATTTGATTTTTTAATTCATCCAAACTATAACCAATCGCAAGTTTCGCTGCAATTTTCGCGATAGGATAACCGGTTGCTTTTGATGCAAGCGCAGAAGAACGGCTCACACGCGGATTGATTTCCACCGCAATAATTTTTTCTGTTTCAGGATTGAGTGCAAACTGAACATTGCAACCTCCTGCAAAATTTCCAAGACTACGCATCATCAAAATTGCTTTGTTGCGCATGTCCTGAAACGCAGTATCACTCAGCGTCATAGCAGGTGCAACGGTAATTGAATCGCCGGTGTGAATGCCCATCGGGTCAACATTTTCAACTGTACAAATAATTACAACATTATCATTCTTATCGCGCAATAATTCAAGCTCAAATTCCTTCCAACCCAACACGGCTTTTTCAACAAGCACTTCATGAATGGGCGAAGCCTGTAAACCGCGCTGCAACGCTTCATCTAATTCTGTTTTATCATGCACAAAACTTCCGCCGCTTCCACCCAAAGTAAACGACGGGCGAATAACTAAAGGAAATCCGATTTGTTGCGCAAACTCTTTTCCCTCCAAAAAACTATTCGCAACTCTGCTTGGTGCAACATCAATTCCGATATTGATCATTAATTGCCGAAATTTTTCGCGGTTTTCAGCAGTATCAATTGCTGCAATATCAACACCAATTAATCGTACATTATATTTTTGCCAAATGCCCAGCTCATCGGCTTCTTTGCAGAGGTTCAGAGCAGTTTGTCCTCCCATTGTTGGCAGCACCGCATCAATTTTATTTTCATCTAAAATTTGTTCAATACTTTCAATCGATAATGGCAAAAGATAAACTTTATCAGCCATCATCGGGTCAGTCATAATGGTTGCAGGATTGCTGTTGATGAGAATTACCTTGATGCCTTCTTCCCGAATGCTGCGTGCAGCTTGTGAGCCTGAATAATCAAACTCGCAAGCCTGGCCAATAACGATGGGACCCGAACCAATAATGAGAACTGATTTGATGGAATTATCTTTTGGCATGAAGCAAAAATAATGACGAATGAGTAATGATTAATTATTAATGATGAATTATAGAAATGATTTTTACTAACCTTTGTATAAATATTAAAAACATGAGCAATTTAAAGGAAGGAATTAAAGCGCCTCCATTTTCGGGCGTTGATCAAAATGGAAATAAAATTTCTTTGTCAGACTTTAAAGGAAAAAAAGTTGTTCTTTATTTTTATCCGAAAGACGATACGCCGGGTTGCACTGCGCAAGCTTGTAATTTAAGAAATAATTATTCGCAACTATTAAAACAAGGATTCGCAGTAATTGGTGTGAGCGCTGATGATGTAAAAAGTCATAAAAGATTTGAGAAGAAATTTAATTTACCTTTTCCTTTAATTGCGGATGAAAATCAAAAAATTGTAAATAAATATGGTGTTTGGGGCGAAAAACAAATGTTTGGAAAAAAATATATGGGAATTATAAGAACAACTTTTTTAATTGATGTAAACGAAAAAATAAAAAAGATTATAACAAAGCCGGATACCGAAAATCATACGGAAGAAGTTTTGAAAGTGTGGGGAGAAAGTTAATTATGAAAGTATTCATCATAGAAAATTCATGGATTGCAAAGCTTGCAGCAAAACGTTTGAAAACAAAAACTGTAGCAATTGTTATTGGCAAAACAATTTATTTGCATAATACTTCAAAAGAAAAATTTCTTCAAAATATATATTGGGTTCGGCATGAAGTGGAGCATATATTTCAATTTAAAAAACATGGTTTTATTGAATTTATTTTTTTGTATTTAATTGAGCATTACAAATGCGGTTATACAAAAAATAAATTTGAAATTGAAGCGAAAGAAAAAGAAAAAAATATTTTTGAATTAAATGAAATTGAGTTTTTATAACATCAATAAACAAATAATTTTGTATGAAGCTGTTTGCGGATTGCTGATAATAAAATTGAAATGATTATATCAAAAATTTAGTGTTGCTTGTTTTTGATTGAATAACTTTTATTGCTTTAGATTTATTCCGATTTTATAACCTGCGTTCTTTTACTAATTCCGTTTTCACTAAACGCTTCAATTGTAAAATAATATGTTTGATTTAAATCCATCGCTTTAAAATAATATTCGTTATTTCCATAAACCATAATGCTTGTGTAAAGCTTATCCGGCGCGGTTCCTGCATAAATTGTGTAACCAATTGCATCATCACTCAATTGCCATTTCAGCCATGCATTTCTTTTATCGGTATCGCCGCGCAATACAACAAAATGTTTAACGGTGTCAGGAATATTTCCGCTTCCTTTTCCAAACACACGAAAACCGCTGAGCGCAAATTTTCCCGTTGACATGTGAATATTTTCAATCTTTAAAAAACGTGCTTTAATTGGAGACGAAAGTTCAACATAATCGTGCGGAACATCCGTTTTGTTTTGCGATTTATCAATCAAAACTTTCCAATTTTTTCCGTCATTGGATGAATAAATTTTAAACTGATGAAAAATATTTAGCTGTTTGCCTAAAAATTCTGCATCCTGATCAGCATAATTTATTTGTATCGCATTCACTGTGCAGATGCTTCCCAAATCACTTTGCAACCATTCGCCTTTATTTGCTGTTGCTGCACTCCAGTAAGTTTTAATGTTTTCATCGACTGCATAATTCGGTTCGTATCCGCCAAGCGTTGAAGAAACTTGTACCTGTTTGTTGTAATTTAAAATCATCCATCCTGTAAAATTTCCGTTGATATGATTTTCATTTTTCTGTGTCGGAAGATAAGTTGGATAATCGCCGTAAGCAGTATTGCAAAAAAGAATATCATCTTTATCAAAACCCGCAGGCCACATGCCGATGCGACGCTCAAAATTATTTTTTACATCAATCACCATTGTAGAAACATGCCACCAATTGCCAAATTTATCCTGAAAAGTTGCACCATGACCAGCGCCTCTTGCAAAGCCGCCGGGCTTGTAAGAAAATGGATTGTGCGATTGATAAATGAACGGACCAAAAGGATGTTCGCCAACATACACGCCATCACCGTAGCCGCTGAATTCTGTACCCGGCGCGCCATATTGCAGATAATATTTTCCATTGTGTTTTGTCATCCATGAACCTTCGATAAAAGGTTTTAGAAACGTGTTATCGTTGTATTCTCCAAAGCGTTCCCAGCCATGTATAGAATCATTTAAATGAAGTAATTCTTTTCTGTGACCAATCGGTTGAAATGTTTTTCGATCAATTTCCTGGGCATAAGTTGGATAAAAATTACTCGAGCCAAAATAAATGTACATTCTTCCATCATCATCTAAAAAAAACGCCGGGTCCCACGCGCCAACTTTGAAAGAATCAACTACTTCTTTCCAATCATCTTTTGTAGGATTGGTGCTCATCCATAAAGGAAAATCTAATGTGTACGTTGAGCCAAGTACGAGCAAAGTATCATTCAAAACCAAAGTTGCCGGCGCACATAATTCATCGTACACATGATGATAAGGTTTTAAAAATTTACGCGGCACAAATTTCCAGTTTAGCATATCGCTGCTAAACCAATATCCCCATTGATTTGTAGAGAATAAATAATAATTATTTTTAAGAAGAGTGATCACAGGATCTGCTGTGGCTCTGTGTTTGCCTTGCTCTACAAAATTAGGAATAGGACAATAACCATAATCAATGTTGATAGGATTGCAGTAAGTTTTTTGCTGTGCGAATGACGATGATAAAATTAAAAATACAATAATTGCAAGAATAATTTTTTTCATATGAATGTTCAATAATTTAAATTACACTTATCTGATAAAATTCATCTTCAACAAAATATTTTTTTGCTAAATGCTGCAACTCTTGCCCGGTAACGGTTTTAATGATATCGAGACTTTTATAAAAATAATCTTTGCCTAAATTATTCAGAATATAATTTTTCCATCGTGCAATAATTTGAAACGGTCCGTCAAGGTTACTTAGGATGCTTCCTATCATATGATTGCGTATCAATTGCAATTCAGATTCTTTAACCGGTACGTTGCATAAGCGTTTCATTTCTTTATAAATTTCAAACATTGTTGCTTCGCTAACATCGCGCCCTGCTTCGGTTGTAACCATCCATGCACTGCTGTGAATATGACTTTGCAAATAACTATGAATGCCATAAGTGTAACCTTTATCTTCACGAATATTGCTCATTAAGCGCGAACCAAAATATCCCCCAAAAATATTATTTAAAACCTGCGCTCTTATAAAATCGGGATGATGCCTGTTTGGAAACGCTCTCGCAATGCGAATTGCAGCCTGCACACCATTTTTATCATTTAATATATTATATTTTTTTTCTGACGCAGAATTTATTGCATAGTTAATATCGGGCAATAATTTTTGATTGAAAGGCAAATCGCCAAAAACATTGTTTAATTGCTGATTAATATCGGCAGGTAATTTACCAGCAACAAAAATTAAACATTTTCCATTTACATAAAATTGATCATAAAATTTTATAAGCTCTTCTCTTTGCACCTTATCATAATCTTGTGCAGAAGTATATTTTCCGTAAGGATGATCTATTCCGTATAAATATTCATCAATTAAACGATTGGCAACAAAATCGCATTTCTTTAAATTTACTTCCAGCTTTTGTTTTTGATTTTGCTTATAAATTAAAAGTTCTTTCTCCGGGAATACGCTCTCAGTAAGCATTTCAGCTACAACAGGCAATAATAAATGCAAGTGCTTACTTAAACAATGCAACGTAATTGTTGCAGTTTCATTTTGGCAACTGCGATTTAAATAAGCTCCATAAAAATCGAAATGCTCATTAATTTCAAATGAAGATTTATTTTTTGTTCCATTCTCTAATAAAAAATTGGTTGAAGCCGCAACAATGTTTTTTTCTTCATACCAATTTCCTGCATAAAAAACCCATTCAATCATCGTTACATCTTCTGCGCCGGCATTTATTGAATAAACAGGCACTTTATTATTTAATAAAAAATATTCATACGGTTTTAGCTTAACGTCAAATTCAACAGCATCACGAATTACAGGCGCTTTTGTTCTGTCTAACATATCTCAAAATTAAAACCGCAAAAGTAGTTGAAATAGTTCCAAAGTTCAATTGTTCAAATGTTCCATTCTTTCAATATTCCATAGTTCCAATGTTTAATAGTTTTCAGCGCTTCAATTAATTCCTGACTCGTAAATTTTGAGCTTAAGTTTAACTCTCTCGAACCATTGAAGCTTTAAAAATCATCGTAATTTCATTTGATAAAAATCTTTTCTTCATCAAAAATTTTTTATGACCCTGTATAAAATCACTCCGCCATTATTTTTTATTTGTTTTATTTTCTGCAACTGCACAAAAACAAAAGCAAGTGCAACATCAACTTCTGATACAATAATTGATAAAGGCTGGAGTTTTGAAACCACGCCAATTTGGACAGATGAATTTGATAAAAACGGAGCGCCCGATTCTACAAAATGGAATTATGAAGTTGGCGGCAATGGCTGGGGAAATCATGAGCTGGAATATTATACTGCGGATAGTAATGCAACTATAAATAATGGCATGCTTTTTATTGAAGCGCGAAAAGAAAATGTTGGCGGAATGAAATATACTTCTGCAAAAATAAATACAAAAAATAAAGGGGATTTTTTATACGGAAGATTTGAGATAAGAGCCAAACTACCCGCTGGCAAAGGGTTGTGGCCTGCCATCTGGATGCTGTCAACTGATTGGAGTTATGGAGGCTGGCCCGAAAGCGGTGAAATAGATATTATGGAACAAGTTGGTTTTGACCCGCAAAATATTCATATAACTATTCACGACAAAGCATACAATCATGTGATTGGAACACAAAAAACTTCGGTTATAAATGTGCCCACCGCAACAACCGATTTTCATGTTTATCGTGTTGATTGGACGCCTTATGCAATTCGCGGTTACATAGACGGCGTTGAAGCTTACACTTTCGTGAATGAAGGCAAGGGTTTTGCAGTTTGGCCCTTTGATAAACGCTTCTATCTTTTATTAAATGTTGCTGTGGGCGGCGATTGGGGCGGCCAACAAGGTGTTGATGACAGCATTTTTCCTGCACAAATGCAAGTAGATTATGTGCGCGTTTATAAAATGATTGATAAATAATTTTTTGAAAAATACTTTCTAATTATCTGCATAAATTTTACAACTACTTTTGCATCATAAAATTTTTATGGATGAAAAAAGGTCCGGTTTCTCAATTCGTACTTCACAATTATCGTCATTTTAATGCAGCCGCTTTGGTTGATGCAGCAAAAGGTTACGAGCAACATTTATTAGAAGGCGGAAAAATGATGATCACCCTGGCAGGCGCAATGAGCACCGCAGAATTGGGCGTTTCGCTTGCAGAAATTATCCGGCAAAATAAAGTAGATATTATCAGTTGCACCGGCGCAAATCTTGAAGAAGACATAATGAATTTGGTTGCACATTCGCATTATAAAAGAGTTCCGAATTACAGGGATTTAAATCCGCAGGAAGAATGGCAATTATTAGAAAAAGGTTTTAATCGCGTTACTGATACTTGCATTCCCGAAGAAGAAGCCTTTCGCCGAATTCAAAAACATATTTTTAACCTTTGGAAAGATGCAGAACAAAAAAATGAGCGATATTTTCCGCATGAATATATGTACAAATTATTGCTGAGTGAAGTGATGAAAGAAAATTATGAAATTCCTGTTGAACACAGCTGGATGATTGCCGCTGCTGAAAAAAACATTCCGATAATTGTGCCCGGCTGGGAAGACAGCACGATGGGAAATATTTTTGCAAGTTATTGTATTAAAGGCGAACTAAAAGCAAGCACGATAAAAAGTGGCATAGAATACATGGTTTATTTGAGCGATTGGTACAGAAAAAACAGCAGCGGAAAAGGTGTTGGCTTTTTTCAGATTGGCGGCGGAATTGCGGGCGATTTCCCTATTTGCGTTGTGCCGATGATGTATCAGGATTTGGAATGGCATGATGTTCCGTTCTGGAACTATTTTTGTCAAATCAGCGACAGCACTACATCCTACGGCTCTTACAGCGGCGCTGTGCCCAACGAAAAAATAACTTGGGGGAAATTAGATGTACATACACCAAAATATATTATTGAAAGTGATGCAACAATTGTTGCGCCTTTAATTTTTGCATATTTGCTTGGCTGGTAAATTTTTATACGTTTACTTTCTTTTAAAAATAGGAACGGTACTGCAAGGTTCACCGTACATAATGCTTTTTGCAAATGGTCGCAGTTTATTGGTGATTTCTAAATATGCAGTTTCAGGGATTTGAACATCGCCACAACCTTTTACAACAACGCGTTTATCTAAAAAATCTTCGCCATTAACATTGCATAATTTTTTTATAAAGATGGCACTAACTAATGTTTTTTCATCACCAAAAACAACATCTTTTGCAACCGGCTGCAAATAACTTGCAACCAACATATAAGCCCACATGGGAATTACAGCATCGGCGCTGCAATAAACGGCAACATTTTTATTTCTGTATTTTTCCCAATCAATTGTTTGCAATGCTGAGCGAAAATCTTTTTCTTTTAATATCAATCCCATAAACAAATAATCTTTTAAATCAAAAACAACAATTTCTTCTTTAGGATAAAAATCTTCCAAATTAAAAGTTACAATTCCGCTTTCAGCAACTTTATTAATTAATTTTTCTTCCATACGCTGCATTTCTTTTATTTATTATATGCAAATTTAATTACAATTTTTGCAATAATATTTTAGCTGCTTTGTTTGATAAAAAAAATTTTGCTTATCGAAAAATACAAATAAAATGCAGACTGAAATTATTATGATAATTGATTAATAAAATGTAGACCGATCATCTTCAATATCTGCAGCATTGCGCAAAGCCGTTAACGATGCCTGGCTTATTTGAGAGCGCAACTGATATTCTAATTCTTTACTTACATCACTTTCAAAAGACGCTTTGGCGCTGATATTTGCGCCCTGCAAAACAAATACTCCCGAGTTTCCTGCCATTGGTGCGCTTATTTTATTTTGTAAAGATTTATTAAACGCCGCACCTACAACTTTAGGTTCGTTGCCAATATTTGGAATGAACGGTTGAGCAAAAGAAATACTATCTGCTTTCTGTACAGTTGTGCCTGCAGATTGCGCAACAGCTTCAAGCGTAGAACCTTTTAATTTTGTTGCAATTATTTGCTTTGCCTTTTTTTCGTTAATTAATATTTTTTCGACTGTTGAACGAACTGTTTCTGCAGAAGGCTGCCCTTTTTTATTTATAGACGCGAGAATTGCAACTATATAATATTTACCATCCTGCACAGAAAATGGTTCTGAAATATCACCCACTTTGTGTTGATACGCCCATTTTACAAGTTCACGTGTATTTCCCAAAGATCCAACGGTGAAATCATTTTCCTTAATTGCAGGAGAAGGCAAAACCTGCATTTTCAATTTGGCTGCGTTTTCACTAAAATCTTTGCTGTTGTGCGTTGTAGCCGCAAACTGGTCTGCTGCTGTATTCGCTGCGTTAATTGTTTCGGCGCTTGCTACAATTGGTTTTGCTAAATAAGCGATGTTGTAAGCCGGCTGCATGTTTTTTTGTTCAAGCACTTCAATATAATGATATCCGCCATAAGCCTGATTAGATACTTTTACAATTTTTTTATCGCCGGTTTTTCCATAAAAAGCAACTTCGGCAAATTCTTTACTTATGCCGCTGAATTGTGTTGAGCTAAAAGTGTATTCACCGTGCGTTGCTTTGCTTCCTGCATCATCACTATATTTTTGAACCATAGAATCAAAGTTGGCGCCGTGTTGTATTGCTGCAGCAATGCTATCAATCCTTTTATTTGCAATACTATCCGGCAATACCGGCTGACTTTTATCTTCCGTTTTAATTAAAATATGACGAACTTTTACTGAATCAGGCATCATGCGGCGCCCCATCATTTTTGCAATTACGTAATTTTGTTGATCTACATACGGACCAAAAACCTGCCCGTCCGCAAGCCGCAAAATGCTATCAGCAAACGGCGGTTTTAAATTTTTTTGTGTAACATAACTTTCGTCGTAGGGAATGGCCGAACCTTTTGTAGAAAGAAAAGATTTTACTGATGAAGTATCCGTTGCTGCAAATTGCTGCTTTAAAGAATTTACCTGGTTTAATACAGCTTCGCTATCCTGCTTGCTGGGTGACGCATCAAAATTAACATAAGAAATTGTGCGGGTTTCTTCTTTTTGTTCAAATTGTTTTTGATGTTTTTGTACATATGTATTTATTTCATCATCCGTTATTTTAAATGCACTGTCGCTAATACTGCTGTAAGGCACAACTACGTAAGATGCGCTTGCAATTAAATTGTTGTCTGCATTTGTTTTATCAGCAAACCATTTAGGAATATATACTGCGCCCGAAATCATTGCTGTATATTTCTGACTTAAACTTTGCTCAATTGTTGGCTGAATATACGCCTGATAAATTTGTGCAACTCGCGGGTCGTTCGGCGTTTTTTTCATTTGTGCAAATTGCTGCTTTGCCGCATCTGCATTGAATTGGCCCGTATTCGGGTCGGTAAATGCCTGCTGCAACCATTGTGGTGGATTGTTACCAAATAAAACATCATTTAATTCTTTGGGTGTAAATGCAAGTCCTAATTTTTTTACTTCCTGGTTTAATAAAGTTTCATTCAGCATTAAATCCCAAACTCCCGAAATCAACTGGTCTCTGTCAGCATTTTGCGTGCCGTTCATTTGTTGAATAAAATCAATTTTTGCATCAAAATCTGCGCGCTCAATTTTTTCACCATTTATTTTGCCAACGGTTGTTGTGTTGGTAAAAAGGTGGCCGCTTCTAAAAGAAGAATCCTGCAAAATAAATGCAATTAAAGCCAGTGCAATAATGCCAAAAATAATCCACGCACCTTTATCACGAATACTTTGAATAACTGACATATTATAGTATGTATTTTATAAGGATGGCAAAAATAGGGGAATATAGTTTTAGTTCAATTGCTTAATAGTTTAAACGTTCAACCTGTTTTTATTTTATAGAAATTTTTTGTTCCCGGCATTTTATTTTAATCAACTTCGTTGCCTCGCACTCTTGTACGCTTTGTTCTCTATTCAGCTTTTTAAAAAAGTACTAAAAAGAAAAATAAAAACTGTGGAACGTCTTTTCACATCAACAGTTAACAAATTTTTTATCCGGTTAATAACACATGTTTTACTAAAAAAAATTCTGCAATCTTTTTTAACAATTATCTCATTTTTTCTCAAAAATCCTTCCTGCCAATAAATGAACACTTTTTAATCGTTGTTAATTAACAGTGCATTTATGTGCGAATACAAAAAAGAATAACTTTCTTACTAATATTTTAATTTGTGAAAAACTTCCTAATATAATTACCTGCATTCAATTTAGCACTCATCATAACTTGTGAATTGATGTGGATACACAAAGCCTTATTAACTTTGCATTATGTGAACAAAAAACTTATCCCGAAATACACAGAGCTAATAATAATAGCTTTTATAAAAATATTTTATTAATACATTTTATTACAATGGATATTAACATCGCTTCTTTAAATGATCTTTTACCTGTTGCAAAAAAAAATCTTTTTCAAAAAGGTTTTTTAGATATTGAATTAGATCCTACTTTAGACCTCTTCAAAGAAATTGAACGATTAAAAAAAGAAAAAAATGCAGTTCTTCTTGCGCACTATTATCAGGAGCCCGATATTCAGGATGTTGCAGATTTTATTGGCGATAGTTTGGGACTTGCACAACAAGCTGCAAAAACAAAAGCAGATATTATTGTTTTCGCCGGCGTTCACTTTATGGCAGAAACCGCAAAAATTCTTAATCCAACAAAAAAAGTTTTATTGCCCGACCTGAATGCAGGCTGCTCACTTGCAGAAAGTGCGCCGGCAGTGCTTTTCAGGCAATTCAAAGAAAAACATCCGGATCATATTGTAATTTCTTACATTAACTGCAGCGCCGAAATAAAAGCATTAAGTGATATTATTTGCACCAGCAGTAATGCAAAAGCAATCATTGACAGCTTGCCAATTAATCAACCAATAATTTTTGCGCCTGATAAAAATCTCGGCGCTTATCTCAACAAAAAAACAGGCAGAAATATGTTGTTGTGGAACGGCGTTTGTATTGTGCATGAGTTTTTTAGTTTGGAAAAAATTACAAAATTAAAAATCCGTCATCCAAATGCAAAAGTGATTGCGCATCCTGAATGCGAAGAAGCTGTTTTAAAAATTGCAGATTTTATTGGCAGCACAACACAACTTTTAAAATTTGCAATTAATGATAAAGCGCAGGAATTTATTGTGGTAACAGAAGCCGGTATTTTGCATCAAATGCAAAAAGATGCGCCCCAAAAAACTTTTATTCCCGCGCCGCCGGATAATGCCTGTGCCTGCAATAATTGTCCTTACATGAAATTAAATACTTTGGAAAAATTATATCTCTGTATGGAATATGAATTGCCCGAAATAATTATGGATGAAAATATTCGCGTTGCAGCATTAAAACCGATACAACGAATGCTGGAAATAAGTAAAGCTGCCGGTTTGGGCGGATAATAATTTTGGAGAATTAAAACATAAAAATCAATAATAAATTTTAATGATATTTTATAAAAATTACTTATGAATTATCGCATAGAAAAAGATACAATGGGCGAAGTTAAAGTGCCTGAAAATGTTTACTGGGGCGCACAAACGCAACGCAGCATTGAAAATTTTAAGATTGCACAAGACATAAATAAAATGCCGAAAGAAATTATAAAAGCATTTGCATATTTAAAAAAAGCTGCAGCTTTAACCAATGTAGAATTGGGTGTTTTATCACAAGAAAAATGTGATTTAATTGTACAAGTTTGTGATGAGATTTTAGAAGAAAAATTAGATGATCAATTTCCGCTTGTGGTTTGGCAAACGGGCAGCGGCACACAAAGCAATATGAATGTAAATGAGGTAATCGCTTACCGCGCGCATGTTTTAAAAAGCGGAAAACTAACAGATAAAGAAAAATTTTTGCATCCAAATGATGATGTAAATAAATCGCAATCATCAAACGATACTTTTCCCACAGCAATGCATATTGCAGCTTATAAAATGTTAGTTGATGTAACTATTCCCGGCATCGAAAAACTCCGCGATACACTTGCTGAAAAAAGTAAAGAATTCATGCATATTGTAAAAATCGGTCGTACACATTTCATGGATGCAACGCCGCTGACTTTAGGCCAGGAATTTAGCGGTTATGTTTCTCAATTAACGCATGGAATAAAAGCAATAAAAAATTCGTTGCCGCATTTAAGCGAATTAGCATTGGGCGCAACTGCAGTGGGCACGGGCATCAACACACCGAAAGGTTATGCAGAATTAGTTGCAAAAAAAATTGCTGAATTAACAAACTTGCCTTTTGTAACTGCAAAAAATAAATTTGAAGCGCTTGCCGCGCACGATGCAATTGTAGAGTCGCACGGCGCTTTAAAAACGGTTGCGGTTAGTTTGATGAAAATTTCAAACGATATTAGAATTTTATCTTCCGGTCCGCGAAGCGGAATTGGTGAGATATTTATTCCGGATAACGAGCCCGGTAGTTCTATCATGCCGGGCAAAGTAAATCCTACGCAATGCGAAGCGCTGTCCATGATTGCTGCACAAGTTTTAGGAAATGATGTTGCCATAAACATCGGCGGCGCAACCGGTCATTTTGAATTGAATGTTTTTAAACCGCTGATGATCTATAATTTTTTGCACAGCGCAAGATTAATTGGCGAAGGCTGCATTTCCTTCAACGATAAATGTGCTGTTGGCATTGAACCTATTAAAGAAAACATAAAAAAACATGTTGATAATAGTTTGATGTTAGTTACCGCGCTCAACCCAAAAATCGGTTATTATAAAGCCGCAGAAATCGCACAAAAAGCACATAAAGAACACACTACTTTAAAAGAAATGGCAGTTAAATTAGGTTATGTAACTCCCGAACAATTTGATGAATGGGTTGTGCCGGAAAAAATGGTGGGAGATATAGATTAAATACGATTTAAGTAGTACGAACTACAATTTCATTTTTAGTTCTTTTGCGAAAACAATTTCCTGAACAAATCGGCGTTATTAATTTCAATGCTGCATAAATAGAGTTGATTAAATAAACCTATATTTTTATCGCATGAATCGTTCATTAATTTTTTGTTTGATAAGTTTTTGCTATTCCTCTATTTTTATTTCCTGCCAAAAGGAATATAGTTTGGAAAACGGAAATTTAAATGCTATTGCAACCGGAAGTTTACAAAAAGATAGTTTAGGAAACTGCTTGCCCGATTCGGTTTTTGGAACTTTGCATAATGGTGTTACTCCCGGCGATACTAATTATGTGCAAGTACAGGTAAACGTTACCGCCATCGGAAATTATTTAATTAAAACAAATGTTCAAAACGGATTTCAGTTTGCCGATTCAGGATTTTTTGCCACAACAGGAATTAATACTATAAAATTGAAAGCACTCGGCACGCCTATTTTGCCCATTATTACAGATTTTGTTGTAAGTTTTGATAGCTCCATCTGCGCTTTCAGTGTAAACGTGAAAGATAGTACCGGCACAGGTTTGGGCGGCGACACAACTAACCCAAATACCTCTGACACTGCATGGAAATTTACCGCGCAAGCAGGCACATCAGGATTAACCACTTATAACGGACCAATAGTTTTAGCTAAAACTTTCGATACAACACTTCAATCTCAAATATTTAAAATTTTAGAGATTGAAGGTGTTACTCCTGCAACAGGCGATTCTGCTTTTTTTGTAGGATTGATTTTACCGGATAGCACAACTATTACACCGCAGCAATATTCTACGCAAACTATCGCAAGTTTTTATTTTGTGAATGCCATTACACAGGTTCCAATTTATTCTGCAGACCCAACTACCAGCGGATTTATCGTGAATGTTCAGATTATTAGTTATGATGCAGTAAATAAAATTGTTACCGGAACTCTTACAGGCAATGCAACGGACTCTGGTGGTAATTCTATCGCTATTTCACTGGGCTCATTCAAAGCAAAAGTTACGTGGATGTAAGCGTATTACTAAAACAAGAAAAATTAAATTATACAGCAAACAAAAAGTTTCTTCTATCAACTCTTATAAAAATAATCCACTCTGTCATTCAAAAAATTTTCACTATAATATTTTGAAGCATTAAAAAGTTGCGGTATCTGTACACCATTATTTATATATAAATTTTCATTTGTAATAATTCTTGCTTCGTCCCATAATTCTGCATCAATAAAAGATTGCAAAAGTTTTGCGCCGCCTTCAACCAAAACACTTTGAATATTCAATTCAAAAAAAGCATGCATTATTTGGTGAATGATATTTTCATTTTCATTCAGCTGATAAAAAAAGATACTACCGTTTTGCTGATGTTTTATAAAATTAAAAATGATAGTTTTTTGCTGATGATCAAAAATTTTCAGCGTTTTTGGTAAGCGCAAATTAAGATCAAGAATAGTTCTTACCGGATTATTTCCGCTCCAAAAACGATTGCTTAAAGAAGGATCATCGTGCTGCGCCGTATTTGTTCCAATAAAAATTGCGGCCGCTTCACTGCGCCATTTATGAACAAGCCGGTTTGCAAAAACGTTCGTAATAAAAAGTCGTTCAGGCGCATCCTGCGCAATTTTTCCGTTTGCTGTTTGCGCCCATTTTAAAATTATGTATGGACGATGTTGCGTATGAAAAATAAAAAATCTTTTGTTTAATTGCTTACACTCTTCTTCCAAAATGCCGGTGGTAACATTGATGCCGGCGTACATTAATTTTTCAATTCCTTTTCCGTTCACTTGTTCAAAAGGATCTCTGCAACCAATTACAACATGCGGAATTTTTTGATTGATAACTAAATCTGTGCAAGGCGGCGTTTTACCAAAATGCGCACAAGGTTCAAGCGAAACGTATAAAGTGGATGCTGCAATAAAAGGCATATTTTCTTGCTGCACACTTTCAATGCAATTTACTTCAGCATGTGGTTTTCCAAATTTATGATGGTAACCTTCGCCAATAATTTTATCATCATGCACTAAAACAGCGCCCACCATTGGGTTTGGCGCTACATTGCCTGCCGCAAGTTTTGCCAGTTCAAGGCAACGATGCATGTATGTTTGATGAGAAATCAATTTAAAAATCAAAAGTAAAAAGTCAAAAAGATAAATCGCGATTTTTTAATTTTTAATTTTGACTTTATGTCGATTAATGAAGCACATAAAAAATTATTATTTCAGTTGTACGAATTGTACAATAATCGCGAAGCTGCAAATATTTCGGATTTAATCATTGAAAATATTACAGGGTTTTCAAAAATTGATCGCATAATTAATAAACAATTTTTATTAAACACAGCGCAGGAAAAATTATTAGAAAATTATACGCAGCAATTATTGCAGCAAAAACCCGTTCAATATATTTTACATGAAGCATGGTTTGCGGGTATGAAATTTTATGTTGATGAAAATGTGTTAATACCAAGACCGGAAACGGAAGAATTAGTTGATTGGATTGAGCAGGAAATCGGAAATAAAAGAAATCAAAAATTTCAATTAACAATTAACAATAATCAATTAACAATATTAGATGTTGGCACCGGCAATGGCTGCATTGCAATTGCATTGAAAAAAAAATTAAATGCAGATGTTTGTGCGATTGATATTTCTGATAAAGCATTAATTGTTGCAGAAGGCAATGCAAAAAATCTGCAATCAAAAGTTCAGTTTAAGCAAATAAATATTTTAAATAAAAATGATTGGAAAAAACTTGCATTATTTGATGTAATTGTAAGCAATCCGCCGTATGTAAAAAAAAGCGAACAAATAACTATGCAAAAAAATGTGATTAATTATGAGCCGCACGAAGCTTTGTTTGTAAACGACGAAGATGCATTAATTTTTTATAAAACAATTGCTGAATTCGGCTTGCAACATTTGAACAAGAATGGAAAATTATTTTTTGAAATCAATGAAGTATTTGGAAAAAATGTTTGTTTATTGCTTAAGAAATTGGGATATAAAAATATAGAGTTAAAAAAAGATTTAAATGGAAAAGATAGAATGGTAAAAGCGGGTTGTGAATTAATGAATTTGTGAAAAAATTTTCATCTGTTAATCATTACTAAGTACTCATTAAATTTCATTCACTTCACATTCGCTACAACCCTTGCTCCGGCTCGTTTTGCGGATTGCATGATGCGGAAAACTTCTCCATAATAAGCAATTGTATCAGCATTAATTACAACAGAAGGCGTATCAACAATTGAATGCAATTTGTTTACCTGTGTTTTTAATAAAGAATCTAATTGAGTAATATCAACTTGCGTTTGACCAAGATAAATTTTTTGGTCTTTATCAATTGAAACGGTAATGTTTTGTTTTACTTTGGTATCTTTTTTTCCTTTGGGATTATTCACTTTTACAACATTCGGATTGGCAAGTGTGGATACAATTAAAAAAAACAACAATAAAATAAATAATATATCATTCAGTGCGCCTGCATGAAGTTGTGGGTGTGAGCGTAATCTTCGTCTAATGTTCATTTATTTTTTGTTGTTTAATTGATGAATAAAGCGTTGCAGTACAAGAGTGCGACGCAACGAAGATGCCATGAAAATATAAAAGCAGGGTTCATAAAAATCATTATCAAATTATCGAATTAACTAATTGATTTTTTATCTCGTTGGTTCCTGCAAAATATCAATAAATTCGGCGCTGGCGGCTTCCATTTTATTTGCTGTTTTATCAATTTGTGTTGATAAAAAATTGTATCCGATATAAGCCAATAAACCAATAATTAAACCTGTGGCGCTGGTTACCATTTTTACATAAATGCCGCCTGCAATTACGCTTAATTCAAAATTGCCGGTGCTGTTAATGTTGTAAAATAATTGTATCATCCCAACAATAGTTCCTAAAAAACCAAACATAGGCGCAATGCCGGCGATGAGTGAAAGAATAGAAAGGTTGCGTTCCATTTTATACATTTCGAGCTTGCCCACATTTTCCATGCTTTTTTCAATGGCATCAATTGGTTTGCCAATGCGCTGAAGTCCTTTATTTATAATTTGTGCAACAGGATTATCAGTGTTTTTTGCAAGATTTCGCGCAGCGCTTACATTGCCCGTAACAATATTATCGCGTATAATGTTCATAAAATTTGCATCAATTCTTGAAGCTTTGCGAATTGCAATTAACCGTTCAAAAAAGACGAAAATAGAAACCACAAACAAAAAATATAATGGATACATCAGCCAGCCGCCTTTATCGAGTAAACTCCATAAAGTAATTTGCTGAGGTGCTTGCTGGGTGGCGTTTGCAGAGGCGTTAATGAGTTTTGTGGTTGTATCGGTAACCTGCAATAAAATTGCCATTTTTTGGATTTAGATTTTTGCTAAAGTAAGTTCTAATCAGCAACAACGAAAGCGGTGTTAATAAATTTCAAAAAAGTTGTTATTTTAAGAAACAATTTGCACGATAAATTTTTTCAATTTTTATTTTAATTCAGCTCCTTCAACTAAATAAAAAAAGCCACCAGTTTTTCTGGTGGCTTTTGACGAAAAACGTCATCAGATTATTTTTATGGAGTAACCCGGTTAAGCGAAATTAACCGAAGGTTTCCATGATTGATCTGTAGATTGCATGAATACCTCCTTTTGTTTAGTGAAAAATAAAGGTACTATTTAATTTCCTGACATAATTCAATTAAAACACCATTTGTTGTTTTTGGATGAAGAAAACAAACCAGTTTATTATCAGCGCCCCGCTTTGGAATTTCGGATAATATTTTGAAACCGGCTTCAGATAAGCGCTTCATTTCCGCTTCAATATCATCCACTTCAAAAGCAATATGATGTACACCTTCGCCGCGTTTTAAAATAAACTCAGCAATTACTCCGCCTTCATTTAAACTTTCAAGCAACTCAATCTTTGTATCGCCGCATTTAAAAAAAGCAGTATTCACTTTTTCAGTATTTATTTTTTCAGTTTTATAACAGTTTGTATTTAATAACCTTTCAAACAAAGCAACGGATATTGCCAGTTCTTTTACCGCTATGCCAATATGTTCTACTTTATGCATGTGCCTTAATTTTCGATATAAGAAATTAGAAAAATCCGCAACTAAAATACAAACGAATTAGTGTATTTTTGCGATTACAGTTATAATAAAATATTTTTAAGTTATGTTGAAGTTACCCGTGTATTTAGATAATAATGCAACCACGCCCATGGATCCAAGAGTTTTAGAGGCGATGATTCCCTATTTTACTGAACATTTTGGAAATGCAGCAAGCCGCAATCATCCGTTTGGATGGGAAGCCGAAGAAGCTGTAGATTATGCCCGCGAACAGGTTGCAAAATTAATTGGTGCCGACCCGAAAGAAATTATTTTTACTTCCGGCGCAACTGAAGGAGATAATCTTGCCATTAAAGGTGTGTTTGAAATGTATGCAAGTAAAGGAAATCATATTATTACCTGTACAACGGAACATAAAGCCGTTTTAGATACTTGTAAACACATTGAAAAATCAGGCGGCGAAGTAACTTATTTAGAAGTGAAGGATGATGGGTTAATTGACTTAAATGATTTAGAAGCTGCAATAAAACCAACCACAATTCTTATTGCAATTATGTATGCAAATAATGAAATTGGCGTTATTCAACCCGTGAAAGAAATAAGCAGTATTGCACGCAAACATGGTATATTATTTTTTACTGATGGCACACAGGCTGTTGGTAAAATTCCGGTTGATGTAAATAAAGATGGAATTGATATCATGGCTTTCTCCGGACATAAAATGTACGGGCCAAAAGGCGTTGGCGCATTGTATGTCCGCAGAAAAAATCCACGTGTAAAAGTTACGGCACAAATGGATGGCGGTGGTCACGAACGCGGCATGAGAAGCGGAACTTTAAATGTTCCGGGTATTGTTGGGTTTGGAAAAGCTTGCGAAATATGCAGGCTTGATATGGAAAAAGACACAAAACAAATAAAGGCTTTACGCGATAAACTTGAAAATTCTTTGCTGCAAATTGAGGAAAGTTATCTCAACGGAAATAAAGAACATCGCCTGCCGCATGTTTGCAATATTTCTTTTAAATATGTAGAAGGCGAAGGTTTAATGATGGGCTTTAATAAAAATATTGCAGTTTCTTCAGGCTCTGCTTGTACTTCCGCATCGCTTGAACCGAGTTATGTTTTAAAAGCTTTGGGTTTGGGTGATGATCTGGCACACAGTTCGCTGCGTTTCGGATTAAGCCGTTTTACCACAGAAGAACAAATTGATTATACAATTAATGAAATCACTCAAACCGTAAAACGGTTAAGAGAAATGAGTCCGCTTTGGGAAATGTTTAAAGAAGGCATGGATATGGAAAAGATTGAGTGGGCGGCGCATTAAAGTAATTCGGCAATTAGCGAATTTAAAAACGGGTTTCAGTCGACTTAAGTTTTTCCATTTTTCAAATTAATTAATTTTCAAATCTTCAAATTAATATTATGGCATACTCAGAAAAAGTTATAGATCATTATTCCAATCCAAAAAATGTTGGAACGCTCGATAAAGGCAAAAAAAATGTTGGCACCGGTTTAGTTGGTGCGCCCGAATGCGGCGATGTTATGCGCCTGCAAATTGAAGTGGATGAAGAAACCGGGCAAATTAAAGATGCCAAATTTAAAACCTTTGGATGCGGCTCTGCTATTGCTTCTTCATCGCTTGCAACAGAATGGCTGAAAGGTAAATCTGTTGAGGAAGCTTTAACCATTGATAACATGGATATTGTTGAAGAGCTAAACCTTCCTCCTGTAAAAATCCATTGCTCTGTTTTAGCAGAAGATGCAATTAAAGCTGCCATCAACGACTATAGAAAAAAACAAGGAATGGAAGAACTGGCATTTAAACAAAGAATTCATTAAAACAATTTGGAGATGAGTTGATTTGGAGAGTTGGAAATTGGTTTCCAAATTATCACATCTCCAAATTTCCAAATAAATTTTATGGTTGCAACAGATAACGAAATTTATGTGAGCAATAAAGCAAAAGCGAAAGTTATAAAATTAATGGAAGAATCCGGCGTGGCAAATGATCCTTCTTATTTTTTACGTGTTTCCGTTGTTGGCGGCGGCTGTTCCGGCTTAAGTTATAAACTCGATTTTGATAACGAACAAAAACCAATGGACCAGGTTTTTGAAGATAATGGTTTGAAAATTGTTACCGATCTAAAAAGTTTTTTATACCTCGTAAATACGGAATTAGATTTTAGCGACGGATTAAACGGCAAAGGTTTTTACTTTAAAAATCCGAATGCCAGCCGCAGTTGCGGTTGCGGCGAAAGTTTTGCTGTATAAATAAACCATACATTTTTTATTGATGCCGAAGTTTTTGCTTCGGCTTTTTATTTGGGCTCCGCGATCTCTGCGTGGAATTTTTTCACAATAATTTTTATTTATTGAATTCGTGTAAGCGATAAACGAAACAGATAAATGTTAGTTTTGAAACTTATGTGGATGATTTGCAAAAAAGAATGGCAACAATTTTTTAGTAGCTTAACAGGATATATTGCATTGGTTGTTTTTTTGTTGCTCAATGGATTATTTCTTTTCGTTTTTCCTGACACTAATTTGCTCGATTTTGGTTATGCAACTTTAAGTGGGTTCTTTAATCTTGCACCATGGATTTTATTATTTCTTGTTCCCGTAATTACAATGCGAAGTTTTGCAGACGAATATAAATCGGGCACATTCGAATTGCTTAAAACGCAGCCGTTAAGCGCCTCGCAAATTGTTTGGGGAAAATTTTTTGGCGCATTATTAATTATTGTTCTTGCATTGCTTCCAACAATTATTTATGCAGTTTCTATGCAGCACCTGAGTGCCGTTGGTGGCATTGATGTTGGCAGCACAATTGGAAGTTATATTGGTTTATTGTTGCTCGGTGCAGTGTTTACTTCCATAGGAATTTGTGCCAGCAGTTTTATAAATAACACCGTTGTTGCTTTTATCATCGGTGCATTTATTTGTTTTATCTTTTACACCGGATTTCAGGCGATAAGCGAATTGCCTGTATTCAAGTCAGGGCTTGACTATTACATCGAAATGCTTGGCATTAATTTTCATTATAACAGCATCAGCAAAGGCGTGATTGATGTGAGAGATATTGTTTATTTTATCGGGATTATTTTTTTATTCCTTTTAATAACTCAAAGAAATATTATCGAATATTAAAAGTCAAAAATTAAAGGTTAGAAGTCAAAATCTCGCATGAAAAATTTCTTGCAAAAAATATTAAAGAGCAAATATTGGTGGATTGCAATTATTGCATTGTTTGCAATTATCACATATATTTCTTCTTTGCTTCAATATAGAATTGACCTTACAACCGATAAACGGTTTACGTTAACATCATCCACAAAAAAACTATTAAAAAATCTTGATTCAACAATTACAATAAAAGTTTTTCTTACTGGCGACTTACCTGCGGATTATAAAAAACTCAGCATTGCTACAAATGATATGCTGAATGAATTAAGAGATGTTAGCAACAATAAAATTAAATTTAGTTTTGAAGAACCGGGCAAAAATTTGTCGGATAGTTCAAAGATGAATTTGTACGACAGTCTCGCGCATTTAGGCGTTGTATTTGAAAGAAATGAAGATGTTTCTTCTTCGCAAAATAAATCAACCAATCAAATTATTATTCCATCTGCATTGGTTTATTATAAAAATCAAAAACCATTTGCAATTGATCTGCGCAGCAGCCGCGAAGTTTTTAAAAATTATAATGTTGTAACTGATAATCCCGAAAATAAAATTGATAAAGAAGCAACACGAAACGCAGCTGAAGCTCTCCTCGAATTTAAATTTGCAAATGCAATTGATAAGCTCACCAGAAAATATGTGCCTGCAATTGCGTATGCAGTTGGCAACGGCGAGCCGATTGATTTACACGTGAATGATTTGGGCGAAAGTTTACGAAATGATTATGATTTAGGAATTTTTGACTTAAAAAAATCTTACCCAAATCCCGATCAGATTGATGCATTGATGATTGTAAAACCGACACAACCATTTACGGAGGAAGATAAATTAAAGATTGATCAATACATTATGCATGGCGGAAAAGTGATTTGGTTTGTTGATAAATTATATGCTGAAATTGATAGCCTGATGCGCAGCCAGGCTGATTTTATCGCATTTGACCGCGGACTAAATTTGGACGATATTTTATTTAAGTATGGCGTAAGAATAAACAGCGATTTATTGCAGGATTTGAACTGTTCAAAAATCCCGATTGTGGTTGGTTATAATCCGGATAATAGTCCGCGAATGCAGCGTATTCCCTGGCCTTATTATCCGTTTTTATCATCAACAAATAATAATCCGATTTCAAAAAATCTCGACAGAGTTTTGCCAATTTTCCCATCGAGCATTGACACAGTAAAAGCAAACGGAATTAGTAAAACAATTTTGCTTGCAAGCGATACGAATAGTCGTGTATTAAATTCGCCTGCACTGGTAAGTTTAAACAGTGTAAAAGATGATCCCGATTTTCAATCGTTCAATAAAAGTTACATTCCTGTTGCCGTTTTATTGGAAGGAAAATTTAATTCGCTTTTTGCAAATCGTTTAAGCAAAGAAATGCAGGATTCGATTAAAAAAAATTCAGGCAAACCATTTCTTGCAAGTGGCGAAAAAGAAACGAAACAAATTGTAGTTTCAGATGCGGATATCGTTACAAATGCAGTTACAAAAACTACCGGTCCTCTGCCTATGGGCGAATTGCCATTTGAAGATTATCGTTTTGCAAACAGAGAATTTTTTTTAAATAGTATTGATTATTTGGTAAGCACCAACGGCATTTTCGAAAGCCGCAATAAGGATTTTGTGCTGCGGCTACTCGATAAATCTAAGGTGGAAGACCAGCGCACAACCTGGCAATTCATCAATATTGTTTTGCCGATAATTTTAATTATTTTGTTTGGTTTCATTTTTCAATTTATCAGAAAAAATAAATATGCTGCTTGAGTATTGCAGTATTATTTTTGAACACAACTAATTCATGAGCACAGATCAAATTGTTTATTTAACTTTCGGTATTGTTTTACTCGGCGCTTTAGCGTTTGATTTAGGATTGATGAGCAAAAAGGGCAAAAAGATCACTATAAAAGTTGCTTTGGTTCAAACAGTTTTTTGGGTGGTTCTTGCAATGGCTTTTTTTGTTTTTATGTGGATTGAAGAAGGCCAAAAACCTGCGCTCGAATATTTAAGCGCTTACCTGATGGAGTGGAGTTTAAGCATTGATAATATTTTTGTTTTTATTTTAATTTTTAATGCATTTGCAGTAAAAGAAAAAAATTATTCGCGTGTTTTATTAATAGGAATTTTAATGGCAATTGTTTTTAGAATTATTTTCATCACTGCAGGAGTGGCTCTGGTTCAACGTTTCGCATGGATATTGTATATTTTCGGCGCTTTTTTAATTTATACAGGATATAAAATGTTTTTTGCAGGAGAAGAAAAAGAATTCAATCCCCAAAGGAATAAAATGTATTTATTTTTAAAAAGATTTTTACCGCTTGCTTCTCACGATGGCAACGGAAAATTTTTTGTAACAGAAAATGGAAAACGATTTTATACTACTTTATTTGTTGTTGTTTTTTTATTAGCCTCAATTGATTTGGTATTTGCATTAGACTCAATACCTGCCGTGCTGGGCATTTCAAAAGATCCGCTGGTTATTTACACATCCAATATTTTTGCAGTGCTTGGCTTGCGTTCTTTATTTTTCTTATTACGAACGGCTGTTGATAAATTTGAATACTTGCCAAAAGGTATTGCAATTGTTCTAATATTTATTGGATTAAAAATGCTCGGTGAACATTGGATTGATGAGTGGATTGATAACACAACCGAGGTTATTATTTCTTTAGGAATGATTGTTATTTGTATTGCCGGCTCCATATTTTACTCGATGTATATACTTCAGAAACGTAAACCCATGGCTGAACACATAAATTAATTGCACTTGTATTCAATTGAAAATATTTCATTTATTCTGCAGGCAAATGCAATTATATATTCGCCAAATAGGTCTATTAATTATTTAGTTACTGATAGCAGACGAATTATTTTTGCTTCCTCATCATTATTTTTTGCATTGAAAACACAGCGAAGAAATGGCGGTGATTTTATTAAAGAAATTTATGAAATAGGAGTAAGAAATTTTGTGGTCGATAAAAATTTTGCTGCAACCGAATTTATAGACGCTAATTTTTTATTTGTTGACGATACGCTTAAAGCCTTACAACAATTAGCTGTGCATCACCGTTCGCAATTTAATTACCCTGTTATCGGAATTACAGGAAGTAATGGTAAAACTATTGTGAAGGAATGGTTGTATCAGTTATTATCTCCTCAATTTAACATTGTACGCAGCCCGCGAAGTTATAACTCGCAAATCGGCGTACCGCTTAGTGTTTGGCAAATGAATAACGAAAATAATTTAGGGATTTTTGAAGCAGGCATTTCAACAGTAAACGAAATGGATGCTTTGCAAAAAATTATTCAACCAACCATTGGCATATTTACAAACATTGGAGAAGCGCATAACGAAGGGTTTAAAAACAGCCTGCAAAAAGTAAAAGAAAAGTTTAATCTTTTTAAAGAATCACACATTTTATTTTGCAATGCGGATGATGAAATTATTAAAAATGCAATTTCTGATAATCATTCATACAAAATTTTCAGTTTTGGATTTAGCGAGAAATCAGCTTTAAAAATTATTTCGATAAAAAAACAACGGCACGAAACAAAAATTTCTGCACAATATTATCATCAAAGAATAAATAGTATAATTCCTTTTACGGACGATGCTTCCATACAAAATGCAATTATTTGTTTATGTATTTTACTGTATTTTGAAATGGATGAACCTACAATCGTGCAACGCATGAAAGGCTTGCTGGCAGTGGATATGCGGATGCAGTTAATTCAGGCAGTGAACGATTGCTCTTTAATAAATGATAGTTACAGTTTCGATATTAACTCTTTTAATATTGCACTTGATTTTTTATTGCAACAGCAACAGCATTCAAAAAAAACAGTGATTATTTCTGATCTGCCATCGTCGCAAAATTATCAGGGTTATGAAAACGCGGCTTCAATTTTAAAAGCAAAAAAAATACATCGTGTAATTGCAATTGGCAGTAATTGGTTTCAACAAAAAAAATTATTAACTGGTAACATTTTTTCTGTTGAATTTTTTCAAAGCACCGAAGATTTTATTCATCAATTAAACACAAATCATTTTAAAAACGAAGCTATTTTATTAAAAGGTGCAAGGGTTTTTAAGTTCGAAAAAATTGTTAGTTTATTGGAGAAGAAAGTGCATCAAACAGTGATGGAAATTAGTCTTACTGCACTTGCTCATAATTTAAAACAATATCAACAACAATTAAAACCAGGCACTAAATTAATGGCGATGGTAAAAGCATTTGGTTACGGAAGCGGCAGTGCAGAAGTGGCCAGTGTTTTGCAATTTCATAAAGTAGATTATTTGGCTGTTGCTTACGCCGATGAAGGTGTTGAATTACGCAAAGCCGGAATTCGTTTGCCCATATTAGTTTTAAATATTGATGAAGCCGCTTTTGAAACGTTAGTTCAATACAATTTGGAACCGGAATTATTTTCAATACATATTTTTAAATCGTTTATTACGTTTATTGAAAAGCAGGCGCTGCAAGGGTTTCCGGTACATATAAAAATAGATTCCGGAATGCATCGTTTGGGATTTGAGGAAACTGATATTGCTGAATTGAAAAATTTATTGCAAAATAACTCAACTGTTGTAATAAAATCTGTTTTCAGTCACTTTGCTGCAAGTGAAGATGAAAATGAAGATGCATTTACACAAGAGCAAGTAAATATTTTGGAAAGATGTTGCGCACAAATTCAATCAACATTAAAATATTCTTTCCTTAAACATATCGCTAATTCTGCAGCTATTTTTCGTTTCCCTCAATTTCAATTTGATATGGTTCGTTTAGGCATTGGTTTGTATGGAATTGACAGCACAAATGAACAGCATCTTTCATTACAAAATGTTTGCAGTTTAAAAACAACCATTGCGCAATTAAAGAAATTAAAAGCAGGTGAAACGGTTGGTTATAATCGCAAAAAAAAACTTTTGCGCAATTCAATTATTGCAACTATACGCATTGGCTATGCAGACGGCTTTAAAAGAATTTTAAGCAATGAAATTGGAAAGGTTTTTATTAAGGGATCGTTTGCGCCTGTTATTGGTAATATTTCTATGGATATGACAATGATTGATACTACAAATATTCCAGATATTTTTGAAGGAGACGAAGTGGAAATTTTCGGGAAAAATATTTCCGTTCAACAAATTGCAAACTGGTGCAAAACTATTCCGTACGAAATTTTAACCGGTATTAATCAAAGAGTAAAAAGAATTTATACAGAAGAATAAAAATGCTCATTTGTAAGCAAATGAGCATTAAATTTTGTACAGTGCCGATGGCATTAATTCCAATGGCCGCTTACCCAATACCATCCGTGCCCGCGTTGTGCCCAATGACCTGCAACCCATACGTGGCCAGCGTTTGGTCGTGCCCAATAACCGTTTCTCCAAGAGTACCTTCCGCCACTCCATACCCATTCGCCATCAATCCAAACATAATTCGCTCTTGGCGGTGCAGGGCGAACTTCTACCGGCGGTGCAGGTCTTTCTGTTACAACAGCCCTTGTAGCGCAGCTCCACAATGTTGTTGATAATAATACTACCGTTACAATTTTTACTAACTTTTTCATAATTTATTTTTTGTGTTTGATGCTATAAATTAAAATACGTTTAAATTAATAAACTATTTTATCCTTTACCCAATAAACATGCCAGCGCAATTACTATAGGTTTTTTTGTTACCTTTTTCTAACAACTCTTTTACATAAAACTTCACAATCAATTCTCCTATCTTTGGCGCTTAAAATTTTTTATTGTGAAGGGGAAGCAGGTTGCTTTTTTAATTTTTTTGATCTTACTGGCAGATCAATCCTTAAAAATTTACATAAAAACACATTATTATATCGGCGAAGAAAACAGTGTAATTGGCAATTGGTTTAAGCTTCATTTTGTGGAAAATGAAGGCATGGCATGGGGGTGGAAATTTGGTGGAGATTGGGGTAAAATTATTTTAACTTTATTTCGGTTAGTAGCTGTAATTTTCGGAACATTTTATCTGCGAAGCATTATACAAAAAAATTATCACAGTGGTTTTATTATTTGCGCTTCATTAATTTATGCAGGCGCAATGGGTAATTTAATTGATAGCATGTTTTATGGATTAATATTTAACGACAGCAGCCCATACATGCAAAATGTTGCAACGCTTTTTCCGCCTAATGGTGGTTATGCAAATTTTTTACACGGGCGGGTAGTTGATATGTTGTATTTTCCTGTAATTACTGATGCACACTATCCTTCGTGGGTGCCTTTTGTTGGCGGCGATGACTTTGAATTTTTTCGCCCTGTTTTTAATTTATCCGATGCCTCCATTTCAATTGGTGTAATAGCCATTCTTATCTGGCAAAAAAATTTCTTTCCAAAGAAAGAAGAAAACCACACCACAACCGTTGAAACAAATGCTATTGTGGATGATCAAACCCAAGTACTTTAAAATAGATAAACAAAATCTAAATGTTTTGTAAGTGATTTATTATTTCAAGTTCATTCGCTCTATTTCTTTTTTGTTTGGTTAAATTGATGGTGAACTTTAGATTTTAATTGGTAAGCCTTTTTACGCTTCGCTTTTTTCGCTTAAGAATTAAAAATATTTTTTATGCGCGCTCCATCAACATAATAAAAGCACATTTTATAATTTTCAAATGGCTTTGTTCTTTGTTTAATAACTGAACCAAAACGGCAATTTACTACGTTTTAAATTTGTTATTTTGCACTGTTTTTTAAATTATTTCTATGATTGAATTTGACAGGTTTATTTTGGACAACGGATTAAGAGTTTTGGTTCATAAAGATAATTCCACTCCACTCGCAGTTGTAAATGTAATGTACGATGTGGGCTCAAAAGATGAAGATGAAAATAAAACCGGGCTGGCACATTTATTTGAGCATTTAATGTTTGGCGGCAGTATAAATATTGCCGATTACGACGATCCGTTGCAAATGGCAGGCGGCGAAAACAATGCTTACACAACGCACGATGTTACCAATTATTATTGCCAGCTTCCCGCACAAAATATTGAAACTGCTTTTTGGTTAGAAAGCGATCGCATGTTAAATCTTGCGTTCAACAAAAAGAGCTTGAACACCCAACGCAAGGTTGTTTGCGAAGAATTTAAAGAACACTACATCAATAAACCTTATGGAAATGCATGGCATAAATTGCGTGACCTTGCGTACACAACACATCCTTATAAATGGATGATTATTGGCAAGGAATTAAGCCATATTCAAAAGGTGCAATTAAGGGATGTAAAAGAATTTTTTTCAAAACATTATTGCCCTGCAAATGCAGTATTGGTTGTTTCCGGAAATGTAAAAACTGAAGAAATAAAACGCTTAACAAAAAAATGGTTTGAAAATATTCCGATGGGCGAAAAATACATCAGAGAATTGCCGCAAGAGCCTGAACAGCAGGCGCCGCGCTTATTACAAGCGGTTGGCGACGTTCCTTTGGATGCATTATATAAGGCCTGGCACATGAGTTCAAGATTAGAGAAAGGATATTATGCGTCAGATTTAATAACAGAAATTTTAGGGAGTGGGGAATCATCCAGATTATATCAATCACTCGTAAAGGAAAAACAATTATTCAGTAATATCGCATGTCATCATTTTGGAAATGTTGAAAAGGATTTGCTCGCAATTGAAGGCAAATTGGTTAAAGGAATTAAAATGGAAAACGCAGAAAAAGCAATTGAAGACGAGTTAGAAAAAATAATGAACGAACCTGTTAACGAACAAGAATTAGAAAAAGTAAAAAATAAAACGGAAAGCATAATTGCTTTTGAAGATATGAGCATTGCAAGCCGCGCAAATAGCCTTGCGTTTTATGAAATATTAGGAAATGCAAATTTGATGAATGAAGAATTAAGAAATTATCATGCAATAACTGTAGAGGATATTCTGCAGTACAGCAAGCAAATTTTTAATAAAAACAATAGCAGCACTCTGCAATATTTTAGTAAGAATTAACTAAGGATTTTTGTTGGGTTAATTGGATTGCATCAAACAAATTTGTTAAGAATTTATTGTATAATTAAGCTGCGCTAAAAGAAATTTATCTTAGCTGCATGAAGCAAAAAATAAAGTTTCTGATTTATTATCCAATGTTTTTTTCAGTATTCTTTTTTAATCCGTTATATGTTATTTGTCAGCCGTCATTTGTCGCTAATAATCTGCCATTTGTCAATAAATCATCATTTGACGCAACATCACCCAAATATGAATTCCGCGCAGTGTGGGTTGCAACGGTTACAAACATTGATTGGCCAAGTAAAAAAGGATTATCAAGCGATGAACAAAAAGCAGAATTTATTCATCTGCTCGATGCACAGCAACGCAATGGAATGAATGCTGTTATTGTGCAAATTCGCCCCGCGGCTGATGCATTTTATTCTTCGCCTTATGAGCCGTGGAGTGAGTATTTAAGCGGTATTCAGGGCATTCCGCCATCGCCTTATTACGATCCGTTAAAATTTATGATTGAAGAAACACACAAGCGCGGCATGGAGTTTCATGCATGGTTAAATCCTTATCGCGCTGTCTTCAATATTCAAACTTCTTCTGTTTCTCCAACACACATAACACGCACGCATCCCGAATGGTTTTTAGCTTATGGCAACACAAAATTTTTTAATCCCGGCGAGCCTGCGGTTATGCAATATGTTGCAAACATTGTAAAAGATATTGTGAGCAGATATGATGTTGACGCAATTCACATGGACGATTATTTTTATCCTTACCGAATTGCCGGAAAAGAATTTCCTGATAATAAAACTTATATTAAATACGGGAATGGAATGAATAAAGATGATTGGCGAAGAAGTAATTGCGATAGCATCATCAAACATATTCATGAAACAATTATCAACACAAACCCGATGGTAAAATTTGGAATCAGTCCATTTGGTGTTTGGCGAAACAAAAGCAGCGATGCAAATGGCAGCGATACAAAAGCCGGGCAAACAAATTATGATGATTTATATGCCAATATTTTATTGTGGTTAAAAAATGGTTGGATAGATTATGTTGCGCCGCAATTATATTGGGAAATCGGTAACCGTTTATGCGATTATAAAACCTTGTTAAATTGGTGGGCAAGTCACAGTTACGGAAAACATGTTTACATTGGTCATGGCATTTATCGCACCGAAGAAAATCCAACGGCTGCATGGCGAAACCCGAATGAATTACCTGATGAAATTCAGTTGCTGAGAAAAAATCCAAACATTGAAGGAAGTGTTTTTTTTAGCAGTACAAATTTATTGGATAATCCTAACGGATGGGAAGATAGCTTGCAAAATGATTACTATAAATATCCTGCGCTTATTCCGCCAATGCCTTGGATTGATACCACTTCTCCGCAAGCTCCATCCATTATAAATATTCGCCAGCAGGGAAGTTTTACAAACGCGTTTTATATAATTGATTGTAAAGAAAGTGCTTCAAAAGAAACCGAAACTGTAAAAAATTATGTGCTTTATTTATCAAACAATTTTACAACGCTTGGCTCAAAGCCTTATGCCATCAGCGTTGCAGATAGTTCGAAGAATTTTTCGTTCAATATTCTTCCTTCACAAATTCCATCCGGATGGAGCAATTGCTATGTTGCGGTAACTTGCGTTGATAAAGAAAATAATGAAAGCGCAGTAAGTAATGTTGTGCAATTCATCATTACAAATAAAGGCTGGATGCTTCCTAAAAATTAGTTTTTTGTACCCGGCTAAACAATGCTATTAAACATCGTTGCGTCGCACTCTTGTACTGCAAATCTTTACGCAGCAGAATAAATATTTTAAAAAAGATTGATAAAATATTTCCACACTATTTTAAAAAAAAAATTTTATTAATTCAAATTAATCAACAATTAAAATGGCACGACTATTTCTTATACAAATTAAAATGCAGTTTTCTGAATAATGAAAAACAACCATACAATCACTTTAGGTCCTGTTGCAAACCTTGAGTCACACGTTAATCCCGAATGGTGGCGTTACATTTTTAATTCTCTCTACATAAAAACCGATGCCGACGTTGTAGACGATGATAACATTACGAAACACGAAATTGATCTGTTTCTTAAAATAATTAATGCGGATAAAAGCGCACATATTTTGGATGTATGCTGCGGGCAGGGCAGGCACAGTTTTGAACTTTATAAAAGAAACTTTACAAATGTTGAAGGGTTAGACAGGTCGCGCTATTTAATATCCAAAGCAAAAAACATAAATAAACGAAACGGTTTTTCGGTAAAATTTAAAGAGGGCGATGCAAGAAGCTTGCCTTATGCGGAAAATAGTTTTGATGTTGTAATGCTGTTGGGCAACAGCTTTGGCTACTTTGAATCTGCTGATGACGATCTAAAAGTATTAAAATCAATCTCAAAAATTTTAAAACCAAACGGCAAGCTGTTAATTGATGTTGCCGATGGCGATTTTCTGAAACAAAATTTTCAACCCCGGTCGTGGGAGTGGATTGATAAAAAACATTTTGTTTGCCGCGAACGCTCCTTATCTTCAAATGAAAAAAAGTTAATTTCAAGGGAAGTTATCACACATGCGCAAAAAGGAATTATTGCCGATCAATTCTATGCAGAAAATTTATATTCAAAACAATCATTAAAAGAATTGTTAGGAAAAGCGAACTTTGATAATGTAATTATTCATCAGGCGCTTGCAGTTCAATCGCAACGCAACCAGGATTTAGGAATGATGAAAAACAGAATAATTCTTACAGGAATTAACCATAAGAATTGTGAATTACCTGAATCATGAAAAAACATGCACTAATTGCTGTAATTACAATTTTTTATTTCTGCAGCATTTCGGCGCAACAAATTGCACCGGAAATTCTTTCAAAAAAATGGGATGCTTTTTGGATTGCTTCTAATAATAATTTTCAAAATAATTATGGTGTATATCATTTCAGAAAAAAAATTTTGTTGAATGAAAAGCCTTCCTCTTTTATTATTCATGTTTCTGCCGATAACCGGTATAAATTATTTGTAAATGAAATTTTAGTTTCTTTAGGGCCGGCACGTAGTGATGTTTTTCACTGGAATTTTGAAACTGTTGATATTGCACCTTATCTTCAAAAAGGAAATAATATTATTGCTGCCGTTGTTTGGAATTTTGGCGAGCAAAAACAGGAAGCACAAATCTCTTACCGCACTGCATTTATTGTGCAAGGCAATACTGAAAATGAAAAAATTATTAACACAGACACAACCTGGAAATGCATGCCAGACAGCAGTTACAGCCCGCTTATACCTGATCTTATTTATGCATATTATGTTGCCGGACCTGGCGAAAAAATAAACTATAAAAATTATCCTTTTAATTGGAACAAACTGAATTATAATGATACAGCATGGCATCATGCAACTGAATTATTGAATGGTGTTCCGAAAGGTGTTTTTGACTGGAATATCGGCTGGATGTTGGTGCCGCGCAATATTCCTCCAATGGAATTAAAGTTGCAGCGTTTGCAAGCAGTTCGTTCGGCAAGCGGAATAAAATTGCCTGCAAATTTTCCTCAGCAAAAAACATCCTTTCAAGTTCCGGCACATGAAAAAATCATTGTTTTATTGGATCAAAGTTTTCTTACCAATGCATATCCGGTTTTGCAATTCAGCAAAGGAAAAAATGCAAAAATTTATTTGAGTTATGCAGAAGCTTTGTATATAAAAGAAGGCAGCGACAGCAACTGGAAATGGCAAAATAAAAAAGGCAACCGCAATGAAATTGCAGGAAAAAGATTTGTTGGCGTAAGGGATGAAATAATTGCCGATGGAAAAAATAATCAAACATTTACTTCTTTATCTTGGCGCACTTTCCGGTACATGCAGTTACAAATTGAGACAGAAAATGAGCCATTAATAATTGAAGATTTGTATGAAATTTTTACAGGTTACCCTTTTGAATTAAAGGCAAAATTTAATACGGGTAATTCTGTGCTTGATAAAATTATGGAAGTCGGCTGGCGCACTGCACGATCGTGTGCAATGGAAACTTATATGGATTGCCCTTACTACGAGCAAATGCAATACATCGGTGATACTCGTATTCAGGCATTGGTTTCTCTTTTTAATACCGGCGATGACAGATTAATGCGAAATGCAATTACCCAATTAAATAATTCGCGCATGGCGGAGGGAATTACTTTAAGTCGCTACCCTTCGGCAGATGCGCAGGAAATTCCTACTTTTTCTTTGTGGTGGATAGGTATGCTCCATGATTATTTTATGTATGAAAATGATACTGATTTTGTAAAAAGTTTTTTGTCCGGCGAAAGACAGGTTTTAAATTTTTTTGCAAATTATCAGCAACCCGATGGAAGTTTAAAGAATGCACCTTATTGGGAATTTACTGATTGGGTTGATAGCTGGAATGCAGGCGTAGCACCGATTGGCGAAGATAGTTGTTCCGCCGCGCTCGACCTTCAATTATTATGGGCGTATCAAACTGCAGCAAATCTTGAAGAGAATTTAGGCATGAAAAATTATGTAACGCTTTACAAAACTGCGGCAGAAAAACTTTCGCAAACAATCAAAGAAAAATATTGGGATAATAGCAAACAATTATTTGCCGACACGAAAGAAAAAAATTTTTTTTCACAGCACACCAATGCATTAGCCATTCTCACAAATGTTGTGCAAGGCAACGATGCAACAAATCTTGCAAAAAAAATTTTGCTTGATACTTCATTAGCGCAGGCAACTATCTACTTTAAATTTTACGTGAACCAGGCAATTACAAAAGCAGGATTAGGAAATGATTATTTAAATCAATTACAAATTTGGAAAAAGAATTTAGATTATGGAATGACGACATGGGCGGAGATCAGCGATGTAAATGCAGCGCGCTCCGATTGTCATGCCTGGGGCGCAAGTCCGAACATAGAATTTTTTATAATTGTGTTGGGAATTGATTCTGATGAGCCCGGATTTAATAAAATAAAAATTGAACCGCATCTGGCATCACTAAAAAATGTTTCAGGTTTTATGCCGCATCCAAAAGGCGAAATAAGAGTGAGTTATCAGCAGGATGAAAATCAAAAATGGAAAGCCGTTATTTCTATTCCGGAAAAAACAACAGGTAATTTTATTTGGAACGGAAAAACATTTGCGCTGAAACCCGGAGAAAATATTTTTACAGATCTATAAAATAGCAGCATGAATAAAGTGCTTTGTTTTGGCGAATTGCTGTTACGCTTTTCACCGAATATTAATGCTGACTGGCTAACAAAAAATTCGATGCCGGTTTATATTGGAGGCTCAGAATTTAATGTAGCTGCGGCTTTATCGAAATGGAATATTCCTGTAAAATATTGTACAGCTTTACCTAAAAATTATTTATCGGAAAATATTCTGAATAATTTAAAGCGACGAGGAATTGATACCTCTTCCATTATTTTTTCAGGTAATAAAATAGGATTATATTATTTGCAGGAAGGAACGGATTTAAAGCATGCCAATGTAGTTTATGATAGAGCTTATTCTTCTTTTTCTGAATTAAAACCGGAAATAATAAATTGGAATGATGCGCTGAAAGATGTATGCTGGCTGCATTTCAGCGCTATCAGTGCTGCCATAAATGAACAAACTGCTGAAGTTTGTAAAGAAGCAGTAAATGCTGCGCGGGAAAAAAACATAACTATTTCTGTTGACTTGAATTACCGTTCGAAACTTTGGCAATATAAAAAATATCCATTTGAAATAATGACGGAATTAATTTCAAATTGTGATGTAGTGATGGGAAATATTTGGTCAGCAAATAAACTATTAAAAATTTCTTTAGATGAAGAGATTGATCGAAATAAAAACAAATCTTCTTATATTGATCATGCATATAAAACAGCAAAAGAAATCCAACAAAAATTTCCTGCATGCAAAACAATAGCAAACACTTTCAGATTTGATAGAGAAAAAAATGGCATTGAATATTATGCAACTTTATTTTCAAACGAAAAGCAATTTGTATCAAAAAAATTTAGCTGCGATAAAATTGTTGGCAAAGTTGGAAGCGGCGATTGTTTTATGGCAGCATTAATTTATGGTATGATCAATAAACATCCGCCACAACAAATTGTTGATTTTGCTGCTGCTGCTGCTTTTGGAAAACTACAGGAAAAATCGGATGCAACAAATCAATCAATAGAACAAATAAATTTAATTTTAAAAAATTATGAATAGATCGTCCGATACATTTAACTTAATAAAAGAACAGGCATTTCTCCCATTATTTTTTCACTCTGATGTTGAAGTAAGCATCAATATTTTATCAGCTTTGTACGATGCAGGCATTCGGATTATTGAATATACAAATCGCGGCGAAGAAGCATTTAACAATTTTAAAGAATTAATTGCTTATAAGAATGCAAAGAATTTAAATATGCAAATTGGCGCCGGCACAATTAAAAATACAGGTGATGCAAAAAAATTTATTGAAATTGGTGCAGACTTTATTGTATGCCCGGGAATTATTCCTGAAATAGGCGCAGTTGTTCAGAATGCAGGCCTGCTTTGGATTCCAGGCTGCATGACGACAACAGAAATTATTATTGCCGAAGGTTGCGAAGCGAGTTTAATAAAATTATTTCCGGGAAATTTGTTGCAACCCTCTTATGTTGTTGCTATTAAAGAATTGTTTCCAAATCTTTATTTTATGCCAACCGGTGGTGTTGAATTAAATAAAGAAAATATTGAAGCATGGTTTAATGCAGGTGTTTGTGCTGTGGGAATTGGAAGCAAACTTTTTAGCAAAGAAATTATTGAAAAGAAAAATTATACGCAAATTAGTTTGCTTGCAAAAAAGGGTTTAGAAATTATTCAATCTCTTAAAAAAAATAATGTTGTTTGATGTTATATTTTATCTTTCTAAAGTTTTTTTATTTCCTGCAACTTAAATTATTATAAGCATTTCTCAAGCTATTCAGCGCTTGCATTTATAAATTAGCAACTTTGCTTTTTAGGATAAAAAATTACATTATTTACATCAGATTTATCTTTTCGATCTGCATCTTAATGTATTTATTAATTTTGGCGTTTGAATGAAGTGAAGATATTTCTGTGTCATCATCCAAACAAATTTGTCGCACGAATAATCTTTTTGTTAATAAAATAGAAAACTGATTGAAGTGAACTCTTGCATTTTTTATCTTATTAAACATATCAGTTAATATTAACCAGAAATTTTTTTATTGTATCTTATTATTTTTCAATAGTAGAGCCATTCTTCTTTTACTTTCAATTTCAATTCTTTTTTGTTTGAAGCTTTAACGCTGCCAATAATTTTTGCTTCAATATTAAATTGCCCTGCAACATCAATCATTTTTAATGCAGCATTTTTATTTGTAAAAATTTCAAGGCGATGACCCATATTGAAAACCTGGTACATTTCTTTATCATCAGCGCCGGAATTTTGTTGAATGATCTTAAAGATTTCGGGCGGCTCAAATAAATTATCTTTTATTATTTTCAATGGTTTCGGTAAATATTTCATGCACTTTGTTTGTCCGCCGCCACTGCAATGTATTAAACCATCAATCTCATCAAAAAATTTTTCCAGCAAAATTTTCATTAATGGAGCATAAGTTCGTGTTGTAGATAGCAGCAGCATGCCAATGGTAAGTGGTGAGTAGTGATTGGTGGATAAGTTCTCTGACCGCTGATACCCGGTCTCTGATTTCTGATTTCTGATTTCTGGTACCTGATACCTGATACCTGACATCTCATCTTGTAACCGATGCTTTCCAATATAAACAACATTTTTATCAAGCGATGGTTCAAAAGTTTCAGGATATTTTTCAGCGTAGTATTTATTTAAAACATCGTGTCTTGCGCTGGTTAATCCGTTGCTGCCGATGCCGCTATTGTATTCCGTTTCATAAGTTGATTGACCAAAACTTGCGAACCCAACAATTACATTTCCTGCTTTTATTTTTTGGTTTGTTATTATCTTTTCTTTTTTCCAACGAGCAGTCATAGTTCCGTTTACTGCAATTGTTCTTACAACATCGCCAACATCGGCAGTTTCACCGCCAAGAAAATGTATGTTTATTCCGAATGTTTTTAATTCATCGAAAAAAAGTTTTGTGCCGTTTATTATTTCTTTAATTATTTCACCTGAAATCAATTTTTTATTTCTGTCAATCGTTGAAGAAAACAATAAATTATCATAAACGCCTACACATAATAAATCGTCCAAATTCATTGCTACTGCGTCTTTCGCAATATTTTTCCAAACTGAAATATCGCCGGTTTCTTTCCAATATAAATATGCAAGAATCGTTTTTGTTCCGGCGCCATCTGCATGCATTATGTTTACAAAATTTTCATCATTATCTAAAAAATCTTTATATATTTTGCAGAAAGAATTTGGAAATAATCCCTGATCAAGATTTTTTATTGCCGCATGAACTTCTTCTTTTTGTGCTGATACGCCGCGTTGTGAATAAAGAGACATGGTGATGTACGATTTTAGATGCATGATGTAACGCAAATGTACAATGCAAAAGTCTTTGCCTGTCTTATAATCAAATATTGAAACCAACAAAAATCTTAGTTTTGCGCGCTTATGCAAGTACATTACGATTTAAATTTATTACCAAAATTTGAAAATGCTGTAATAACAATCGGCTCGTTTGATGGCGTGCATGTTGGTCATCAAAAAATTATTGCGCAATTAAAAAAAGAAGCAAAAAAAATAAACGGCGAAACAGTTATCATTACATTTCATCCGCATCCGCGAAAAATTGTTCATCAAAATTTACCGCTTCAACTGCTTACAACTTTGCCTGAAAAAATTGAATTGCTCGAAGCAAAAAAAATTGATCATTTGGTAATTATTCCTTTCAATGAAAATTTTTCCAATCAAACACCGGAAGAATATATTCAACATTTTTTGTTTGAAAAATTTCATCCGCACACAGTGATTATTGGTTATGATCATCGCTTTGGAAAAGACAGAAAAGGTGATTATCATTTGCTGGAAGATTGCGGAAAAACATTAGGATTTGAAGTAAAAGAAATTCCGGAACAAGTTTTGAATGAAGTAATAATTAGTTCTACACGTATTCGCGAAGCATTATTACAAAGCGACATTGAAACTGCAAATAAATTTTTAGGTTACGATTATTTTTTTGAAGGAAAAGTTGTTGAAGGAAATAAATTAGGCAGAGAACTTGGATATCCAACTGCTAATATTTTAGTTGAAGATGCAGAAAAATTAATTCCAGCAAACGGCGTGTATGCGCTGAAAGCAGAGGTCAACCGTCAACCGTCAACCTTCAACGTTTTTCAAGGCATGATGAGCATCGGCATTCGCCCTACAATTGGCGGCACACCAAGAACTATTGAAGTAAATATTTTTGATTTTGATAAAAATATTTATAATGAAACATTGCGAGTGTATGTAAAATATTTTTTGCGTGATGAAATAAAATTTGATGGATTAGATGCATTAAAAAACCAGCTTGCAAAAGATAAAGAAGAAACAATAAAAAAATTGAACACCAATTAATGCATATTTTTTCAGCAGCTTTCAACTAACGATCATCAATATTTTTAATACATTATTTTTACAACCATCTCTTTAAGCAATTCTGCGTGTTCAGTGCCGGTATCATGCACGCCAATGCTTCTTAAATTGTACTGATGCAATAAAAGCAATATTTTTTCGACACTGTTATAGTCGTAATTTTTTGCAGCAGCCAAATAATCTTTTACAAAAAATGGATTTATAGTTAAAGCAGAAGCAATTGCTTTTTCATCTTTTGAAGCAACGCCAAATATCATTGCAACTTTACTGAAGAAACCATACAGCGATGGTAATATTAATTGAATAGGCGCAGCTTTCGGGTTTGCATTAAAATATTGAATGATGCGAATTGCTTTTGCCAAATCTTTTTTAGTAATTGCATTTTGTAATTCAAACACATTAAATTCTTTGCTGATGCCGATAAATTTTTCGATGTCTTCTTCGGTAATATTTTTTCTGCTGCTTAAATTAACTGATAATTTTTCTATTTCATTTTGTATGCGCGAAAGATCGTTTCCGATATGATCCTGCAACAAAGCAGATGCTTTGGGATGAATGCTTAAACCTTGTTGCTGCACAATTTCACTTATCCATTCCGGCAACTGATTATCATACATTTTTTTTGTGGTAAGCACTTCGCCTTTTTGCTTTAAATTTTTTGCAAACTTTGTGCGCGCATCCACTTTTTTATCTTTATAACTCACTACAAAAACCGTAGAGCTTAAAGGATTTTGAACATAGTTTTCTAATTTATCTATGTCTTTCATTTGCTGCGCTTCTTTTAAAAGCACAACCTGCCTTTCAGCAAACATTGGATAACGCATGCAAGCATTTACAACTGCAGCCCAGTCTGCATCGCGGCCATAAAAAACGGTGAGATTAAAACCGATCTCACTTTCTGATAAAATGTGATGTTCCGCATAATTAATTACCTGATCAATAAAATATGGTTCTTCACCTTCGAGCCAATAAATGGGTTTAAATTTTTTTTGTTTCCAATCAGCAATTATTTTTTCGGCAGACATGTGGCAAATATCGAAAAATGAAAGTTTATTAAAATATTTTTTATTGTTTAATTGATATTTAAGAAGCTGTCTAAAAATAGAAAATATAATTGCAATCATAGACATCATGCCCGACAAGAGGCATCTCTTCTGAATAATAAGCTTAAAAACATATCAGAGATTTCTCCTAACGTCGAAATGACGATCTAAGATTATTTCCTGAAATAAATTTAGACAGCTTTTTAGAAAGATTATTTTTATATGGTTTATTTACAAGCTGCGTAAAGAACAAAACGTACAAGAGTGCGACGCAACGAAGATGCCACCTGCATTTGAGCCCGGCTCAAAAAAAACTATTTTACAATTGTTATATTTTCATCTTCAAGTAAAGGCAGATTTTTGAATCGGAGAATAATATTGGCAACTACTACAACATCGCGCTGGCAATATTCTACAATGCGCTGCAGGTTTTTTTCTTCGTAATAAACTTTGTGTACTTTGCTGCCATCAATATCTGTTTTTGAAGTTGGAATGTTTAACACATTTGCCAGCAGATCAAGCGAAATATAATTTTTATAATCGCCAAATTTCCATAGTTGCAAAGTATCCAGCATCCGCACTTCCCAGGGTTTGGCATCGTGCAAATACAAATAATCGGGTAATTGCATTTGGTTAATTAATAATCTTCTGCATAAATACGGAACATCAAATTCGCGAACATTATGACCAGCGAATAGAAAGTTTTTTTTGTATTGATAAAATTGTTGTGTGAGTTTTAAAAATTCTTTTAACAGTTCTTTTTCATCATCGCCATAAATGCTTTTTATGCGGAAACAAATTTGTTTATTTTTATTTTCATAAAGATAGCCGGTGGAAATACAAATAACTTTTCCAAACTCAGCAAGTATGCCTGCTTTAAGAAGATAACTTTCTTCGGGCGATAAATTTTCTGGCACGGTTTTGGAAATTTTTTCCCACCAAAGCCGCTTCCATTCAACTGATAACCCGCTGTGTCCAGCCTGTTGAGGTACGGTTTCAATATCCAAAAAAAATAAATTATATATAGATAAACTGCTACTCAATTATTTTATTTTTATTTACAATTTCTATTTTTATTTTTAATCTCAAAAATTAAACAAGTATGAGTTACACAAATTATCCTTCAGCCGGCAACCCGCAGGAAGAACCCAAAACCCGGAAGGATAACCGCGCAATTATTTATGGAATTCTTATTGCTGCTTTGGTTGGTACATGGGGATATATTTTATATGATAAAAGTAAATCTACACAACAATATGCTCAACTCCAAACACAATATACAAATGTAGATTCTGCACGCACCGTTGTTCAGCAAGAATATAACGATGCGTTGGCAAGAATGGACTCCTTAACAGGTAATAACAAACAATTGCAAGGCAAATTAAGCGATAGGGAAAATGATATTGAGAAATTAAAAGCTGATATTAAAACTGAATTAAGTAAGAAGAATGCAGACATAAATAAATTGCATTCTATGATCGCGCAATTGAATGGACAAATAAATACTTACCAGGCACAAATAGATTCGCTGAAAACACAAAACCAGCAGTTGACAACTTCAAATCAGCAATTAACAACGGAGCGCGATACACTAACGGTTCAAAAGAAACAACTCTCTGATACGCTTGCTGCCACTGAATCCGAGAAGGCGCATGTTGAAGATGTTGCTTCTACTTTGCATGCATCCAATATAAATATTGCTGCAATTGATATTAGAGGTAATGGGAAAGAAAAAACTACAACAACAGCAAAAAGAGCAGATGTATTGCGCATTTCATTTGACCTTGATGAAAACCGCATTGCACCCAGTGGACAAAAAGAATTATATGTTTGTGTAACTGGTCCGGATGGTAAGCCTGTTACGATACCTTCTACCAGCAGCACTTTTACAACACGCGAAGAAGGTGATAAAGTATACACCAGTAAAGTAGATGTTCAATATGAACAAGGTAAACGTGTGCCTGTTAGCTTCGACTGGAAACAGGATGGACGTTACCAGGTTGGAGATTATAAAATTGAGATTTATCACAACGGATACAAAATTGGTGAAGGCGTTAAAACCCTAAAAAAAGGTGGTTTATTTAGCTAAAATCTTCCCTATATATTTCTTATTTATAACGAAATCCCGCCACATGCGGGATTTTCTTTTGCTTTTATCCGTAAAACATTTTCTATTTTAGAAGTATGATAACTGCATGGTTTAACTGGCGTACGTTGTTAGCTTTCATAGCTATTTTAATAGTAACAGTCAGCATTTTTTATTCAAGATACTTGTCTCAAAAAATTGCTTATGATGAAAAGAAAAAAGTAGAAACATGGATTGCCGCTCAGCAAACTATTTTAAATGCAACTGATGCAACAAGCTTAAATCTTGCCATAAAAATATCGTCAGAAAATGAAGACATTCCTATTATTGAAACAAATGAAAAAGACAGTATAACAGGCGACTACAAAAATTTAGACAGCGAAAAAATAAAATCAGATACCAATTATCTAAGAAAGAAATTAGAGGAATTTAAAAAACAAAATAACCCTATCACACTTGTGCTTAGCGAAAAACCATACACTGCAAACCGCTATTATTACGGCGAAAGCAGTTTGCAGCAGGAAGTAAAATATTTTCCAATCGTTCAATTGCTTATTGTGGGTTTGTTTATTATAGTTACCATTATTGCGCAGCGAAGCAGTTATTTAAATACGCAAAATCAGTTGTGGGCAGGCATGGCAAAAGAAACCGCGCATCAGTTGGGAACGCCTGTTTCAAGCCTGCAAGGCTGGCTGGAAATGCTAAAAGAAAATGCAGATAATAAAAAAATTACGAGTGAAATAGAAAAAGATATTGATCGTCTTTTATTAATAACAGACCGGTTTGGAAAAATAGGAAGCAAGCCAAATCTGGAAGAAAAAAACATAGTTGCACAGATAAAAAATATGGTTGATTACATAAAGAAAAGAGCCGGCGGAAAAATAAATTTTATACTGGATACAAAAGGTGAACAAAATATTATTGCGATGATTTCGCCGCCATTATTTGATTGGGTGATAGAAAATTTATTAAAGAATGCATTAGACGCGATGGAAGGAAAAGGAACAATTAAAATAGAGTTGCAGGAAACCGCATCAAAAGTTTTGATAGATGTTACAGATACAGGCAAAGGAATTAGCGCAGCAAATATTACAAACGTTTTTAAGCCCGGCTTTACCACAAAAAAACGTGGCTGGGGTTTAGGTTTAACGCTCACCAAACGCATTGTAGAACAATATCATAAAGGTTCGATTTTTGTAAAATGGAGCGAAGTTGGTAAAGGCACCAATTTTAGAATTGAATTAAATAAAGTATGAATTTGTTCCTGTCCAATGTTTTATTCGTTAAAAATTTAAATATTATTTTTGCCTGAAAATTAATTCATAATTTATAATTCATAATTATAAATGCGGAGGTGGCGAAACTGGCAGACGCACTACTTTGAGGTGGTAGCGCCGTAACTGGCGTGGGAGTTCGAATCTCCTCTTCCGCACAAAACCTTCTTGCAAAAAAGAAGGTTTTTATTTTATATTGATTTCAAAAATTATTTTATGGCTATTCAAATTAATTGTCCAAACTGCGGTAATAATTTTGATATAGAAAATACTTTATCAAAAGAAATAGAACAAAAGCTGGAACAAAAATATCAATTGAAATTAAATTCTTCGCTTCAACAATTGGAAACAGAAAAACATAAGTTAATTGAAGAGCAGAAAATTTTTGAAGAAAAAAAGAAAAAAGAAAATGAGCTTTTTCTTCAAAAAATAAATCAGGAAAAACAAAAGCTGCAGGATGAATTGCAAGTTTCAATTCGCAAATCTGTAAGTGCCGATTACGAAAATCAATTAAAACTTTTGCAACAGGCAGCAGAAGATAATCAGGAAAAATTAAAAGAAGCCAGAGAAAAAGAATTAGAATTTTTGCAAAAAGAAAATCAACTAAAAAACAAAGAAGCCGAAATTGAAATAAGAATTCAGAGGTTATTAAACAATGAAAGAGAAAAATTAGCAAGAGAAATAAGAAGCATTGAAGAACAAAAATTACAAAATCTTGAGCTGCAATATCAATTGCGATTAGCTGAAAAAGATAAGCAATTAACCGATCAAAAAAAACTTGCTGAAGAAATGAAACGTAAAGCAGAACAAGGCAGCATGCAGTTGCAGGGCGAAGTTCAGGAGTTAATGCTGGAAGAAATATTACGAAATTTTTTCCCGTTTGATTTTGTAAGCGAAGTGCCGAAGGGAAGAAAAGGCGCAGATTGTTTACTTACAGTAAGAAATAATTCCGGTAATGAATGCGGCACAATTTTATTTGAAAGTAAACGCACACTTCGGTGGAGCAATGAGTGGATAGAAAAATTAAAACAGGATAAAGTGAATTGTTCGGCACATATTGCTGTGCTTGTTTCGCAAACTTTGCCGGATAAATGTGATGATAGTTTTGAGTATAAAGACGGCGTTTGGATCTGCAGTTTTAAAGATGTAAAAATTTTAGCTCTGGCTTTAAGAGAAGGCATAATTAAAATATTTCAGGAAGCAAAAAAACAGGAAAGTAAAGAAGATAAAGTTCAATCATTATATAATTACATGACAAGCCATGAATTTGCCGCGCAGTGGAAAGCAATTAGAGATGTGTTTAAAAATATGAAACAATCAGTTGATGATGAAAGAAAAGCTATGGAAAAAATATGGAAGAACCGCGAGAAACAATTAGAAAGAGCTTTAGCTAATTCAAATTATATTATGGCATCAATTGAAGGTATTTCAGGCAAAAATTCTTTCGATCTAAATTTACTTTCAAACGAACAACAGATGTTAGATTAGCATGCATGAAATTTCAATTGAAAATATAAAAAACATTCAGCCTTCCCGCAAAAAACCCATCTTTCCGGTAACGGAAAATCTGCGGCAATATCTTTTAACTTATGGGCGCGAAACCAGGCTGCCAGCGGGTTATCAGGATTTATACCGATTTACTTATGCATTTCCTTTAAAAGATAAACTTGGAAAAGATACAATTTGGGAAACTGTAAAATACGATATGCGCGAATGGAATTATTTGCGCGAAAGTTTGGTAACGATGTATGCCATTTTAAAAACCGAAGGCGACTTAAGTTTTACAAATCATCTGGATGTTGCAAGAATCGATTTTTGCGGTTTTGGAAACAGCCAGCCTTTTCGTATTCGCATTGTAAATAAGTTTAATGATAACTACGATCACTATTACATAAAGCTCGCAGATGCAAGCCGCATCTATGGTTTAGAGCTTGAGCATTTATTATCGCCGGACAGAATTACTTTCTTTACAAATAATAATACGTTAATTGAAGAACATATTCCCGGCATTCCCGGCGATGTTTTTATTGAAGATCATTTGCATAATTCAGCTACAAATAAAATTCGTTTGGCAAAAGAATTTGTGAAGTTTAATGAACGTTGTTTTGTTCGCCTGCTCGGCGATATGCGTGCTTACAATTTCATCATAAATATTACGCCCGATATTGAAGATGTGCAATATCGCATTCGCGCAATAGATTTTGATCAGCAATCTTATGAAGGAAGAATGAATTTATATCGTCCGCAATTTTTTAAAGAGAACAATGAATTTGTTGCGCTGGCACAAAATTTTTTAGACAAAGATTCTATCAAACAATATCAAACTGAAGAGAGAACCATGATGGCTTTTCGTCTGGTATCGTCGCGTTACCGTGTAAAAGAATTGCTTGATATTATGAGCACAGATCAAATTTCAAAATCAGAAAAACTCGAACAATTAAAGCAGGAACTTGCATATTATTTCAACCAAAAATTTTTCTTGAAATCCCGAACAATGGGTCAGTTAGTAAAAACGCAATTAAAAGCAACGCTGCGAAAAAGTTTGTTGCTCATTCCAAAAACAAAAAGCCGTTTTGATGATTAAATTATTTTTTTGTACTCAGCTAAGTGCTGCAATTAAACTTCGTTGCGTCGCACACTTGTGCTTTCTTTTTTCTATTCAGCCAACGCACTTTTCAACTTGTATGATCTGCCATTATTAGCCAAACACCATTAATTTTTTTAAACAGCAAAGTATAATAACCACCAATATTTCCAACGCTTCGCGTTAAGTGCCATTTGCCTAAAACAAAATAATATTCTGTCGAAAGTTGTTTTATTTGTAAAATATCAAAATGCAATTTGCCCATTGCAGCTGTATCGGCATAGTGTTTTTTATAATTTTCTAACGCTGTTGTCCAGCCAAATTCTGCGCCATTTTTACCAACAAACAATAAACTATCGTTTTTCCAATATCCGTTCATAAAAGCATCAATATTACCGCGGTTCCATGCTTCAACTTGTTTATTCATTAACTGGCGAATAGATTGTTCATCTTTATTTTGTGCAGTTACGCTAAGCGAAAAACCAATCATACTAAATAAAAATATAATCGTTTTCATTTCAAATTTCATTTTTTTTACAGTTTATTATTTCCCTTTCCGGTGCATCTTGTATTTTCTTTTTTCTATTAAGCAATATATTTTTTATTTGTGAATTATCATGATAAATAATTTTCCGTGATGAAATATAAACAGCAACTCAAAAAAATCTTCTTATTCAAACAATCAATTTAAAAATTTTACAATACTTTTGCCGTCCTTTTACAAAGAGCAGTATTTAGAATTGAATAAAAAATATTTTGGGTTAGTAAAAAATTATTTATGAAACGTACATTTCAACCGCATAACCGCCGCCGCAAATCTGTTCACGGATTTCGTAAGCGCATGCAAACTGCCAATGGCCGCAAAGTGCTAGCCAGCCGCCGCGCCAAGGGCCGCGTAAAACTTACCGTTAGCGATGAAAGAAAATTAAAATAGTATATCCGGCTGCAATCAAAATTTTCATTTAAATGAGAAAATTAAAGCTTCATCTTTGTGAAGCTTTTTTATTGTTGGTTTATTGACAAAATTTTTTACATACCGCAAACAGGAAAAACTAAAAAGCCGCAAATTAATTGAGCAACTTTTTAGCAAAGGAAAATCGTTTACAGTTTTTCCCTTAAAAGTTTTTTATTTATTGATGGATGCGCCGCTTGATTTTAATATAAAAATTGGTGTTGGCGCAAGCACAAAAAATTTTAAAAAAGCAGTGCATCGCAATCGCATCAAACGCTTGCTGCGCGAGGCTTACAGAACAGAAAAATTATTGCTGCATAATTATTTACAGCAGCACAATAAACACATAATAATTTTTCTTTTATTTATTGATAAAACTTTGCCGGATTATACAACCATAAAAAATAAAATGCCTTTTATTTTGCAACAATTAATAAAAGAACTGAATGAAGAAATTGCTGCAAATACTTAGCTATCCTTTTATACTGATCATAAAATTTTATCAGTATGCAATATCTCCTTTGTTAGGGCCTAAATGCAGATTTACGCCAACCTGCTCGCGATACGCCATAGAAGCTTTTAAAAAATATGGGTTAATTAAAGGCGGCTGGCTTGCAATAAAACGAATTTCGAAATGCCATCCTTTCGGCGGCAGCGGTTATGATCCGGTGCCTTAAAAATTTATTCTTTTCCTTTTGTTACATCAATTAATCTGCCGATCATTTCCCGCATTTCTGAACTTGTATAAAATTTATACAGCTCAGGTTTTTTGCCACTTTTCTCAGTTTCAAAAGTAGAAGGTATAAGGCTGAAAGGGGCCGTAAATATTGGCGTCTGTATTATCGGTTATTTTTTTTAATTGATTTTGTGTGATGAAAAAATTTCTGTTTGCTGTAGATACATTTTGATTCGCTAATAATTTTTGTAAACTATCAATTTTTATTTTTAATTCATCCTGGCTGATAACATGCGCACTGTTTAAATCTCTGCCAATTTTTTGATAGCTTCCAATTAACGTATCTTTTCTCAAATTCAAAATATAAAAACCATCCGCCGGAACATCAACAGAAAAATTTCCTGTGGGCGAAGTAATGTTCAGCGAAATTTTTCCTGAATTGTTTAAATTCATTTCTTTTTCGCCGTAATTATTTCCTTCGGTAACGGTAATGTTATTATCCTTCACAGTAATATCGCCGCGCGTCATTACTAAAATTTTCTTTTTCACTCCTGTTGAACAGGCTGTAAATAAAAAACATGTGATAATTGCAAAAATAATTTTCATAGTAAATAAATAAAAGCCCTGCAATATTGCAAGGCTTCAAAGTAAAAATTATTTATGCTTTTTACAAGTTTATTTTTTTGACGAAGCAAAATATTCGGCCACTTTAGCCCAGTTTACAACGTTCCAAAAAGCATTTAAATATTCAGCACGTTTATTTTGATATTTTAAATAATATGCATGTTCCCAAACATCGGCGCCCAAAATAGGTGTGCCTTTTGTTTCAGCAACATCCATCAGCGGATTATCCTGGTTTGGTGTGGAACTTATTTCAAGCTTTCCATCTTTTACAATAAGCCATGCCCAGCCGCTGCCAAAGCGCGTCATTCCTGCATTGTTAAATTTTTCTTTAAACAAATCGAATGTTCCGAATGCAGCATTAATTGCATCGCCCAATTCGCCGCTGGGCGCAGCGCCTGCATGTGGCGCAAGAATTACCCAAAAAAAACTATGATTCCAATGCCCGCCACCATTGTTGCGAACAGCCGGAGAAATGCTTCCTGCATTTTTAATTAATTCTTCCAGACTTTCGTTTTCGCGCTCTGTGCCGGCAATAGCTTTATTCAAATTATCAACGTAAGCCTGGTGATGTTTGTCATGATGAATTTGCATCGTCAATTTGTCAATATGCGGTTCCAGTGCGTCATACGCATAAGGAAGCGGCGGTAAAGTGAATGCCATAAAATTTATGATTTTAGATTAATTAAATTATCAAACAAATTTACCGATTGTTTGGTGGAAAATTATTACTGATAAAAATTGTTTCTGAAATCGAAATTTTTTTATGTTACCGGCTGCAGAATTGCTATGATGCTTTGGTTGCGTCGCACTCTTGTACGTTCTGTTCTTTACGCAAAAAAAAAACAGAAATAAATAATTAAATTTTATTTACAATTAAAGGCAGTTTAATTTTTTGGCAAAGCATTTAAACCAACTCTTTCATCCGGCGGAATGTTGCAAGGCTTTCCTTTTTGCGGTCCGCCGCCATCTTCTTTTCTTTTACAAATCGGCGGCAATGCTTTGTAGGCATCGGTTTCAGCCTTTACAGTATCTGCATCAAAACCTGCATTAGCAATTTCGGTGCGCAAATAATCTAAGGTAATTCTATCAGGAAAATATTGAATTCGCAATGTTGCACTTGGCATAGAAATAATCCAGCGAATAATTCCCGCATCACCATTTGGTCCTTTTTCTCTCGATAAAAAATCTTCCAATCTCGTTTTACATTCCCAGCATTTTAATTGCGGCACACTAATAGTTGACCACTGTGGTTTTGCCTGCATTACCTGCGCATTTACATTATACAGTGAGAAGAAAAATATTAAAATTGAAATCGCTTTTTTCATATAAAATTCAATTGATAATTAGCAATAAAAAATTAAAAATAATTCTGCGGATTGCTTCTCCATTGCAACAAAATTTGTTCTGTATCTTTTGCAACAATTCCTTTTTCTAAAGCCAGCTGAATTAATGTTGAATAATTGGTTAATGATTTGTAAGATACGTTTGCTTTTGCAAAAGCTTCCTTTGCAATTGCAAATCCATAGTTAAAAATTGAAACCATGCCAACAACTTCTAACCCTTCATTTCTTAAAACATCAACAACCTGTAAACTGCTTTTGCCTGTTGAAATTAAATCTTCAATTATCAGTACTTTTTTTTCTTTTTCATAATAACCTTCAATCTGATTTTGCAATCCATGTTCTTTTGGTTTTGGACGAACATAAATAAAAGGCAATTTTAATTGATCGGCTGCCATTGCGCCCCAGGCAATGCCCGCTGTTGCAACGCCAGCAAGCATTTCAGCTTCTGCAAACTGTTCGAAAATAACATTGCATAATTCGCTTTTTATAAAATCGCGCACATAAGGAAATGATAATATTTTTCTGTTATCGCAGTAAATAGGGCTTTTCCATCCGCTTGCCCAGGTGAAAGGATTTGATGGATTTAATTTTACTGCTCCAATTTGTAATAGTTTTTCTGCAACAGCTTTTTCGTTTGTCATAACAAACGAAAATAAATTTTATTTTGAATTTGTATTTATGAAATTCGTGTATGAAAAAAATTATTGCTGCAGGAGGATTAGTTTTAAATAAAAAAGATGATTTATTAATGATCTTTCGCAGAGGCTTTTGGGATTTGCCAAAGGGAAAAGTGGACGAAGGCGAATCTGTTGAAACCTGCGCCATTCGCGAAGTTGAAGAAGAAACAGGTTTAAAAAATATTGAATTAATAAAATTTATGGGCATAACAAATCATGAGTATTTTGATAAATACTCACAACAAGATGTACAAAAAGAAACGCACTGGTTTTTAATGAAAGTAAATAGTGAACAAAAATTTATTCCGCAAACGGAAGAAGATATTACAGAAATAAAATGGATTGTGAAAAATGAATGGAATGATCATTTAAAAAAAAGTTATGAGAACATTGCAGAAATTATAAAAAAATATCAAGACAAATTACACTAACTATATTCAATAGAATTGTTGCACATTGAAGTGAACGTACAAGAGTGCGACGCAACGATGTTAAATTGAAATACAATGGCCGGTAACATAAAAATTATATCTTATTATTTGCGAGAGATTGAATTACTTCATCCGGCAAAAAAGGGGAAGCATCGCCGCCATGTTTTAAAATATCTCTTACAATTGTGGAAGCAACAGAAGTATATTTTGGTTCGCCTGCGAAAAAAATAGTTTCGATATTTTTATCCAATGTTCTGTTTGCATCGGCAATGGTTTTTTCGTATTCAAAATCGCTTACAAAACGAATGCCGCGCAAAATAAATTGTGCATTTATTTGCCGGCAATAATTTATGGTTAGTCCTTCATAAATACTGCTCTCAACTTTAGTTTCATTTTTAAAAATTTCATTAAACCATTCCATTCTTTGCTCTGCGCTAAACATGGGTTGCTTTGAAGAATTGATGCCAATGCCCACAATAATTTTATCGAACAAAGGCAGTGCACGATTGATAATATCAACATGCCCCAATGTTACGGGATCGAAAGTGCCTGGAAATAAACAAATACGATTCATGATTATGGAGAATTTATAATGGAAAATTGAGAATGCAAAATTCTCCATTCTCAATTATTAATTAGCTTGCCCTATCAGCAAGCAAATACAATACTGCCATGCGCACTGCAACGCCGTTTTCAACCTGGTTTAAAATAATGGAAAACGGCCCGTCTGCAACATCGCTGTCTAATTCAACACCACGATTTATTGGACCGGGATGCATAATTACAATTTCTTTATTCAAACTTTCTAATAACTTTTTATTGATGCCGTAAGCTAAACTATACTCGCGAAGCGAAGAAAATAATGGCTGATTTTGCCGCTCTAATTGAATGCGTAAAACGTTAGCTACATCGCACCACTGCAAGGCATTTTTTACATTGTATTCAACACGAACATTTAATGCTTCGCTGATATATTTCGGAATAAGTGTTGGCGGCCCTGCAACAGTTACTTCGGCGCCCATTTTTGTAAGTAAAAAAATATTGCTTAGTGCAACACGGCTGTGCATTATATCACCAATTATTGCAACTTTTAATCCTTCTAAATTTCCAAATTTTTCCTGCATGGAATATGCGTCGAGCAATGCCTGCGTTGGGTGTTCATTGATTCCGTCTCCTGCATTTATAATTGCTGCTGGAACATGCTGTGCCAAAAAATGCGGCGCGCCGCTTGCGCTGTGGCGCATTACTACCATATCCACTTTCATACTGAGAATATTATTTACTGTATCAAGCAATGTTTCGCCTTTTGCCGCGGAAGAAATATTAGCAGAAAAATTTAAAACATCGGCGCTTAATCTTCTTTCTGCCAGCTCAAAAGAAAATCTTGTGCGTGTTGAATTTTCATAAAAAAGATTTACGATAGTTACATCTCTTAATGATGGAACTTTTTTTACCGGTCTTTGTAAAACGTCTTTAAATTGTTGAGCGGTGGAAAGAATTAATTGAATATCTTCTTTAAGAAGGTCTTTAATACCCAGCAGGTTTTGCGTAGATAGTTTCATTAAAAAGCGAAGATACTATAATTTGGAGATGTGATGATTTGGTGATTTGGAAATGTGGTGATTTGGAGATGTGATAATGAATTTAAAATTTTTATTTTAAATTCATTTGTGAATTGGTTTTTGTTATTTAAAATTTTATACCAATATCACTTCATCTTTTTCATCTTTTTCTTTCCATTTTACAATTACTTTTTGCGATGCAAATGTATCAATGGCTCTGCCAACATAATTTGCCTGAATGGGAAGTTCGCGGCTGAAGCGGCGATCAATTAACACACATAATTCTACTTTTGCGGGCCGGCCAAAATCAAGCAAAGCATCCAGCGCAGCGCGGATGGTTCTGCCCGTCCACAACACATCATCAATTATAATAACATTTTTATTTTCGATGCTGAAATTTATATCTGTTTTATTGGCGGTATGCAAACTTTTTCTAACATCATCGCGATAAAAAGTAATATCTAATTTTCCATATTGAATAAGTGATGGTTCTAATAATGTTTTTAATTCATTCACAATTCTGATGCTAACATAAATGCCACGCGGCTGCATACCAATTAAAACAGTGTTTTGCAGTTGCAGATGATTTTCCATGATCTGATGTGCTAAACGCTTTACGCTTAATGCAACCTGCTGCTCAGTAAGAATAGATTTCACGAAATAAAATTATATTAAAATAGTTTATTTGAATGCATAGGAAAAGAAATAGAAAATAAATTCTTGCCGGAAAAGTAATTGGCTTTTTAAAAAATTTATCATTTTTCGTTGTCATAAACACATATGTAACCCTAAAAGAAATTTTTGAAAGACAAGCAGTTTTTTAAAATAGATAACAACATATATTTTTATATCAGCAAACAAACTATCTTACATTAGCTGTTTGTTTATTATATTATATGCATTTTAAAAAGTTGTTAGCTCAAAGCCTTGTGTGGCGCGGGTTTTACTTTGTTTCGCTTTTACTGGTAAATATTTTTTTATCCCGTTATTTGCAGGCTGATTGGGTGGGCTGGGTGTATTATATCTGCAACATTTTTACCCTGATAAATTTAATAGTTAGCCTAAACCTTGACGCTGGCATTATTTATTTTGCTTCCGGTAAAAAAATAGATGCTAATAAATTATTATGGCAGTCGTTATTATGGTGCTTAATTGTTGTTAGTGTTTCGTGGATAGGTATTCGCATTTTGCCACTCGTGCCTTTGCACTCGGGCATTAATAATACCGTTTTACTTTTTTTTGCATTGTGTTATATCGCAGGAATTTTATTAACCAATATTGTTACCGGTTTATTTTACGCACAACGAAATTTTTGGCTTCCTAATTTAATCTTAGTTATCATAAATTTTTCTTTAATTTATTTTATTCCTAAACAGAGCAATGTAAATAATACGGCTTTCTTAATTTATGTTCTCCATATTTATTTTTTAGTTTTTTTATTGCAGGGGCTTTTACTAACACTCATATTTATTTTAAAAAATAAAAGCTGGCAACAAATAAAATTGCCTTTAAAAAATGATAATAAAAAATTATTCAGATATGCAACCGTGGCATTGCTAGGCAATATTGTTTTCTTTTTGGTTTATCGTATAGATTACTGGTTTGTAAAATATTACTGCAACAGTGTTCAATTGGGCAATTATATACAGGTTAGCAAATTAGCACAAATGTTGCTTATCATTCCTCAAATACTTGCCAGCGCTGTGTTTCCACAAACTGCTGGTGGCTACGACCGGTTTGCAACAAGAGAAACGGTGATGACTATTTCCAGGTTATTCACCGCATTATATGTCGTGTTTATATTTGTAATTATATTAATTGGCAAATGGTTTTTTCCGTTTGTTTTCGGCCCCACTTTCAATTATATGTATTTGCCAATTTTATTTATACTGCCGGGTATTTGGTCATTGTCTGTTCTCGCATTATTAGCAGCCTATTTTTCAGGAACAGGCAATGTAAAAATTAATGTTATTGGAGGAATTTTATCTGTGATAATTGTAGTAGCAGGCAATTTTATTTTTATACCAAAAGGCGGAATAATTGCTGCAGCAGCGGTCAGCAGCGTTGCTTATTTTTTATATATGTTTTATTTGCTGCGCAGATTTAAAGCATCGTATAATGTTCATGCAAAAGATTTTATTTTTTTAAGAAGCACAGATTTTAATTGGATGAAAAGTTTGTTGCAATTTAAAAAAACGACCGCATGAATCCTGTTCTCTGGATACCGTCTTGGTACCCGTCGAGGGTAGATTTTTTATCAGGCGATTTTATTGAAAGACACGCAAAAGCAGCCGCGGCAAGCGTTTCAGTGCAGGTAATATTTGTGGTAAAAGATCCGAAATTAAAATATGGAATTATTGAAACTGAAGAAAAATTGTATGCCGAAAAAAGCAGCGCATGCATTTATTATTACGGAACAGGAAATTTTAAAGGTTTTATTGAAGCAATGTTATCCTTTATCTTTCAGTTTAAAATATTTTTAAAAGCATATAAAAAATATTTTTATAAATACGGAAAACCATCTGCATTTCATTTACATGTTGCCATAAAATATAGCTGGATTGCTTGGTGGTGGAGCGTATCAAAAAAAATTCCATTAATTATTTCAGAACATTGGACGGGTTACTTGCGGGAAGCAAAACAGGAATGGAATGCATTATCATTTTTGCAAAGATTTTTTATGAAAAAAGCATTTGCAAAAGCAATTTTACTTATAACAGTTTCAGAGTATCTCGCAAAAAATATTGCTTTAAAATTTAAAAAAATTCCCCCTCATATTTTTATTCCAAATGTAGTGGATACTTCCATTTTTAAACCTGCAAATTCAATCCCAAAAAATGATTCGCAATTCATTCATATTTCTACTTTATCTCATCAAAAAAATTTTGATGAGATAATTGAAGCTTGTTCGTTAGTAAAAAAATCAGGTTATCATTTTCGCTTAATTATTTATGGTTCTTGCGGTAAAAAATATCATCAAAAAATAAAAGAAATTAATTTACTAAATGAGATTATTTTTAAAGATGAAGTGCCGCAAACTGCTCTGGCGAACGATTTAGCAACATCAAAAGCATTAATTTTGTATTCTCTTTACGAAACATTTGGCTGTGTAATTATTGAAGCAAATGCATGTGGAGTGCCTTGCATTGTTAGTAAAATTCTTGCCTTTAATGAAAATGTTACTGTTGAAAATGGAATAAAAATCCCTTTGCATAAACCTGATCTCTTAAGCAATTGTATGATACAATTTATAAACAACGAAATCGAATTTGACATACAAAAAATAATCACATTCACTAATCAAAAATATAGTTTTAAAACTGTTGGAAATCTTTTTGCCGATGCATACAAAACAATTTCCTCAGTATAAATCACCTTGTTGAAATTTACTTAATCAAAAAGCAAATCATTCTGTTATAGTTATCTTTGCGCACTATGGAGCAGTTCAGAAATTTTTGCATTATTGCGCATATTGACCATGGAAAAAGTACGCTGGCAGATCGTCTTTTGGAGTTTACGCACACGATTGGCGAACGCGACATGATGAACCAGGTGCTGGATGACATGGACCTTGAACGCGAAAAAGGAATTACAATTAAAAGCCACGCAATCCAGATGCAGTATGGGTTTGAGGGCAACAATTATATTTTTAATTTAATTGATACTCCCGGTCATGTTGATTTTAGTTATGAAGTGAGTCGCGCACTTGCGGCTTGTGAAGGCGCGCTTTTATTAGTTGATGCAACGCAGGGAATTCAGGCGCAAACTATAAGCAATTTATACCTCGCAATGGAGAATAATTTGGAAATTATTCCGGTGATAAATAAAATTGATATGGACGGAGCAATGATTGCCGAAGTGAAAGATCAGATGATTGAATTAATTGGTTGCAAAGAAAATGATATTTTATTAGTGAGTGCAAAAACCGGTGTTGGTGTTGAAGAAATTTTGCAGGCAATTGTTAAACGTATTCCTTCGCCGAAAGGCAGTGTTGATGTGCCTTTACAGGCTTTAATTTTTGACAGCGTGTTTAATAGTTTTCGCGGAATCATTGCATATTTCCGCGTGTTTAATGGCACCATAAAAAAAGGCGATAAGATTGAATTTGCTTCAACCGGCCAAGAATATTTTGCTGATGAAGTTGGCATTTTAAAATTAGGCCTTGAACCCGCAAGCGCAGTTTCGGCAGGCAATGTAGGTTATATTATTACCGGATTAAAAGTTGCAAAAGAAGTTAGAGTTGGCGATACAATTACACTTGCAAATAATCCTGCACCAATGATTCAGGGTTTTAAAGAAGTGAAGCCGATGGTGTTTGCCGGCATCTTTCCAATTTCTACAGATGACTTCGAAGAGCTGCGTGAATGCATGGATAAACTTCAATTAAATGATGCTTCTTTAACGTATGAGTTAGAAACTTCGCAGGCTTTGGGTTTCGGTTTTCGCTGCGGATTTCTTGGCTTGCTGCACATGGAAATTGTGCAGGAAAGATTAGAACGTGAGTTTAATCAAACGGTTATTACAACAGTTCCGAACGTAAGTTTTTATGCGTACACAACAAGAGGCGAAAAAATTATTGTAAATAATCCTGCTCAAATGCCCGACCCAACAAAACTCGAGCGCATTGAAGAACCTTTTATTCGTGCGCAAATAATTTCTTTGCCTGAATATATCGGCAACATTATGACGCTTTGCTTAAACAAGCGCGGCATTCTCATCAATCAACATTATCTTACGCAAACCCGCGTGGAGCTTGTATTTGAGATGCCTCTCACTGAAATTGTTTTTGATTTTTATGATAAATTAAAAGGTTCAACACGTGGTTATGCATCGTTCGATTATTCGCCGATTGATTATCGCGAAGCGGATATTGTAAAAATGGATATTTTATTGAACGCCGAAAAAGTGGATGCTTTAAGCGCTTTAATTCATCGCAGCCGTGCGCAGGATTTTGGCAGAAGACTTTGCGAAAAATTAAAAGAATTATTGCCGCGCCAGCAATTTCAAATTGCGATTCAGGCTGCGATTGGTGCAAAAGTTATTGCAAGAGAAACCATCAGCGCAATGCGAAAAGATGTTACTGCAAAATGTTATGGCGGCGATATTTCGCGCAAGCGAAAACTTTTAGAAAAACAAAAAGAAGGCAAAAAAAGAATGCGGCAAATTGGAAATGTAGAAGTACCACAAGAAGCTTTTTTGGCGGTGCTGAGGTTGGATTGAGAAATATTTGATTTATTATGTAATTTTTTATTCAAATAAGGGTTCATTAAACGAGATTTAATTCCATTTTTTACTTTTTCATAAAATAAAATTGGCGCTTGAATAACTTCGGAAAGCGATTTTTTAATTTCATAAGATGTCGGCTTTATGCTTACAGGTTTATCACCAATGAAACCATCTATTCCTACAGACTCTTCAGCTGGTTCTGCGAAACGATAAGTTGTTTGAAAATAATTTGCAACAGTTTTTAAAATTGCTTCTTGAAATTTGAGTCCTATAAAAGTTTTTATAATTACAAGGTCTTTAACCCATCTTTCAACCATTTCCCTGTCAATTTTTGTCATAACATCTTTAAAATTTTTTACCATTTCAAAGATTTTGTTTGCTGCAATTGTCATTGCCTCAGGATGCTTTTCTAAATACCATTCTTCCCAATCCTTTATTTTATTTCCTTTAAATTCTTGAATAAGATCGCTCATTTGACCAACTACCGAGGGTCGTGTGCCTTGAGCATTTTGATTGGCAAGATTTAAAATTTGCGTTGCATATTTCGGAAATGATGAAGATTCTGTTTCAAGCAGTACTAAAATATCATTGTTTAATATTTTGATTATTTTCATTTATAAAAGCTTCACTGAGTTTAATAAATTTTTCTTTGTATTTAAAATCGCTTTCACAATCAGTCAGCACTAAACCGTTTTTTATTAAGTGAGCATTAATAAATGTTTTATTTTCCAGATAAAGATAACAAAGCAAGTTTTTATCTCTATCATATTTTTGATTATCAAATCTAATAAAAACACGATGTCCTTTTGTCTTTTCAATTAAATATTTAGTTGCTTCTCCATTAATTAAAGCGTTCTCTTTAATGCCAATTAATTTTACGATTAAATCGTTATTGAGCTTAATTTTTTCAGGGCTAATTACTTCTTTAACTGTAAATAATTCTTCTCTTTGAGCAGAGCTGTCTTTATCAATCTTAGAACCAAATTGTAATTTTTTTAAATCAACTTTTTTATCAAATGTATGTGGGTCTCTAAAAATATAAGGAAGATTTTGAATTTCTTTTTCAAAATCGATTAATAATGATTGCTGTTTTAAAAATTCAAAATTTATTTGGTGAATATCAGTTTGATTAGCATTAAGTTTTTGTTTGATGATTGGAATAAATTCTTGATTGATTTCATAGCCAATAGAATTTCTTCCAAGATTTTTTGCTGTTAGATTTGTTGTACCACTTCCTGCAAATGGATCAAGCACTATGTCACCTACAAATGAAAACATTTTTATTAAACGCCTTGGTAATTCTTCTGGAAACATTGCAATATGGTTATCCTGTCTAACTCCTCCAAAATTCCAATGCCCTGCGAAAAATGTATTCCATTCTTCAGCAGTCATTTTTGAAAGCTCTTTATTTTCTTTTGATGGTTTTGGCGCTTCACCTAATTTTTTGAAGATGAGAATAAATTCATAATCTAATTTCAAAATTCCGTTTCGTGGATATGGATATGAACCCATTTGAACTCCTCCTCCAGTTGTGTTAGAAGTTGTTACCTTTTGCCAGATTACTGCACCCATGTAATCAAATCCAATATTTTCACAGAACTTAGTTATTTCTTCTCTAATTGGAATTACTTTATATCGTCCGTAATAAACCGAACGTGCAAACTGGTCGCCAATGTTTACGCAAAGCCGGCAACCCGGGTATAATACTCTGTAACACTCTTTCCAAACAAGATTAAGATTATTGATATATTTTTCATAGCTATCGTGAAAGCCAATTTGATTGGTTGAACCGTAATCTTTAAGTTGCCAATAAGGTGGCGAAGTAATTACCAAATGCACTGAACTATCAAAAAGTTCAATCATTTTTCTGCTATCTCCATTAACTATTTTATGGGAAGTTTGCAAGTCTTTTGTCTTTTTTCAAAACTAATGAAAACTTCTTGGTTCTCTAAATATGGAAAACTTGTAGCTTATTTACTTATTTTTTTACGGAAATATCCCCAACTCCGCATACGAAGTGCCAACCTTATCAATGGCAACAACATAAGCCGCAGTGCGCATATCAGGTATGTTTGGATTCGCATTCCAGCAAGCCATAATTTCTCTCGTGGCTTCAATCATAGTTTCTTCCAATCCGCTGTGCACAAGATCAGCTTCGCTTGCACCATGTTCAATAAACATTTTTTCACCCGCATTTATATCTTTTCCGGTTAGTTCTTCAATTTGCCCGATAATATGTTTATTCATATTTTCAGTAAAACGTTTTTCCATTCTTCCATAACGAACATGACTTAAATTTTTCAGCCATTCAAAATAACTTACTGTAACGCCGCCTGCATTTAAATACATATCTGGTATAATTAATACACCTTTTTTTGCAAGAATCTCATCCGCTTCAGGTGTTAACGGACCATTCGCTGCTTCACCAATTATCTTAGCTTTTATTTTGTCTGCATTACTTGCATTGATAACATTTTCTAATGCTGCCGGAATTAAAATATCACAATCATATTCCAATGCATCTGTATTTTTTTCGAAGTTGGTTGAACCGGGAAAACTTAAAATTGTTCCCGTTTTTTTTCTGTATTGAAAAACCTCTTCTTCATTCAAGCCAGCTTCATTAAAAATAGAACCTTCATATTCAGCAATGGCAACAACTTTTGCTCCATGCTCTCTAAAAAATTTCGCTGAATGATAACCTACATTGCCCAAACCCTGCACCACTACACGTTTTCCTTCAACACCTAAACTCAATCCTAATTTTTCCATCACGTCAGGCATATTACAAACTTCACGCACACCAAAAAATACGCCCAAACCGGTTGCTTCCTTTCTTCCGCGAACACCGCCCTGCGTTACAGGTTTTCCGGTAACGCAACCCATTGCATCAACCTCGCCCGGATGCATTGCAATATAAGTATCTAAAATCCACGCCATTTCGCGTTCGCCGGTTCCATAATCAGGCGCAGGAACGTCAGTGCCCGGCCCAATAAAATTTTTTTTCACTAATTCCGAAGTATAACGCCTTGTAATTTTTTGCAACTCAAATTCGCTGTATTTACGCGGGTTAATTTTTATGCCTCCCTTGCCGCCGCCAAACGGAACATTTACAATTGCACATTTATACGTCATCAGCGATGCAAGCGCCATTACTTCATCCTGATTCACTTCTTCGCTAAAACGAATGCCGCCTTTGCACGGCGTTTTATGCTGACTATGCTGCACGCGATACGCTTCAATAACTTCAATCGAGCCATCATCCCTTTTCACCGGAAATCGCATTTGATACACCGCATTGCAAGCCTTTATTTGTTCGAGCAAGCCAGTTTCCCATTTGGTAAATTTTGCGGCTTTATCAAAGCTTTTTGTTACGTTCTCAAAAAAACTATACTGTTGTTCTGGCATAAATAATCGTTTTAATTTTTTAGTTTTTATTTTTTTGTTACGAGCTGTATTGCTTTATTCATCTTCGTTGCGTCGCACTCTTGTACGTCTGTTCGTTGTTCGTCAATGCGGGCGAAGCGAAGCAATCTGTTCTAAGAAATTTAATATTTAAATAATTAATCAACAGATTGCTTCGTCGTTCTTCCTCCCAATGACGTTGATTTATTTTCTTTTTCCAAGCCCTTTATTTTTCTATCCAAATTAAACAGATAAATAAAAATGCCTAATACAATTACAACAACCACTGCAATTACAACATAAATTTTTCCATTACTGCGCATAAAATCTGTAGGCTCTTCTTGCGTTGTATCAATTTGTTGTTGCGCAAATGCAAAACAATTTATCATACAAAAAACAATTAGAAATCCAATCCTCTTTAGCTTATCCATTTATAAATTTATTTTCCTGGTAAATTCTAAGTCTTATTCTTAAAGTTGTAATCCAAACGCCAAGCAACGTCCAGCCAATCACAGCGGGCCAAAAAACCATATCCATTTGTGGCGAAGTATCATTCGGATTTAATCCCGGATTTCCTTCACTTCCTTCGCCGCCGGGATGCAAAGATTCCGTCATTCTTGGCAAAATCCAGATTGTAGGAAATATCATACAAAATGCAAAAATGTTATACACTGCACCAATGCGGCTGCGCTTGTCAATATCATTCATTGAACCTCTCAAAATAAAATAAGCACAGTAAATAAGTAGCCAAATGGCAGCGCCATTTTGTTTTGGATCGCCGCTCCATGGTGCGCCCCATTGATAGTTGGCCCAAATGGCGCCTGTAATTATTCCAAGTGCGCCAAACACTAATCCTGTGCGGGCATATTCAACAGAATAAAAATCGTGCAAAGGATTTTGCGAGCGTAAATATTTTATTGCATATATTACAGAAGTTGTAAGCAACATCATCATTCCAAACCACATGGGAACATGAAAAAATAAATTACGGATTGATTGCTGCAATCTTCCATCCAGCACAGGAATTTTTACGAGAAAACCCATTACACAAGTGTACATCAGCAAAATAAAAGATAAAATTTTCCACCACGATTGTCGGATCATAAATCGGAATTAGCAAACAATCTAATTAAATCTGCGCCGCAAAATTAGGGAAAGCGTTGCAACAAACATAAGTTAGTTTAAACTTTAATAAATAATGTTTGCATAATTAATCTTTCCACAGAAAAGTAAATAAAATTATTGCCAATAATACAACCAAAATATCCAGAGCAATTAATAATAAAATCATTTGCCAAAGCGAGCTTTGTATAACGCCGGCAAAAGCAATTTTTGCAATTTTTGATAACAAAATTAATTGCGGCAAAATTACCGGAAACCCCATGATAGCCATTAATGCAGCTTGTTGCTGCGCCTTTGCTGCGATGGCTGCAAGAAATGTAAAAACCAAACTTAAACCAACACCGCCTAAAAAACTTATACCAATAAATTGCATAATATTTTGCAGTGGATTTCCTAAAAGTAAAATGAAGATAAGTAAGCTTAAAAAACTCATCACCATCATCAATAAAGCATTGAAAAAAAGTTTGGATAATACAAAATCTTTAGCCCCGGCAATGGAATAAAAATATAACATGCGTTCTTTGTTTTCCTGCAAAAAACTTTTGGCAACTGCATTAACGCAAACAAATAATTGTATCACCCAAAATAAACTATTCCAAACTTCGGCTTGCGGTTCGCCCATCGTTAAATACACAACAAAAATAGTTGATGCTACATACAATAAAATGCCATAAAAGCTATACTGCTGGCGGATTTCAAGCAATACATCTTTTTTTATGAGTGATAAAATATGATTGATGGAATTCATTTTTTATTTTCAATCGTTTGGACTGGCTCGAATTTTGAATTCATATTTTCCATTTAAATTTTACTATATAAACATTTGTAAAAATATTATCAGTCATTAAAAACCTTAGTAACTTTATAAATAATATTCTAATCAAAAGTATAATATCTGATGGAAAGAATAGGTGCGTTAATCAGCAAGCTGCATGAACAATACCAGCAAGGAGCGGGCGCAGAAGCTATTGCTATAACCGCTCAAATGCTACTGGCAGAATTGCAAAATAAAAATAGCAACATAAATAATTCATCAAAAAAAGTATCGGTAGTTATGCCTTCGGTTAATATGAGTTCAGCCAATGGAAGCGCTGAAACCAATGCTGCGAAAGAGCTTCAGAAAGAAACACAGCAAATAAAAATACCTGCTGAAAAAAACGGAAACTATTTAAAAAAAGATGAAAAAATTAATTGGATGTTTGATGGCGGAGAAGAGATTCCCACATTAGCTCATCAAAATAAAAATAAAAGATCAGACGATTTCAATCAAAGAATTGCTGCCAATGAAGAAAGTTTGAATGAAAAATTGCGCATAGAAAAAATTGAGCTTGGAACAATTTTGAAGGATTCGCCCATTCGTGATTTGAAAAAAGCTATTGGAATTAATGACCGTTATTTATTTATTGATGAACTTTTTCGCGGCGATGAAAATATGTATGAGCGAAGCATAAAAACCATCAACTCTTTTACTATTTTTCCTGAAGCAGATTACTGGATCAAGCGTGAGTTAAAATTGAAACTCGGCTGGAATGAAAATTCTGAAACTGTTGTCCATTTTGATCAATTGGTTAAAAGACGTTTTTCCTGAATAAACTGCATTATTTTTTCTGTTGCTCCGGTTTTATTTTTAACATAATCGCCCGCGTATAGTGAAGTTTTTTCATAAACATCTTCATTGTTCAATAAATTATTCAAGGTTTTTTCCAGTTGCAAAACATCTTCAATGCTAATAGCACCGCCGGTTTCAATTAATTCAACTGCCTCAAAATATTTTTCGTATTCCGGCCCAAAAATTACCGGCTTATAATAAACGGCAGCTTCTAAAACATTGTGCACACCATCTCCGCCAAAACCGCCGCCAACATAACAAATGGTTGCGTATTTATATAAACGCGCTAACATGCCGATGTTGTCAATAATGAGTGTGTTGACAGATGTCGGATTTCTGATTTCTGATTTCTGATACACCGAAAACAACATTGAAAATTTATATAAGCGCTTACATTCTTTTAATCTTTCATTTCCAATATCATGCGGCGCAATAATAAATTTTATTTCAGGATGAGTATTTGCAAAATGATCCAATGCTTCGTCATCTTCACTCCATGTGCTGCCTGCAACAATCACCGCATTATTCTTACAAAAAGCTTCAATTATTTCAATCGGTTTAAAATTATTAGTAATGTTTGTAACTCTGTCAAACCTTGTATCACCACTGATTGTAACATTTTTCAATCCGATATTTTTCAATAAATTGAATGAAATTTTATTTTGAACAAAAAGATGCATAAAGCATCGAAGCATTTTTTTATGAAAGCTTCCATACCATTTAAAAAAAGGTTGTTCGTTTCTAAAGTTGGCAGAAATTAATAATAGCGGAATATTTTTTTGTTTTGCTTCCTGTAAATAATAAAACCAAAATTCATATTTAATAAAAAGAATAAGAGAAGGTTTTGTAATCTCGAGAAATTTTTTTGCATTTTGTTTCGAATCAATCGGCAAATAAAAAATATAATCTGCGCCGGAATAATTTTTTTGTATTTGATATCCTGATGAAGAAAAAAAAGTTAATAAAATATTATGTGATGGATGGATTTCTTTTAGTTTTTCCATCAAAGGTCTTCCCTGCTCAAACTCGCCGAGAGATGCGCAATGAACCCAAATAACAGGTGAAAAATTTTTGACAAAGGCTGCCGATAATTTTTTGAAAATATTTTTTCTTCCTTCAATCCAAAGGCTTGCTTTTTGGTTGAAGGGAGAAATAATTTCTGCCATTAACCGATATAAAAAAAGAAATAGGTTATAAAAGAAAACACCCATTATTTACATTTAATTTTTGCAAAGAAAACAGATTCAATCTTCAATCAAAAAATAATCAATTCACAATGCACAATTTTTGAGCTCAAATTTTGAAGTAGCTTTGCGCCTTAAAAATTTTTTATGCAGCCAATACAAATGGTTGATTTAAAAACGCAGTATCACAAAATAAAAAATGAAGTGGACGCTGCCGTTATTGATGTGCTCGAAAGTTCTGCATTTATTAATGGTAAACCTGTTCAGCAATTTGCTGATGAACTTGCAAAATATTTAAATGTTAAACATGTTATTCCTTGCGCGAACGGAACGGATGCTTTGCAAATTGCAATGATGGCGCTGGATTTGCAGCCCGGCGATGAAGTAATTACTCCATCCTTCACTTACATTGCCACAACTGAAGTTGTTGCTTTATTAAAACTAAAACCTGTATTTGCGGAGGTTGATAAAGAAACTTTTTGTATTGATACAAATTCAATTCGCAAATTAATTACATCAAAAACAAAAGCAATTGTGCCGGTGCATTTGTATGGACAAGCTGCGAACACGGAAGAAATCATGCAGATTGCAGAAGAACATAATTTATTTGTGATTGAAGATAATGCGCAGGCAATTGGCTGCGATTATTTTTTTAAAGATGGCTCAACAAAAAAAACCGGAACAATTGGAACTGTTGGAATAACTTCTTTTTTCCCTTCAAAAAATTTAGGCGCTTACGGGGATGGTGGTGCGATGTTTACGAATGATGATGCGCTTGCATTGAAATTAAAAATGATTGCAAACCATGGGCAAAGCAAAAGATATTATCACGACATGGTTGGCTGCAATTCAAGGCTGGACACGGTTCAGGCAGCAATTCTTCAAATTAAATTAAAGCATTTGGATGAATATATTTCTGCGCGCAGAAAGGTTGCAGATTATTATGATGCAGCGTTTGCAAATCATCCAAAAATTAAAATCCCTTATCGTACAACGCATAGCAATCACGTATTTCATCAATACACAATTATTCTTGAAAACGCAAACAGAGATGAATTGCAAAAATATCTTGCTTCAAAAAATATTCCTTCAATGATTTATTATCCGGTGGCCGGTCACAAGCAAAAAATGTTTGAAAATTATAGCACTGCAAAAGTAGATTTGCCTGTTACAGATTGGTTAACCGAGCGCGTAATTTCTTTGCCAATTCATACTGAAATGGATGAAGAGCAATTGCAGTTTATTACTTCGTCTGTTTTAGAATTTGTGAATAATTAATTATGAAAAAACCTTTGATAATTGTATCAGGAAGTAATGGGCAATTAGGAAGTGAACTCAAAAAAATTGCATCAAAATTTCAGGAATTTATTTTTGTTTTTGCTAATAAAAATGAATTGGATTTATTTGATTTCAATTCAATAAAAAATTTTTTTCAAAAATATCAGCCGGGTTTTTTTATTAACTGTGCAGCTTATACAGCAGTTGATAAAGCGGAGCAGGAAAAAGAAAAAGCTTATAGAATTAATGCTGAAGCAGTTGGTGAAATTGCAAAACTTTGCGAAGAAAACCAATCAGCATTAATTCATTTCTCTACTGATTATGTTTTTAACGGGCAAAGTAAAAAGCCTTATGAACCTGATGATGAAACTAGTCCAATAAATTATTATGGTTACACAAAATTGCAAGGCGAAAAATTTGCGTTAGAAAATTGCAGCAAAACTATTATCATTCGTACATCTTGGGTGTACAGCGAGTTTGGGCACAACTTTGTAAAAACAATGCTGCGGTTAATGAAAGAAAAAAAAGAAATTAATGTTGTGAATGATCAATTTGGCTCGCCAACTTATGCAGCCGATTTGGCGGAAGCAGTGATGGAAATTTTAAAGTCGGAAATTTTAAAGTCGGAAATTGGAAATCGGAAATCGGAAATCGGAAATCGGAAACCTAAGATTTTTCACTACAGTAATTCCGGAGTTATTAGCTGGTATGATTTTGCGATTGCAATCAAAAATGAAATTAATTCTTCATGCATCATAAATCCAATTTCAACTTTACAATATCCAACGCCTGCAAAGCGACCGCATTTTTCTTTCATGAATACAAGAAAAGTTTCAGACAGTTTTAATATTCCAATAAAAAATTGGCAGGATAGCTTGCGAAAATGTTTGCGCCAATTAAAGGCATAAAAAAAATTGTTTTAATTTTTCAACTTCAGCATTTCTTCAAAATTTATAACTTATTTTATGCAAAATTTTTGCTTTGAAAATTTTAATAATTGAAGATGAAAAGGCTTTGATTGAAAGCATGGTCGCCTATTTGAAAGGCGAAAATTATACTTGCGAAATAGCTGCCGATTTTAAAACAGCACTCGAAAAAATTGAATTGTATAATTATGATTGCATTATTTTAGACATTACTCTTCCTGATGGTAACGGATTAAACATTTTAAAAGAATTGCGCGCAAACCATAAAATGGACGGAGTAATAATTATCTCTGCAAAAAATGCTTTGGATGATAGAATTGCCGGCTTGCAATTAGGCGCCGATGATTATCTTACAAAACCTTTTCACCTTTCAGAATTAAGTGCAAGAATTGCTGCAATTATTCGCCGTAAAAATTTTGAAGCAAGCAATATTGTCGCCTATCATGATATCGAAATTGATACGCAAGCGAAAACTGTTACTGTTCAAAAAAAGCCATTGGACCTTACAAAAAAAGAATATGAATTACTGCTTTATTTTATCAGCAACAAACAAAAAGTAATTTCAAAAAACGCAATTGCCGAACATTTATGGGGCGATGAAATGGGCATGACGGATAACTATGATTTTATCTATACGCATATAAAAAATCTACGCAAAAAATTAATGGAAGCCGGCAATGCTGATTACATCAGATCCGTGTACGGCATGGGTTACAAGTTTACCAATTAATGAAGCTTTTAACAAAATATAACAGGACTAATATAATTGCAACAATAATTATTTTGCTTATCAGCGGCGTTTGTTATTATGTAATACTTCGATATGTTTTAATAAGTCAGTTAGATGATGATTTAAAAATTGAAGAGCAGGAAATTATTGCATTTGCAAAATTGCACAACAGCCTGCCGAAAGCTTCAAAATATAAAGATCAGCAAATAAGTTTTTCTTTAACGAATGAAAAAATAAAAAGAAAATTTATAAGCACTAACATATTTGATAGTTACGAAAATGAATATGAAGAAAGCAGGCAATTAGTTTTTCCGATAAATGTAAATGATAAAAATTATATTGCTTCTGTAAGCAAATCGGAGGAAGGGACCGAAGACCTTTTGCAATTAATTGTAATCATAACTTTAGGTGTTGTTATTCTTTTATTGTTGATCTTATTTATCATCAACAGGTTTTTGCTAAACAAGCTCTGGAAGCCATTTTACACAGCTTTGCATCAATTACAGAAATTCAATTTATCAAATAAAAAAAATTTGCAGTTGGATAAAACGAACATAGATGAATTTACTGAATTAAACAATGCAATTATTGTAATGACCGATCGTATAACGCAAGATTATGAAGCACTAAAAACATTTACTGAAAACGCTTCGCATGAAATTCAAACACCGCTGGCAATTATAAAATCGAAGCTGGAAGTATTGATTCAATCAGAAAACTTAAAGCAGGAAGAAATGCAAACTATTCAATCAGTTTATGAAGCGGCAAATCGTTTATCAAAATTAAATCAGTCCTTATTATTGCTCACAAAAATTGAGAACCAGCAATTCAGTGAAAATAATGAAGTGAACTTCGGCGAATTATTGCACAATTTTTTGAATAATTATGAAGAGCTAATTAAAGCAAAAAAAATTTCTGTTACAGAGAATATAGAGTATGAAAATAAAATTTTGATGAATGAAACACTTGCTGAAATTCTGGTTTCAAATTTAATAACAAATGCCATCAAACACAATGTAGACAATGGTTCTATTGAAATAAATTTTGTGAATAATGAACTAATTATTTCCAATACCGGTGCTGTTTTGCAAACAAATCCGAACATATTATTTGAGCGCTTTCAAAAGGATAAAACGAGTTCTGATTCGTTAGGTCTTGGTTTGGCAATCGTAAAAAAAATTTGTGAGAGGTATGGGTTTGCAATAAATTATTTTTATGTTAATTCATTGCATAAAATTACATTACAGTTTTAGCTTCAATTTTTCTTCAGAATCCGTTTCTACTTTTGTGGTTATTAAAGATATAAAAATAAAAAAATGAAAACACTTATTATGATTCTTGCAATTGCTTCCGTTGCAAGTTGTGCTAATGCACAAAAAGTAGATGCATCAAAAGTTCCTGCTGCAGTTAAAACTTCTGTTGCAAAAAAATATCCATCTACCACAGTTACAAAATGGGAAATGGAAGATGGTAATTATGAAGCAAATTTTAAGCAGGACGGAAAAACTATGTCGGCAATATTTATGCCCGACGGAGCTTTTAAAGAATCTGAAGTTGACATTAAAACTTCTGAATTACCACCCGGTGTTTTGGATTATGTAAAAGCAAATTATCAGGGTAAGAAAGTTGCGGATGCTGCAAAGGTTACAAAGGCTGATGGCACTGTAAATTACGAAGCAGAAGTAAACGGAAAGGATGTAATTTTTGATGCGAATGGTAAATTTATTAAAGAAGAAAAAGAATAATGTTTACTGAAAGTTAATAAAGAAGCTTGAATTAATTTTCAAGCTTCTTATTTTTATATGTATTTAAACGGTATGAAAAAAAATGGCTGCTTATTAATTATATTTTTTTTATTACCTGCAATATTATTTGCACAAAAAAATGCACTTGATTATTATCTTAACCGGGCACTTACAAACAGCCCGTTATTAAAAGATTATCAAAATCAAATTCAACAAAATTTAATAGACAGCGAGCGCATTGTAGCTTCTTACAAGCCGCAGGTTACAGGAAATAGCGTTAATACTTTTGCACCTACTTATAACGGTTTTGGATACGATTATGCTACAACCAACGGTGGTAATTTTGCTGAACTCATCAGCGTAAATAAAACTTTGGTTGGTTCAAATCATTTGAATGCACAATATGAAACCATTCGGTTACAGAATCAATCACTCAATAATACTTCAAAAATTTCTGAGCAGGATTTAAAGCGAACAATTATGGCGCAATACATCACAACTTACGGCGATTTGCAGCAGGTAAATTTTAATAAGCAGGAAAATGAATTGCTTAAAAATGAAGAAACAGTTTTAAAAAAACTAACTGTAACAAACGTATATCGCCAAACTGATTACCTTACTTTTTTAGTTACACTTCAACAACAGGATTTAACATTAAGACAGCTTCAAATTCAGTTTCAAAATGATTTTGCAACACTAAATTATTTATGCGGAATTATAGACACAGCAACGGTTTCACTGGAAGAACCAAATATTTATTTAAATAATTTGCCCGAAATTTCTAACTCGGTTTTTTTTCAGAAATACCAGATTGACAGTTTGCAAATCATCAATAATAAATCGTTGGTTAATTACAGTTATAAACCAAAAATAAATTTGTATGCGGATGCCGGTTTTAATTCAACCTTTGCATATCAGGCCTATAAAAATTTCGGAACCAGTTTTGGGATTAGTCTTACAGTTCCGATTTATGACGGAAGGCAAAGGCAAATGCAACTTACTAAATTAGACATTCAGGAACGGACAAGAAATAATTATAAGGATTTTTTTACCATGCAATATACTCAGCAAATTGCGCAGCTGATGCGGCAATTACATGCAACTGAAAGTTTGATTGCAGACATCAATAAACAGATAAAATATTCTGAAAGTTTAGTCCAGGTAAATGCAAAACTGATGCTTACTGGCGACGCAAGAATTACAGATTATGTTCTTGCTTTAAACAATTATCTTACTGCAAAAAATTTGCTTACTCAAAATTATATTTCGCGCATGCAAATCATCAATCAAATTAATTATTGGAATAAATAAATTTCATGCTGCATTTAAAAAAATATTTTCTTGTTTTTAGTTTGATGACTTTTTTATTTTCCTGCAAAGATAAAACAGCCGATACCGCTGATGAAAGCGCAACCGAAACTGTAACGCCGGTAACTGTTACAAATATCAGCAACGACACTTTGGTTGATTCTCTTACATTAAATGCAACTTCTGCTTTTCTGCAAAAAAGTTATGTAAAAGCAACGAGTAATGGGTATATACGTGAAGTAAATACTCAATTAGGCAAATATGTTTCAAATGGCGAAAATTTATTTACTATAAAAACAAAGGAAGCTGAAAGTATCGGCAACTCCATCAATTTGCTTGATTCTGCTTTTCATTTTTCGGGTGTTACAAATATCAAAGCAAATGCAAACGGATATATCACTGAACTCAATCACCAAAACGGCGATTATGTGCAGGACGGTGAACAGCTCGCCGTAATCAGCAATATGAACAGCTTTGTTTTTGTAATGAATTTACCTTACGAATTGCGACCTTATGTAATGAATAAAAATTCCGTTGAACTTGATTTGCCGGATGGTGAAAAATTAAACGGTATAATTTCTTCAACCATGCCGCTGATGGATTCTGCATCGCAAACACAGCAATTGGTTATTAGAGTAAATGCGCCGCATTCAATTCCTGAAAATTTAATTGCAAAAGTTAAGATTATAAAGTCTGAAAAAATAAATACGCAGGCTGTTCCAAAGCCTGCTGTATTAACGGATGAAACTGAATCAGAATTTTGGGTGATGAAATTATTGAATGATAGTGTTGCTGTGAAAGTGCCTGTTACTAAAGGAATTGAAACAAAAGATAAGATTGAAATTTTATCGCCGAAGTTTTCAACGAATGATAAAATTTTAATTACAGGAAATTATGGTTTAGAAGACACTGCGAAAGTGAAAGTGATGAAGTGAATGGAAAAAATACGAGTGGAAAATTTGTAGGCTTGCGCGCCGCAGGCGCGCAAATGTTTTCACAATAAAACACAATAAAATTTTATTAAGATAATTGCATTATGCTGAGTAGAATTACCGAACGTACAAGAGTGCGACGCAACGAAAGAATCATAGCAGCAATGCAGCCGGGTTCATAAAAAAATTATACAATTCATAGAATGTATTTTATTTAATGAAAGACCTTCACATCACATATAAAAAACCGCTTACACTTGTTTTGGTGCTCATTATTTTGGGCGGCATGTTTACTTACAGTTTGCTGCAAACTTCTTTGTTTCCTGAAATAACTTTTCCGAAGATAAAAGTGATTGCTGACGCGGGTTTGCAGCCTGTTGATAAAATGATGATCACCGTTACAAAACCACTTGAAAACGCAATTAAACAAGTGCCCGATTTACAAACGGTGCGCAGCACTACAAGCCGCGGCAGTTGCGAGATTAGCGCTTACATGAACTGGAATGCAGACATTGATTTGAGCCAGCAAAGAATTGAATCGAAAATAAACGAAATAAAAAATAACCTGCCGCCGGAAACACAAATTACAGTTGAAAAAATGAACCCTTCTATTTTGCCTGTGATGGGTTACACTTTAGAAAGCAACGATAAATCGCCGATTGATTTAAAGATGCTTGCAACTTACACAATCAAACCTTTTTTATCGCAGGTGAGCGGCGTTTCCGAGATTAGAATTATCGGCGGAAAAACCAAAGAATACTGGCTGCAATTAAATGAACAAAAAATGACGGCGCTGGGCATTACGCCTGAAATTGTGAGCAATGCTTTGCAACAAACAAACTTTATAAAATCGAATGGTTATTTGGCTGATTATCGTTTTTTGTATCTCACGGTTACTGATGCAACCGTTCGCACAAAAGACGAATTGGAAAACATTGTAATCAGCAACAACAAAAGAATTGTAACACTGAAAGATATTGCCGATGTTGAAGTAAAAGAAGCAGTTGAATACATAAAAATTAATGCGAACGGGAAAGAAGGAATTTTGATTGCCGTCATCAAACAACCGAATGCAAATTTGATTGATATTTCAAATGCGATGGTTGCAAAAATTAATGAACTTAAAAAAACACTTCCGAAAGATGTTACAATAAAACCATATTATATTCAGGCAGATTTTGTAAACGATTCTGTAAAAAGTGTAAAAGATAGTTTGTGGATTGGCTTGCTGCTTGCGATAATTGTTGCTATTCTTTTTCTGCGTTCTATAAAAGCAAGCGCAACAATTTTAATTACAATTCCCATCACAATTTTTCTTACGATAATTGTAATGTATGCAGTTGGTTACACATTTAATATCATGACGCTCGGTGCAATTGCAGCAGCTATCGGATTAATTATTGATGATGCGATTGTGGTGGTTGAACAAATTCATCGAACGCATGAAGAAAATCCTGATGAGCCCACAACTTCACTTATTCATAAAGCAATCAATTTTTTATTTCCTGCAATGGTTGGTTCATCGCTGAGCACCATTGTAATTTTTATTCCGTTTGTTTTGATGAGCGGCGTTGCAGGCGCTTATTTTAAAGTAATGACCAACACGATGATTATTACTTTGGTTTGTTCCTTTTTTGTTACCTGGCTTGGATTGCCGGTGATTTATTTGCTTTTATCAAAGTCAAAAATCAAAAATCAAAAATCAAAAACCACCAATCAGCAATTAGACATCCAACATCCAACATCCAACATCCAACAACAAACAACAAACGAACAACACGAACCTCCAAAAACAGTGAAACGCCAGCGCTGGGTTTCTTATTTTATATTTCGTCCTTATGTTGCGATTATAATTATTGCAGTTTTTCTTGCATCCATCATTTTTATTTTACCACAATTACAAACAGGATTTTTGCCGGAGATGGATGAAGGAAGCCTTGTGTTTGATTACAGTTCGCCACCAGGAACTTCTTTAGAAGAAACTGACCGCATGTTACGTGAAGTGGAAAAAATTATTATTGCCGAACCCGATGTGGAGGCTTACTCCAGAAGAACAGGAACGCAGATGGGATTTTTCATCACTGAACCTAATACAGGCGATTATTTAATTCAATTAAAAAAGAATCGCAGCCGAACAACAGATGAAGTTATTAATGACATTCGTCAAAAAGTAGAATCTACACAACCCGCGCTGCGCGTGGATTTCGGACAAGTTATTGGAGATATGCTTGGCGATTTAATGAGCTCAACACAACCAATTGAAATAAAAATTTTTGGCACTGATATTCAAAAATTAAAACAATTATCAAATCAGGTTGCCGACATTGCGGACAGTGTAAAAGGCACCGCCGATGTGTTTAACGGAATTGTAATTGCCGGTCCATCTATCAGCATTCAGCCCGATTTTGCAAAGCTTGCACAATTCGGAATTACGCCTGTAAATCTTCAATATCAATTACAAACTTCGCTCGAAGGAAATGTTGTTGGAAACATTATGGAAAAAGAACAACTCACTGATGTTCGCATCGTTTATCCAAACAGCCGCAAATTGAGTATTGACGATATTTCGCAAATGCAAATTTTTTTACCAACCGGTCAGTTAAGACCCATCACTGATCTTGCAAATGTTACAGTGCAACCCGGTGATGCAGAAATTAAAAGAGAAAATTTACAGTCAATGGGCGTTGTTTCTGCGCGTTTGGAAAACCGCGATTTGGGCAGCGTTATAAAAGATTTGCAAACAAATATTTCAAACAAAGTTGCGCTGCCGCAAGGCTATCACATCGAGTATGGCGGCGATTATGCGCAGCAACAGCAATCATTCAAAGAATTATTAATTATCCTTATCACAGCAAGTTTGCTTGTGTTTTGCGTAATACTTTTTTTGTTCAAAGAATTTAAAGTTGCGCTTATTATCTTAATGATTTCCGTGCTGGGCATTGCGGGCAGTTATCTTGCATTATTTATTACTGGCACGCCATTGAACGTAGGCAGTTACACCGGCTTAATTATGATTGTGGGCATCATCGGCGAAAACTCCATTTTCACATTGTGGCAATTTAAAGAAGCGCGACTCACGCAAAGCGTTGATGAGTCAATTGTGTATTCCATCTCTACGCGTTTGCGCCCAAAACTCATGACTGCACTGGGCGCCATCATTGCATTAATGCCGCTTGCATTAGGCATTGGCACAGGCGCACAATTGCACCAACCTTTAGCCATTGCAGTAATTGGTGGTTTTATTGCAGCGCTGCCTTTGTTGCTGATTGTGCTGCCAAGTATGTTGCGGATTGCGTATAGAAAAAAGTAATTCGTCATTGGGAGCGAAGCGAAGCAATCTGCTTAAATAATTTTAAATAATTTTTTTGGGACGAGCTTTATCACTTTACTCATCTTCGTTGCGTCGCACACTTGTACTTTTTGTTATAATGCTTCAATTCAAATTCAATCAAATAAATTGTTTGAAATGCTTATTATTTCATCCAATTCTTTGCGGGTAATTTCATCTTCGCCATAAACAAAAGTTGAAGTAAGATACTGCCAATCGCTTTTATTTAATCTATACAATTCTTTTGCAATAAGTATTTCTAAATCAGCCCTAAGTTGGTTATGCGTAAGCTCATTTTTATACGCATCAACAATTTTTTTATCAATACCTAAACTTATTCGTAAATCTTCATAAAGTTTTTTGTCGCTTTTATTATACAATAAGCCAAAAGCTTTTTGTATTATATTATTTTTTATTGAATCATTTGCAATTGGAATTGGCAACTCATATAAATAAAACATATTAAGATTAGCCGAAATTTTATTGCGTATAAAATAATTTAGAATTAGAGAATTCATTAAAGCCATAATAAATAAAGCATGAGCAGGAGATAAAATATGTTGAATAAACGATTCTTTATTTTGCATTGCATAACTGCAATTGATTAAGTAATTAACTGAATTTACACAAAACTCGCCCGGCGGAATTACCGTTGCAATTAGTGTTCTTTCATTCGTGGAGCTTGCAACAGAACGATAAATTAAACGATAAGTTTGATAATCTAATTTGCAATTATGTTTTTCAAATAACTCTTTTACTTTATTTGTGCTGATAGAAAGTTGCAAATCGGTTTTAATTCTTTTCGCTTCTTTATCAAGCAAAATATCGTGTGCAATTTTATTATCAATATAAACATTGAATTGTGTGTAATTTGAATTAAACTGATGTATTATTTTTCCTTCATAAATGTGTGCAATATTTTTTGTATTTTTTTCTCTTGAAAAATATTCACTGTCATCAGTTACATTAAATTCTCTGCGTAACACATAACCGGCTTGCCTGAAAGTAGGATGATTATTCATTATTTTGCTGCAAAGCGCATAATCTATTTCGCTTCCAAATTCCATAATAGATAAGTTATCGGGCGAAAATTTTTTTACCATTTCCAAACTATATTTTAATGGCGCTTTTGTGTATAAATCTTTTGGATCATTTAAATAAAATAATGATTTAAAATTATCATTAGGTTGTGGCTCTTGCTTTTGAACAAATACAATTGAGAATTTAAAACGACTATCTACATCGGGAAATATTTTGGTTTTATTTGTTTTATCATTTTCAATAAATCCTCTGTTTTCAAAAGAAAATAATTCAAGCAACTTATTTTCAATAAATGCCAATTTGCGCAAGCCAAAGCTGCCTTCATCTGTTTGAAAGCTTGATGGAATAAGGATATTAAGAAAGCCATCTTTTTGTAATAATTGCATGTCTCTTTCAAACAAAAGCTTAAAATAATTGAGATGACTGCGCATGGCTGTACTTGTTTCCGGCTTTAATTTATGATGCGTGTAATTTTCCGAAACAAATACTGTGTATTCTTTATAAAAATTTATATAATTATTCCATTCTTTTTTTAACTCAGTATCTTTCTTTAATTTTTTCTCAAATTCCTTTTCAAAATTCGCTCTGTCCATTTCATATTTGCCAATATTTACAAACTCTTTAGCAACAGGATAAATTTCTTCCCACGGAGGATTGCTTATTATTCCGGAAAAACCTTGTTGATGTTGCGGTAAAATATTTCCTTCTTCATTAAAAAATAAATAAAAAAATTCAAGACAAATAAATGTAGGATGTTTAGACAAATGAATCGTAAGCTCTTTAAAAAGCCTTTCACGAATAGTTTGTTTAATGAGAGCGACGTTGTTTAAAATTTCAGGATTTGTTGGATTATTGATATAACTATTGCGTATAAAATGCAGTTGTTGAATTTGTTCTTGATGTTCAGTGCTTATAATTTGAATTTGAATATTAACAGGTAAATCGAATAATGTATCAGCATTAATAAAATTCAATTGAAGATTGGGTAGAATATGATTAAAATTTGGACCCAATTTTCTAAAATTAAATAACCCTTTTTCTAATTTAACCGCTTCTTTCCAAATATTAGTTTTTGCTGTTTCCAAAGCGCGGTCATCTATATCAATCGCATAAATATGTTTTAATATTATTGATGAAATAAGTGTGCGTTTATTTGCCTTATCAAGCAAACCAAATTTCATAAAAATTTCCGCATCAGTTACGTGTTTTGGTTTATCAAAAAGGTTACCATTTTTTAAATTATTTACCCATTCAATTTTGAGAGCAATTTTTTGATATTGATTGTATATTTCTCTAAAACATTTTATTAAAAAACTTCCGCTGCCCGAAGTTGTATCGGCAATAGTAATTTTATGCATTTGAAGTAAATATTCTTTGGCAGTTTCGTAATCATTTTTATCTATTGCGGTTATAATTTTTTGAGTTAAGGGAGCGAACAATTCGTGTATCAGGCGCTCACTCATATATTGTGTAATAAGCCGGTGAGTATAATAAATACCTGAATCTTTTCGTGTTTTGGCAATAAATGTTTCATAGGCTTTTCCAAAAACATCTTCGTCAATTTTACGATAATTATAATGCACCATTCCTTTTCCAAACGTTACTTCCCATTTGCCAACACCGGCAACTGTTTCGAAAATTCTTTCAAACTTTTTAAGGTTTGCTTCATCCTTATCAATATAATCCCAAATCTTAGTGCGAAAAAGTTCTGTATCATAATAATCCCAAAACCATTCTTCAATTTCTGTGAAATAATTATCCAAAATTTTTCTTATGCCTTTGATTTCCCATTTTTCATATTTTGCAAAATATTCATCAGTTAAAAATTTATAGGGAATCAATCCATAATCTTCGAGCGTTTTAATAAAAATAATTTTATTAATTAGCAACCCTACAAGTTCACTTTTTGTAAATCCATTTTTTTCATTGAAATTTACTCTACTCAACATTTCAAACCATTTCACTAAATCTGCAAAGAACTCATTTTCCAATTCAGGCTTTACAAATTGATCTTCCATCCTCCTTACTGTATCCCAAAGATTTTCACTGTCAAGAAACTCAGTAAGCAGATCAGTAAATTTTATTTTTAAAAAAGGTTTATAATCAATTAATGCATCTCTGTTAAATAAAAATGCATCATTCAGATTTGTAAGAATTAGAAAGTCGTTTGAAGTAAGATATTTTTGTACTTGTTCTTTATGTCGTGGAAATTCTAATTTAATGGATTCAACACCAATTACTGTTTTCCTTTTATCAACAATTCTGTCAAATCCAGGCTTAAGCTCAATGAGAATCGGATTTACTTTATTTTCCTGTATAGCAAAATCAATAAAACCGCCTTTAATTTTTATTTCACTAAAACCGGTTTTATCCAAAACATCGTCGGCAATTTTTTTAAGCAAATCTGCGGAAGCGGTTTCGGGTTTTGTTCCATGTTTGAGAGCTTCCAAAAAATGTTGTATTTCTACATATTGAATTTGCTCCTCAATATTTTTTATTTCTTCAATTAAAATTCTGTCTTTGCTGTTTAATAATTCAAGATCCTTTATTATTTGTTCCGGTTTAGCCATTAACTGCGAAGTTTTTAAACATCACAAGATATTTATTTTTAAAAAAGAAATTATGCGATAATTATTAACAACTTCAATTTAATCGAGTCGCTTTTGTGGGCGAGCATGATACTCACACAACACTATTCCAATTCCGTAATCCTCATTTTGTAATTTAGCGATTTACTTTTATTATGCTGAAAATACGTTATGCAAATTTTGCAGATGCAGAAACCATTTGCGACATAGCTGCACGAACTTTTTATAATACTTATGCTGTTTATAATTCGCAGGAAGATATGCAGCAATACATGCAAGAGAGTTTCAGCATTCAGCAGATAAAATCTGAACTTGAAGATGCGCAATCAAAATTTTTATTGATAACAGAAAATGAAAACATTTTAGGTTACGCTAAAATTACATGGCGTAGAAAACCAGTAAATTCATCTGATGAAATTGCGCTTGAAATAGCACGCTTTTATGCAGAAACTATTTATATCGGCAAAGGCATTGGGAAATTTTTAATGGAAGAATGTATAAGTATTGCTAAGGCAGGCGCCGCAAAATATATTTGGCTTGATGTGTGGCAGGAAAATAAAAAAGCAATTCGCTTTTATCAAAAATGGGGATTTATTATTACAGAAAATTACAGTTTTATTTTAGGCAAAGATGTGCAGCAGGATTACATTATGGAAAAACGTATAAACGAATTAAATAAGAGTCAATATTAAAAGTTAAGCTCAACCCAAAAAAGTTAACTGTATAATTTGTATAAATATTTATGAATTTTGTTTCCGCATCTTCATTATTTATAGCATAAGTTATTTATCAAGCATACCAGCAAGTTGCATTAATTCTCTTTGCTTGTAATTTTTTTCAGGCGTATCAAAACATTTAGCAAGCTCTTCTATCAGCATTTGTATAATTCTTTTATGGCTGAGCGGTTTGAAATACGATGATGTGGCGGGAACAGAAATACGTTTAAAATAATTCTCTAAATCTTTATGTGTAAAAGGCTGGCCGGTTGTAGCATCTACATAAAACTGAATTTTATTTTGAGGATGTTCTGTGCCTTTTGAAGGATCGAAATCGCTGTTGAAAAAAGCAAGTACAAATTGTTTCGGAACATTGATTGCTTTAACCGGAATATCAAGCAGTTCGCCTAAAACGAGATATAAAATTCCATTGCTGAGGGCATTGCCTTTTTTGCTCTGCAATACTTTATGAATAAAAAAATCATCCGGATTATTATATGCAATTTCTACGCCTTTTAAATTATAATAATTATAAATAATACTGCTGATAACGTTTGCCTGTTCCAACGGGGTAAGAAAACTATTTAATTCAAGCCATACATTGCGGCGAATTTTTTCAATCTCCTGCAACACAGGCGTAGTGTGCAGTTCAGGATATTGAAATTTTGCAATTAATAAGGAGCCGAATAAAAGATCGTGGTAAGCGCTATCTTTCCAATCAACTAAATCGTTGTATAAATCGGAATAATGTAAGCTGTGAATAAGTAATTCTATCCTCTCCTGCACTTCTTCGCTTACAGTATTTTCCCAAAGGTTTTCAAGATTGGGAATTATACCTTTTCCATAATGCACAATACGTTGCGATACTGTTGAAAAAATTTCTTCATCAGGATCGTCAATTAAAGTAAACAGCGCTGATATTTCTTTGTTTTCGTGCATGCATTTTTTGTGTTTACAAACTAAGTAACTTTTTTTAATTATAAAAAAATAATTTTATTCGACTTTGTGAATTATTAAATTAAAAATTAAAAAACTTATTTTTTGTAACTTTTTTTCTTTTTGACAGCAGATTTTTTTGCAGTTCTAATTTTTGAAAAAGCATTAGGTATTTGGGCTTCAATCATTTTTTTTATTTCATCAACAGGCATTTTGGCTAACTCTTCATTTGTATATTTTAAATTATCCGGTTTTCTTCCAAGCTTCAGCATTTTTTTATTAAAACGGATGAACGGGCCCCAGCGCCCGTTTTCGATGGAAATTTTTTCGGCAGGCCATTGTTTTATAAAACGATTAGCTTCTTTATTAAGTTTTTTTTCAATTAATGCATTAATATCCTGTTGAGATAAATTTTCAAAATTATAAGCTCGCGGCACATTAATAAATAATTCATTCCATTTTATAAAAGGGCCAAATCTTCCCTTGCCTTTTGTTACAGGTTTATCTTCATAAAAACCGATTGGTGCATCCGCTTTTTGTTTTTCATTTATTAATTCAATTGCCTGCTCTATGTTCATCTCGTACAAATCTTCGCCGCGCGGAATTGAAATAAATTGCTCGCCCAGTTTAATATAAGGTCCAAATTTTCCAACATTTACTGAAACTTCTTCGCTTTTATATTCGCCAATTATACGAGGTAATTTAAAAAGATCGAGTGCTTCTTCTAACTTAATGGTTTCAATACTTTGTGTTGGTTTTAATTTTGCAAAGCGTGGTTTTTCTTCTTCATTCGCTTCGCCAATTTGTATCATTGCACCATAACGACCCATGCGTGCAATTACCTTTTTTCCGCTTTGCGGATCAATACCAATTTCTCTTTCGCCTTTTGCACGTTCTGCAGTTTCGAGTGTTGTTTCAATGTCATTATGAAACGGTTTGTAAAATTCATCAATCATTTTACTCCACTTAATTTTTCCATCGGCTATTTCATCAAACTCTTCTTCAATGTGCGCTGTAAAATTATAATCCATCACTTTTTGAAAATACTGTTTCAAAAAATCGGTAACAACCATGCCCAAATCGGTAGGAAATAATTTGCTTTTTTCTGCGCCTGTAATTTCAGTTAATGTTTCTTTTTTTATTTCATTTACTTTATTTAAGCGCAACAAATTTATTTTTCGTTGCACACCTTCTTTATCACGTTTCTCCACATAATTTCGTTTGATAATTGTTGAAATAGTTGGCGCATAAGTTGAAGGTCTGCCAATGCCTAACTCTTCCAATTTCTTTACCAGAGAAGCTTCTGTGTAACGCGGCGCAGCACGTGTAAATTTTTCAATAGCAACCATTTCTTTAAAATCGAGCTTCTGATTTATTGTTAGCGGCGGCAAAATTCCTTCACCATTTTCTTCATCTTCATCATCTTTACCTTCAAGATAAACTTTTAAAAAACCATCGAATTTCATTACTTCGCCTGTTGCAGTAAGCTGTTCTTTATTTGAGGAGATATTAATTTTTGCGGTTGTTTTTTCAAAAGCGGCGTCACTCATTTGCGATGCAATAGTTCTGCGCCAAATTAATTCATACAAGCGTTTTGCATCTTCTTCATCAACAGTTTTATAATTAATATAAGTTGGCCGAATTGCTTCATGCGCTTCCTGCGCACTTTCATTTTTATTTTTGTATTTACGTGGTTGATAATATTGATTTCCGTACGATTGATTGATCTCATTTTTTATGTCACTCATTGCAGTATCACTCAAATTTATACTATCGGTTCTCATGTAAGTTATGCGGCCGCTTTCATATAATTTTTGTGCAAGCAACATAGTTCTGCTAACACTGTAACCCAATTTACGGCTGGCTTCCTGCTGCAAAGTGGAAGTGGTGAAAGGCGCTGCAGGGCTGCGTTTCGCAGGCTTTACCTGAATATCTGCAACAGTGTATTCTGCATTTTTACAGTTCTCTAAAAATTGCTGGGCTGTATCTTGAGAAATTATTTTCGCAGGTCCATCCGCTTTAAATGGTACAGGTTTTTCATGAATATCTTTTGCAATAAAAGATGCTTCAATTTTATAAAAACTTTCAACTTTAAAATTATTTATTTCTCTTTCTCTTTCAACAATTAAACGCACTGCAACACTTTGAACGCGACCTGCGCTTAAACTGCGTTGCATGCCAACTTTGCGCCAGAGAACCGGACTTAATTCAAAGCCAACAAGCCTGTCTAAAATTCTGCGGGCTTGTTGAGCATTCACTAAATTCATATCAATCGTGCGCGGGTTTTGCACGGCTCTTTTTATTGCAGGCGCAGTTATTTCGTGAAACACAATTCGCTTTGTTGTTTTCGGATCCAATCCTAACACTTCTGCCAAATGCCAGCTTATGCTCTCACCTTCGCGGTCTTCATCGCTTGCCAGCCAAACTTCGCCTGATTTTTTTGCAAATTGTTTTAAATCTTTTACAACTTTTTGTTTGTCTTCCGGCACAATATAACGCGGCGAATAATTATTATTTATATCAATGCCCATATCATCTTTCTCAAGATCCCGGATATGACCGAAACAACTCTTCACCTCAAAATCATCTCCCAAAATTCTTTCAATTGTTTTTGCTTTTGCAGGAGATTCTACTATTAATAAATTTTTTGCCATTTAATTAGAATATTTTTTTTGATCCCAACATTTAATCATTATTCAACAACTGTTGCGTCGCACTCTTGTGCGCTATAACTTAGTGCAGCAAAGCGTTTCAACATTTAAAACAGTTTCCAATTGCATATTTAAAAATTCGAAATTAATGTTTTTAGCCTTCAGCGTTCAACGTTCAACGTTCAACTTCAATTGCTGCAATATTAGTTCAATCAATTAAAACACAAAAAATGTTAAATGAATTAAACAATATAATTTTTTATTAAACTATGCATAACAATGCAAATCTTAAATAGTATAAAAACAAAAAATCATGAAAAAAATTCTCCTCTCAACAATCATTGCAATCGCTGCGACTTTTACAGTTGCAGAAGTTAATGCACAAGCGTTTCGTTTAAATATTTACGGCGCTTCAACAAGACAAATGTTTTATTATTATCCGGCTGCGAATGTTTATTATAGTGCTGCATCGCGCCGCTTTATTTACCCACGAAATGGCGTTTGGATAAGCGCATCTGTTTTACCTTATAACATGCATATTTCAAATACGCGCAGGTTTACTGTGTATCATTACGGTTCTGATGTTTGGACTGAAAATAGCATACATGCAGCATTTTTTAAACCTGCAATAATGTATAAAAAACCTGTAACCGTTTACTATCAGCCATATAATGACAGGTTGAAATACAGAGATTATACACGCAGAGATAATGACGATAATGATTACAACAACAAAAATTATTATGATAATGATAGAAGATAATCATTAAAAAACTAAAGAAAAAACTGCCTCAAATTTGAGGCAGTTTTTTTATGAATTTAATTTTTAATAAAGTGAAATAATGAATTATGCAAAATGTTTTTAAGCTTGTATTTGTTTAGAGCAATCATTATATAACAGTGTTATTGTTAGCGCAAGCGTTCGAATTGAAAAACTTTAAATAGCTTTCAAAAACATTTGGTTAATCTTTTATGAGCCGCTATTTTTGCAGCCCAATTAAAACATATTTTTTGCCCGATAGTATAAGGGTAGTACGACAGCTTTTGGAGCTGTTTGTCTTGGTTCGAATCCAGGTCGGGCAACACGAAGCCGGAGAATTCTTCTTCGGCTTTTTTTAATATTTTCGTTGCTTTATTGCCCGATAGTATAATGGTAGTACGACAGATTCTGGCTCTGTATGTTTGGGTTCGACTCCTAATCGGGCAACAATAAGTTCGCTGAAAGCCGCCACCAGAAAGGCTTTCAAGGATGAATTGGAAAATAATTTATTAGTAATCTATGTGAAGCGGATTTTGATAATTTAAATTATTGCCGATAAATGCTTGTAAAGAATCACTTTATCTAAATATTTTTGGCATCGCTTTAGTATTGTATATAAAATAGAATTTCTGTCAATTCAATTTCCATTTTTAAGGTTTCTGCATTTCATCCCTTAGTTTTGCAAATAAAGCTAATGAGTAAACTAAGCAATCTTGCAGAAACACTGGTTGGTTCAGAAATTGTGCGGCTTGGAAATGAGATCAGCGAACGCATTTACCAGGGCGAAAAAATCTATAATTATACTATCGGCGATTTTGATCCGGAAATATTTCCTATTCCTAAAGAATTAGAAAAGCTCATCATTCAATCTTATCAAAAACATTATACAAATTATCCGCCAGCTAATGGAGTTTTGGAATTAAGAATAGCAGTTGCACAATTTATTCATGACAGAGAAAATTTAGAATATGACCCAAACGAAATATTAATTGCAAGTGGTGGAAGACCATTAATTTATGCATTTTTTAAAACAATAGTTGATAAAGATGATAAAGTAATTTATGCGGTTCCTTCATGGAATAATAATCATTATGTGCACTTGAATGGAGGAAAACATTGTGTAATTGAAACGCTGCCCGAAAATAATTTTATGCCTACGGCCGATAATATTATGCAACATATTAAAGAGACTGTTTTGATATGTTTATGTACTCCGCAAAACCCCACAGGAACAACATTAAATAAAACCGAATTAGAAAAAATATGTGATTTGATTTTAAAAGAAAATGAGCGGCGAAGTGAGCATGAAAAAAAATTATATTTAATGTTTGATCAAATGTATTGGACATTAACTTATGGCAATACACAACATTATAACCCGGTTTCACTAAGACCGGAAATGAAACGATACACCGTTTTTATTGATGGTATTTCAAAAGCGTTTGCTGCTACCGGAGTGCGCGTTGGCTGGGCATTTGGGCCCATAAATATAATTAATAAAATGAAAGCATTACTTAGTCATATAGGCGCATGGGCACCCATGGCTGAACAAAAAGCAACAGCAAAATTTTTAGTTCAAAAAGAAGTTATTGAAACCTTTCTTTCACAATTTAAATCTGAATTAGAATTGCGTCTTCATAAAATTTATGATGGTTTTATTGAGCTTAAACAAAGAGGATATTGTGTAGATGCAATTACGCCACAAGCCGGAATTTACTTAACTGTAAAATTTGATTTGATTGGTAAAAAAATAGCGAATAAAAAGTTAGAAACCCAAGCCGATGTTACTGATTATATTTTACGCGAGGCAAAATTAGCAGTTGTTCCGTTTTATGCTTTTGGTGCAAATAAACAATCGCCGTGGTACCGGCTAAGTGCAGGAACCTGTAAAGTAGAAGAGTTAGATTGTATGTTTAACCATGTTGAAAATGCGTTAAAAAATTTGCATAAGTAATAAAAAAAACTCCGCTTTAAACGGAGTTCAATTGCTGCAGGGCTTAATTTTCAATAAGTAATTACTTACAATTAATTTTTGTTACTGATAAATACAAAGGGTTTAAATGGTCCTCTAATAATTTGCTGAATAATATGTGGCTTATAAAGAATTTTGTACCTGTTTACATCAATCACTTCATTTGCAGTACAAAAAGAATTCAAATTTTCCACATGATAAAGCAAATCGTTCAAAAGTTCAATCTGATGCTCAAACTCCTGGGGGCTCATCGTTAATTTCCCTGTAAGTACCAGTAAGTCTCTGTTGGGGGGTCTCATATCAAACTGGTTTACGGTATAAAAAAATGTTTTATTAACCTACTATTCCTCTGTGTGCCGGGCAGCCGCAATTTCGTTTAGATGATTTTCCATACACACTGCACGAGCCAAAAATTATGCTTATTGATAGCAATAAAACAACAGCATAGTTTATCTTTCCTTTCATATTCTATAATTTAAAATTACATATTTTTTTAACTCTATAAAATAATAATTATTTAATTTAAAATAATAATGTCAAAAATTTTAATTGCGCCGTTAGATTGGGGATTAGGTCATGCAACGCGTATGATACCGATTATCCAATATTTAAAAGAATGCGGCTGCGAAATAATTATTGCTGCAGATGGCAGCCAGCAAAAATTACTTTATTATGAATTTCCTCTCCTTCAACAAATTCATTTGAAAGGATATAATATCAGCTATGCAAATAACAAACGTTTTTTTTCTTTAAAAATTTTGTTTCAAACACCTAAACTTTTTTTTAGAATTTACAAAGAACATAAATGGCTAAAAAAGATAATTAAACAATATAAAATTGATTGTGTTATTTCGGATAACCGTTATGGATTGTGGACGAATAAAATACCTTGCATTTTTATAACGCATCAATTACAAATTCAGGCACCAAATTTTTGGATTGAAAAAGTACTTCAAAAAGTAAATTATTTTTATATTAATCGTTTTTCACAATGCTGGATACCGGATTTTGAAACAACAACAAACATTGCAGGAAGATTATCTCATCCTTTAAAATTGCCAAAAATATCCGTTCAATATCTCGGTGCTTTATCAAGATTTAAAATGCAATTAACTAAAGAAAAAAAATATGATTTATTGATAATTTTATCCGGACCCGAACCGCAGCGATCTGCTTTTGAAAAAAAATTATTGCAGTTAATTTCACAATTAAAAAATGTTGTTTTATTGGTTCGCGGAAAACCCGGAAGTGATGCAAAATTTGCTGCGCTAAATAATTGCATAGTAGTAAATCATCTTACTACAATCCAGATGCAGCAAGCATTTGCGCAAAGCGAGTTTGTGTTAAGTCGTTCAGGTTATACGACTATTATGGAAATTTTATCAATGAAAAAAAAATCAATTCTTATTCCAACTCCAGGTCAAACCGAGCAGGAATATTTAGGTAAACATTTAATGAAACAGCATTGGTGTTATTCTTTTAATGAAAACGAAAACATGTTGCAACATTTGCACAAGGCAAAAGTTTTTGAATATAAATTTCCTGAATTTACGGCTAATCAATTTCAAAAAATAATGGATGATTTTTTAAATAAAAGTTCTTAAAATATATTCATCAATTAAAAAACATTCTTTTAAGATGAAACACTAACATTTAACTACTAATCTTAATTAATTTATGTTTTTTAATTTGCCGGTGATGTTTTAATGCTTTGAAATTGTTTATAACATTGTTCAATATAATATCCTAATTCTAAATCGTTCATCATAAGCAGTGTTTCGTAAGTTGGTTTATAATACATAATAAAAGTATCGAGCGCCGGTTTTTGCAAATGAGTTATTTGTTTTATAAAAAGTGGGCTGAAGCGGTGATTTATATAATTATCCTGCTCCTGCTGCAAAAGCCTTTGTTGAAAATTTAAAGTTTGCCGGTTCTTTTTGAATTGAAACATTTTGATCAATTCATCCAAATCAAGTCCGACAGTTACACTGCCTGGAATATAGGCTGATGGCGGATTTTGGCTTAAACGTAAGCCCGGTTTTCTGTAATTAAAAATATTAGCAAATTCATTTCTGTTTGCAATAGAATCTAAAGAATAGCTTCGGCTTCTCACTCGTACTTCAGGTAGCCAGGGAACATCAATATGCAAAGCAATTTCAAATTCGGAAGGATTGCTGATAGTATCAACCGGATATTTTTGTGTATTTTTTCCAAAATAAGAAAACCAAATTGAATCTTTCAGTGGAACTAATAAACTAAATTTTCCTGCAGAATCTGTAACGGTTTCTTTTCCTGAAGTGGCACTAACAAATACGCCTTCGATAGCACGGCGGTTATAATCGAACACTGAACCCTTTAATTGCAATTGCTGCGCAAATAAAGTTTGTGTTTTAGCAAAACAAAAGAATAAAAAAAGAAAATAATTTTTGATAACAAACGAAATAATTTCAAAACTAATGTTACAAACTTAACACAAAACCAACCGGAGTATTAGTGATTTAACCTTGATTTTGCATAATTTTTATGAAACAAGCTAAACAATTATTGGAATATTATAAACTCAAATTCTTGAGTCCACCTTAAATTGTGAAAAACACATATGATTAATTATCTTCCCATATAAACTATTAAAATTTGCACATCGCTTGGGTTTACACCGCTAATTCTGCTGGCTTGACCGATAGTTCGTGGTTTTATAAATTTGAATTTTTGCATTGCTTCATTGCTAATAGCTGAAATGCGGTCGTAGTCAAAGTTTTCGGGAATTGAAAGGTCTTCCATTTTACTCATGTATTCAACTAACTCCTGCTCTTTTTCAATATATCTTTCATATTTTATTTGTATTTCGGCTTGTTGCAAAAAATCTTTTTCTTCACTGCCAATAATCTTATTCAATTCGGGAACAGCTTTTATAAAGGATACTAACTCAACATCTGGACGAAGCAAAAGCTTTTCTGCTTTTTGCTTTTCTGTAATTATTGAAGAACCTGTATTTTCAAGATAAGTATTAATTTGATTTGGTTCAATTATGAACTTCTTTAAAATTTCTTTTATTTTTTTTACTTTTTCTATTTTATTTAATACCTGGTTCATCCGTTCCTGAGAAGCAAGCCCAATTCTATAGCTTTTTTCTGTTAAACGCAAGTCAGCGTTATCTTGCCGCAAAAGTGTTCTGAACTCAGCACGGCTTGTAAACATGCGGTATGGTTCATCAGTACCTTTACTAATAAGATCGTCAATCAAAACACCAATATAAGCTTCACTTCTTTTTAAAATAAATGGATCGAGATCATTAATTTTTTGATGCGCATTAATACCGGCCATTAACCCCTGACAAGCTGCTTCTTCGTAACCTGTGGTACCGTTAATTTGGCCTGCAAAAAATAAATTATTTATTAATTTGGTTTCCAAAGAATATGTTAATTGCGTTGGAGGAAAAAAATCATATTCAATTGCATATCCAGGTCTGAACATTTTACAAGATTCAAATCCGGAAATACTACGAAGTGCTTCGTACTGCACTTCTTCAGGCAACGAAGTAGAAAAACCATTCACATAAATTTCAATAGTATTAAACCCTTCTGGTTCAACAAAAATTTGATGCCGTGTTTTATCAGCAAACCGGTTTATTTTGTCTTCAATACTAGGACAATAACGCGGGCCAATACCTTCAATTCTTCCAGCATACATCGGACTTCGACTAAAACCTGTTTTTAAAATAGTATGAACTTTTTGATTAGTATAAGTAATAAAACAGCTCTTTTGATTTTTTGCTGTTAGCTTGGAAAAATTTAAAAAAGAAAATCCTGTAATGTTTTCATCGCCTTGTTGTTCTTCCATTTTTGAATAATTCAAGCTTCGTCCATCCACACGGGGTGGGGTGCCTGTTTTTAAACGATCGCTTTTGAAACCATGCTCTATAAGTTGTTCGGTTATGCCGGTTGATGCCTTTTCTGATACACGACCACCTGTAAATTGTTTTTCGCCTATATGAATAATTCCATTTAAAAAGGTACCATTCGTAATTATAACTGATTTTGAAGAAATTTCATGTCCTAAGCCGGTTACAACGCCGCAAACTTTATTATTCTTTATAATTAGAGATTGCACCATGTCCTGATAAAAATCCACATTCGGTGTTTGCTCTAACATTTCCCTCCATTTTAAAGAAAATAACATCCGATCGTTTTGAGAACGTGGGCTCCACATTGCAGGGCCTTTGCTTTGGTTAAGCATTCTAAATTGGATCATGCTTTTATCAGTGACAATTCCGCTATAACCGCCTAACGCATCAATTTCACGTATAATTTGACCCTTTGCTATGCCCCCCATTGCCGGATTACAACTCATTTGGGCGATTGTTTGTAAATTCATGGTAATTAATAAAACCCGGCTACCTAAATTAGCGGCGGCGGCGGCGGCTTCACAACCCGCATGGCCTGCACCGACAACGATTATATCATAATTACGGAACATAAAAACAAAGATATTGATTTTAAAATTGAGCATTGGTTTCACGTGAAACAATAATTCTTTCTAAGGGTTATTTTAAATACTTTATATGAACAAGCAATTAAAACTTTTGATACAACTGAAGGTAGTAATTCTCTTTTTTTTGCATTATTCGAATTTCTTTTTTGGTTTTATCATTAATTCCACAAAGATGTAATGCGCCATGAAAAATAACTCGCAAAATTTCCTCTTCAAAGGATGATTTTAAGCATTTTGCATTTTCTTTTACTCTATCAATGCTTATATAAATTTCTCCATGAATTTCTGCCGTATTTTCAGTTAAATCAAAGCTAATGACGTCTGTATAATAATCGTGATCTAAAAATTTTTGATTTATTTTTAGCAAATAACTATCAGAACAAAAAATATAATCCAAACGATTAAATAGTTTATTTTCGGCTAAAAAGATTTTAGCTATAATTTGTTTTAAGATCTTTTTATTATCAATTTTTATATGCCTATTTAAATAATGAAAAAAAATTTTTGCCACAATATTTGTTTGTTCCAAAATTCGTAATGAAAAAGCAATTTCCTCAAATATCTTTATTGGAATTATAGAAGATGAAGCGGTTATCTGAAATAAAACTAGGTAAAACGGTTATAATAAAGTCATTGGAAAAGGATGAAATCTTTATTAAATTAATGGAAATGGGTTGCGTGCCGGGGGAAAAAATCTTTATTGAACAAATAGCACCTTTAGGAGATCCTATTTCAATAATTGTTGCAGGTTACAATTTGAGTTTACGCCTAAATGAAGCAAATCAAATTTTTGTTGAAGAAATATTATCTTCTAAATAATTGAATATCAATTAATTGAATGAAAATAGGTTTATATTTTGGCACATTTAACCCCATTCACATTGGTCATTTAATTATTGCTAGTTTTGCTGTTAATAATACTGACCTGCAACAGGTTTGGCTGATTGTTTCTCCGCAAAACCCTTTAAAACAATCAGAAGCTCTTTTAAACGATTATGATAGATTGCATTATGTAAGGCTTGCTGTTGAAGATAATAGCCAACTGCGTGCATCAGATGTTGAGTTTAATTTGCCAAAACCTTCCTATACAATTGATACATTAACTTATCTGGATGAAAAATATCAGCAACATCAATTTGTGCTAATAATAGGATCGGATAGCTTTCAAAACCTCGCTAAATGGAAAAATTATGAACTCCTTTCAAAATATAATATTATTGTTTACGAAAGGCCCGAATATAGAATAAAGGAAAATCTCACAAAAAATATTACTGTTTTAAACGCGCCCTTACTTAATTTATCTGCTACTTTAATTCGCACACTTCTTAAACAAGGAAAACCCGTGCGTTATCTTGTTCCCGAAAATATAAGAGAAGAGCTGGAGAGCAACCTTTATTTTAAAGCGAATACATTATCTTCTAAAAAATCCATCCGAGAAGAAGGCAAGTTAAAGCAATAAAAGGTGCCCTCATTTTTGTAAAAGACAATAAGAAAAAAGTACCCAATATTACAATTATATTCAAAACATGATTTACTGAACCATCAGTAATATCAACAGAAATATCTTTCATTAAATACAAGCTTGAACCAGCCATAATGCCTACTATAGCTGCATTTATGCCTTCTAAAGATCGATAAATAACTGCATATTTTTTTAAATTATTCCACACTGGAAAAAAGAATAATACCAGTAAAGCGCTGGGCAAAAAAATTGCAATTGCTCCAATAATGCATCCTAATAATTGCAGCTGCGGGCCTTGATCACGCAAAGCCATGCCGCCAACAAATGCGCCGATTGAAAATACAGGCCCAGGAATTGCACGAACCATCCCTGATCCGGTTAAAAATTCTTCTTTTGTAATTCGTAATACATTTGGATTTTTCTCTTCAACTCTTGGTGTTTCAGGGCGGGTTACATATTGTTCATACATCAAAGGAATTAAAACATCTCCACCGCCAAAAACCAAGCTTCCAAACCTATAAAAATTTTCAAATAAATTGTATGTTGCACGGTTTTTCCATTCTTCTTTGCGTGCTGTTTCGCTTAAGATACCTGCGATAATAAATATTCCAAAAAAAATTAAAATATTTCCCCATTTAATCGTTTTTGAAGGAATTTCTTTTTGCGGAATACGTTTGCTGCTGAAATTAGTTACAATGCCGGCAGCGATGATCACAATTGGGAAAATCCAGGGAGATTTGAAAAATAAAAAAGTAGTTACTGATGCAACCGCCATTATTAGTTTTGTAATAGTATTTGTAACAGACAATTTAAATAAACGATAGGCAGAAAAAGCAACAAACCCTACAGCCATTGGCTGAATAAATTTAAATATCTGTATATTAATTGCTCTGTCGTCATAAAAATCTAACAAAAATGAAAGGCTACCCATTAAAACACAAGCTGGCAATATCCAAATAATTAAGGTAAGAATCCCTAATACTAAGCCTCCTCTTTTATATCCGATTAATGTAAGTGTTTGAGTTGATGAGGCGCCGGGTAACATTTGGCAAAATCCGTTGTACTCTAATAATTCCTGTTCGGTAATATCTTTTCGTTGCTGTACAAAAGTTTTAAGCATCATTCCAAAATGACCTTGCGGCCCTCCAAAAGCAGTGATACTATATAAAAATACAGTTTTTAAAAATGGTATATGGCGATGTAAACCCAATGTTACAAATGTTGCGTTAGAAGGGTACGTAATTTTTTAATTCCAAACTAAATTTCCAAATGCACTTCTTTAAGGCATATTGAAAGTAATAAAGTTAACGAGCTAATTAATGCAACATATTTTTTTTATAGTTTAATTAATAAACAACGCTTTTGCCAAAAGGCATTAAAGAAAGTTCTACAAGTTTTAAATGCTGGCGTGCAAACGGAATTCCGATAATTGTTATAAACAACAACGCAGCAAATATTAAGTGAACAATTGCAGTGTATAAACCGCCGGAAAATAACCAAATTATATTACAAAATAAAACAAGGCAGCCACCACTGCTATTATTTGATATAACTTTTTTTCCAAAAGGCCATAAAACTAAATTCGCAAGTTTAAAACATTGCATACCGAATGGAATTCCTACAATTGTAATGCACAAAACAATTCCGCCAAAAATATAGCCAAGCGCTGCTGCAAAACCGCCAAATATAAGCCAGATAAGATTTCCAATAAAATTCATAATTAAATTTTACTATTTAATTGTATGCAATATTATTTTATTCATTCGTAAAAAGAGTATCTAAATTCGCAACTTCATTTAATAATTTATGGAATTTATTACAAACGGTTTTACGCAGGATGAATTAATTTCTATCTATAAAAAATTATTGCTTCCAAGATTAATAGAAGAAAAAATGTTGGTTTTATTGCGGCAGGGAAAAATTTCAAAATGGTTCAGCGGAATAGGGCAAGAAGCAATTGCAGTTGGCGCCACTTATGTATTGCAGCAAAATGAGTGGATAATGCCGTTGCACAGAAATTTGGGAGTTTTTACCACGCGCAACATGCCACTGCATAAGCTTTTTATGCAATGGCAGGGCAATAAAGAAGGCTACAGTAAAGGCAGAGAAAGGAGCTTTCATTTTGGAACAAAAGAGCATCACATTTGCGGAATGATTTCTCATCTTGGTCCGCAGTTAGCCATTGCAGATGGAGTAGCACTTGCATACAAACTTCGCAAAGAAAATAAAGTTTCGTTGGCTTTTACAGGTGATGGCGGAACAAGTGAAGGTGATTTTCACGAAGCGCTGAATGTAGCAGCAGTATGGGATTTGCCGGTAATTTTCATTGTTGAGAATAATGGTTATGGATTAAGCACCCCGGTAAATGAGCAATACCGCTGCGAGAAATTAATTGATAAAGCGATAGGTTACGGGATGGAAGGTGTGCGTATTGATGGTAATAATATTTTAACTGTAATTGATACAGTAAAAGGTGTGCGTAACTATTGCGTTCGGGAAAAAAAACCTTATTTAATTGAATGCATGACTTTCAGAATGCGCGGGCATGAAGAAGCAAGTGGCGTAAAATATATCCCCAAAGAATTGTTTGAAGAATGGCAACAAAAAGATCCGGTAAAAAATTATGAGCAATTTCTTTTGCAGAAAAATATTTTGAGTGAAGAACGGATAAATAATATTCATAAAGAAATAAAACAACACATCGAAAGCGAATTACAAATTGCTTATCAGTCAGAAAAATTGATTCCAAATAGAGACGAAGAATTAAAAGATGTATATGCTGAAAAATCATCAGCTATTAAATATCAATTGTCAGAAAATACAATTGATAATTCAAGTCCTGCATCTGAAAAAAGAATGATTGATGCCATTAAGGAAGCCCTTTATCAATCCATGCAAAAGCATGAAAATTTAATTTTGATGGGCCAGGATATTGCAGAATACGGCGGCGCATTTAAAATAACCGAAGGTTTTGTAAATGAATTTGGAAAAAATAGAGTTCGCAATACACCGCTTTGTGAAAGCGCCATCGTAGGAACCGCCCTGGGACTGAGTTTGGAAGAATTTAAAACTATGATGGAAATGCAGTTTGCAGATTTTGTTACCGTTGGTTTTAATCAGATCATCAATAATCTTGCAAAAATATATTATCGCTGGGGGCAGAATGCTGATGTTGTAATTCGTATGCCAACAGGCGGCGGCGTTGGTGCCGGTCCGTTTCATTCACAAAGCAATGAAGCATGGTTTATGCATACGCCAGGGTTAAAAGTTGTTTATCCTTCTACACCTATTGATGCTAAGGGATTATTAATTGCTGCGATCAACGATCCAAATCCGGTTTTATATTTCGAGCATAAAGCATTGTACAGAAGTGTTAGCGGAAAAGTGCCTGAAGAATATTATGAAATTGAAATTGGAAAAGCAAATGTTGTGCAAGAAGGTGAAGACATTACAATTATTACATATGGCGCCAGCGTACATTGGGCTTTGGAATATGCACAGCAGCATCCGGAAATTTCCATTTATATTCTTGATCTGAGAACCTTGCTGCCACTGGATTATTATGCAATTAAAAGATCGGTTAAAAGAACAGGAAAAGTTTTATTGCTTCACGAAGACACGTTAACCGGCGGAATCGGCGCAGAAATTTCTGCATGGATTTCACAACATTGTTTTGAACTTTTGGATGCACCCATTATTCGTTGCGCAAGTTTAGACACACCCATTCCTTTCAATATTGAACTCGAAAGAAACTTTATGGCAAAATCAAAACTGGATGAAACTGTGAAAGAATTAATTGCTTATTAACGTCTATTTAAATTAAGAAATATAAATTTTTTAGCTCATTTATAAATTCATCAGATAGTTTTTTTTATTACTTCATTCTCCAGGGTGATATGTTTTCTCTGCATGTTTCAACACATCTTCTTTATAAAATAATACATCTTTAAATTGTCCTTTTGCATACATCAAAGCCTGATCAGTAAAATGTGGCGATGTAGAATCGCCGCTTTCGCCGCCGGTTAATAACGATTTTGCTTTTATTCTCTTTCCAAATTCAACTGCGCAAATAAAACTGTTTCCGGAGGTGCCGTATCTTTTTATTGTGTTGAATGTGCGGCTTTCAAATGCAGGAATTTCGCCCCACCGCGAAGATGTCCTTCCAACCGGAATGCTTGCTTTGCCATCATCAAACTTTTCATTCGGGAAAGCAGCTAATCTTTGATAGCGACTAATTTCTCCCCATGCAATTTTCCAATCTCCATATTTATTTTTCAATTCATTAATTGTTTGAATAAATAGTTGAGTTAATTTTTCAGAAGTTGCAGTATTTACAAAATATTTAAACATTTCAACCTGATCGTAAACATCATCATCTTCAGACACCGAACCCAAAATAAAAGGCATTATTTTTTCTCCCCAACTAACCGCAAGTGTAGTAGCAACCGATGTTTCAGAAGAATTCATATCCCAATTTTTTAATACATTAATTGGCTCTTGCAAATGCAAATAATTTGAATCTGCTTTTAAATTTTCAACGGCTTTAAACAATGCAGGCAATAAAATTTCAAATGCTGAAAGATGCGTGTTATAACCATCAGCAATAATTTTATCTATTGTAAAAACACTTTCTCCGCTCAACACACGTACTGCATTTATGCTACGAAAATTTTCGCCGTCCGGCGCCATATAAGTTGGATAATTTTCTCTTTTGGGGCTATTATTTCCTGCAGCGGTAAATGGTGTTGAATTGCAATTTTGAATCCATCCGTTTAACGGATTATAAATGTGAACGGTTTCATCAACTTTATGCAAACCTTTCCATTCTGTTGCAGAAGTACTTCCGTCAACCGGTTTACTCCAATTAAAATTTTTGTCTCTTTTTGGAATAAAATTTCCATGCCAGTATGCAATGTTTCCTTCGGCATCGGCATACACCGTGTTGTTCGTTGCATTTGCCCGAATATCCATTGTTTTTTTGAAAGCAGCAAAGCTGTTGGCTTTCGTGCGTTGCCAGCTTTGTATCAATCCATTCATATCACGGTTATTTGCTTTTAATGCAAGCCATTGCCCGTTGCGCTCAGTAATTATTGGTCCGTGATGTGTAAAATATGCAGTGATAATTTTTGACTGAATTGAATCGCCACTTTTATATTTTAAAACAATTAGTTTTTGAGTGATTGGCTTTAATGAATTATCGTATTTATAAAATAATGAATCTTTTTTTTTGCTGATTTTTTCTGCGTACAAATCTGCATCATCAACAGCACTTGAAGTGTGCATCCATCCGCAGTGTTCATTAAATCCCTGGTAAACAAAAAATTGTCCCCAGGTTATTGCGCCGTATGCATCTAAACCGTCATCACTTGTCATCTGCACTTCGGGACGAAAATAAAATGTTACATGCGGATTGATATAAAGAATGGCATTATGCGATTGAGTTTTTGATGGTGCAATTGCAAAACCATTAGATCCGGTTTGCATTTTTTCGGCAGGCGCAGAAATGATTTTTGTTGTTTCTTTATTTCCTGAATAAAAATTTTTTATTTCCTGAACTGAAATGCCTGCAGTATTAATTGCGCCGATGCTGCCATCTGTCCACAATAAAGCATACCAAGGCTCGAAATGCTGCAGCAGCGCGGGTTTCACAGAAGATTTTTTATATAGATAATAATTTATTCCGTCAGCAAAAGCATCTAATAATTTATGCAACCATGGCGGACTATTTTTATAATCCTTTATTGCATCAGAAGAATCAATTACCAAACGAATCAATAAATCATCATACAAATTTTTTTCTCCATTTACCTCAGAAAGTCTGCCGAGCTTTTCAATATAATTCATTTCAACTCGCAAAAAATCATCCTCACATTGTGCATACATAATTCCGAAAACACAATCTGCATCTGTTTTTCCATACACATGCGGAATGCCCCAGTTATCCCTAATTATCGTAACATTTTTTGACTCGCTTTGCCAGCGGCTTATTTCTTTCTGCGAAAATTGTTGCGCAAAAATTTGCAGCGGAAGAAATAAAAACAAAATTATTTTTTTCATTATAGTTATTTCAAATCATATTCTGTTTTCAAAAAATTTATAAGACGAATTAAATAGTTGAGATGCTCATTCAGCATATTTCTATAACCTTCAAGTGTAATTGATATCATGTAGCATTGGTTGTAATATGAATTTATTTTTTGTTTATTGGTTGTTACTGCAACGGGCAAATTGGTAGGTATTTTTTGTCTGTTACTAAAAACTTGATAGCCGTATTTAAAATCAAAAATCTCAATAAAATCCTGGTATCTTTTTGCAAACGCATCTACATAATATTTTGCCTGATTTTTTATGTCATTATTAGCCGACTCATAAGCTGCTATGCTGTCTGCAACATGGTCTTTTTTAATGAGTCTGTAACCGCCTGCATTTCTTAGTTGCACAACTGTAAAATCATTTTGTTCAAACTCGGTTTCCTCATTTAAGTAAAATATTGAATAATAAAAAATTGAATCCTGCACCGGAAGTTTAGAAAATTGGGATTTGGTTATTTTAACTAAGGTATCAATTCCTGACAATTGCATAGAAGCTCTCCCAAGCGTGTATTTTAAATGTGCGGTATCATCTTCCAAATTATTTACGAGGCTTATTATATAATCTTTTTCATTTTGTTTGTCTGATAAATGTTCGCGAATATTTTCTGCAAAAAAACCAAGTGTTACTGCAAGAAACATCATTAAAAATTCAAAGAAATATTCTTTGAAATTTTTCTTTTTATGATGAAGATCGGGATGGTGATGAACTTCCATTTTTAAAGTTTAATGTCCAATCATTATTTTATATCATATTCTTTTTTTAAAAAAGCCATAAACCGGATTAAATATGCAAGATGATTTTTAAGCATGTTTTTATACCCCTGATAAATAAATGCCAGTTCGTAACATTCATTATAGTATAACCCTATTTTTTGTTTATCGTTTGTAATTAACACGGGAATATCTGAAGGTATTTTTGAAGTTGAACGATACTCTCTTATAAATTTATTAGCAGCCTTCCAATCAAAAGTTTCATTAAAAAATTGAAGTCTGGAAGAAAACGCATTTATATAAAAAGATCCTTGCCCTTTAACGTCATTATTTCTTGCTTCATAAACTGCGATGCTGTCTGCAACGTGATCTTTTTTAATTAATCTATATCCGCCTGCATTTCTTAATTGAATTATTGTAAAATCATTTTGTTCAAAATCGTTTGCATCTCTAAAATAAATCAATGAAAAATAATACAACGAATCCTGAACAGCGAGGCTTTGAAAATTATCTTTTGATACCATTGTAAAACTATCAATTCCTTTTTCAAAACGGGTGTCATTAATAAGGTTTTTTAAATTAGTGGTATCATCGCTAATATTTTGTAAAAGACCTGTTATGTAATCTTTTTCCTCATTTTTTTCTGCAATATGTTCTCTTAAACTTTCTGCAAAAAAACCAAGTGTTACGGCAAGAAATATCATCAAAAATTCAAGAAAATATTCTTTAAAATTTTTTTTCTTGTGATGCAAATCGGGATGATGATGCACTTCCATTGTGTATTATTTATCGCTCATTTTAAATCATATTCTTTTTTTAAATAGTCAATTAAATTATGACTTCTCTGCTGAAGGTCTTTTAATGAAATAAGTTCAGCAGCAAAGGTTGACTTTCTTTGATGAAGATAATAAGTGAATTCATTGATCAATTCTTTGTCTGTTGTTCTCAGCGGAGGATTGCCCTGCGGCAATGAAACAGCATTCGTAGCGTTATCATACATTGTTTGAAAAACTGTTGCATTAAACATTTGGGTTTGGCGTATTTAATAAATAGATTAAAGAATCAAGAATATTGATCTTTTCGTTTTGATGTTTCACATTTGCAGTAAGATTTAGATAATCTGTTTGAAGGTCTTCGATAAAAGATTTAATATATTCTTTTTCGTTTGTTCTTTCTACAATATGTTCTCTGATGCTTTCTGCAAAAAAGCCCATGGTAACGGCCAAAAATATCATGAGAAATTCAAGAAAATATTCTTTAAAATTTTTATTTTCATGATGAAGATGCGGATGATGATGCACTTCCATGTTTTCATGAATTTAATAGGCTCATTTTATTGTTTAAAGTGCACATTATTTAAAATCCGCATCGCTTAAACCTGAATTAACGGCAATATTTTTTATTGTTAAATCAAAGGCATATTGGCCCTGATCAACATTTAAATGATAAGGAAATTTTATTCCGCTTACATCGCGATAATCGCTGTAACCGGTAGTAATAGTTTGTGAATTTCCCTGCGCATTTACAGTGCGGATTGATTTTAATTTATATCCTGTATTTATATCGTAATAATTTGTAGTTGTTGAACCGGCGGGCGAAGTAATTTCTATTTCGTAAGCATCGCTACCGTTAATATTTTTTATGCCGTTTAATTGTGTTTTATATCCGTTGTTTGCATAATTTAATTCAGGAAATATAGTTGCATTTTCTTTATAAATATTGGTTGAGGATTCATCAACCGGCACAGGTTGCCCCATTTGAATCAGATGAATACTATCGCCGTTTACAACAATTCTATTTGCAGTAACATTCATGCCCGGTAATTCAATATCAACGGAATATTTATTTGGACTTTTATACTTTGTAGTGTACACTAAATCCTGACCCTGAATATTTCCGGTTGATGTGCTTGAAAAATCTTTTATTGATTTTAATTTATCTGCTCCGCCAATATTTTTTATATAATTATTGATAACGTCATTTGCAGAAGTGCCGGCTGGCGCAGGTTTCAAGGAAGATGAAGCGCCGTTCCATGTATTGTTATCAGGATTTATATCGGGCATTTCATGACTTGGATCAATTACAATACTTTTTATGGTAGATGTTGAATTGTATTGAAACGTCCATGTGCTGCCGCGCTGCCAAATTTCAAAAGGCAAAACCAAAGAATCTGTTTTTCCATTTTGCTGCTCAATTTTTAAAACAACCGGCATTGCCATTTGTTCCAAATTTTCTATCGTGATAAGTGCACCTTTGCTTGCATCGTTGTTTACATATTTTACATCTTTTATTCCCTGGTCTAATTTCCAATTGTTGATAAACCATTCGCGCCAATACCATGAAAGGTCTTCGCCGCCAACATTTTCCATTGTTCTGAAAAAATCAAACGGCGTTGGATGTTTAAAAGCCCAGCGACTAACATAAGTTCTGAAAGCGTAATCGAATCGTTGTTCGCCCAAAACATATTTACGCAGTAAATCCAGTGCCATTGCAGGTTTTGCATAAGCAGCAACGCCAAGAAAACCTGCCTGCAAAACTTCAGGAATATTCATAATAGCTTCAGATTTCGGACTGAAATAAAATTTACCAGCTCGTTGCGCATCTTGTTTATTATAAAATTCGCCACTATTAAAAACCTTCGTATCAACGCCGTTGATGAATGTGTTGAAGCCTTCATCCATCCATGCATATTTTCTTTCGTTAGAACCAACAATCATCGGAAACCAGTTATGACCAAATTCGTGATTTGTTACTCCCCAGAGTCCACCTTTTTGCGCTTTGTAACCGCAAAAAACAATTCCGGGATATTCCATTCCGGTAACAATTCCTGCAACATTTGTTGCAGAAGGATAAGTAAATTCATACCATTCTTTTGAGTATAATTCTATTGCACCTTTTACAAATTCAGTTGAGCGTTTCCATGCACTGTCGCCCGCGCTTTCAACAGGATAAACAGATTGTGCTAAACATTTTTTTCCGCTTGACAAATTTATTTTTGCTGCATCCCAAATAAATGCTTTCGATGCAGCCCACGCAACATCGCGGGTTTGATTGCATTTAAAATGCCAGGTGAGCGTTGGTTTCGATGAATTTAATTTTCCTATTTCAGATTCGGAAACAATTGTTACTGTTTTATCGCTGTTTTTTGCTTGATTTAATCTGCTGATTTCTGTTGAACTTAAAACTTCTGCCGGGTTTTGTAATTCGCCTGAACCAACCACAATTAAATTGGATGGCGAAGTAATAGTGTAATCAATATTTCCGTATTCTAAATAAAATTCTCCCGCGCCCAAATAAGGCAAGGTATTCCATCCTAAAACATCATCATACACGCACATGCGCGGATACCACTGCGCAATTTCATAAATCCATCCGTTCTTTGTGTTCAATCGTCCCATTCTGTCTGTGCCATATTCAGGAACCGCAAATGAATAATCGATTTTTATTTGGATTGAGGCGCCCAATTTTAAAGGACTTGATAATTTTATTTGCATGCGTGTATCGCTTATTAAATAATCTGCAACAGAAGATTTTCCATTTTCAACAATCTGAACAGATTTTAAAACATCACCTTGTGTAAAGGTTTTATTTGCAAATCTGCCGCCGGTTACAGGGCTTGTAGCTTCGCCGCGGGAATCTTGTCTGTAAATATTTTGATCAACCTGCAACCATAAAAATGGTAAATTATCCGGGCTGTTATTTGTATAGTTAATGGTAACTAAACCGGTTACTGTATGTTGTGCAGTATCGAGCGTGCAGCTGATTTTATAATCGGCGCTGTTTTGCCAATATTTTGGTCCGGGTGCGCCTCCCGCCGAACGATATTCATTCCCGTTTGTTGGATAAAATAATGGATTGAATAATGCATGCTGATCGTAATTGGAAGTGGTTTGAGTTTGCGCAAAATTGATGTAAGAGAACATCATTAAAACCGTTACAATTAAATAATACTTTTTCATAAATTTTATAATGATAAATTGAACAATAAAAAGTTATCTAAAATAAGCAGCATAACTGATTTTAAAAAATTATATTAATGAATAAAAAAAAGACCGCTTGTTAATGCGATCTCTTTTAAATCAATATTAAAAACTTCAATTAATTTTTAAAATATAATTTTCATTTCGATTTTACTTGTAATTTGGTTTCTTAGGTAATACAAGTTTAATAACGAAAAAACTTATAAGCGGCATAAAAAAAGAAAAAATGGTATAGCCTATTCTTGTAGCTTTATTAATCTTATTTTCTTTATATGCGTTATTAACTGCGGTTAAAGAAAGAATAATAAATGGAATATAAAAAATGGCAAAAAATATTAAAAATAACTCTTTTGACTGCATAAAATTCAATTTTAAAGGTAAGTAAATTTAATTTAAACTCCCCAACAAACATTAAAAATGCAATCAGCCCATATACCCCGTAACAAGCATAGGCTGTAGCACAACATAAACCATAACTAACCCAACCCATATTATTAATGGTTGAAGCAACACAACCATGTATTACGGATAAGTTACAGTTATTAGGATTAGCAGCAAAATCTGTTTCAACAGAACTTGAATGAGCAAATGATTGTTTTGTACCTGTCCAATTTTCTGCAATTGTTATACCGTCATTTTTCAGAATAGATAAATCACCATTAAAAGTATTTTCTGTAGCAGTGTTAAAATTTTGTGTTGATGTTACCCTTAAATAAAAAACTGAAGGAGTTTGCTTTTCTGAGCTGTCAACAGGTGACAAAGTTATTCTATATACAACTTTTTTACTTTCTTTAATCAGCAGTTCTCCTCTAAATAAAACTTTCCCGCTGTCTATTAAATTTTTAATAGTTGATAACGATGGCATTTTTGTGTATGATGCCTCTTTACTAAAAGTGTTGCCTTGTGGCATGTTAGGACTTATCTTATTTAGCGATTCCGGGTTGTCTACATTATTACTTTCCTTGCTACAAGAAAGAATAAAAGCGACAATGCAGACGCTAAGAAAGAATGTTCCGAAAATAGTTTTTTGTGTTTCAATAATTTTCTCATGTCAGTTTAATTTTTATTAATTGCGAAATTGCAAACGGCGGCAAATGTATAATCACCTATTCCAATTTACAGATTTATTATTGCAACCATGAAACAAATGTCAAAAACCATTCATTAATATAATACACAATAGCAAAATCCCTTTCCCTACATTTACAATTTATAATAGCATTATGCAATTCAGTTTTTCTTACGATAAAAAGAAAGTTATTCAGGGCTTACGTTATCATTTTATTTCAAGAACAGAAATACGTGTTTTAATTATACTTGTAAATGTATTTGCCATAATATCGGCAGTGCTTTTTTATTTAAAAAAAATTGGGCCTGAACCTTTTTTATTAAGCTCTGTTTTATGGTTACTTTTAATGATCTCTTTTTGGTTTGTATTACCAGCAAGTATTTATAAAAGAGCACATACTTTTAAAGAAAGCTTCACCATTTTTTTTTATGAAAAACATGTACGTTTGGAAAATATAAGAGGTTATGTGGATTGGGACTGGAGCCAATTCAGCACCTTTTTTGAAAGCCCCAATTTTTTTCATTTATACTTTAACCCGAAATCATTTTTTTTGATTCCAAAAGATAATATGGATTCGGATATTATTCATACATTACGAGTTCTTTTTAATACAAAAATCCGTTCAAAAAAATCATAGTTCTTTTTCCATAACATAATGCGGAATGGTAACTTCATAAAATTCGGTTCCTATTTTTTTGTATCCTAATTTTTCATAAAAGCCCGCAGCGCTTTTGCGTGCATGCATGGTAATTTTTTTATAACCTCTGTCTCTTGCAATATTTTCTGCAAACTGCATTAATACGCGGCCCATTCCTTTGCCCTGCAACCCGGATATTACAGCCATCTGCCTTAGCCGAACGGTATCTTTAGCAGTTTGCGTTAACAAACAACAACCTTCTAATTTATCATCATCAAAACAGCCAATTAATACATCATCTTTTTCTTTTTCCAATTCATTTTTTTCAAACTCAAGTCCTAAAGGTTTACGCAATAAATTATAACGCAAATCAACCATTTGCTTATACTCCTTGCTGTTATGATCAATTAATTTCAATGCCATGTTGAGGGTATAAAAATGAAATTTAGTAATGATTTTTTAAAAATAAGATTTTTCGCAAAAAATGTTTGTAATTTTAATATTATTGTTTTATTGGTAAACAAAAAATAGATATCTGATTGCGGATTGCTTAAAAATTATATTTTTGCGCCTTAACAAAAACTTTAAACAATGTCAGACATAGCTACAAGAGTTAAAAAAATTATTGTTGATAAATTAGGAGTAGATGAAGCAGAAGTAACTAATGAAGCTTCCTTTACAAACGATCTCGGTGCCGATTCTTTGGATACCGTTGAACTGATTATGGAATTTGAAAAAGAGTTTAATATTTCAATTCCTGATGAACAGGCAGAAACTATTACAACTGTTGGTCAGGCTATTACTTACCTGGAAGAACATGTAAAATAACGCATACTTATTATTTGCGTATTAAAATCCGCCTTTTAAGAAAGCATTTTTTTTGCTGCTTCAGAGGCGGATTTATAACATTAAAACAGGCCGCCCTATGCAATTAAAACGAGTAGTTGTAACCGGAATTGGAACTATAACTCCGTTAGGTAATAATTTGCCTGATTATTGGAATGGATTAATAAATGGCGTATCCGGGGCAGATTATATTACTCAATTTGATGCATCAAAATTTAAAACCCGCTTTGCCTGCGAAGTAAAAAATTTTGACCCAACACAATTTCTTGACCGAAAAGAAGCGCGTAAAATTGACCGCTTTACACAATTCGCACTTGTTGCCAGCGATGAAGCAATGAAGGATGCGGGATTAAATAAAGAAAATATTAATCCTGATAGAATTGGTGTTGTATTCGGCAGCGGAATAGGAGGTATAATTACTTTTCAAACTGAAGTTGCTGAATTTGCAAAAGGTGATGGCACACCACGATTTAGCCCTTTCTTTATTCCTAAAATGATTTTAGATATTGCTGCCGGGCAAATTTCCATGCGCCATAATTTACGCGGTCCCAACTTTGCAGTGGTAAGCGCATGTGCAACAAGTACCAATGCAATTATTGAAGCATTTAATTTATTAAGACTTGGTAAAGCGGATATAGTTTTATCAGGCGGAAGCGAAGCTGTTATTATTGAAGCAGGGCTTGGAGGTTTTAATGCTATGAGGGCAATGAGCGAAAGAAACGACGATCCTAAAACTGCTAGCCGCCCTTACGATAAAGACCGTGATGGCTTTGTTATAGGGGAAGCTGCCGGAGTTTTAGTTTTAGAAACTTTAGATCATGCACTTGCAAGAGGAGCAAAAATTTATTGCGAAATTGCCGGCGGCGGCGCTACTGCAGATGCTTTTCATATTACGGCACCCCATCCGCAAGGCTTGGGCGCCCAAAATGTAATGCTTGCTGCTTTAGAAGATGCAGAAATGAAGCCGGATGAAATAGATTACATTAATACACATGGAACTTCAACTCCTTTGGGCGACGGCGCAGAAGTAAAAGCTATTTCAAAAGTATTTGGTGATCATGCTTATAATTTAAACATCAGTTCAACTAAATCTATGACTGGTCATTGCCTGGGTGCAGCAGGTGTTATTGAAGCTATTGCAGCTATAATGAGCGTTGTAAATGATGTTGTTCCCCCCACCATTAATCATTTTACTGATGATGCAGAATTAGATCCTAATCTTAATTTTACTTTTAATAAAGCACAGCAAAGAACAGTTCGCGCAGCCTTAAGTAATACTTTCGGTTTTGGCGGGCATAATGCTGCTGTAATTGTAAAGAAATACGTAGTTTAACATTGTGCGTAAACTTATTCAACAACTATTTCAATCAAAACCTTCTTTTCAAAAACAATTACGCAATGTATTAGGGTTTAAACCCGGCAATATTTTTTTATATCGTACTGCAGTAAGTCATCGTTCGGTAAAAGAAGGTGCAGATGAAAATAACGAGAGATTAGAATATCTTGGCGATGCAGTTTTAAGTGCTGTTATTGCAGATTATTTATTTAAGCGCTATCCATATAAAGGTGAAGGTTTTTTAACTGAAATGCGCAGTAAAATGGTAAATCGCCAGCAGCTAAATGATATTGCTTTAAAGATGGGTTTAAAAAAAATAACTATTTATAATAAATTCGATAATGCCTTAAAAGCAAGCCAGATTTTTGGTAATACGCTCGAAGCTTTGATAGGAGCTATTTATATTGATAAAGGATATAACAAGGCAAAACAATGGGTGCTCGAAAATATTATTATGCCGCATTTATTTGTTGATGATCTTGAATTAATTGATATTAATTTAAAAAATAAGCTTATTGGCTGGGCAAGTAAAAACGGCAAAATTTTAATCTTTGAAACAACTGAAGAAAAAATAGAAAGTGGCCGAAGAGTCTTTACCATCGCCGCCGTATTGGATGGTGAAATTCTTGCACAAGGCAAAGCATACAATAAAAAAGACGCAAGCCAAATTGCTGCGCAATTAGCTATTGAAAAATTAAGTTTATAATACTCAATTATCCTATAAAAAAATCGCCTCAAAAAAGAATTGAAACGATTTTTTCACATCTTGGATTTCTAAACGAATCATCAACTTAAAATATTATTTTTTCTTAAATCTTTTATAATTGTTCTTGAATAATCATTTGCAAGATTATTTAAGTTGGAAGGATCATAACTTTGAGACTGCGCTGAGTAAATAAGTTTTCTTGAATTAACATCATATAAATCAGTTTCAAAAACAAAATTGGTATTTGTTTCGTAATGCCCGCGAGATCCATAAGCGAATGGTCTGTAAGTCCAGCCCCAATATGGGTTATATCTCCAGCCGCCATAAGGATTATAATATCTTGGGCCGGCTATAAATTCTTTTTTCTTGTTTTTATCAACAAGATTAATAGTTATTACGCCATCAATATCACTATTGTTTAATTTTCTCAGAGTTTCATCTTTACTCATATTTTGTAAAGAATCGCTCCCAAATTCTTTGTATGAAGTTACTGCTGTATAACCATCCATTTTAAGGTTTTGCGCTAACTGATCTTCCATTTGCTGGCGCATTGGTTTATTATTTTCATCAAACAAACCAACAACCAATATTTTTTTAAATTGCGGTTTATTTACAACAGCATCCGCCTTCCAGCTATTTGTAATTTTAGAACTGCTGCAACCTGCAAATAATAAAGCCAAAAATAGAATACTTAAAAAAAATATTTTTTTCATAATTAATTTTTCTTTTGTTCATTAATTATTTATAGATAAAAATTTGTATGTGTGGATTAAAATAAAAAAAGAGTTAACATTTTTTTGAAAAATAAATGCAAAAAAATCTGCTAAAAAAAGCATAAACAAAAGATAGAAAACATTTTAAAACCGGTCTTGAATAAAGTATTAGTATAATAATTTTGTTATAATGAAATGATTTTTAATTTATAAAGAACCTAAAACTTTAGCGCGTTCTAACAAGATTTAAAAAAGCGGCTTCCGAATGCAGAAGCCGCTTAATTTTATTGGTTTAATTATAGTTATTTTATGATCTTTTTTGAATAACTATTATTATCAACCATCAATTTTACAACAAACATTCCATGCGCCGCATTATTTAGATTTAAGGGTACGGAATAAGTGCCTGCCGAAATTTGCCCTTTGTTTATTGTTTGAATAATATTGCCATTAATTGAAACAATTTGAATGGAAACTTTTGCGGCTTTATCAAGCTGTAATTGTACCCAGCTATTATTTGATGTGGGATTTCCTAAAATAGCCCAATCGAATTTTGTGAAGTCAAGACGTATAGTTGATGAATAAGAAAATCTTCCATCAAAATCAATTTGTTTTAAGCGATAATAGTTGGAGCCGCTTACAATTTTATTATCTGTGTAAGTATAACGATTTACATTGGAAGAATTTCCGCGCCCAGTAACAAAGCTAATGTCGGTAAAGGTTTCACCATCATTGCTTCTTTCAACTTCAAAACCTTTATTATTAATTTCATTTGCCGTGCTCCAGTTGAGTAATGCAGAATTGTTTTGCAATATTCCATTGAAACTGATAAAGGTTACAGGCAACGTGCCGGATAAGCTATCTGTAAGTGTGTAAGGCCCAAAATTGTTAGGATCGCCATTACCTGTAATTTGTATGAAATAATTACCGACTGAAAGTGTATCAGTTTGTATTCCTCCAACTCCATCTCCTACATTTGCACTATACAATTGCATGCTGCCCGTTGAATCATATAACGATAAAGTTATAAGGTCAGGATTACCGCTATTATCCAATATGATTTGTAACTTACCACGATTTGTAGTTGTAAGTTTATACCAGTCTGAAGTATCTCTTTGATGATTATAATAATACCCGATATGCCCTGTAGTAGTAGCGTTTATCGCTAAAACTTCTGCCTCTGTAAAATTATTATTAGGCTCTATATCATTTGGCTTTGATGCAGGTATTAAAGAATCTGAAAGTGTATATGGTCCAAAATTATTTGAACTTCCATCCACATGAAGCTTTATATAATAAGTTCCGGCTGCAAGTCCATTAGTTGTAATTCCCCCAACTCCGTTACCTACATTTGAACTATTTAGCAGGGGAGTTCCGGTTGTATCATACAATGATAGAACTACTAAAACAGCAATGCCAGGATCCTCTGTAGTGTTCAAAATGATATTCAGCTTGCCATCAACATTGGTTGTTACTTTATACCAGTCTGCTGTATCTCTTTGATTGTTATAATAATATCCTATATGCCCTGTAGCTGAATCGTTTAGTAATAATCGTTCTGCCTGATTTATATTGTTATTAGGCTCTATATCATTTGGCTTAGATGCCGGCACCAAACTATCTGAAACAGTATAAGCTCCTGTTTCGGTGCCGTTGGGTCCGTTTATTTTTATATAGAAAGTTCCTTGTGCAAGACCATCTGTAAAAAATCCACCAATTCCATCTCCTATGTTTCCACTATTTAAAAGAATTGTGCCCGCAGTATCGTATAAAGAAAGTGTTTTAAGATCAGGATTGCCGGTATTATTCAATATAACATAAAACTTTCCATCAGCATTAGTTGTTACTTTCCACCAGTCAACATCTCCCGCAGGATTAATTGCGCCGCTTCCATTACCATTTAACGGAAGTGTACTGGCTTGAGCAGGTGTATTATTGGGTTCTGATTCGGTAGCTTGTGCGTGCAAAATGTTTGCAGATAAAAACAACGCAAATGCAGCAAGAAAAAATTTGGGTAAAGATTGAATTCGCATAAAATTAATTTTTTGTTTGATGAAAATTTGAACTGGTAAAATTTCATCATTATAAATCGCCAAACAATACTTAATTTGTAGTAGTGATGAAAAATTTATGCACCAAAAATTCATTTTATTATTTTCTGTTTTTGCTTCAATTTATTTTATTGCATCCGCGCAAAACAACACGCTGCAACGCTTTAAAAGATGTTCTGAAAAAACAATCAATTACGAACAAGGACTTTTAAATAACAGCACCACAAATATTATTACAGATGCGCTGGGTTTCACCTGGGTTTCTACAAAAACCGGCATGCAGCGCTACAACGGCTATGTTTTGGAAACCATTAATCCAATTATTAATAAAGAAATCATCAGCATAAATTCTCCCGTATATTTTTTCGCTTTGCAAAACGGACTATTGTGGATTAGTTATAAACAGGGCGTTTTGGAATACGATGCGAAAAAAAATTCTTTTAAAAAAATAATTTCATTACCAGCCCCGGGCAATGTAAATTTTTCAATCGTTCCTGTTAAAGAAACCAATGAAGGAATTTGGTGCCTGCAAAATAAAAAAGGATTGGTTATTTATTCATCTTCAGGAAATTTATTAAAGCAATTTGCCAATGCTCAAAATTCTTTTATAGAAAATGTTTTTAGCAAAGATGAAATTTTACCAAATACAACTTTTGCAACAAATCAAAATTCAATTTTTATTTATAACGGTAAAAATCAAATACAACAAATCAATCTTCAAACAAAGCAAATCAGTTATATAAATGCGGTAAATATTTTAAGCTTTTTTTGCAGCGGTAATAAAATTTATATCGTTTCAAATAATAGCATAGCAACAATAAATATTAATGATAATAAAATCAATAATAATTTTTCACTTAAAAAAATAATGAATGAAAATTTAATTGACGGCGTTGTTTTTTTGTCTGAAAATAATCAACTATTAATTGGATTAAACAATCATTTATTTGAGTTTGATACGGCTTGCAATTATCAAAAAGAATTTACCGACCTTAACCGAAACCCTTTGGCAGCACAGGGTTTTATAAGAATAATTTATACCGATAAATTTAAAAGAATATGGCTTTTAACCAACGATGATATTAAGCGAATTCAAAATGTTGATATTCCGTTTGAGCATTTTGTTTACACGAACGAAAAAAATAATTTCATAAGAAGTATGTATTACGATGAAAAAAAACATGTATTAATTGCAGGTTGTTATAATGGCGGAATTCAATTGTTCGATAGTTTGGGAAATGCTTTGTGGAAAGCAGCAATTACTTCACAAAACGTGAAAGACATTAATGCAATTGAAAAATTATGTGATAATAATTATTTGATTGAAACCATTGGCAGAGGCTGGTATGTTTTACATCTTCCGGAAAAAAAAATAACTCCGTTTTTGATGAATGATTCAACGGAAAATGTGCTCCACTCTCATGCAATAAATTTTATAAATAATATTCAGCGCATTAATGACAGCACCGTTTTTATTGCAACTAAATTCAATATTTTAAAATGTGTTTTCAAAAATGAAACACTAAAATCTGCGCAATCTTTATTACCTTTTAACAACAATGCTTCTAATGAAATCAGTTGCTTTATTTACACTTTAAATAAAACTTTATGGGCAGCAACAACGGCGGGTATGATTTATAAAATTGACAAAAATAAAAATGTTCAAAACATTTCTGTTCCTAATAATTATTTGGTAAGAAGTTTTGCAGAAGATGCTCAGCAAAACATTTGGGTAGGAACAGACAGAGGTTTGTATGTTTATAATTTTTCCGGCAAGCCGATAAAAAACTTTACTACACAAACAGGACTTTTGAACGATTGCATTTATGCATTGCTGCCAATTGAAAATAAAACTGCAGTTTTTGCAAGCAGCAATTTGGGATTATCGCATGTTTCTTTACATGGAAACATTATCAATTACACAAAAGAATCCGGTTTGCAGGAAAATGAGTTTAACACGGAATCGGCGTTAAAAACATCAACAGGAAAATTTTATTTTGGCGGCGTAAATGGCATTACAGCATTTTATCCTTCAGCACTTTCTAACATAAAAGATACGCCGGTTTTAAATATTACAAAGCTTATTATAAATGATTCATTATATAATCTTTCTTCGTTATTGCAAAAGAATTCTATACAATTAAATTATTCTCAAAATCACATCCAGCTTGATTTTGCGGCAATCGGTCTTTTAAACACAAACGAATATGAATATAAATATCGCTTAACCGGTTTTGAAGAAAACTGGCAAACAACGCATCAGCCAGCAGGAATAAAATATATTCTTGAGCCCGGCAAATATTTGTTTGAAATTAGTTGCAGTCCGGTGCTTTCGCCCAACAGTGTTTTCGCAAAAAACATTACAATTATTATTTCTCCGCCGTGGTGGCAAACGTGGTGGTTTAAAATTTTAATGGCTGTAATTTTTGTTGCATTTATTGCATTTATTGTTCAGCAATATTTGTATCGGCAATATCAAAAAAAATTAAGAGCATTAGAATTGCAGCATGAAATTCAGCACGAACGCGAAAGAATAAGTCGCGATTTGCATGATAATCTTGGCGCTTATGCAGCAGCTATTGCATCAAATGTGGCAACTATAAAAACTTCAGAAAACGGAAAAGATGAAAATGTTTTGCATCAACTAAAAAATAATTCGCAATCTATCATTAACCAATTAAACGATACAATTTGGGCGCTCAATAAAGAAGCCATTTCTTTAACTGCAGTGAGCGACAGATTTAAAGTTTTTCTTCAAAAAATTCAACCCAATTATCCTAACATAAATATTATGATAGAAGAAAATATTTTGAATGATGAAAAACTTTCTCCAACCAATGCTTTGCATTTATTCAGAATTATGCAGGAAGCAGTGAACAATGCTTTGCGCCACAGCAATTGCAAAAATATTTTAGTTAAGATAATAAGCGCGGATGATTGGAAAATAATTATTAAAGATGATGGAAAAGGAATAAATAATTTGAGTGAAAAAACTTTTTTAGGAAATGGATTGAGCAATATAAAAATGCGCAGCAAAGAAGCCGGATGGAAAATTAATTGGATAGATACAAAACCAAATGGAACTGAGTTTTCAATTAACAATTAAGAATTCAAAACAAGAAACGAGAAACAAAAACAAGAAACGATTTCCTACTACAAATTAATTATTGCAAAAAAGAAAGCTACAAACAAACTTCGCAACATGTCTTCAAATAATTTTATACGGATTGCTTTAGTTGAAGATAATGCTGTGAACAGAAATACATTTCAGCAAAAAGTACAACAACTTCAAAACTGGAAAATAATTTTTATTGCAACCAACGGCGATGAATGTTTACAGGAGCTGAAAGGCTTGCCTGCACAGGCTTTGCCACAAATAATTTTTATGGATATTGAAATGCCCGGCTTAAATGGCATTCAAACTATTGCGGCAGGAAAAATTTTATATCCTCAAATTCATTTTATTGTTTTAAGCGCTTTTGATGATGATGAAAAAATTTTTGAAGCAATAAAAGCCGGCGCTTCGGGTTATTTATTAAAACACGAAAGTGCAGCTTCTTTAAAAGACGCTGTAACAAATGTTCTTGAATTTAGCGGCGCGCCTTTAAGCCCGGGCATTGCAAGAAAAGCACTGCAGTTACTCAGCAAATCTTTTCAGGAGAAATCAACCAAAGAAATTTCATCGCCGCCGGAAATTCTCAGTGAAAGAGAAAAAGAAATTTTGCAACATACAGTAAATGGTTTGGATGCAAAACGCATTGGTGATATTTTAAACATCAGCGTTTTTACCGTGCGAAAACACATTGCAAATATTTATGAAAAACTTCATGTGCAATCAAAAGCGCAAATTATTAAACTGGCGCATAATAATAAATGGTTTAATTTTTAAACAGTGCTATACATCAAAGAAACAGTTCGAAAATTACACCGCTGCCATTATTTTTCTTTCTCCAATCTGTTGCCTCCACATCGCATAATATAATCCTTTTTCATCCAACAAATCATAATGACTTCCGGTTTCAATTATTCTACCTTTTTCTAAAACATAAATTCTGTCGGCGTGCATAATGGTGCTTAAACGATGCGCAATTAAAACAGTTATTTGTTCTTTTTGTGAAGAAATATTTTTTATAGTAGAAGTAATTTCTTCTTCAGTAATTGAATCAAGTGAGGAAGTTGCTTCATCAAAAATCAATAAATGCGGATGGCGCAATAATGCACGGGCAATGCTTAATCGCTGTTTTTCGCCGCCACTTAATTTTAATCCGCCTTCGCCAATCATTGTGTCAATTCCTTTTTCCGCTCGTGATAATAAATTATTGCAGCTTGCTTTTTTCAAAGCCAGCAATAAATCTTCTTCAGTTGCGGAAGGATGCACAAATAAAAGATTTTCTTTTATTGTTCCCGCAAATAATTGCGTGTCCTGCGTTACAAAACCAATCTGGCTGCGCAAGTCATCAAAATTTATATCCAGACTATCAATTCCATTATAAAAAACTTTTCCCTGTTGCGGACGATATAATCCAACCAACAATTTCACCAGCGTACTTTTTCCCGCGCCGGAAGGACCAACAAATGCAATGGTTTCGCCTCGTTCAACTTCAAAACTAATATCGTCCAAAGCTTTAAATTGCGAAGTTTGGTGTTTGAATGAAATATCTTCAAACGAAAGATGTTCAATTGCGCCAACTTTTTTTGGTTTTGCAGGAGTAATATCTGCAGGTTTTTGCATAAGTGTATCAAAATTATTGAGTGATGCTTCTGCTTCGCGATAAGAGAGAATAATGTTTCCAATTTCCTGCAAAGGACCAAAAATAAAGAACGAATAAAATGTAAGCGTCATCACTTCGCCGGCAGTTAATTGTCCTTTAAAAACAAGCCACAATAACATGAACATTATTACCTGCCGTAAAAAGTTTACAAATGTTCCCTGGATAAAACTGAGTGAGCGAATGCTTTTTACTTTGCGTAATTCAAGCCCAAGAATTTTATATGTGTTATTATTTAACCTGCTAATTTCTTGTTCGGTTAAACCTAAACTTTTTACAAGTTCAATATTGCGTAAAGATTCTGTGGTGCTGCCTGCGAGCGCATTTGTTTCTTTCACAATATTTTTTTGAATGATCTTAATTTTTTTACTGAGTAAACTCGTGAGTAATGAAAGCAAAATAATTCCAACGGTATAAATCGGCATGATTGACCAATGCAAACGAAAAGAATAAACCGAAATAAAAACGATGCCAACCAGTATGCTGAATAAAACGCTGATGAATGCGGTGATAAATTTTTCTGTATCGGCGCGCACTTTTGAAAGCGTTGACAAAGTTTCGCCGCTGCGCTGATCTTCAAAATCCTGAAAAGGCAAAGCCATTGAATGCTGCAAGCCAACTGTAAAAATTTTTGCACCGAATTTTTGTATTACCACATTGGTGAAATAATCCTGAAACGCTTTGGCGATGCGGCTTACCATCGCAACGCTGATTAAAATTCCAAGATAACCCATCACTCCCCAAATATAATCTGATTGACTGCGGGCACTGGTTTTTACAAAATTTTTATGTGCATCAAAATATCCGTTTTGATGTGGATGCGTAAGAAATTTATCGAATACTTTTCCAAAGAAATATGGATCGAGCATGGAAAAACATTGATTAATTGCAGCAAGTAATAACGCCAGTGCAACAAGCCATCTGTAAGGTTTTAAATATTCTAAAAGTATCTTCATAATAAAAATTCAAACTTCAAATGTAAAAAATAAAAAGTTTTTTTCAAGGTTGATATTATAAAGGTTACTCAAAATGGTTCTATCAGTCATAAAAAATATCTTGCGAAAATTTATATTTAAATTTGGTTTCACTTCACTTAAAAAAATTTTATGACAAAAATTGCTGTTGCCAAAGGAGATGGAATTGGTCCTGAAATTATGGATGCAGTTTTAAAAATTTTTGATGCGGCAAAAGTTCCGCTCGAATATGAATTTGTTGATATGGGCAAATGGGTTTTTGATAAAGGTTTCAGCAACGGCATGACGCCGGAGGCAAAAAAAACAATCGAAAATTTGGGCATTTTATTTAAAGGTCCGATGGAAACGCCGAAAGGAAAAGGTGTAAAAAGCATTAACGTAACTGCGCGCAAAACATGGAACACGTACGCAAATAAAAGAGTGTTTCAAACATTACATGGCGTTGACACGGTTTTTAGTAAAGCCGGAATTCCGATTGACCTCACTATTGTTCGCGAAAATATTGAAGATACTTACGGCGGAATTGAGCACATGCTTACGCAAGATGTTGCTTTGAGCAGAAGATTTATTACTCGTCCAGGAAGTGAGCAAGTGATAAGATATGCTTTTGAAATGGCGAAGAAAAAAACTACCAAGCGCATTACCTGCGGTCATAAAGCAAACATCATGAAGATCACCGATGGATTATTTTTAGAAGTGTTTTATGAAGTTGCAAAAGAATATCCTGAATTAAAATCGGATGATGTAATTGTGGATGATTTGTGTATGAAATTAGTTACTCGTCCCGATTTGTTTGATGTAATTGTATTAACCAATTTACAAGGTGATATTGTAAGCGACCTTTGCGCGGGACTTGTTGGTGGGCTTGGGTTTGCGCCTTCTGCAAACATCGGCGATTACATTTGCATTTTTGAAGCAGTGCATGGAACAGCGCCGGACATTGCAGGAAAAAATATTGCAAATCCTACAGCATTATTATTGAGCGGAATTGCAATGTTGCGACATCTTGGATTAATGCAATTTGCTGCCATGATTGAAAATGCTTTGCTCTTTACTTTGGAAGAAGGAAAACACACCGGCGATTTTGGGGATAAAAAAATTCCTTCATTAAATACAATGCAGTATGCAGAAGCCATCATTCAAAATTTTAATAAGCAACCGGCGCATGGCGCAAGACCGATAATTGCAGACATGCCGAGTACACAAACGCATTTTAATCTGCAAACAAATCCAATGATGGAAACTAAAGAAATTGAAAATGAAAAAATTGTTGGCGTAGATTTTTTTATTGAAAGCAATGAACAACCAACAGCCATTGCAAACAAATGTATGCGACATGCGGGAGTAAAATTTAAATTGGTAAATATCAGCAATCGCGGTACGCAGGTTTGGCCTACAGGTTCGGTTTATACAAATTTGGTAAATCAATATAATGTGCGGTTTGAAAGCATTGATGATTCCGCATTAAATCAACAAGATGTTTTAGGATTGTATGTAAGCATGAGCGGAAATTTCAGAATTTGTTCTTCAGAATTATTGCTGATGTGGAGCGGAAAAAAGCAATATAGCTTGGCGCAGGGACAATAAAATTTTTTTGTTATCGCAACATTTTTCGATTTAAAAAATAAAAAAAGAGACTGTTTTTTTGCACAGTCTCTTTTTTTATAAATAAAACATAATTATTTCAAAATCATTATCTGTGCTGTTTTTATACTTTCATCTTTAGCATGTAAATTAATAGTATAATTACCATTATATAATTTCGTTGCTTCCATATTAATTATATTTATTCCCTTCACCACATTCACTGTTTTATTGTAAACAGCTTTGCCGCGATTATCAAATAAATTAACTTCTGCAACGCCTGATGAACCACTTTTAAATTGAATTGCAAAACTGTTAGTGGCAGGATTAGGATATACTTTAATTTGATTATCACTTTCCGTAACAGGCGTTGTTGCGTGTGCTGCCGAAGAAGTAACGTTTGCCCATGAAGTAGCCCAATTATTTTTTGGAGTGGTGGCATATTCCTGCACAGTCCAGAAAGTTCCATTTGCAGGATCAATGCAGGTTGCAGAATAATCGCCCCAGCGGTTACGGCCTGAACCGAATGTTTTATTGTAACTTGCTTTCCCTGCCTGATAAGTGTACACATTTCGGATAGAGCCGGAAGGATCTGAAGCATTGCGATACGCATAACCGGAAGATGCATAAATGCTTTTACCGAACACTGAAAAACCCACTAATAAATTTCCGCCGGTTGTAACAGCAAGACTTGGAAATGCATAAAAGAAAGTTTTTGTAGGATCATCAATACGCCCAAACTGCTGAACTCCGGAAGTTGCAGGATTAATTTGCCACCAATCTGTCGAAGCCCGGTTAGGTGAGGAAGCCGGCATATAAACTGTGTGCGTTGCCCATAAAGAACCGCCCTGATAAATTACAGTACGCATTCGAGCATCGTTAGTGAGTATTTTTTTGTTTGTTCCTAACTGTGGCGCATTTACTGCGGTTTCACTCCACGGTTGGTTTACACCTATCAGATTAACTTCAGCATACACAGGGCTTGACGGAGTGCCTGTAATTTTTGCCAGAGCAACGTATCCGTTACCTCCTGAATTGCCATTATAATCTGTTAGCAGATATTCTGTGCTCTGTGTGCCATCCAATGTTTCAGCAGGAGATAGCGTAAAATAATTTGCATCATACACAATTGTTGCAGTACCTAAAGAGCCTGAATAAAGACTGGATTTATTAAGGATATTAATTCGCACCTTCGAATAAACATTATTCACAAAATTATTTGTTGTAATCACAACCCAATTCATGTTATAACCAAGTAAAGGATAATCGGGAATAGTGCTGCTTGGGCCAGTATCAATAGAATATTCATACCACGATCCCGATGGATCGCTTGTTAAAGACGCTGCAATAAACATAGCATAATGGCCGGATGTTAACTGGCCAATTATGCATGCCAGCCAGCGGCCTGATGTTGCATCATAAACAATATGCGGATCAGAGAACGGGGTACCGGATAAGCCACTCCAGAAACTGGCAAGGCTTAATGTGCTAATAGTGCCTCCTGTTTTATTTAGGATGCGATACTGCGAATTAAGGGTTTCAAAAATGCTGGATGGACCAACAGATCCATTTACATCCGGTGGAATAACAGCACCATTATCAAGCAAACCATCAAATGAAATTGTGGGTGCAGGTGATGAAACGGAAAGCTGGTTTGTAACACCGGATTCGGAGAGGTTTATTTGTGTAACCTTTGCATTAGGACCAACCGGTTGATTCACCGGAATTCCTATTTGCCTGTCGGATTTTTCTTCTTTATCAATAAAGCCGGGTTGCAATTTTGGTGGGTTTGCAAGTTCTTTTTTTGCCAAATCAGAAAAATTGATTTTACCCGATCCGCTTACAGGAACTTGCTCCTGCGATATTTTATTTTGTGCATTTAATATTTGTGATGTGCATAAAACAATCAATACCGTCAGCAGTAAATGCGTGGATAGTTTTTTCATACTTGAGTTTTAATTTGAAAATAAAAAGATGGATTTTTGTTTTGGATAAATATAAGCAGCTTTTTAAGCAAACATTAGCAATATTAAAAATAAAAAATTGAGAATAAAAATAATTATAATGCATTCAACATTTCTTTTGATGAAATTTTAAATTAATGCACATTATTTAATTCTTTCATTCATTAAAAATAAAGTTTCTTAAAATAGAATTGAAGAATTGTTTTAAAATTTGGATGAATCGCAAATTCACTTTCATTAGATACTATCAAAACAGGTTCAATTTATTTTTGTATTTAATTAAAGCCATCAGTTCAATAACTAAATTATTTTCTATACAACATCCGGTCAATATTTTTATTTGTTTCTTTCGGCTCATTTACTTTTTGATAAAATGTTTCGTAGTAAGCTTTAATAAAAGCGGCAAGCGGTGTTGCAATAAAAGCGCCCATTATACCAAATGCGGCAGACATTGCAAGTACCATCACCAAAATAGATACAGGATGAATTTTCATGGTGGTTGAACGGATGCGCGGCAAAATAAAATCGCCTATAATTTCATCCGATGCAAGATAAAATATAATTGCCCATAAAGCAGTAGCGGGCGAAATAGAAAATGCAATTAAAATTGGCGGAACAGACATAATGTAGAAACCAATTCTTGGTATAAGCTCTGCAAAAAAAGTAACACCTGCCCAAACCCACACGCCGGGAATGCCCATATAATAAAGAAAAAACCATACGATAGTTGCACGGATAGCGCCTGCAAGTACGTTAGACCACATCCAACCAATCGTCATAATTGAAGCGGAGGAAAAAGCTTCGGCTGCTTTATCTTTTTTATTATCAGGGAAAAAAGAAAGATACATTTCTAACAACGGTCGCGGATTAATAAGCATGTAAATAATTAAACAAAAAAAGAAAATTGCCAATAATACATTGTTTATAATGCTGAGCGAAAATTGCGTCATGCTATTTAAAAGAATTGGTAGTTGATTTGTAATTGGAGTAAATGTTTGTCCTTTTACATATTCTCCAAGCCACTCAGAAATGCGCTTATTTAACAGGTTAAAATATTGGGGAAGACTTACTATAAGCAGTTGTACTTGCGTTATTATTTTTGGTACAACCATCCACCCGATAAGCGCAAGTAATAACAACATACTGAAGAATACCAGTAAAGAAGCAGCGGTGCGGTTCATTTTCTTATGTTCGAGCCAGGTAACAGGTGCATTAAGAACAATAGTTATAACAACAGCAAAAAATATTAAAAGAATTATATTAATAATTTCTTGTGTAAACCAAATAGCTACATACAAACCCGCCGCTAAATAAACAAGCCTTGAAAGAGATTTATATTCCATTGGCTTTTATTGATTTTTAAAGATAGGCAGTAAATGAGTAAGGAAATGTAAAATGTATTTGGAGATATCCTTATTTTTTATGCAGATAATAGCAGCCTTAATGCAATATAAAATTCATTTAAAATGGTATGAAATTAATTAAAATTTTGCTTGATGAATTGAAAAAAATACAATAAAAAAACATTAAGGAATTATCACGATTAATAAAAAACTCTGAAGCAGCAATACGTTTTTCCCTGCAAATGATTTAAATTTTTTAAAGATATTCATTTACAACTAAACAAATCATCAAAAACGCTGAGTTACTATTGTCAGCTGCTTTTATTTTCGTCGGCTGCAGCCGGATTTTTAGTTCCAAAAATATTGTGTAAAATATTTTCTGCATCTACACCAAAATGTTCTTTCAACGCATCAGCGCCTTTTGTTTTTAGCTCGGTAAAATAATCCTTCGCATTCGAAGCCGTGCTTTCGGCTTCATCTTTAAATTGATTAGCTTTTTCTTTTAAATTAGTAATAAGCTTTTCTTTTTCTTCGGGCGACATGGTCATGTATTTACCTGCCGCAAATGCAGCAGCAGCACCTAATAAGAAAGTTGCAATATGTTTTGAATCAACACTCATAAAATAAATTTTTTTGTTGAAGAATAGTTAAGTAAAAGTAAATAAAAATTGGTTTAATTACTTTACGCCATTATCTGGGTTCCACCAGCCATTTGTTTTTCTAATATAAATTATCTGTCCAATATGGTATGCATTGTGCGTACTTATGTGAGCAATGGTAGAATACCATTTCATTAATTTTGCATCATCTGCATTGGCTATTTCTTTCTCCCATTGTGTTAAAACATCGTCTAATTTTTTTACTGTTGCATTCCATGAATTTTTATCAAATTTTGTAAAAGTTTCATTATTGTTGCCATTAAAAGGCAAAACTTTTTCACCGCGAAATTTCATTAAAGATCTTTCATCCCAAAAAATTAAATGCTCGGTTAATTGCCCGATGGAATGATTACCTTTTGCATCCTGCCAGTTGGCTTGTTCGGGCGTTAAACTGTCAATGGCAAGGCTTGCAGGTACAAACCAATCTTTTACATTGTGTGTTGTTTTAAGCTGCTCAAGCAAAATAGATTTCAATGTAGGTGTGCTGTCTTTTTGAGCCATAATATTTATTGATGAAAAGCAAAATAAAATAGCGAAAATTTTTTTCATAAAGCTAAGTTTTTAGAAAAATAAATATAGAAATAAAACTTTGAATAAATGAAAATTAATGGATGATTGGTAGGTTTAGAAAGAGAAAGCTTTATGAATGATTTTGATAAAGAGATTTTAAAGTGTTTATTAGCGCTTGCCGTTTCTCAAATTAAGGCATGATTTTTTTATCTTATTTTATTTCGTTTCATCAAAAATTAATTTTTCAAAATGCCGATAACAGTAAAACGGTCAATAGAATTAATGGGTTTATTTATACTTGGCGTAATAATAATTTATGGAAACCAAATAATAATGCCTTTTAATTATGGCTTTTTTTATCAGCATTGTGTTGCTGCCGGTTTACAGGTTTTTGCGAAGAAAAAAGTTTCCAGAATCTTTATCTATCATTTCATTTCTTTTAATATTAATTGCAATAATTGTATTAATTATTAAATCAGAATGAAAATTTGAAAATTATCAAGAGCAGATTCTCGCTTTAATGATAAAAAGTAAACTTAGTGAGCGCTAATAAAGCATAACTTAATAAAAATAAATTTAGGTTTAAAATTTATTTCAAAACTGTGCGGGCGTAATAAGAGATGAGGATTGATACAACATTTTTTACAAAACAAACTTTATTATTTTTCAAATTTTTCTCTCCACGCATTCATGCCGCCGGCTAAATTAACTGTGTTTTTGTATCCAACCTGTTCTAAAAATAATCCGGCAACGCCGCTGCGGTTGCCTTTGCGGCAGTAAATAACTATTTCCTCCTCTTTCCAATCATCAATATCATCCAGCATAAAAGTTTGTATTTTTCCTAAAGAGAGATGTGTGCCGCCAATATTAAATTCGGTTCTTTCATCATCTTCACGCACATCCAATAAATGGATATTTTCTCCGGCATCGAGCCTTGTTTTTAATTCTTCAACAGTAATTGTATTCATAATTTTTATGGTTGATTTAGTAAAGGTAATGTAGTATCTTTTACAGGCGCCTGCGTGCTTAACCAAACATCTATAACCTGCCCGGGGTTGATTTTATTTTTTATAGTATCACCTGCTGCAGATTGCGAAATAACAGAAGGATTTTGCTTGTAAACAAAAGCATTTAAAGTATCAGTTATATCAGCATTTGGCACTATTGCGCCCAAACTTAAATTGAGCGTATTTAAATAATCTTTTGCTTCCGAAAGCGACATGCCTGTTATGTCGGGAACATTCATTTCATTATTACCAACGCCGTTGCCTAATACCAAACTGATGGCGCTGCCCATATTTATTTTTGTGCCCGGCTCAATTGTTTTTCCATTGTATAATTGATCTTTCACTGCATTTTTTGCAATGTCCGGCGTGTAGGTTGTATCGCCCAATTTTAATCCTAAACTTTGCAAATACATTTGGGCGCTGAGAAATGAAAAGCCGCGAAGGTCGGGCATATCAACCAAGGGAGCAACGCTTTTGTTAATTGTTAAGTAAATTGTACGATGTGTTTTTACCAAAGCATCTGCCTCCGGCGATTGTTTTACAACAGAAGATTTTTCAGCGGTATCTACATAAACAGAATCCTGCACGGAAACAGCAAAACCCTGCGATTCTAAAAATTGTGTTGCTTCATTAATATTTTTGCCGATTACAGATGGAACTTTTATTATATCATCGTGATGAGTGATCCAATCCAATGAATTAAAAAAGATAAAAACCAACAAAACTATTAAAGCAATAGCTGCCAAAAAATTTACCCAAAATGGTTGATGTGTGATGGATTTGAACAAGATGGTTAATTAAAAATTTAAAAGTAAAAATTCAAAAATATAGGAATTTATTATTCAAAAAATCAGCACTAAAATTAAGATGCAAATTTTTAAATTGAAGTCAGTAAATCGTTTTAATTACCCGTCAAACTTTCTTCAATCAATACTGTATAAAAATCTTTTAACAACCAACCCATGGCTTTTATTTGTTGCGGAACAATGCTTGCTTCGCTTTGTCCGGGAACGGTATTTACTTCCAGCATAAAAGGTTCTTGTTTCTCTTCATCATAAATAAAATCAATACGAACTATTCCGCGGCAATTAAATAACTCATAAATTTTTTTTGCTACTAAACGAATTTTTTCTGCAATGATTTCTTCAACTTTTGCGGGTGTTATTTCATCGCTCATTCCAAGATATTTTGCATCGTAATCAAAAAAATCTTTTTTAGAAATTATTTCGGTAATTGGCAAAGTAATAACCTCGTTCTTTGTTTTAAAAACACCTATTGTAAATTCTCTGCCTTTAATAAATTCTTCAACCAAAACTTCTTCATCTTCTTTAAATGCTTTTTCTATCGCTGCACCTAATTCTTCTGAATGAGAATTTATTTTGCTCATGCCAATGCTTGAGCCGCCGTTGTTAGGTTTTACAAACAAGGGAAAATTTAATTGCTTTACTAACTCATCAGCGATATTAAAATTATTTTTATTGAATAAAACCGAACGCGAAACATTGATACCGCCGAAAGCAGCAACAGCAACAGTAAATCTTTTATTGAAAGTAATTGCAGATGTAGCAGCATCGCAACTTGTGTATGGAATTTTCAGCATATCAAAATAACCCTGCAATTTTCCATCTTCGCCCGGCGTACCGTGAATGCACATAAGAGCCGCATCAAAACTTATTTTTTTGCCATCGGCATTTATTGAAAAATCGCTGCGGTCAACCGCAATTTTTTTTTCACTTTCATCAGTGTAAATCCAGCCGGAAGGAGCGATATCAATTTTATATACCTCAAATTTTTCTGTATCAATATTATTGCCAACAGTAACAGCGCTTTTATAACTTATTTCCGCTTCGCCGCTGTAACCGCCGGTAACTAACGCAATTTTCTTTTTCATTAATTAAAAAAAATTATATAGGTTTTCTTTTTGGATGAAGATTATGCGAAAACAACTTTATATTTTTAACCTTGTTGAAGTTCGGCTTTTGTAATACAACTTATAAAAAGATTATCAACGCCAATTAGAAGAAATGTAGATAATATTTCAGGATTGTTTTTTAGATATTCAATCATAACATCAGTATCGCATAATACTATCTCTTTGGCCATGCCTTTTCTCTTATAATTTCAATGTTGATTTTTTTGTTTTCCCAGATACCGGCATTTTTGATAATATCATCGTTATTAGCATTTTTATTTTTTCTTTTTGCAAATTTGGTTATATCGTTTTTTATTTTACTTATTGTATTTTCCATACACTTTTATATTATAGCAAATTTATTAAAATGATTAAAATAAAAGGTGAAGAATTTTCATCCTTCACCTTTACTGGCGGAAAATATCACCCGCCGTTACTAAGTTGCCATTAACAGCAACAATCATTGAGAAGTCTAAATTAAGTATTCTGTTTTCTTTTTACAAATATTTTTTAAATTATTTTTTTGCACATTTATACGTGCAATTTTTCTTTTTTTGCTAATAATTCGTCAACAGTTTCGCGATACATTTCATCGGGCACACAGCAATCAACCGGGCAAACTGCTGCGCACTGCGGTTCTTCATGAAAACCCTGGCATTCAGTGCATTTATTGGGAGTTATATAATATGTGTCAACACTAACAGGCGCAAAGCGTTGGTCTGCATCCACCACCGTTCCGTCCATCAAAGTAACCGGCCCTTTAATAGTTGTACCATCTGCAATTGCCCATTCTACGCCACCTTCATAAATTGCATTGTTTGGGCATTCGGGTTCGCAGGCGCCGCAGTTTATGCATTCTTCCGTTATTTTAATTGCCATATATTTTAATTTTGGAATTTTATGATTGAAAAAAATTGTTCCTTTTATTGTATCACAAAAATAATCTTTCCCACGCTAAATTATTAAGATGAATTTACAAGAACGAATTGATTTGCTTGTGCAATTAGGCAAATATATGCTTGATAAAAATGAAGAATGGAAAATTGTAAAAGAAAAAGCGTATCGCGAAAACGCCTGGTTTCTTCCTGAATTTATTGAGCTTTCTGCAACAAATATTGCTACATTTTTTTTAGACAGAAAAGCATTGGAAAATTGGATAAACATTTATCAAATTCCTGCACAACAAAAAAAGAAAAAAACAATTGGCGTGGTAATGGCGGGCAATATTCCGTTGGTTGGCTTTCACGATTTTTTATGTGTGTTTATTAGCGGCAACAAAATAAAAATGAGACCTTCTTCAAAAGATTTTGTGCTGATAAAACATATAATAACAAAATTAACCGAATGGAATGCCGATGTAAAAAACATGGTTTTATTTGCTGATATTTTAAAAAACTGCGACGCTTATATTGCAACCGGCAGCAACAATTCGCAAAAATATTTTGAATATTATTTTGCAAAATATGCGCACATTATCCGGCACAATAAAACCTCAATTGCGGTTTTGGATGAAAACGAAAATGCACAGCAATTAAATTTACTTGCAGATGATATGCAGTTGTATTTTGGCTTGGGTTGCCGCAACGTAACAAAAATATATGTACCGGAAAATTATGATTTTTTGCCTTTGTTGAACGCATTAAAAAAATATGATTACTTTCTTGATTTTCATAAATACAAAAACAATTTCGATTATCAGTTGGCATTATTAGTTATGAATAATAAAAAATATATGAACAATGGTTCTGTTTTATTTACAGAAAATACTTCGGTGTTTTCTGCAGTAAGTTGTATTTATTATGAGTTTTATAATAACGAAGAAAAACTGCTGAATACTTTACAAAATAATCCCGATATTCAATGTATTGTTGGAAAAAATTTTGTTCCGTTCGGAAAAGCGCAGCAACCTTCTTTAACTGATTATGCGGATGGAATTGATACGATGAAATTTTTAATGGAATTGAGTAAAGAAGTGAAAAGTTAAAAGCCAAAAACATTATGATAATTGATGCTTGAAATGATGCAGTACAAGAGTGCGACGCAACAGGCGATGCCATGAAGTAATTAGCTGGTATCAAAAAAAATTTACACAAGAATATCTTCAATCACTTTTCCTTTTACATCAGTTAGTCTGAATGGGCGGCCTTCAAATTCATAGGTAAATTTTTCATGGTCAAACCCAAGCTGGTTAAGGATTGTAGCCTGCAAATCAAAAGGCTCAACTTTACCGCTGATTGATGTATAACCAATTTCATCTGTTTCGCCATAACTAAAACCTTTTTTAATTCCTGCACCAGCCATCCAAATGGTAAATGCATCGGTGTGATGGTCTCTTCCTTTAAATGGATTTTGTTTGCCTTCACGATTTTCTGCCATTGGTGTTCTTCCAAATTCTCCGCCCCAAATAACCAATGTTTCATCAAGTAAGCCGCGTTGTTTTAAATCGAGAATTAATGCAGTTACAGCTTTATCAGTTTGGCGGCATTTATTTATAAATCCAATGTCAATTGCAAGACTCGCATCGGTGCCGTGACTGTCCCAACCCCAATCGAATAACTGTACAAAGCGCACGCCTTTTTCAACCAACTTTCTTGCAAGCAAAACATTATTAGCGAAAGATGGTTTGCCCGGTTTTGTGCCGTACATATCGTGAATATATTGCGGCTCATCACTAATATTCATTACTTCGGGAACAGAAATTTGCATTCTGTATGCCATTTCATATTGTGAGATTCGGGAAAGAATTTCAGGGTCGTGATAACTATTATATTCCTGTTCATTCACCTCATTAATTGCATCAATGGAAGCTTTGCGTAAATCACGATCCATGCCGTCAGGATCTTTTATAAACAACACCGGATCGCCTTCGCTTCTGCATTGCACACCTTGGTACACACTTGGCAAAAAACCGCTTCCCCACACGCTTTTACCCGCATCAGGATTTTTTCCTCCGGAAGTTAGCACAACAAATCCCGGCAAATTTTGATTCTCTGTTCCCAGTCCATAAGTAACCCAGGAACCCATGCTTGGTCTGCCCAAACGCGATCCGCCGGTATGCACTAATAATTGTGCCGGTGCATGATTAAATTGATCGGTTGTAACAGCTTTTAAAAAACTAAGCTCATCAACGATTGTTGAAAGATGTGGCATGTTTTCACTTACCCACGTACGGCTTTCGCCATACTGCGCAAACTTTGCCTGCGGGCCTAGCATTTTTGGAACACCGCGAATAAAAGCAAATCTTTTTCCTTCGAGTAATGATGGCGGACAAAGTTGTCCATCCATTTTTGCAAGCTCCGGTTTATAATCGAATAATTCAAGCTGCGACGGTGCGCCTGCCATGTGCAAATAAATAATGCTTTTTGCTTTGCCCGGAAATGGCGGCAACTTCGGCGCAAGCGGATGCGAAGGATCAAACACAATTTGATTGGTAGTTTGATTTGTGCTGCATCCAAATAAAGTTGCTAATGCTAAACCACCCAAACCCATGGCACTTTCTTTTATGAAATGTCTGCGTGAATGCATACGGCAAACAGCGTGTTGCGCTTCGCGTAATAATTTTTGATTATGTAATTCTTTTTGTGTCATAAAGCCTCATCCTCATTCCTTCTCCAAAGGAGAAGGAGGTCAAATTTTAGTTATTAATTATGCTTTGCAATAAACATATCATTTTTTGTTTTTCAATTATCTTTTTTATGAACCAAGCTGCATTACTACTATAATTCTTCGTTGCGTCGCACTCTTGTACTTTCTGTTCTTTGTTCATCACATTGTTGCAGTTGAAGTGAGTGACACAACGAAGATGAGACAAGCACTTCAGCTCATTACCAAAAAACCTTCTTTCATTTTCAAATCTCCAAATCATCATATTTCTAAATTAATTCTTCGTAACCACTTCATCTAAATTCAATATTGCATTTGCTACAACAGTTAATGCTGCTGTTTCTGCATTTGTGTGTTGTTCATTTATTCCACCCATTATTTCGCAGGTTTTATCTGCATCATTTTTAAATTGATTATATGCTTCATTGTACAAATTCATTAATGCTTCTAAACTTTTATTATCAATATCAAAATAAGTTGCAAGTTTAAACCCTGTTTTTATTTGCTGTGTTACATTGTTGCCTGCTTCGCGCTGCATTCGGTACGCAAAATTTCTTGCCATGTCAAGATAACTACTGTCGTTCAAAGTTGCCAGCGCCTGCAATGGTGTGTTTGTATTAATGCGCCGAGCCGTGCAAACTTCGCGGGAAACACCATCAAAAGTTATCATGGACGGATATGCCGCCGAACGTTTCCAATATGTGTACAATGCGCGCCGGTATTGATCTTCGCCTTTGCTTTGCACCCAATCCTGACCATTCCACGGCGAAAGCCAAATGCCTTTTGGCTGATACGGCATTACACTTGGTCCGTACATTTTTTCACTCATTAATCCGCTGATGCATAAAGCCTGGTCGCGAATTTCTTCGGCCGATAAACGCACCCGCGGACCTCTTGCATAATATTTATTGTACCGATCTTTTTTTTCTAACTCCGGCGTAAGCTTTGAGCTTTGCTGATAGGTTGCGCTCATCACAACGGTGCGAATTAATTTTTTTAAACTCCAATTATCATCATACATAAATTGATAACTCAACCAATTTAATAATTCAAGATGTGTTGGCGGACTTCCCTGGGTTCCCAAATCTTCCAAAGTTTCTGCGATGCCGGTGCCGAAAAGCTGCTCCCACACACGGTTTGCCATTGTTCTTGCAGTTAACGGATTTTGTTTGGATGTTATCCATTCCGCTAAACCCAACCGATTTCGTGGCGCATTTACGGGAAATGCATTTAATGAATGTGGAACGTCAGGCTCAACTTTATCTGTTTTTATCAACCAATTTCCCCTATCAAAAACATAAGAAGTGCGATGCAGGTAAGATGGGTTATCCATCATAATCGGTGTTGTTGGCACATCGAATGTTAATAATTTCCAGTATTCTTTTTTTATTTCTGTATATCCTTGTTTTTCTTTTCCGGGCAGTTCTTCGGTAAAATAAAACCAATCAAACATAGCTGCATTATCTGTTGGTTTTTTTACATTCGGGTTTGTATAAGTAAAATATAAATCGTGAATGCCGCTCGTAATTTCACGAATATTTGTTTGTGCAATTGTCCAACCTTTTTTCGTTTGCGGCAAGGGAATTGTTGCAATTATTTCACCATTTGGATTATCAATATGAATTTTCCAAACACCGTCGGGGAAAAAAGCCTGGTAACGAAATATCAATTGATTTTTATTGTTGAGATTTACATGCTTCAATCTGCACAAAGCGTTATTGCGAAAGGCTGCCCATTTTGTATCATTTAATTCGCTGTTAGTAAAACTATCGCAGGTTAGAGAATTGTAGGATGGCTGCCAGGTTTTTAAAAATGTATAAACTTCTTTTGCTTTTTGTGCCGATACATTTTCCTGTAACCATTTGGTTACATTTAATAATAGTTGCTGAAGCGTATCATTGTATTGCCGCAACAGCGGATAATCTGCCTGCGAATCTTCATCTCTTGTGTCATTAAAAAATGCCATAAATTTATAATAATCTTCATGATGAAAAGGATCGTAAGGATGACTATGACATTGAACGCAACCAAACGTTGTTCCCATCAATGCATTCCATGTTGTATTTACGCGATCGAGAACTGCAGCAGTTCTGAATTCTTCGTTATCTGTTCCTCCTTCATCATTCGTCATCGTGTTGCGATGAAAAGCTGTGGCAACATAATCGTCATCCGAAGGGTTTTGCAATAAATCGCCGGCTAATTGTTCAGTTAAAAATTTATCATAAGGCATATCCGCATTAAACGCTTTAATAAGCCAGTCGCGGTAATGCCAGATGTTACGGCTGTCATCGCGTTCATAACCTTTTGTATCAGCATAACGTGCAAGGTCGAGCCACATGGTTGTCCATTTTTCTCCGTAATGTTTTGATGCAAGTAAGGAATCAACCAAATCGGCATACGCATGATCGCTGTTATCATTCAAAAATTTTGTTGCAATATTTTCAGGCGCCGGCATTCCGATAATATCTAAACTTACACGGCGCAATAATGTTTGTTTATCTGCCTGCGGCGAAGGTTGTAATTTTTGTTCTTTTAATTTATCAAGAATAAAATAATCTATTTGGTTTTTTGCCCAATCACTTTTTTCAGTAATCAATCCAAAAAATTTTGTTGGCATTGGAACTTCAACCGGTTTCAGCGGCACATAACTCCAGTTCTCGCCCCAGGGCGCACCTTCCTTAATCCATCTGCGCAAAACATCAATATCTTCTTTGCTTAATGGATTATGATGATAAGGCATTCGCTCGTCAGGATCGTTTGCTGTTATGCGTTGTATCATTTCACTGTGGTCAGCATCGCCGGGAATTATGGCATATTTTCCATCTTTTGTTTTTGCCAAAGCCTGATCGCGAAACAACAAACTGAAATTTGCTTTGGCACGAACGCCGCCATGGCAAATAATACAATTTTTATTGATGATAGGTTTTACCTGCGTGCTGTAATCAACTTTATTATTGCTAATATTAATAAGCCATGCGCTTGCAATTATCGCAATGATAATTGTTGAACCAATTAAAAGAAATTTTTTATTGCGGAAAAAAAACATGAGAAATTTTGAACTTATAAAGTTAGAAAAATTTCTGTTACTTATGCTCAAATTAAAAATTATGCAAACGATTGTACGATAAAGTAATTTTAAAAATAAAATTATTTTTCAACCAAATTATCATCAATTAAATACGCAGCTATTTCACTGATTAATGGAGTTGCTTTTGTACCTGTTATTTTAATTAAAATTTCTTTTGTTTCAATTGCAGGAAATGTTACAATTCGCTTTTTGCCAACAGTTGTAATGTTTATTTCTTTTACAATTTGATCATGATTTTTTAGTAAGATATTTGCGCTTTTTATTCTTTGTCCGAGTTGAATTGGTTCTTTTAAAATAATGCAATTTAATTGCATTGGTTTTTGAAATTTCACATAAATTCCTGATGCATTGTTTTGATTCGAAATTTCAAATCTTTCAAAACTTTCATCATTATTATCGGTTAATTTATTTGTTGAAAAAATTTTATCCGCATTGCGAATTTCAATTGTTGCATTTTTTAAAAGGTCTTCTTCAAAACTTTCGTCTCTCAATTTTTTGAAATCAATTAATGCTGCAGAATCGTGTTCATTAATCAATCCTCTTCTATCCGGCGGAACATTCAATAATAAATTCGCTCCTCTGCCAACAGATTTTAAATAAATGTTGAATAATTGTTCCGGTGTTTTTACTTTTTCATCTTCATTTGCATGGTAAAACCAACCTGGTCTTATGCTCACATCACACTCTGCGGGAATCCAATTTTTGCCATTTATATTTCCATGATTTAATGTATCAGTTGGCGGCGCGCCCGCGCCACGAGTGACTCCTGCGGTGTCTAATAAATTCCAGTTGGGGTCGCCGGCGATTCCATTTTCATTTCCAACCCAACGTGCATCCGGACCAATATCACTAAATAAAATTGTGTTTGGCGCAATTGTTCGCATCGTGTTTTCAAATTTTTTCCAATCATAAATTTGTTTCTTTCCATTCGGACCTTCGCCGTTTGCGCCGTCCCACCAAAACTCAAATAAAGGACCATAATTTGAAACAACTTCTTTCATCATATTTATAAATACATCATTATATTTCGGAGTTCCATATTTTGGATGATTACGATCCCATGGCGAAAGATAAATGCCAAACCTTAAACCATATTCCTTACAGGCTTCGCTTAATTCTTTCAGCACATCGCCTTTGCCATTTCGCCACTTGCTTTGCGCAACTGTATGTGTTGAATATTTACTTGGCCACAAACAAAAACCATCGTGATGTTTTGCAGTGATAATAATTCCTTTTGCGCCGGCAGCTTTTGCAATGCGGCACCATTGGCGGCAATCTAATTGGGTAGGATTAAAAACTTCTTCGTGTTCAGTGCCTTTGCCCCATTCTAAATCAGTAAAAGTGTTTGGGCCGAAATGTATGAAAAAATAAAAATCCATTTTGCCCCATTGCAATTGTTTTGATGAAGGCATAGGTGGCAAAGCTTTTACGTTTTGTGCATGTAAAATAATTGCTGAAATGCAAATGATAAATAGGAAGATAAATTTTTTCATGCAAAAATTTGAACAATTAAAGTAATAATTTTTTGTTTAATAAATGATATGATATTTTTTTATAAAAAATTTTTTTCATCAATTATTTTTCTTCTCCAAACTATTATTCTCCATGCAATTTCTGCCGTTATCAATGCTACAACTGCGAACAGAGCTGGTTTCAGCGTTGTTGCTTCTTCTGAAAATGCGCCCGCTAATGCAATTGCATAAACACTGAAAGGAATAATCGTCATCAAACAAAGTCCTGCAATATTTAATGGAATTTTAAATGGGCGATTTTCGTTTGGCGCTTTTATACGAAGCACAATTAACGTAAGAAATTCTAAAAATAATCCTGCGCCGTACAATGTAACATCTATAATTATAAGATCAGCAAACGTCCATAAAATCATAACACTAACAATGATTGAACACACAATAATTGAAACATAAGGTGTTTTAAATTTTGGATGAAGCGCATCTAATTTTTTTGGAAGTAATTTATCTTTTGCCATTACTTCCGGTACGCGTGAAACGGAAAGCAGAACAGCAGAAAATAATCCCAGTGCGCTTGCCATCCCTCCGGCCGAAAGCAGTGCCCCGAGCCAGTTTCCGCCAATTAATAGCCCTAATGCAGGAAAGCCTTCTTCATTCAAAACAGTAAAATCAATTCCTGATTTTTGTGCAGTAATTATTGCAATAAAATATATTAAAAATATTAAACCGAATGCAATAAAAACTGAACGCAAATACGAGCGAATTGGTTTATCAACTTCTTCGGCATACGTTGTTGTATTATCCCAACCTAAAAAATTCCATATCACTGTGTATAAAGCCATTCCTATGGATGAAAATTTTAATCCGTTTAAAGAAAATGATGGATAAGAAAATGTTTGTGAATGATTTGAAAATTCAATTCCGAAAAGAATTAAAAACGGAATAAGAACAACTGTGCTCAATAAAATGGATGTTTTTCCAACCGGTACAATTCCTAAAATATTTAAGCCTGCTGATGACCAGATGATGAATAAACAAACCGGAATTTTATATACTTCAATTTGCGGAAAAAAAAATGATAAATATTCAACAAAAAGCACCGGGTAAATTGCAAGATCAACAAAAGTGTACAACCACGTCCACCAACCTTCATAAAATGCAAAACGTAATCCCAGCGCACGTTTCACCCATTGATAATAACCGCCGGTAACGGGCATCATGCTGTTTAATTCGAGCACCGTAAAAATGGTTGGCACATCCCATAAAATTGGTGTGATAATAAGTAGCAATAAAGCACCGTTTTTTCCGGCATAAATTAGTAAAGGTTCTAATCCGTAAGGACCGCCGGAGACAGTTAAAAAAATAACAGCAGCGAGTTGCAGCGGAAAAAGTTTTTTTAAAGTGGATGAGCGTTTTAAACGCATGGCGCAATAAAAATAATTGTTATGATGACATGAAATTATTCTGCGAAAAAAATTAATTAAATTAATTAAGCTAAAGAAACAATATAAAATTTTTTTAAAATTAAAGATGAAAAAATTTCTTCAATCGTGCATTGTCAATCATCGCAACAAAGGGTGTTATTAAAAACGGCAACACGATGCTTTTGTACCTTACAATTGCTCCGGAAAATGTAACGGTATATCCGCAAAGCAACAAAATACTCAAACTAAAAAATAAGCAGAATAAAAGCGTTGGAGAAAAAAAAATATTTTTATTTCTGTAAACAATACTTATTAAAATAATTACAAATAATAAAATATTTTCTGCGGCTGCAGGCAAATAACTTAAGGTTTTTATTTCAGTAATGTGCGGACGAAAAAATGCAATATCAATTGCCGTTGGAAAAAAATAAATAAAACTCTGAAACGTTGACTGCAATTGCGGTACAGCAATTTGTGAGTTGCCTGAAAGGGCTTTAAATTCCTGTTGCTTATTTACAACATATTGAAGACAATTAACTGATGAAAAAAAATATCCGCTTAAAAAAAATAAGATAATTGAGGCAAGATAAAAAGTGGAAAAAACCCTCCATTTTTTTTGCGGATAACGTTCAGCAAAAAACCATGCTGCAAATGCGGGAATTAATAAAACGAGAATAAAATTTCTGAGAATAAAAATTAAAATAAAACATAGCACAATCATCAAACAATATTTTAGCCGAATTTTTTTTTGTTGAATTTGCAAATAAAAATAATAAACAGATAAGGCTATTGCAGAAAATATAAACCCGTCTTTATGCGCGCCGCTGCACCAGAATAAAAAAGACGGCAATAAAAAAATTGAACAAATAAACAATAGTTTTTTCTGCGGATATAAATTGTTCATCATTCTAAAAAACGCAACCGGACCAAAGAAAAATAAAAAATTAAAGAAGACAACATTCACATAATAATTTTTAAAACTCAGCACATTAAATATTGCCATCAGTTTAATAATCACATTAGTTTTCAAATCATTCCAATAAGAATTTTCTCCTGAAAATAAATTACCGGATTGTTGGTATCCGTAATAAAATAAATCTTTTATAAATGCAACCGGATTTTTAAGTAACCAATCGGTTTCGCTTTTACTTTCATTAAAATAACGCCAGGTATCGCTTCCTGAAATGTAAGCAGGCAACGCATAAAACCAGCCGTAAAATAAACCGGCTGCAATTTTAATAACAAATAAACCAATAAGTAATTGCGAATTAAGCCCGGCATTTTTTAGAAAGGATATTTTTGTGATGAGCCAGCAAAAAAAAATAAAATATATTATAAATAAAGCAACAGGCAAGAAAGTGGTTTAAGGCAAGATAAAGATTTATGAGAACTGCGTTAAAAAAACTTTCAAAAATATTTGCAGTTGTAAAAAAATAATGTAAAATTTAGTTTTGTTTTTAATTTCTTTAAATTAAATAGAACTATAATGAAATATTTTTTGTTATTTAATTTATTGGTAATGTTGAATTCGGTTAAAATTGAGGCGCAGCCTGCATCAGACAGTGCAACAGCAAAGCAAATGATGCAATTACAATTAGCCGTAAAAAATTTGCAGGGTTCTTTAAATGATATCAACCAAAAATTAAATATCAATTCACAGCCTGTTGTTTCAAACGGGCAAACGGTTGCTTCTGCTTCCACTAATCAACCGCCTTATCAGTTAAGCACTTCTCAAAAATACTATGCTTTAATGCCGGTGTTTCTTTTTTTAATTGTATTTTTTACATTAATTATATGGCTAAATAAAACAGGTTTTAAATTGGGCGATGCTTTGCAGGGAGATGCGCCTGTTGAAATTGTGCAACCAAACCCTGCGGCTTCAAAAGACAATTTAAATCCTGCAACAATTACAGTGTCGCAAATAAATCCAATTACAAATCAGCCGGTTTTGCCAAAAAGTTCAAGCCGTTTTCTCGCATTGTTTAGCGGGCTTACAGCCGTTCTTGTAGCAATTTGTTTGGTAAGTTTTTATATTTATTTTGGTATGAGAGGTGTTGATGCGCCAAAATTCGATAACATTTTTGAAGCAATTCTCGGTTTAGGAATTGGCATTGTGCCTTACGCTGTAAATAAAATTACGCAGACTAAATAATTAATTTTTATGCAGATAATAAGTGAGCAAAAAAAAGAAGTATGGAATTATTTTTCGCTGCAATCATTATTTATTTTGCTGTTATTTATTTCAGCCATCAGTTGCAAAGTAGCATTGGTTCCTGAATACAATGCAGATTTGGAAACACAAATAAGCAACGATGCTAAAATGACTGATATGCTTTATCTTGAAATGATGGATGCATCTGCAGATAAAAAAAATTATAGTTTATATGCAGATAAATATATTAACATTGAAACGGAGATTAATTCCATTTTACTAAAAAATGAAGCAAGAGCAAAAGCGGGCGATATTGTTGCTTCTGTTGAGAAGCTAAGAGATTATTTTGTGAAAGCAAAGGAAGATCATAAAAAAAGAGATACACTTTCTAATGCAGAATTTCTTATTTATAACGAACAATTAAAGGCATTCTGGAAACCAATTTTAGTAGAGGAAATTGCTTTAAGCAAAGCAAAATAATCTATATATTTTAAAAATAATTTTTATGACTTTCGACATTAATGAAGTATTAGCAAATATGCTAAGCGCGATAAAAGACGTTGTAAGCGAAAATTGGAATCTTGTAAAAGAAACAGCGAACGATTTTTTGCAAAGCAGAAAAGAAAGGCTTGAATTATTAACGAGCTTGCGCCTGCAAGATCAAATAAGCGAAGATTTTTTTGAACAAAGGCTGGAAGATGAAAAAAATATTTTAGAATCCGAATTACATGCAATTGCTATTATATCAAAAGTAACTGCCCAAAATGCTGCAAATGCTGCAATTGCAGTTTTAGAGAATGCTGTTAAAACTGCATTAGGCGTTTTATAATTTATTGCTAAATTATTATTCGATCTTTTATTAATAATGAATTATTGATGATATTTTAATGCTTATTTATTTCCTATTCAAAGCAGCATTTCACTAACCTTAAATGTCTCATGCAACTTAATAGTTAAAAATTTTTTTTAACAAAATGTGTATTTATTACACAATTTTATTAGTTTTACTTTTAAACTGCTTGTAAATATGAATACAATCCGACAATTAAGAGTGCTTCTCTTCTGCCCGTTGTTTCTTTTAATAACGCAACAATCATGGGCACAAAATAGATCAGTTACCGGAACTATTACAGACGATAAAGGCAATCCTGTTTCAGGCGCCTCTGTTTTAGTAAAAGGCACAAAGACCGGAACTTCAACCGATGCTTCGGGTTTGTTTACAGTAAATGTACCTGCATCTGCGAACACATTAACCGTTACTTATGTTGGTTATGGCTCGCAAGATGTTGACATAAGTGGCAAAACAACTGTAACTATAAGCTTAGTACCACAAAATCAAAGTTTAAACGAAGTTGTAGTAATTGGATATGGAACTGTGCGAAAAAAGGATTTAACAGGATCAGTAGCCTCCGTACAGGCAAAAGATTTTAACAAAGGTGTTTACTCTTCCGCCGACCAGCTAATTCAGGGTAAAGCTGCAGGTATTCAAGTAATAAATAATAGCGGTCAGCCAGGTGGCGGAACTACAGTTAAAATAAGAGGAAATGCTACACTTACAGGCTCAGGACAACCATTATATGTGGTTGACGGAGTGCCATTAGATGGTCGTTCCCCCAGGCCTGGAATTGCTGATATCGGATTAGGAGGAGGTAACCCCGCAAGTAATCCATTAAATTTTATTAATCCTTCAGATATTGCTTCTATTGATATCTTGAAAGATGCGTCTGCAACAGCTATTTATGGTTCAAGAGGCGCTTATGGAGTTGTGATAATCACTACAAAAAAAGGCAAGACCGGTCAAACAAGATTAGATGTAAACACTTCTGTTGGATTTGCTAAGATGGGTCATACAATAGATGTATTAAATGCAAATCAGTTTAGGCAGGCCCTATCTTATTATGGTGTAGACGCATCAAATGATAAAGGAGCAAATGTTAATGCATTAGATGCAATAACAAGAACAGGGTTAGTACAAAATTATAATGTTGCAATTAGCGGTGGCGGTGAGAATGGCAAATTTCGCCTTGCTTTAGGAACCCTTAATCAGGAAGGAATTGTAAATAAATCAGGGATTAAAAAATACTCTGCAAATTTTAATGCTAATCTCACATTTTTGAGTAGTAAAAGACTGGGAGTAGATATCAACATAATTCCAAGCCAATACATTGAAGATATTGCGCCAATAACCAATAATGCCGGTGCTCAGGGCAGTCTTATAGGGCAAGCTCTGCAATGGAATCCTACGCAGCCCCTAAAAGTGGGTGATTCAATTGTAAATGTTGGCGGTACATCAATTTTAAATCCTCTTGGCATTTCTGAGGCTTTTAATGATCAGTCAAAAGTTACAACTATTCTCGCAAGTGTGGCTCCATATTTTAAGTTTACAGATTGGCTAACATACAAATTTCAATATAGTATTAATTATGCAACCGGTATAAGAAGAACAAGCAGAAATCAGAATATAAATATAAATCCAACTAACGGCTTTACAGGCGTAGGCTATGCTGCAATAGCTCAAAGTGAATTATATAACGAACAGGCTACTCATACTCTAACTTTCGATAAAAAAGTTACACCTGATTTAAATTTAAATGTTTTGCTGGGATATGAATATCTAAAGTTTGTAAACAAAGGATCCAGCATGAGTTCTAATGGACCAGCTGGCGGTTTTGGACAATACGGGCTTGATTACACTAATTATATCCAATATGGAGATCCTTCCTCAAGAAGTATTAGTTCTTATGACGATCCTACAACAGAATTACAGTCTTACTTCGGTCGAGCAACAGTAAATTACCAGGATAAATACCTTGTAACAGCAACAATCCGCGCTGATGGCTCTACTAAATTTGGCAAAAATAACAGATATGGATATTTTCCATCGTTTTCTGTAGCGTGGGATATTGCTAAAGAAAGCTTTATGGCTAACATGCATACCATAAACACTTTAAAATTACGCGGGGGCTGGGGCAAAACCGGCAACCAGGAATTTCCAAGCGGCTCTTCGCAAAGTGTATATTCCTTCTCAAATAATGGAGGATTAGGTTTATCAAATAATCCGAATCCTGATTTGAAATGGCAGTCTGACAAGCAATATAATATTGGTTTAGATTTAGGCATTTTAAAAAATAGAATTACAGCAACTGTTGATTATTTTAATAAAACAACTACTGATTTATTATATCCCACTTTTCCGATTCAGCCCGCTCCACCCGGAACTGTAGTTACATGGAAAAATTTGGATGGAAAAATAGAAAACCGTGGTATAGAAGCAACTGTAAATGCAACAATTATCAATAGTAAAAACTTTTCTTTTGACTTAGGCGGAAATGCGACTTTTGTAAAAAATACTGTTTCTGGTTTAGCAGCATCAATACCTACAGGAACATTAAGCGGCCAGGGTTCAAGTGGTGCTACTGTTGAACAAATTAGAAATGGTTACCCGATGAACAGTTTTTTTACAAGGAATTTTGAAGGGTTTGATAAAGCTACCGGTCAGGCAATCTATACGGATGCAGGAAATACCTTTTATTACGAGGGAAATCCAAACCCAACAACTTTGCTTGGTATAACCTCAACAATCGCATATAAAAAAGTATCTCTTATTATTAATATGAACGGGGCTTTTGGTGGTAAGATATATGATGAAACATTTAATAATGTTATTAGTGTTGGAGATATAAACGGCGGAAGAAATATAGCGGTTTCAGTATTTCAAAATCCTGTGAAAGAATCACTGACTAACCCCGTAACATCATCATCAAGATTTATTGAAAGTGGAAATTATCTCAAAATGACAAATGCATCATTAGTTTATTCTATCGGAAATATTGCGAAGGTTTTTCAGAATGCAAGCATATATGTAACAGGGCAAAATTTATTTACTATAACAAATTATAAAGGGTTTGATCCTGAAATAAATGTTGATAAGAATATAAATGGAGTACCATCAGTCGGAATAGATTACATAGCATATCCTTCAGCAAGAACTATAACATTTGGACTTAATTTTTCATTATAATTAAATCACTTTATATATGATACGTAAAATAATATTTATTTTATCCTGCTTCTTCATCATTACAGGATGTACGAAGCTTGACGAAAAGCTAAATGGAGCTTTACCAAATTTATCTTCCAGTGGATCAACGCCTGATATTAATGCATTGTTAAATGGTGTTTATCATTCTGCGCAAACTGTTTTTCAAACACAGGATCAGTATTGGGCGTTAGAAGAAATGACAACTGACGAAATGGTTGGTCCCACAAGAGGTCCTGATTGGGATGATAACGGCGTATGGCGTGTATTGCATGCTCAAAAATGGGACGGTGATAATATACATATACGTGATACCTATAATTCATTGCTGGGTATAGATTTTGCCGCCACAGATTTATTACGTTTCGACTCTACTTCTTCAAATGCGGCTCAGGCACGGTTTCTAAAGGCTTTTGCTGATTATATCGTTTTAGATGGATGGGATCAGGTGCCGTACAGGGATCCCGGAGAAAGCACCTTATTACCTTCCCGTGTGAGAAAGGGTATTGACGAACTTAATTTTATTATTAATGAGGTGAATACAGCATTGCCTAATCTACCGGATGGTCCTGCAGGTGTTGCCAATAAAGATGCAGCCAAGGTATTGTTGATGAAATGTTATTTAAATAAAGGAGTGTATGCAAATCGCGCTGCTCCCACTTTTGATGCTGGAGATATGAACAAAGTTATTTCTTTAGCGGATGAAGTAATGACCAGTTCAAGGGGATATACATTAGCCACTAACTACTTTGATAACTTTTCTCCAAACAACACTACTATTGGCGTAGAAAATATTTGGACTCAGCAAAATGATGCGGGCGTTTCTGGATCATTTGGTGCAACCGTGAGAAGTCGGTGGCATACTGTAATGCATTATAACCAAAACCCAGGCGGATGGAATGGCTTTACAACCTTATCTGATTTTTACAATAAATTTGAACCCTCCGATACAAGACGTGGCGTTGCTTATCCAACTCCAGGTGCACCTAATCCCGGAAATCGTATAAATGTTGGATTTTATATTGGGCAACAATATGATTGGGCTACTGATGCTCCCTTAACTACCAGAGATAAAACAATTCCATTAATTTTTACTCCTCAAGTACAATTGATTGAAACAGATCCAAAAACTTTAGAATTAACCGGCATCCGTCCAAATAAGTTTCCTATAGATTATACTAATGATGGAAGCGGCAATGTTGATAACGATTATCCTTATTTTCGTTTACCTGATGTTATGTTGATGAAAGCTGAAGCTATTTTAAGAGGCGGAACTGCTACAGCGGGAGAGACTCCTTTAAGCCTGGTAAATTCTATTCGTTCAAGCAGAGGCGCATCAACACTTGGTTCCGTAACTCTTGATATTTTATTAGACGAAAGAGGGCGCGAATTATATTTGGAAGGTTGGAGAAGGCAAGATTTAATTCGTTTTGGTAAATTTTTAGCTCCTTTTGAACTTAAAGATTATCAGAGCGATCCAAAATATCTTTTATTTGCTATTCCCAATCAACAATTAGCTGTGAACCCTAATTTGGTTCCAAATCCAGGTTATTAATTAAATTATTCTACATATATAATTTTGCCGCCTCTTTTATAATGGGCGGCTTTTTATTAAATATCTGTTTATTGTAAAAAATTATTTAAATCTATTATTAAGAGAATATTGTTTCCTTCGTTATTCTCTTAATAATAGATTAATTAGATTTGCTTTTTATAAAGAGGCTTGTAAAAACAGTATTCTTTCAATTATTTTAATGAAACATCTTTTCCAAATTATTTCATTATCTATTCTTTGCATTTCGTGTAAATCTAAAAACGAAAAAGCGTTATTCGAATTAGCAACTAATACAGGAATAAATTTTAATAATAAAGCGGAAGATGGCTCACTTGATAATAGTTTTCTTTTCAGAAATTTTTACAACGGTGGTGGCGTTGCCATTGGCGACATAAATAATGATGGTTTGCCCGATATAATTTTCACTTCAAACATGAGTGAAAGTAAATTGTATCTTAATAAAGGTAACTTTAAGTTTGAAGATATTACTGCAAAATCAGGAATCCAGCAAGACAGCCTTTGGTGCACCGGCGTAACCTTTGTTGATATTAATAACGATGGCTGGCTGGATATTTATGTTTGCAGTTCAGGTCACATGAGCACCGGCAACAGGAAAAATAAATTATATATTAATAATCACATTTCGCCCTCTCCTTCGGGAGAGGGTCGGGGTGAGGTCACTTTCACTGAAGAAGCTGCAAAATATGGGTTAGATATTTCTGCTTATACAACACAAGTCTCATTTTTCGATTATGATGGCGACAGTGATTTGGATTGTTTTATGATTGATAATAGTCCAATTCCTGTCAATCAATTAGGTTACGCAAACCGCAGAGATTTGCCCGACCAGCAATGGCCTGTTGGAAATTTTTTAAAAGGTGGCGGTGACCATTTGTACAGAAATGATAACGGTCATTTTACAGAAGTTACAAAACAAGCCGGCATTCATGGCAGTTTAATAAGTTTTGGTTTAGGCGTTAGCGTTGGAGATATAAACGGCGACGGCTGGCCTGATGTTTATGTTTCCAATGATTCTTATGAAAGAGACTATCTCTACATTAATCAAAAAAACGGAACATTTAAAGATGAATATGAACAATATTTTCAGCACGGCAGCATGTCTTCAATGGGCTCTGATATTGCTGACATAAATAATGATGGCTATCCGGATATTTTTACAACCGATATGTTGCCCGAAGATGATTACAGATTAAAAACCACCGGTTCTTTTGATAATATCGATTTATTCAATAGTAAAATAAGATCAGGATTTTATTATCAATACGTAAAAAATTGTTTGCAATTAAATAATCAAAAGGGAAAGTATGTTGATATTGCAAATTATAGTGGCGTTTCTGCAACCGACTGGAGTTGGGGCGCGTTAATGTTTGATGCAGACAACGATGGATACAACGATATTTATGTTTGCAATGGCGTAAACCGCGATGTAACTAATCTTGATTTTCTTGACTTTTTTGCAAACGATGTAGTTCAAAAAATGGTGATGACAGGAAAAAAAGATAGCATGGATCAGGTGCTGAATAAAATTCCTCAAACGCCTTTAGCAAATAAAGCATATAAAAATTTGGGAAACTTAAAGTTTGAAGATGAAGGAAAAAATTGGGGCTTTACGCAACCATCATTTTCAAACGGCGCAGCTTATGCAGATTTAAATAATGACGGCGCTTTAGATTTAGTTGTAAACAATGAAAATGGGCCAGCGTTTATCTATAAAAATAATTCGCGCGAAATAAATAAGAACAATTATATAGGCATTTTTTTAAAAGGCAATTCGCAAAACACTTTTGCAATTGGAAGTAAAATAAAAGTTTTTGTCGGCAATCAAATTTTAACGCGCGAAGTTATTCCAAGCCGCGGCTTTCAATCGTCAGTAGATTATAAACAAATTATTGGTTTAGGAAGAGCAACGAAAATTGATTCAATGATTATTATTTGGCCCAATCGTTCTTACTCAACTTTTATCAATCCTGCGATTGATACAGTGCATGTAATTCAGGAGCCTGCAATTAACAACCATTTTTTTAATTCACAATCGCATCAAACAACTTCTCCGATTTTTACACAAGTAAAAAATAATTTCGAAAAACACCAGGAAGATGATAACATAGATTTTTATTATGAAAGAAATATCCCTGAAATGCTTTCTCGCGAAGGTCCGAAATGCGCAGTCAGCGATGTAAACGGTGATGGTTTGCAGGATATTTTTATTGGTGGAACGCCTGGTCATCCCGGACAATTATACCTACAAAATCCTTCGGGAGAATTTATAAAAAAAGATGAACCTATATTTAATCAGTTCAGCGATTTTGAAGATGAAGCTGTCTGTTTTTTTGATGCAGATAGCGATGGCGATTTGGATTTGTTTATAGGTCCCGGTGGCAATGCAAACCCGCCTTACAGCAGGCAAATGCAATTTCGATTATTTAAAAATGATGGCAAAGGAAATTTTACGCTCGATGCGTATGCTTTTCCAAATAATCCAAACGGCGCAAACACAGCGGTTGCAATTACATACGATTTTAATCACGATGGTTTTCAGGATTTATTTGTTGGCAGCAGAAGTATTCCGCGCGAATATGGTTCAACGCCCGAAAGTTATTTATTTATAAATGACGGCAAAGGTCATTTCACTGATATTGCAAAAAAGAAAAATTCGAATATTGCAAATATCGGAATGGTTACAAATGCCGTGTGGGCAAATGTTTCAGGCGATTCATCCAAAGAATTAATTATTACAGGAGAATGGATGGCGCCGCGAATTTTTTCTTTCAACGGAAATCATTTTGTTGAGATAAAATCGAATTTGAATAATTTATTTGGATGGTGGCAAACCGTTACAGCAGCCGATGTAAACGGCGACGGGAAAATGGATTTAATTCTTGGAAATATTGGCGAAAATTTTTATTTGCATCCCGATAGTTTGCATCCAGCAAAAATTTGGATAAACGATTTTGATCAAAATGGTTCTGTTGATAAAATAATCACGCAAACAATTGACAGAAAAGATATGCCTGTTTTTTTAAAGCATGATATGGAAGACCAAATTCCATCTTTAAAAAAACAAAATTTGCGGCATGAACAATTTGCAAAAAAATCAATCCAGGAATTATTTCCTGAAAATGTAATGAAGCAATGTGTAATGAAACAATTTAATTATTGCAGTTCAATTGTTGCCATAAATAATGGTAACGGAAATTTTACAATTGAAAAATTACCTGTGATGACGCAGCTTTCATCAGTAAATGCAATTGCCTGCATGGATGTAAATAACGATGGAAAAATGGATTTGGTTTTAGGCGGAAATAACTTTGAATTTATTCCTCAGTTTGAAAGATTGGATGCAAGCTTCGGCGATGTTTTATTGAATAATGGTAAAGGAAATTTTACTTATATTAATCATGCACAATCCGGTTTGCAGCTGCAAGGACAAGTGAGAGATATTGTGCAGATTGACAGAAAAAATGATAAGTGTTTATTGTTTTTATTAAACGATGATTTTCCTGTGATGTATGATTTTAAAAAAAGTATTACACAAAAAAATATAAGATAATTGCATTTAGTAATTATGAATCAGCGCAAACAAAAGCATCAGTTTTTTTTCTTACATATAATTATCTTAATAATTTTTTTTTCATCCTGTAATTCTGAAATGCAGGTCCAGCCTATATTTCAGGTACTTGACAATACAAAAACCGGATTAATTTTCACCAACAAATTAACGCCAACACAACAGTTCAACATTTTTCATTATCTATATTTTTATAACGGCGCAGGAATTGGCGCAGGCGATTTTAATAACGACGGAAAAATTGATTTGTTTTTTACATCGAATCAAGGCGATAATAAAATGTATTTGAATACAGGAAATTTAAAATTTAAAGATGTAACATCGGAAGCAAAAATTCCTGAAGATGGTGGCTGGTCAACCGGCGTTTCTGTTGTTGATATTAACAATGATGGTTTGCTTGACATTTACATTTGTCGCGTTGGAAATTATAAAACATTGCACAGCCATAATCAATTATTGATTTGCCAGGGGATTGATAAAACCGGCGTGCCATATTACAAAGATGAAGCGCATGAATATGGCTTGGATTTTTCCGGTTTCAGCACGCAGGCAGTTTTTTTTGATTACGATGGCGATGGCGATTTGGATATGTATTTAATGAATCATTCTATTCACCAAAACGGAACTTTTGGTATTCGCGATTCATTATTAAAAAAGGAAAGCTTTATTTCCGGCGACAGAATTTTTCGAAACAATGGCAACGGAACTTTTACTAATGTTACAAAACAAACCGGCATTCACAGTTCGGTGTTGGGTTATGGTTTGGGCATTGCCGTTTCAGATATTGATTTAGATGGTTATCCTGATATTTATGTTGGAAATGATTTTCATGAAAACGATTATCTCTACATTAATCAGCACAACGGAACTTTTAAGGAAGACCTTACAAACCGCATGATGCACACAAGCCAGTTTACAATGGGTGTTGATGTTGCAGATTTAAATAATGATGGTTATCCTGAAATTATTTCGATGGATATGTTGCCTTCCGATGCAGAAATTTTAAAACGTTCTTTAGGTGAAGATGAGTACGATTTATTTTATGAAAAATTAGGTTATGGTTACAATTATCAATACACAAGAAATAATTTGCAATTTAATCGGCGCAATGGAATGTTTAGCGAAGTTGGTTTGTATTCCGGCGTTGCTGCAACCGATTGGAGTTGGGCGCCGCTACTCATGGATTTTGATAATGACGGATTGAAAGATTTATTTATTTCCAACGGAATTTCAAAAAGATTAAATGATATTGATTATGTAAATTATGTTTCGGATGATGCACTGCAGGCAAAAATGAAAACCGGAGATTTAAGCGCAAACGATTTAGCGCTGATTAATAAATTTCCGCAAAAAAAAGTGCCGAATCGCTTTTTTAAAAATGATGGAAATTTAGTTTTTCAGGATGTAAATAACGCAGTGAAAGGAATTGAACCAACGTACTCAAACGGCGCTGTGTATGCAGATTTTGATAACGACGGCGACCTTGATGTTGTGGTAAATAATGTTGATGCGCCTGCATTACTTTATCAAAATAAATCGAACGATAAAAAAGATGAACCTTTTCTTGAAATAAAATTAAAAGGCTCTGAGAAAAACATTAATGCAATTGGGGCAAAAATAATTGTGTTTGCAAACGGCGGAATCAGAACGTATGAAAATTATCCGGTTCGCGGTTTTTTATCGAGCATGCAAACGCCCATCCACATTGGATTAGCGAATACAAAAGTTGATTCCATTTTACTTGTATGGCCAGACAATAATTATCAGCAAATTCAATATTCAAAAAATAATTTTTTTCTTACTATTCAATACCAAAAAAATCTTCCAAAGTTTGATTACACAACAATCACTGAACATTGGAAAAATCCAACAAAGCCAATGGAAGATATTACGAGTAAAACAGATTTAAAATATAAACATGTTGAAGATGTTTTTCCTGAATTTGACCGCGAGCCTTTAATTCCGCACATGCTTTCAACTGAAGGACCTGCGCTTGCTGTTGCTGATATAAATCATGATGGATTAGAAGATGTTTTTATTGGCTCTTCAAAAGGAAACAGGAACGCAATTTTTTTGCAGCAGCCTTCCGGAAAATTCATTCGTTCGCCGCAGCCTGAAATGTTGAAAGACAGTATGGATGAAGATGTGAGCGCATGCTGGACTGATGTGAACAATGACGGCAATTTGGATTTGGTAGTTGCAAGCGGAGGAAATGAATATTACGGTCCTGATGAACATCTAACGCCAAGAGTTTATCTGAATGATGGCAAATCGCATTTCACAAAGCTGAATAATGCCTTCAGCAATTTATTTGTAAATGCCTCTGTTGTTGCGCCGTGTGATTTTAATAATGATGGTTCGGTTGATTTATTTATTGGAGGAAGAAGTGTGCCGTGGGACTATGGAAAAATTCCGCAATCTTATTTGCTGCAAAATGATGGCACAGGGCATTTTAATGATGTAACTGAAAAATACGCGAAAGGCTTATCCCACATAGGGTTCGTTACAAATGCGTTGTGGTTTGATTTGAATAAAGACGGCGAAAAAGATTTGATTTTTTCACTTGAGTGGAGTGGAATTGTTGCGTTTATAAATCATCACGGAATATTCACAGAAAAAATATTGATTGATAAAAAAGGCTTGTGGAACTTTATTTTGCCGGTTGATTTAAACAACGATGGCAACATTGATTTAATTGCCGGAAACCTTGGATTAAACAGTCGTTTAAAAGCATCAGATAAAGAGCCGGCGCGAATGTATTACAACGATTTTGACGACAACGGAAAAAAAGAACAAGTGCTTACTTATTATTTGAATGGAAGGGAATTACCGTTTGCAAATAAAAGCGAACTCGAAAAACAAATACCAATAATAAAAAAACATTTTTTATATGCAGAAGATTTTGCGAAAGCATCTTTGCAGGATATTTTCACAAAAGAAAAATTAAAATCAGCAGATACATTAACAGCAAATTATTTTGAAAATGCAATTTTAATAAATCATGGAAACCTGAATTTTACAATTCAGCCAATGCCATGGCAGGCGCAGCTTTCATCGTTAAAAGATGCTATTGCTGTTGATGCGAACGGAGATAATTTGCCTGATATTTTGCTTGTTGGAAATTACTATGAAAATAATATTCAGATGGGTAGATATGATGCAGATTTTGGAACGATTTTATTAAATAAAGGCAACAATAAATTTTCTGCCGAAACAATCAATGGATTGCAAATTAAAGGACAAGTTCGCCACATTCGACCAATAAATATTGCAGGAAAAAAAGCTTATGTTCTTGCGCGAAATAATGACAGTGCAATGGTGATTCAGTTTAAGAAATAAAAAGCCAGTTAATTAATTATAGCAATTAATAAGTGGGCTGATAAATTCTGGTAATCCATTTTGAACTATCAGGCTCCATGATTCTGTCTGTAATAAGAGCTTCAAAAGGAATTGCCATTTCTGTATTTTGATAATCCTGCATATATAATTGCAAATTGTTTAATGCATTATTTACAGTATAATTTCCGCCCTTTACTTCTGTTGTATAAAAATTGCCCGGAATCATTCTTTTGAAAAAAATATTTCTTTCATTTTTTAGTTCTTTGTTTGTTGGAATAGCTACCATCAGCTGAAATTGCTTTGCACTTAATTGGGTAATATTTATAATAGGGTATCCGGTTTGTGTTGCTCTTTGTTTGTTTATATATTTTTTCAGAATATTAATTAAATCATACACATTTGAATTTGAAGGATAAAAATCAAACTCTGATTTTGTAGCTACCAATAAAGTATCTTTTGTTGAAGTCTTTTCAATCTTTATTCCATAAACATTTTCATTTTTACTTAAAAAGGATGAAAGGGTTTTTAAAATATCTGCCATATTTTTTTTGATCTTAACAGCCTCCATGTATTGTTGTATCCTTTTTATTGGATTTAAACTGGCGTTAAGTGTACATTTCCAGTTTATTTCAACCGAATATATTGATAAAGGAAACAAATTTATCGTACTGTTTATTTTTAAATCATTGTGTTCAATCAATACATCAATTATATAGTTTTTTACTTGCGTAACACAGTATCTGTCTTCTGTATAAATAAGAAATTTTTTTTTATCAATAGAATCTTCAGCGTTGTCAGAAGCATTTGAAGGCCACCAGCTTATCCAATTATTTATTTGAGACAAGGATCGGAATGCTCCGTCTGAATTACATTTAACAGATGCGAAATTCGATATAATTATATTGTTTGGAATTAAAATGTAAGTAATTACAGTTGATAAAACCGAAATAATAAAAATACCAATTATCCATTTTTTCATATAACAATTCTATAAATTTTTTGCAGCTACAACATTAATTAAATAAAAATCAACAGTTAAATTTTTATTTTTATTAATTTTCACAGAAGATTTAGCCCATAAATTTATCTTTGATTATGTTTCCAAACATAGGGGCTCAAAAATTTTTTCTCGTTAAATATTGCTTGATTTTTATTTTGTTTTCCTGCAATTCAAAAAAAAATAATTCTTCTGAGAACTTTTTATTTCAGCTTTTGCCTTCTTCTCAAACCGGAATTGATTTTAAAAATAATGTGGTTGATATGAAGGAGATGAATATTTTCAATTATCATAATTTTTATAATGGGGGCGGTGTTGCAATCGGAGATGTAAATAACGATGGAAAGCCCGATATTTTTTTCGTTTCCAATCAGGGTGAATGTAAATTATATATCAATAAAGGCAACTGGAAATTTGAAGACGTTACAGAAAAAGCAGCCATAAAAAGTTCGCATAAATGGCACACCGGCGTTACGATGGCTGATGTGAACGGCGATGGCTGGCTCGATATTCATATTTGCAATGCAGGCATCATGCCCGGCGATGACAGAGCAAATGAATTGTTCATAAATCAGCACGATGGAACATTTAAAGAAGAGGCGCATCAGTATGGTTTAGATGATAAAGGTGCATCAACTCAAGCCGTTTTTTTTGATTATGACCATGATGGTGATTTGGATTGTTTTGTTTTAAATAATAATCCTAAATCGTATGAAAGTTTTGGCTACAACAGCAAACTGCGAAATGCTATTGATCCCGAAAATGGTGACAGACTATACCGAAATGATAACGGACATTTTGTTGACATAACTGCGCAGTCAGGAATTTTCAGCAGTCCGATTGGATTCGGTTTAGGCGTTACAGTTGGCGATGTAAACAACGATGGATGGGATGATATTTATGTTTCGAATGATTTTTTTGAAAAAGATTATCTCTACATCAATCAGCATAACGGCACATTTAAAGAAGTAATTAATGATGCCATGGGGCACATCAGCAACGGCTCAATGGGTTCGGATATGGCTGATATTAATAACGACGGTTACGCAGATATTTTCACAACAGAAATGTTGCCCGAAAGTGATTACCGTTTAAAAACAAATATTCGCTTCGATGATTATGACGTGCAGGCTGCAAAAAATCAGGTTGATTTTCATCATCAGTTCACCTGCAATTGTTTGCAGCTAAATAATCATGATGGCACGTTCAGCGAAATTGCACAGCTTGCCGGCGTTGATGCAACAGGCTGGAGCTGGGGCGCTTTGAGCTTTGATTTTGATAACGATGGATGGAAAGATATTTTTGTTTGTAACGGCATTCAAAAAGATTTAACCGACCAGGATTTTCTTGATTTTGCAAGCAGCGATGCAACACGGCAACAGATACAAACCGGTCAATTAAATTTTCAGGACTTGCTAAAAAAAATTCCTTCAACCCCAATTTCAAATTATGCATTTGTAAATCAAAAAAATTTGTTCTTTAAAAATGAATCACAGCAATTAGGCTTTGCAACGCCAAGCTTCAGTAATGGCGCGGCTTACGGCGATTTGGATGGTGATGGTGATTTGGATTTAGTTATCAATAATGAAAACGGTGAGGCATTTATTTATCGCAACATTACTTCAGAAAAATTGCATCATCATTTTTTAAAAATAAAATTGAATGGAATTGCACCAAACAATTTTGGAGTAGGAGCAAAGGTTAGAATTTATGCAAATAATCAGCAGCAATTATTGGAACAAAATCCTGAACGCGGCTTTCAAAGCAGCGTTGATCCTGTTTTAAATTTTGGATTACACACTACAAAAATTATTGATAGTTTAATTGTGCAATGGCCTAATCAAAAACAACAAACAATAAAAAACATTGCTGCAAATCAAACAATCACATTAAATGAAAAAGATGCGAATGAAAATTTTGCACCCGTAACTTCTCCAAAAAAATCTTTGTATGAAAATGTAACATCATCAATTATTAAAGGAAATATTACGCATCATGAAAATGAGTTTGTTGATTTTGATGTTGAAAAATTAATTCCAAAAATGCTTTCAACGGAAGGACCAAAAATTGCAATCGGCGATGTTAATGGCGATGGCTTAGAAGATTTTTATATGGGCAGCGCATTTGCTGACACTGCGAAAATTTTTATTCAGCAAAAAGATGGCTCTTTCATTCAAAAGCAGGAGCCTGAATTTATAAAAGACAAATATTTTGAAAATATTGGCACGGAATTTTTTGATGCTGATGGCGATGGCGATTTGGATTTAATTGTTGTCTCCGGCGGAAACCAGGCGTCGCAAGGTTCACCTTATTTGCGGCCAAGAATTTATTTGAACGATGGCAGAGGGAATTTTACACGAAGCGATAAAGCTTTGCCAACACTGAGTATGAATGCATCGTGTGTGCGTGTTGGAAATTTTAATGAAGATGGGAAACCGGATATTTTTATTGGTGCAAGATGTGTTCCCGGAAATTATGGATTAATTCCTTCAAGCGTTTTATTGCAGAACAATGATGATGGAACTTTTACTGATGTTACAAAAATTGTTGCGCCTGATTTATTAAAATTAGGAATGGTTACCGATGCGCAGTGGGCAGATATTGACGGCGACGGAAAAAAAGAATTAATCGTTGTTGGCGACTGGATGCCGGTTACGATTTTAAAATTTGTGAATGGAAAATTTCAAAAAATAAATGAGATAAAAAATTCTTCAGGCTGGTGGAATTGCTTAACTGTTGCTGATATTAACGGCGATGGAAAACCAGATTTAATTGCAGGAAATTTTGGATTGAATTCAAACATCAAAGCAGATGCAAATCATCCGGCAAAATTGTATGTGGATGATTTTAATAAAAACGGACAAACAGAATGCATTCCCGTTTATTACAAAACAAACGGCAAAGCTTATCCCTATTTTATGAAAGGAGAAATTGAATCGCAACTTCCTTTTTTGAAAAAAAAGTTTTTGTATTTTTCGGATTATGCCGGGAAAACAATTGATGAAATTTTTTCACCCGAACAATTAAAACATGCATCTGTTTTATTAGTTCAGCAAACGCAAACTTGTGTTTTTATAAATGACGGGAAAGGAAACTTTTCAATGCAACCATTGCCAACAATGGCGCAGCTTTCGCCTGTTTATGGGATTGTTGCAACTGATTTAAATAATGACGGAATAACTGATTTATTTCTTGCGGGAAATTTTTTCGGATTAAAACCACAAACCGGTCGCTTCGATGCAAGCTATGGAACAACTTTAATTGCAGATGCGCAACACAAATTTCATTTTATGTATCCAAATGAAAGCGGATTATTTATTAAAGGCGAAGGAAGAGATGTGAAGCAAATAAAAACTTCGAAAGGCAATGATATTATTGTTGCAATGAACAACGCTCCGCTTCATATGTTTAGAAAGAAGAAATGAGTTATTGCTGAATAAAGAAATGAACATGCAAGTGAGTGACACAACGAGCTTAATTAATTTACTTAAGCTCGTCAAATAAATACATACTCCAATAAATAATCATTAATTAAATTGCTTTCATCAATTAATTGCCATGAAAAAAAATTTGTTTATTTTATTCATCTCTTTATTCTCAATTATCAATTCTCCATTCTCTCAAGACGTTTGGACTATCAAAGCAACAACCATTGACCCAAACAATTATTACGGAGAAACAGTTGCCAACGGAATGATTGGAATTGTTTCTTCAACAATACCTTTTCAGGTAAAAGATGTTGTATTAAATGGTGCATTCGATACTTATGGTCGCGGAAGAGTGAGCAACATTTTAAAAACTTTCAATTTTGTGAACATGTATTTGGATATTGACGGGACACGAATTGAAAATTTTAACCAGGTTCAAAATTTTCAGCAAACGCTGGATATGAAGCATGCCAATCTCACTACAACTTTTGATTACAACGATAAAGCAACCATAAAATATACCTATTATTCTTTGCGCCATTTGCCTTACACAGCTTTGGTTGATGTAACAATTACTGCAAAAAAAGATATTGAAATTGTTCCGGCAAGTGTGATGGAAGCGCCGGATATGCTGCGCGATGTTGAAAATTATTATAATGAAATTGACCGTCCGCATGTGCGGATTTCTTTGCTTACTTCAACTGCGAAAAGCCCGACTGGCAAGCTTTTCATGGCTGCATCGAACAGTTTTATTTTTGATGAGCCGCATGGAAACGAGCCAAATGTTATTCATGAAATGTGGGATAACAACATGCATCTGCTCAAATTTAAAAAGCGATTAAAGGCAGGAGAAACTTATCATTTTGCTGTTGTTGGTTCCGCAATTACTTCTGCGCAAAATGATGACCCGCTGAACGAAGCTGAACGACTCACCATTTTTGCTGCGCTACAGGGAACAAAAAATTTAATTCAATTTCATAACAATGTATGGGATTCGCTTTGGAAATCTGATATAATAATTGAAGGTGATGATGCAACGCAGCGCGATGTGCACAGCATGATGTATCATTTATATTCTTTTGTTCGTGAAGGCACGAGCTACAGTTTGTCGCCGATGGGTTTAAGCGGATTGGGTTATAATGGTCATACATTTTGGGACACTGAATTATGGATGTATCCCGCACTATTATTGCTGCATCCTGAAATTGCAAAATCATTAATTGAATATCGTTTTCAAAGATTGGATGTTGCAGAAAAAAATGCTTATTCGCATGGATACAAAGGCGCCATGTTTCCCTGGGAAAGCGCTGCCAGCGGAAATGAAGAAACGCCGGTGTGGGCGCTGAGTGGACCGTTTGAACACCACATCACCGCTGATGTTGCGATTGCTGCATGGAATTATTATTGCGTTACGCAGGATAAAAACTGGCTGCGTGAAAGAGGTTATCCGATTTTAAAAGAAACAGCAGATTTTTGGGCAAGCCGTGTTGAAAGAAATGGACCCAATCATTATGACATAAAAAATATTGTTGCCGCCGATGAATGGGCGGAGAATGTTGACAACAATGCTTTCACGAATGCGGCGGCAAAAGCCAATTTGCTTTATGCAACGCAAGCTGCAAAAATTTTGGGCATTGCGCCAAATGCAGACTGGCTCAATGTTTACAACAATATTCCCATCTTAAAATTTGCTGACGGCGTTACAAAAGAACATGCTGCTTACAACGGCGAAAAAATAAAACAGGCTGATGTGAATTTGCTCGCTTATCCTTTGCATGAAGTAACCGGTGCCGACATAAAAAAAGATTTAGATTATTACGAGCCGCGAGTTGGCGAAGGACCTGCAATGACACATGCCATTTTTTCTATTTTATATTCAAGATTGCAAATGCCCGACAGCGCTTACAATGCTTTTAAAAATGGATACACTTCAAACATGCGCCCTCCGTTTGGTGTGCTTGCAGAAACGGCAACCGGCAACAATCCTTATTTTGCAACCGGCGCCGGCGGCATGTTACAGGCAATGCTCAATGGTTTTGGCGGCTTGCAGATTACCGACAAAGGCATAGTGCAGTTAAAAACAAAACTCCCTGCAAACTGGAAATCGCTAAAGCTAACCGGCATTGGTGTGGAGAAGAAAACGTATGAAGTAAAGTAGGATGCTGTAATCCCGGTTTAATTTATATTCTTTTATAGCATTGGCTTTTTCAGCAATCTTTGCCGTTTTAGTTAAGCCCGTATAATATAAAGGCACACGAATGGTTCTTGTAATTTTTTCTTTTAAGGGATTATACAGCATCAGCAAGCCTCTTGTTTTCAATTGCGGATTTACATGTAATATTCCGTCCCAGTCTCTGCCATTGGCACGGCGCAGATGAATGATGTTTGAATTTAAAATCTAACTGTTTGTTTTAAAAATCCCTTTACTTTACCCGAATAATCAGTCCCCATTTTTGTTTGTTAAACTCCATTATTATAAATTACTGATGTTTTTTGATTTACTTGTATTATAATTGTATTACCTAAGAAATCCTGTTGATCTTAACCATTCATTAAAGTTGCCAGGAGCAGTATCTTTTATTTTGACCCATTTACTTTAAGTATATCTTTAACACCACATAGTAGTCAAGCTGCCAATCTTACCAATAATTTTAAATCTTCAAGAAAAGAGTTCGACATTTGTTCGATAGGGGCTACCTTACAGGAAAGGCGCAAAAAATTGTTGCTTTTTCTGTTTTTAATTTCGCTGAAACCCTTGTCCATAATATCCTCCCTTTGTATTTCCACCTATGCGCTGAAAAGCGTAATCAACGGCGCAAAAAGCTTTAGTGTAGCATTTTTTTCCATTTTAAGATTTTTTAATATGTTGGTAAACAATAATAGTAACTTATTGGTATGTAGGATACAATTATGTAAGTACTTGTTGTAAAGATATTTAATTACTTGTTTTGCATTTGTGCTTTCATGATAATATCAAATTGAAATATTCTTTTAATTAAAAATCTCTTCGACATTTCAAAAATTTAGTTTATGTATTTTAGAAAAAAAATAGTATAATAAAGCAAACCTTAAATTCAAATCAAAATATTAAAGTTATTGAGCTGCGCAATTATTTAATTAAACAAGGACGACGTGATGATTTTATAAATTATTTTGAAGAGAATTTTATCCAATCTCAAAATGAACTTGAAGGATATACATTGGGATCAGTACAAAGTAAAAAGTTTTGATGATAATTTTTTTGGATTCACGGATTTAAAGATATGTCTGCAAGAAATAAATTTTTGAACGATTTTTATTATGGTTCATTTTGGAAGCAACACAGAGATGTGCCTAACCTCCATGTTGCTTAATAATGACAACGTTCATCTTTTGAAGCCATTAAATTTAAGCGATAGTGCAAATGAAAATGAAGCCGGCTTAACAACCGAAAGCTTTAATACCAAACCTCCATCAGGATTTTGGAAACGATAAGTTTCAGTTGCACCAAAAGCGGTTTTATAAAATTTTTCTGCTTTTTCTCCATCGTTTACTGAAAGCCATGGCATAATTGAACTTTGTTGCGGAGCGATTTGATTTTTCATGATTTAATTTACTGTTCATACATATTTTAATATTGCGATTTTATTTTTCACACAATTATATTTTTCTTTTTCTCAAACATCACAAATTCCAATCGCCTCTCTCAACGATGCAACTTTATCTTTCCATGTTGGCATAAATTCCTGCGCAACATAACCTTTAAATCCGCTTGCAACGATTGCGCGCATAATTGCAGGATAATGCAATTCCTGTGTGTCATCAATTTCATGTCTGCCCGGAACGCCGCCGGTGTGGTAATGTCCAAAATATTGATGGTTATCAGTAATCGTTCTAATAATATCACCTTCATCAATCTGCATGTGATAAATATCGTACAGCAATTTAAAATTCGGGGAGTTAATTCGCTTGCATAATTCAATGCCCCATGCACTTTTATTGCACATATAATCTTTGTGGTCAATTTTGCTGTTCAATAATTCCATGTGCATCGTAATGCCATTTTTTTCCGCAAGCGGAAGAACCTGTTTCAATCCTACAATACAATTTTTAAAACCGGTTTCATCATCCATTCCCTTGCGCGTTCCGCTAAAACAAATCACATCTTTATAACCTGCTTTCGCGATTAACGGAATTACATCAGAATAATCTTTAATTAATTGAGCGTGGTCATCTGCATGCGCAAATCCGTTATACAAATTATTTGTGAACTCGCCTGCAGTGTAACACATCGAGCAATAAACACCATGTTTTTGTGCTGTTAGCCAATCTTTAGGACCCAGCAAATCAATTGCATTAAAGCCGATGCTTTTTACAACTTCGCAAAGTTCGTCGAGCGATAATTCACTCAATATCCATCTGCAAACGGAATGATTAATATTTCCTTTCAACTTAAATTTTTTATTGTTTAATTGCGGCGAATAAGACGATAAAATATTTCCTGCTGCAAGCGCCGCAGAACCTGCGAGCATATTTTTAATTACTGTTCTTCTGTTGCTCATAAAAAATGTTTTTTATAATTCGCCAACCGGGTCAACCGGTGCAGCACGATGAAGATGATGTTGCTGATAGTATTTTCTTTTTGAAAAATAAATTACTGTAAACACAACAATTAAAATTGCAGGCATAATTGCAACTTTCAAAAATGTTTGCGAACCTGCTGTTGCATTTGCTGCAGCATCGCTTAAACCACTTGCAACCGCTGCGCTTTTAAAATTGTCGTACCAGTGACCCATAATCGGCACAATTAAAGAAGTAGAAAACATGCCCGCGCCGCCCATCAGCGATAAACCCAATGCGCCTGTGTTTGGAAGATATTCTGAAACAAATCCTAACATGGTTGGCCAGAAAAAACAAACGCCTGCTGCAAACACGAAAGCCGCGCCAAATGCAGCATAGCCGCTGGCTCTGCTCAATAAAAATAATCCGATTAATGCAAATAATGCAGAAAAAATCAGCATACCATTTGGATTTAAACGATGCACAACCGGTCCGGCAAATGATCTTCCCAAAGCCATCAATCCATTTATAAAAACTAATATTAAAATTCCTGAAACATTTGCGCCTTGTAGTAAAGCAACAATCCATGTGTTGGTTCCCAATTCGGTTGCGCCGGTCATAAACATACACAAAACCATGATGATAAAAAGCGGGCTCAAGCAAGATAAAAACATTTGCCTTGTACTAACGCCGCTCGTTACTCTTTCTGTTTGCGGAAATTTTAGTTTGAAAAACAGAAAACTATAAATCGCAGCGGGAATAAATAAAGTTGCAATTAAATAATGCCAGTCAATTCCAAGGCGCTCGATGAATAAATAAGAAAGTAAACCGCCAACAACAATTCCGCCGGGAAACCAAACATGAAAACGGTTGAGCATGGTTGTTTTGTTTTCAGAGAAAAGCGTTACAGTTAAAGGATTACAGGCTGCTTCAACCATTCCGTTGCCGATGCCGATGCACACAGTTCCAAAAAATAAAACGGTTGGCGTTTTTGCGGTGAGATATAAAATAACTCCTAAAATATGACCGATAAATGCAAGACCTAAAATGCGTTTCATTCCCATCACATCAACCAATGGTCCGCCAAACATCATGGCTAAAGTAAAGCCCCAAAATGCAGGACTAAAAATCCATCCCAATTGTTCTTTGGTTAAATTAAAATCGTGGCTCCAAACGCCTTCTAAGGATGCACGGAAAGCGAAAGTCATTGCAGTAAAAATGAGTGCAATTCTGGCTGCAAGAAAAAGCTCTTTACGTTTGATAGCTGGGTTAATGGTTTGCATATCGTTTTAAATTTAGCAGGATAAATTGAAGAAAAAATCGTTGGCTAAAACTAATTTTTTATTTTTAATTAATTGAAGAAAATTCAAAATTCAAAAGTAAAAATTTAAAAAAAATTTTACTTGCTGAAAAATAAAATTTCAATTTGTAATGAATTTTGTGATGAATAGAAATTATTATTTCACTAATCGTTACTAATTAATCATTAATCATTAAAAATCATGAATCGAAAATTAAGAATGGGAATGATTGGCGGCGGAAAAGATGCGTTTATTGGCGCCGTTCACCGCATTGCTGCAAACATGGATGGCTTGATAGAACTCAGTTGCGGCGCATTAAGCGTGCATCCTGAAGTTGCAATTGAATCGGGAAAAATGTTGTTTTTACCTGAAGATAGAATTTACACATCGTATGAGGAAATGATTAAAAAGGAAAGTATGCTCGATGCAAATAAACGCATAGATTTTATAACGATTGTTACGCCGAATTTTGCGCACTTTGCTCCGGCGATGCTTGCGCTTGAAAATAGTTTTAATGTTGTGATTGAAAAACCGATGACTTTCACTTTGGACGAAGCAAAACAACTCAAACAAAAAGTTGATGAAACCGGATTGTTGCTTTGCTTAACGCACACTTACAGCGGTTACCCGATGGTGAAACAGGCAAAACAAATGTTTGCGGAAAATGTTTTTGGAAAAATTAGAAAGATTTTAGTTGAGTATCCACAAGGCTGGTTGAGTAAATTAAGCGAACGTGAAGGCAACAGGCAGGCAGCTTGGCGCACTGACCCGAAACGCAGCGGTAAAAGCGGTTGCATGGGCGACATTGGAACGCACGCAGCGCATTTAGCGGAATATATTTCGGGATTAAAAATTACACATCTCTGCGCTGATTTAAATGTGTTTGTTGAAGGCAGAGCTTTAGATGATGATGGAAATGTTTTATTAAAATTTGATAACGGCGCACACGGCGTTTTAATGGCATCGCAAGTTGCAGCGGGCGAAGAAAATGCTTTGAAGATTCGCATTTACGGCGAAAAAGGTGGCATTGAATGGGCGCAGATGGAACCAAATACTTTGCTTGTGAAATGGTTGGATAAACCTGCAGAAATTTATCGTGCAGGAAATGGCTATTTATCAGACATTGCAAAACATAATTGCAGAACGCCGGGTGGACATCCCGAAGGATATTTGGAAGCGTTTGCAAATATCTATAGAAATTTTGCGCAAACATTATCTGCAAAAATTGAAGGCAAAGAGCCAACAAAAGAAATGTTAGATTATCCAAGAGTGGAAGAAGGTGTGAGAGGAATGGCATTTATTGATAATGTGGTTGCGTCAAATCAATCAAAAGAAAAGTGGATGGAGTTTGTCGTGTGAAATGATGACAAAATTGATTTAATAAGTTTATGATTGAATATAACATTATAAAAGATAAAACTATAGCCTTATTGATCTGGAACACAGAAAAAGAGAATGATGCGCATGTTTATCTTGGAAAAATTATAAGCATAAATAATGCTTATCACTTTATTAATGAAGAAAAAAAGTGGGACATTTCTTTTGATAGTGAACAATATGGAAGATTACAAATAGTTCTTGAAGATTTAAAAGGCATATTACTAAATGCAGATTTTTACATTTCGCTTTTGATGGGAGGATTAGCTGACGATTCAAATGAAGATTTTATATTTACGGGAATAAATTGGCAAGACCAATAAAATAGCTAATCATTGTTGCATAGCGAACAAAGCGTACAAGTGTGCGACGCAACGAAAGCTTTATTTATAACAGAACGATTGGTAAATAATTATTCCATTTATTAATAACCATATGACAACACTTAAAGGTCCTGCAATTTTTCTTGCACAATTTATGGGCGATGAGGAGCCGTTCAATAATTTAAAATCTATTTGCCAATGGGCAAAAAGTATTGGTTTTATTGGTGTGCAAATTCCAACGTGGGATGCGCGCTGCATTGATTTGCAAAAAGCTGCCGAAAGTAAAACTTATGCAGATGAATTAAAAGGTTTGGTAAACGAATGCGGAATGCAAATAACCGAATTATCAACACATTTGCAAGGTCAATTAATTGCCGTGCATCCGGCGTATGATGCAATGTTTGATGGCTTTGCACCGAAAGAAGTGCACAATAATCCTAAAGCAAGAACAGAGTGGGCAATTCAACAATTAAAGTGGGCAGCAAAAGCATCACAAAACCTGCAGCTCAATGCCCACGCTACTTTCAGCGGCTCTTTACTTTGGCCTTATGTGTATCCATGGCCGCAACGGCCCGCCGGTTTAATTGAAACAGGTTTTACAGAATTAGCAAATCGCTGGTTGCCTATTTTAAATTATTTTGATGAGTGCGGCGTTGATGTTTGTTATGAAATTCATCCCGGCGAAGATTTGCACGATGGAATTTCTTACGAAATGTTTTTAGAAAAAGTGAACAATCATTCAAGAGCTTGTTTATTGTATGATCCATCGCATTTTGTTTTGCAATGTTTAAAATATTTGGATTATATTGACAATTATTATACACGTATAAAAATGTTTCACGTAAAAGATGCAGAATTTAATCCAACCGGAAAGCAAGGTGTTTATGGTGGTTATCAAAGCTGGATAAATCGCGCCGGAAGATTTCGTTCTTTAGGCGATGGGCAGGTTGATTTTAAAAGTATCTTTAGTAAATTAGCAGCGTATAATTTTAAAGGCTGGGCAGTGATGGAGTGGGAATGTTGTTTAAAAAATTCTGAAGATGGTGCAAGAGAAGGCGCAGTTTTTATTAAAGATCATATTATTCGTGTAACCGAAAAAGCATTCGATGATTTTGCGTCAACGGGTGCGGATGAAAATTTGAATCATACAATATTAGGATTGCATTAATCTCATTAAGTTGTTGACCTTAAATTTTGTTTATGAAATTCTTAGCAATAATTTTATTAATTGCTCTTACGGCATGCGGCAATCAAAACGAAACCAGAAAAACCGCATCAACAGATAGTTTAATAAATACCGGAAAGTCGTTTTCAGATTCATCTAACGCAGAAGGGGCAAGGCTTTTAACATCTAACGATTGTTTAAGTTGCCATAAATTAAATGAAAAAAATGTAGGTCCTTCTTACATGCAGATATCTCAAAAATATGCGTTAACGCAAAGTAATATCGAAAATCTTTCCTACAAAATAATTAAAGGCGGCGTTGGCGCGTGGGGAAACACAGTTATGCCGGCACATCCAACGGTTACGCCACAACAGGCATCGCAAATGGCAAAATACATCCTTTCTTTAAATAATAATAAAGACACATCAGTTAATAAAAAAGATACATTTATTAGTAAATGATCAGTTTAAAAAAATATTTATATATTTAATTTTTGATTTTAAACATCTTCATCAAAAATATAAAACAATAAACTTTGAAAAAGTATTTTCTAACATTTGCAATTGCTTCTTTAATTATTGCTTGCGGAAATAATAGCAGCAATAATAATTCCTCTGCAGACAGCAGTGCTGCATCAACATCTTCCACCGCAGATGTTACCACAAATCCTGATTATAAAAAAGGATTAGCTTTAATTGCACAAAGCGATTGTTTAACTTGTCATAAGATAAGTGAAAAGCTTACCGGGCCTGCATATCAGGATGTTGCCAATAAATATGCAGGTGTTGATACCGCCGTAACTTATCTCGCACATAAAGTAATTGCAGGTGGTTCGGGCGTTTGGGGTACAATACCTATGACGCCGCATCCGCAGTTGTCTGAAGCAGATGCAGAACAAATGGTAAAATATATTCTTCTCCTTAAAACAAAATAAAATGAAATTTTTCTTATCAATTATCGCACTCTTTTTTATGACGAAAATTTATTCTCAGCCAAATACAGCCGGCGATACAGGCTGGATAAATTTGTTTGACGGTAAAACTTTAGATGGCTGGCATACATTTCATCAAACCACTGCAGGCAGCGCATGGAAAGTTGATAACGGCACTATTCATTTAAATGCTGCTGCAAAAAACGGTTATCAATCAAAGGGCGGCGGCGATATTATAACAAATGATGAGTTTGATAATTTTGATTTTAAAGTTGAATGGAAAATTTCGCCCTGCGGAAATAGTGGTATTTTATTTTATGTTCAGGAAACGCCGCAATATAAAGAAACCTGGTACACCGGACTGGAAATGCAGGTGCTCGATAACTCTTGTCATCCCGATGCAAAAATACCCAAACACCGGGCAGGAGATTTGTATGATTTAATTTCTGATTCTAAAGAAACAGTAAAGCCTGCCGGTGAATGGAATCACGTTGAGATCATCAGCAATAAAGGAAAACTCAATTTGTTTTTGAACGGAACAAAAGTTATTTCAACAACTTTATGGGATGATAACTGGAAAAAATTAATTGCCGGAAGTAAGTTTAAAGATATGCCCGGCTTTGGCACATTTACTAAAGGTCATATTGCATTGCAGGATCATGGCAATGAAGTTTGGTTCAGAAATATCATGGTTAAAAAACTATAGAAAATATTTTTTTACGATAAAAGCCATTCGTTTGCGGATGGCTTTTTGTTTTTGTGCGTGGAATAGAAAATGAATCAAAAAAATTTTATGTGGTATGAATTTCTAAACTATTTTTTCTTTTTCTTTCATACCTTCTTAATTTTATTTAATTCATTTGGATGGATATTTCGCCGCACAAGAAAATGGAATCTTTACACACTTTTGTTAACTGGTTTCTCATGGTTTATACTTGGCATTTGGTATGGCTGGGGTTATTGTTTTTGTACAGACTGGCACTGGAAAGTAAGGCAGCATCTGGGTTTCAGAAACGACCCTAATTCTTATATTTCGCTTTTGCTGCTTAAATTAACAGGTATAAATTTTTCTTCACGAATTGTAGATGCTACAACTCTTATCGTTTTTGTTACAAGTCTTGCAGCAAGTTTATATGTAAACATTAAAGATTATAAAAAGAAGAAATTAAAAGAAAAAATCAGCAATTAAGTTTTCAATTCAATTAAAAAAAAATCAAGTTGAAAACATTTTAATTTTTCTATTGTTTTTATTAAATAAAAAAATAAACTTTACAATAGCAAACCAAAACTCAAAAATCCGCTTAAAATCCTTTCATTTTTTTAAACCCTACTGCTATGAAACTTCAATCAATTATTTTTTCTTTTGTAATTATTTTTGCTGCATGTCTGTTTAGCGAATGCTCTCAAAACAAGACTGCAGGCGGCTCTTCGGCTTCTGCAAGCGATAGCCTTGACAGTGCGAGACAAATATTGCCGCCGATGCCCTGGCAATTTTTTAAAAATATGAATGATGGTGAATTAAAAGCAATTTTTGCTTATTTAAAATCTACAAAGCCCATACACAATGTTGTGCCGCAAGCAGCACTTCCCGTAACTGCAATGAAATAATATTTTTTTGCCAAAAAAGGTAACTAATTTTTTTTAAGTAGATGATTACATTTTATTAACACCCAAGCCTGGCAATCCGTTTGGGTGCATGTATCCATCTTCTAAAATAAAGCCACCTTTTACAATATCTTCTGCCAAATCGAAGCTGCCGTCAAGATCAATATATTTAGTATTTGCGCAAGCAAATGCTGCATGTAAAGCGGCGCTAATGCTTACAATACTTTCATCATTGCAGCCCCAAAAAAGTTCAATGTCAGCATGTTTTGCAATGCTTGCAATTTCAAGCGCGCTCTTGATTCCGCCACATTTCATCAACTTAATATTATAAATGCCAAAAAATTTTTCAGCAGTAAATTGCAAGGCAGTTTCTGCATTCTTAAGTGATTCATCGGCTGTAAAATATTTTCTTGTTTCAAAATCAAATTTCAGCAATTCTTTTTCGTTCCCAGCTTTTAATGGCTGTTCTATTAATTCAATATTTGCATGTTTTGTTTTATCAAGAAAAAATTTCAATTTTTTAAAATTGTAACCCTGATTTGCATCCACACGAATTTTTAATCTGTTTGAAAATTTTTCACGAAGTTTTATAATTCGCTCAATATCTTCTTCAACATTTAAACCGATTTTTACTTTTATAACCTGAAAGCCTTTCTGAGCATAGCTTTCAGCGTCGAGTAAAGTTTCTTCAACATTTTTTATTCCAATAGTTACCGAAGTTGGCAACGAATTTATTTTTCTTCCGTAAAAATCAACAACAGAAATATTTAAGAATTTACAAAATGCATCGTGCAGCGCAATATCAACTGCAGCCTGCGTTCCGGGCAGGTTTGGAAATTGATTTTTTGTTTCATCAATTAATTGATTAAATAAACAAATGTTTTTTCCAGCGAACTTTTGAAAAAAATCTGAATTTAAATTCTGAAAAGTTTGTTCAGGCGTTTCGCCAACAACTTCAAAAGAAGGATTTGCTGCGCCAATTCCATACATGCCATTTTCTAAATTGATTTCTAAAAAAATATTTTCACCTGAAGAAATAGTTTCATATGCAATTGTATAAGGTTTTTTTAAAAAAAGATTTTTACGATAAACTTTAACCGATTTTATTTTCATTTTTTATAGATTAATTGCTGAATGAAAGAAACAATTTTTTCAACGCCCTGTTGCAATGGAAGCAGAACAGGGATGTTCAATTTTTCTTCATACATTTTTTGAAAGAACAAAATTTCTTCGGTTGTGCAATGTTCTGTATTTAATGCAAGCGCCAAAACTTTTGAACCAAATTTCTTAATGATTTCTATTTCAGTTTCCACCGGCGGAATTTCGCCCCACTCCGGTAAATTATCATAATATTTTCTTTTTGGTGAATAAACCAGCACTACATTTTTTACATTTCCTGAAATTAAAAATTCAGTTCCGCAAGGTCCGCTCGGGTTGCGTAATGCGCTCTGGCCTTCAATTAGAATCACATCTGCATTGGTTTCTTTATAGCAAATAACAATAGCATGTTCAAGTTCCCCAGCAATAAAATCGTTTAAAGTTGAATCGAAAATAAATCCATATTTTTCTCCTTGCAGCCACCCTGTTTGTCCGGTAAAAATCATTTGTGCATTTATGTTTTCTGTTTTGCAAGCTTGTTTAATCATGCGGCATGTTGTTCGTTTTCCAATTGCACAATCCATTCCCATCACTGCAATTATCGGCACAGAAATATTAAAAATTTGTCCGCTCCAAAAATGCAATTCATTTTTTGGCTTTGGTTTTCTTACATCAATTAACTCAACATTATTGTGTTTTGCTAATTCAACTAATTCTTTTTTTTCCGAAAGAAATTCATGCAGCCCATTTACAATAGAAATTTTTTTTGTAATACACAATTCAATTAATGGCAACATTTTTTCGGGCAATACGCCGCCAACAGTTGCTATTCCGATAATGCAAAATTTTATGTCATTTATTTTTGAAACAGCTTCATCAACAGAAAAAAATATAGGAATATTTCTAAACTTTCCATCTAAAATTTCCCCTGCATCTTTTCCACCATTCGATGCATCTACCACACCTGCAATTTCATAACGTTCTGTTCCGCGAATTAAACCATGCGCCGTTTTCGCAATATCGGTTGCAAACAAACCATTGGTTAAAATAATTGCTTTATTCATTTATTTTTAAACTATTTGTTTTAAAGATAAATTAAAACCTTTCATTTTAAAATGCTTTGCGCTTATCAGTTTTTCTTAATTTAGTTGCATGATAAAATACGATCACGAATATTTTATGCAACACGCTCTAAATGAGGCGCAGCAAGCTTTTGATGAAGATGAAGTGCCGATTGGTGCTGTAATCGTGATAAATAATAAGATAATTGCACGCGCACATAATCAGGTAGAAAAATTAAACGATGCAACAGCACACGCCGAAATTTTAGCCATTTCTTCTGCTTGTAATTATCTGGGCGCAAAATATTTGCCCGATGCAACTTTATATGTAACTATAGAACCTTGCTTAATGTGTTGCGGTGCTTTATACTGGACTAAAATAGCTTGCATTGTTTATGGAGCAAAAGATGAAAAAAACGGATACAGAAAATATATTAGTTCTTTTCCTGAAGAACAAAATGAAGCCCAAATTTTTCATCCAAAAACAAAAATAATAAAAGCTGTTCTTGAACAAGAATGTGCAAACTTGATTAAAAACTTTTTTAAATTGAAACGATAGCAACGAAAAAATGATTAGTAATTTAATTTTAAAAATCAATGCCAATCCACTTGCGTTTATTGCGCTCATATTTTTGAAAATTAAATTTATAAAGTTTTCCTGGCCTGTGCGGAACATCATCTTCAAATTCGCCTGTATCAATTAAAAAATCCATTGAAAAAAATTTTTTACGAAAATTTCTTCTGTCTAATTTAATATTTAAAATTGCCTCGTATAAATTTTGTAATTCGCGAAGCGAAAATTTATCAGGCAATAAATTAAAACCGAGCGGATGCTCCTGAATGCGCTTCTGGAGCCACTTGTAGCAAACATCAATAATTTTTTTATGATCAAATGCCATGTCCTGCAAACATGGAACATTGTGCCAGTGCAATTCATTATCCATCACTTTTATTTTGTGATGCTCGATATTTAATAATGAACAATAAGCAACCGTAATAACTCTGCCACCCGGATGTCGTTTGGGATCGCCGAAAGTCTTTACCTGTTCAAGAAACACATCATCCATACCTGTTCTTTGTTTTAAAACACGGTAAGCCGCATCATCAAGTTTTTCATCATCATTTACAATATTTCCAAGCAGCGACCATTTGCCTTTATATACTTCCAAATCGCTTCTTATCAATAATACTTTCAGTTCATTTTCTTCAAACCCAAAAATTACACAGTCAACAGTTACAGCAGCTTTCGGGTATGATGCAACAAGGCGTGCAGCATCTTTTATTAATCGCCCGCTTTTAAAAGAAATAGTGGCAGCATTATTTTTTTTCATGATGGAAGCTGTTAGAATGAATGTTTCAAAAGGCAGAAATTTTTAATTGCGAACGTTAAGATACACATTTATTTATTGTGTACATAACACACATTTGGCTTTAAGTGTTTAAAGAATGCATTGATTTTGAAAAGAAAAAATCTCAGTTAACTTTATCACTCAATTTGCAAAATATGTATTCTGAAAAAAAAACAAAAGAATTGCAAAATAAAACACAGCATTTTCTTAAAAAAGATATGCTTGCAAAAGACGATTTGCCCGCGCTTAAAGACGTTTTGCGTTTTCATGAATATCGTTATTATATTTTAAGCGATCCGTTGATTTCAGATTTTGAATACGATAAATTATACAAACAACTGCAAAAAATTGAAGAAGAAAATCCTGCATTAATTACAAATGATTCACCCACGCAACGTGTTGGAAAAACACTTACAAAAGAATTTCCAACAGTGCAGCATTTAGTTCCTATGTTAAGTTTGGATAATTCTTACAACGCAGATGATTTAATTGATTGGGATAGAAAAGCAAGAGAATTATCAGGATTGAATGAGCTTGAATATTGTGTTGAACCGAAATTTGACGGCGCAAGTATTTCATTAATTTATGAAGATGATGTTTTAATTCGGGGCGCAACACGCGGAGATGGTGTAGAAGGCGAAGATGTTACGGTGAACATTAAGCAAATTCGCTCAATCCCTTTATCAGCAAGGTTTTCAGATTATGGCATTCAGCAAATAGAAATACGCGGCGAAGTATTAATTAATAAAAATACTTTCAAAAAATTTAATGAGCAGCGCATGGAAAATAATTTACCCGTTCTTGCTAATCCGCGTAATGCTGCGAGCGGAAGTTTACGAATGGTTGATCCGAGAGAAGCAGGTAAGCGCGGGCTTGAAGCTTTTTTATATCATATAAGTGATTATACCACAAAAGAAGGTTTGCAAATATCTGATGAAAAAAATCATTCAAAAGAAAATCTTAAACGTAAAGATGTGCCGTTTGAAACGCATGCACAATCGCTGAAGCTCTTGTGGGGGCTTGGTTTCCGCAGCCCTGAAAAAGAAAAAAAAGTTGTGAAGGGAATTCAAAATGTTATTGATTATTGTTTGGAATATGAAAATAAAAGAGACGATTTACCTTATGAAATTGATGGCATGGTAATAAAAGTAAACGATCTTTCATTACAGGATAAATTAGGAATGACTTCGCATCATCCGCGCTGGGCCATTGCTTTTAAATTTAAATCGCGGCAAGCCACGAGTAAATTAAAAGCAGTTGAATTTAATGTTGGAAGAACCGGCGCAATTACTCCCGTTGCAAAGATTGAACCTGTGCACATCGGCGGCGTAACCGTTACAAGTATTTCGATGCACAATGAAGATTATATCAGAGAAAAAGATTTAAAAATTGGTGATGCAATTTTAGTTGAGAGAGCCGGCGATGTTATTCCTCAAATTGTAAAATCATTGCCGGAATTAAGAACAGGAAAAGAAGAAGAAATAAAATATCCAAAAAATTGTCCGGTTTGCGCAAGCGAGTTATTTAAAGAAGAAGGCGAAGCCGCATGGCGCTGCATAAATATTGAATGCCCTGCACAGGCGGTTGAAAAAATTATTCATTTTGTAAGCAAAGATGCAATGGATATAAAACATTTTGGCGCAGCGAATGTGATTAAATTTTACGACCTTAAATTATTAAAAGATATTCCCGGAATTTATACTTTAGATTTTAATGCGATAAGCAAATTAGAAGGGTTTGGAAAAAAATCAATCGAGAATTTGCAATCTGCAATCGAAGCGTCAAAGCAACAACCATTGCATCGTTTAATTTATGCGCTCGGCATTCGTTACGTTGGTGAAACAACTGCAAAAACTTTGGCAAATACTGTAAACAGCTTGTGGGATTTTACAAAAATAAGTGAAGAAGATTTGCAGCAGTTGCAGGATATCGGCGTAAAAGTTGCGCAAAGTGTTTATTGTTTTTTCCGAAATGAACAAAACCTGCAAATGCTGAAACAATTGAAAACACTGGGCATCCAACTCAATAATCAAAAGAAAAAATCTGATGACGAAAAAGATATTCTAAATCACCAAACATTCTTATTTACAGGTTCTATGCAAAAATTAAAGCGCAGCGAAGCCGAAGAAATAGTTGAAAAAAAAGGTGGTAAAATTGCAAGTGGTGTAAGCAGCAAATTAAATTATCTTGTTGTTGGTGAAGATGCGGGAAGCAAGTTAGAAAAAGCAAAAAAAATGAATACAATAAAAATTATAACAGAAGATGAATTTATAAAATTGATCAATCAATAAAACGATGAATATTTTATTACTTAAAATCATAAACAATGCAACCACAAAAATTTTTAAACCACATTTTTTTAATCATTTTTATTTTATTTTCTATTTGTGCATCATCTCAAAAAATAAATGTTGCAGATATTGTAAACAAGCGATTCGAATATATGAATCAACACAATGTTTCACAAATCGCTTCATTGTATAACGACAGTGCCAAAATTCAATCGCCAAATTTTGAAGGTTTTAAAGTTGGTGTTGCAGGTGCAACCGAAATTTTTTCGCGTTATTTTACCTCTTCACCAAATCTTTCATACAAAATTTCAAGAACTATTGTTTGTAATAATTCTGCGATTATAGAATTTGCGTCATCAGGCACAATGGACAGTCTCGAAAAAAATACGCCTTCATTTATGAAAGGCAAATCTTACACGCTTTTAAATTGTACAATTCTCGATTTTAAAAATGGAAAGATCATTAAAGAAGTTGATTATTTCGACCAGGTTTCATTTCTGCGACAAATGGATTATTTTAATCAGCAGCATTAAAAAATATTTTTTATGAACTTAACTGCAGAATAAAAATTTTGCTTTCGTTGCGTCGCACTCTTGTACGCTTTGTTCTCTATTCAACAAGATTTATAAATTATTTAAAGATAAAATTTCGAAGTATTGCTGAATGTATTTTTCTTTTTGTTTTAATTTATACTGCATTATAAAACGTGGATGTGGTAAGGCTTTGAGCGATTTAAAGAATTTATACTTTTCATTCAATTGCAAAAGATATTTATAATTTTCGCCTTCGCCGATGCAAAAACAAACTTCTTTTTCTATTCCAAATAACAGTTGTTTTTTTAAGCAATCAATTACAAAAGGCTCAATATTTTTCATCAGCAATTTATCATCATAATAATTCAAATTTTTTCCATCTTTTACAAAACCCAAAGGACTTGTTGCAGAAATATAAAACTGATGATAAAATTTTTCAACTCCGCCAAAAGCTTCCATCATTTCATACATAAACACAGAAGATAATTCTTGCTTTTTAAGAAAATCATTTTTTATTCCGCAAATTTTTTCTAATCGAATTGGATCTGTGAATGGAATTCCTGTAACGCCGCCGCCAAATCTTCCGGGATTAATTCCTAATAACATGTAACGTTTCTTATTATCGGCATAAAATTTTTTATAGAAAGAAATGCATACTTTTTGCACTTCAATATTTTTATGTGCATCCAATGTTTGTATGTTTTTTGGAAGAGAAAAAGGAAGCTGAAGATGAAAAAGAAAGTGAAGAATTTTATCAGCAACGGTCATAATTGTTGAATAGAATTAATGCAGTACAAGAGTGCGACGCAACGAAAGTTTATTAGAATTAATGCAGCTTAGTACAAAAAATAAAAAAATCAATGCGCTTCTAACCAATTTTCTCCCACGCCAACTTCCGCTTCAACCGGCACTTCATTTGGCAATTGCATTGCGGTTTTCATATTTTCCAAAATCAAAGGTTTTAATAATTCTACTTCTTCTTTTATAACATCAAAAACCAATTCATCATGAACCTGCAAAATCATTTTACTTTTTAAATTATGTTGTTTAATTGCATGATGAATTTTTATCATCGCCAATTTTATCATGTCTGCAGCCGTGCCCTGAATCGGCGAATTAATTGCATTTCTTTCTGCAAAACTGCGCACTGTAAAATTGGAAGAATTAATGTCGCGCAGCCAGCGTTTGCGGCCCATCAGCGTTTGCACATAACCATGTTCTTTTGCAAAGTTTACCATCCCATCCATATATTTTGTAACGCCCGAAAATTCTTTTTTATAATTGTCGATAATTTGTTTTGCTTCGCTTCGGCTGATGCCTAAATTATCTGCAAGGCCAAAAGCGCCCTGACCATAAATAATTCCGAAGTTTACACTTTTCGCTTTGTAACGCATTTCTTTTGTTACCTCTTTTTCTTCAACATTGTAAACTTTTGCCGCAGTTGCTGTATGAATATCTTTGTTTTGTTTGAAGGCATCGCACATATTTGCATCTGCGCTGATGGCTGCAACAATGCGTAATTCAATTTGCGAGTAATCGGCTGAAATCAGCACGTGGTCTGCGTTTCGCGGCACAAATGCTTTGCGAATTTCTTTGCCTTTTTCTGTGCGGATTGGAATATTTTGAAGATTTGGATTGTTGCTGCTTAATCTTCCGGTAACTGCAACAGCCTGCGAATAACAAGTATGCACTCTGCCAGTTTTTAAATTAATCATGTTCGGCAGCGCATCAACATAAGTTGATTTCAATTTCGTAAGCTCGCGAAAAATTAAAATATCATTTGCAATTCCATGCTGATTTGCAAGCTTTGCTAAAACATCTTCGCCTGTTGCATATTGACCACTTTTTGTTTTTTTCGCTTTCGGATCGAGCTTCATTTCATCGAATAAAATTTCGCCTAATTGTTTGGGCGAACCAAGATTAAATTTTATTCCGCAGCAATCAAATACGCGCTGCTCTGCCGCCTTCGCTTCCATATCCAATTGAACAGAATATTCTTTCAAAAAATCCATATCAATTTTTACGCCTTCATATTCCATTTCAGTTAAAACTTCAACCAGAGGATTTTCAACTTCATTAAAAACATTTTCTACATTTTTTTCTTTTAATAATGGAACAAATTTTTGTTTTAATTGCAGCGTAATATCTGCATCTTCAACAGCATATTCTTTTACTTTTTCAACTTCAACATCGCGCATAGTTCCTTGATTTTTTCCTTTCTTTCCAATCAAATCTTCAATCGGCACAGGCTCGTATCCTAAAAATTGTGCGCTCAGCAAATCCATATTGCGCCTGCCTTCCGGCTCAATTAAATAATGCGCAAGCATTGTGTCAAAAATTTCTCCCTTTAATTCGCAGCCATACCATTTCAAAACAATTGCATCATATTTTATATTATGACCAACCCAATTTTTTGTTTCATCATTAAAAAGAGATTTAAAATGAGATAAAATTTTTGCAGTTTCATTTTGCTCTTTCGGGCAAGGAACAAAATAACCGTTTGATGGCTGATAACAAAAACTCAATCCAACCAATTCAACATTATTTGGGTCAGTACCTGTAGTTTCTGTGTCGAAAGAAATTTCTTTTTGTTCAGATAATTCTTTAGTTAATTGAATGATTTTTTCTTCTGAATCTATTAGCTGATAATTATGCGATGTATTATTTATATTTTTATCGGCTTGTAAACCCACTTGCTTTTCTTCTTTTATTTCTTCAATAACATCAAGCTGAAAATTTGTTTGAACTTGTATGGCAGAACCCGCAACAACGTTTCCAAAAAGATCTGTTTGCACGCCAACCGGCGCAGATTGAAATGCGTTGAAATTCTCGCCCAGTATGCGTTTGCCAAGTGTTTTAAATTCGAGTTCAGTAAAAACTTCAATTAATTCCGGCGTGTTCCAATCTTTCAATCTATAATCATCTTCATGAAATTGAACAGGAACATTTGTAATAATCGTTGCTAATTTTTTGCTCATAATTGCATCGTCTTTTCCATTTCGAATTTTTTCGCCAACAGAACCTTTAATATTATCAGCGTTTGCAATTATGTTTTCTAAGTTGCCAAATTCTTTCAGCAATTTGCAGGCAGTTTTTTCACCAATTCCTTTTATGCCGGGAATATTATCAACCGAATCGCCCATCAATCCTAACATATCAATTACCTGCGTTACATTTTCAATGCACCATTTATCGCATATTTTTTTTGCATCTAAAATTTCCATGTCGCCGCCCTGATAACCGGGCTTATAAATGAAAACTTTTTCATGCGTTAATAATTGCCCGTAATCTTTGTCGGGCGTAACCATAAAAACTTCGTAACCTGTATCTGCGGCTTGCCAGGCAAGCGTTCCGATAACATCATCGGCTTCATATCCATCTAATTCAACAACGGGAATATTAAATGCTTTTATTATTCTTTTTATGTGGTCAAGCGATGCAGTTAAATCTTCAGGCGCCTCTTGCCGGTTTGCTTTGTAATCTTTAAAATCTGTATGACGTTCCGTTGGCGCAAACGTATCGAAACAAACTGCAAGATGCGTAGGTTTTTCTCTGTTTATTAAATCGAATAAAGTATTGGTAAATCCAAATTGCGCATTTGTATTAATGCCTTTTGAAGTAATGCGTGGATTACGAATTAATGCATAATAAGCGCGATAAATGAGCGCCATTGCATCTAATAAAAATAATTTTTTGCTCATGTTTGCAAGATAATAAAACCAATTTTGTTACCAGCGACAGAATAAAAATTAAGCTTTTCTTGCGTCGCACTCTTGTACTTCTATTCTCTATTCAGCACCAATAAACTAAATAAAAAATGCTTTCATTTAAAACAAAAATGAAAGCATTTACAATAAAATCAATTTAAATAAACTTATTATTTTTCTGATGGATTTCTTTTGCCTGCAAGTAATTTTTCCTGAACCGTTTCTAATCTTCGTTGTTTTGTTTCTGCTCTTTTTGCGCTTTCAATCCATAAAACATATTCTTTTTGATTGGTAAAAGAAAGCGAAGAAAAAAATTCTTTTGCTTTTTTATTTTTCACAAAAAAAGGTTCAAGTTCGGAAGGTGGAGAAACATAGCGCTTTTCAAAATCGATTCCATTTATTTCAGCATTTTCAATTTCTGCCAAAGCGTTTGATTTATTTGCAATTGTTTCAGCTTTTTTAAACCGCATTGCCGTCCACACATGATCTAATGCAACCTGGCGTACAGCCTGATAGCCATTATCGGCTAAAACATTCCAACTGCAATCGCGGTTTAAATCACTTGCAATTTTACTGGCAGTTTTTGGATAAGCTATCCAAATTTTACTGTTTTCGTTTAAAGCAGGCAACACTTCATTCAAAATATTATTTAACTGATTTACATTAACAGCAAATATCAGTGCAAAATCAATTTTTCTGCTTTTGAGAAGTGGCGTAACGTTTTTTGAATAAGAAAGCTTTACAAACTGCTTTTCGATAGAGGAAGGAAGCCCCTGAATTAATAAATTTTTTTCGTCTTTTAAATTAAGTTTTTCAAATAAACTTTGCATAGGCATTTTCCTTAAAAGAATTTAAGGTAATATAAACAGTTTGCAAAGCTAATAAATATCAACGGAAGATGCAAGTAAAACCTGAATTTTTAGGTTTTGCTTATTCAATAATAAAAATATTCTGTTTTATAAGGGTAGCGGCTTTGATATATTTCTTTCACTCTTGCTAAAATTGATTCTCTTAATATATCTATATTCATTTTTTCAGTGGCCGAAATAAATATGCAATTTCCTTCGGTAATATGCTGCCATTTTTCTTTCAGTTCGCGTATTATTTCCTGCTTTACATTATCTTCTAACCATTCATCAAAATTTTTTTCTTCATATAAATCCATTTTATTAAAAACAGTTAAAATGGGTTTATCAAATGCATTCAATTCCTGCAAAGTTTTATTTACCACGCCAATTTGTTCTTCGTATTGCGGATGAGAAATATCAACAACATGCAATAAAATATCGGCTTCCCTAACTTCATCTAAAGTGCTTTTAAAACTCTCCACTAAATGATGTGGCAATTTTCTTATAAACCCAACAGTATCGCTTAATAAAAATGGTGTATTTTCAAAAACAACTTTACGCGTAATGGTATCGAGTGTTGCAAAAAGTTTATCCTCGGCAAAAACATCGCTTTTGCTAAGCACATTCATGAGTGTGCTTTTGCCAACATTTGTATAGCCAACGAGCGCCACACGAATTAGTTCGCCGCGTTCTTTGCGTTGCGTAAAAGCTTGTTTATCAATTTCGCTTAAACGCCTGCGCAGCAAGGAAATTTTATCGTTTACAATTCTTCTGTCAGTTTCAATTTCTGTTTCGCCCGGGCCGCGTGTGCCAATGCCGCCACCCAAACGTTCAAGGTGTTTCCACATGCCTTTTAAGCGTGGTAATAAATATTGATATTGCGCTAATTCCACCTGAACTTTTGCTTGTGCGGTTCGGGCGCGGGCTGCAAAAATATCCAAAATAAGATCAGTGCGATCTATAGTTTTTACGTCTAAAGTTTTTTCAATATTTGTGATTTGAGAGCCGGTTAATTCGTCATCAAATATGGCGACGTCCACATTTTTTTGGATAATAAAACTTTTTATTTCTTCCAGTTTTCCGGTTCCTAAAAATGTTTTGCTATCAGGATGTGGTAGTTTTTGTGTAAATCGTTTTATAGTAGTTGCCCCTGCAGTTGCGGCAAGAAATTCTAATTCATCAAGATATTCCTGTACTTTTTCATAGGTTTCATTGCTTTGCACTAAGCCTATTAAAATAGCTTTTTCTTCGGTAATAATTTTTTTATTTTTTTCTATCAATTATCTTAACATTTTTTATAAAGTTATATCATCAAAAAAAAATCTTCAAAAAAATCAGCAGTTAATTTTACAATCCACTTAAGGTAAGTCCTACAGAGTAAGGATGTATTACCGGCCCTGTTCCATCTTTTAAAAAAGAAGTAACCTGGTAAGAACCGTCTAAAGAAAGATTGCCATAACCAATGCGTGCGGTTACGGCCAAACGTGTACTGTTTATAAAACGTTTGTCGGTTTCTTTGGCAATATATTGCGCGCCATACACCGTTGCACCTGAACTGTTTTCAAGGTTTTTGCCTTTTGTATGCGCATTTAATAAAGTACCTATTTTAGCACCAAGCGCCACTTTAAAACCTTTATCCGGCGTTACAGGATTTGATGCAAAACGCAGCTCAACCGGCAGTTCTAAAAAAACAGTGGTTAATTTATATTTTTTAAAATGATTGGCAGCGCTTACATCGGTAAAAGGCAAAGTTGGGGAAAGAGATTTTAAATCAATATAAGTATTTTTAAAAAAAATATTACTGCTTCCCAAACCCAAACCAAATGCTACACTCAAATGAGGGCTTGCTTTAAAAGGTTTATCAATCAATAAATAAACATTAAAATGGCGCGAAAAACCGGAAGGCGTTGTACTGTCCGGTGTTCCATTCCATCCGTCTATTCCGTATTGAAGCATAAAATGATCGTTAGCACGGTTACTAAGATCTATTTTATTGGTGTTCGTTTTTTTTGGCGTAGAAGTAGAATCCTGCGCTTTAACAAAACCGGCAACTAAAAATAATGCAGAAGCAATTAGTATTTTTTTCATTAACGAGTTATTAATTGATTGTTTTTATTTGAGATAAAAAAAGTTCAAGTGAACAAAAATAAATGAATTGCTAAAGCCGCTGGTTAAAAAATAGCCAAAACAATATAAATAATAAAGTTTATGTATTACTGAAATTATGCAACACAAATTGTATATTCAATTTAAGTATAAAAAATAATGTATGAATATGCAGTATATTATTGGTGATGATATTACTACTATCGATTTAAATTTTTTGTACGATATTCCGGGCAGCGACGTTGAATTTATACAACTGATGATCAAAACTTTTATTGAAAATATTTCAATTGTAATAGAAAAAATGCCTGGATATTTTGAAAAAAAAGATTGGGATAATCTTGCAAAAACAGCACATTTTGCAAAGTCGTCCTTATCAGTAATACAAATAAAGCAAATGGTTGAATTAATAAAAAGTATTGAAGTAAAAAGCAAAACAAAAAACGAAACAAATAGCTTAGAAGAAGAAATAATTCAATTTAAAAATCAATTCGCCAGAGCTAAGGTTTTTTTAAAAAATCATATAAACATTAATTGATTGATTGAAAAGCTATTTCTACTAACTGTTTATTTTTCGTAATTTTATCAACCCTTAAAAAAATCAATATGCAAATTTTAGTAGCGGAAGATGAGCCGTTGGTATTATTGTCGCTTCAAAAACAGCTTACAAGTGAAGGGTATGAAGTAATTTCTGTTACTGACGGCAGAGAAGCATTGTCAGCACTCGAAAACAGCAATTCGCCAAATCTTATTATCACAGATATATTAATGCCTTTTACTTCAGGCTTAGAATTAATAGGCATTGTAAAAGCAAATCAGCAAAAAAATATACCAATTCTTGTGCTTTCCGGTTTAGGGCAGGAGTCTACTGTTATGGAAGCTTTTCAATTAGGTGCTGATGACTTTTTAACCAAACCGTTTATACCTGCAGAATTATCTATGCGGGTAAAACGCCTGCTAAAAACTTATCCTGAAAAATTATGAAACAATTCTTGTTTCTTCCAAAAACTTTGGTGCAATTGCATATCTTTTTTCATCTTTTTCACTTAATTTCTTCAATAAAAAATAAATTCTTTTTAAGCCGATTTTTTCACTCCATTCAAAAGGGCCGTAAGGATAATTTGTACCTAACTTCATTGCAATATCTATTTCTTTTTTCGTGCTTATTTCATCGCCCAAAGCAAAATATGCTTCGTTAATTATCATGCAAATTATTCGCGCAGAAATCATTCCCGGCTCATCACAAACAAATTGAAAATTCCATTGCAAATAATCTAATGTTTTTTTTGCCAGTTTTTTTGTAAAATCACTGCTCGCACAGACTTCCATTAAATCTCTTTTTAAAAAACCATTCCATGCATTGATGCGAATATAGTTTGATGGAAGCTCTGAACATATTGGTATCACTGCATTTGCAAACACCGGCTTGTTTCCGGTAAATTTATTTTTCGAAACATTTATTTCATCAAATAATAAATCGAAATAAATTTCTGATTCAACTTCATTTAAAAAATTTTTCTCATCGAGCCAAATTATTTCAATGTTTTCAGGGATTTTTTTTGAAAGAAATTCTTGTTTTTGTTCATCGTTTGCGCGAACTGCAATTTTCATTCAACAAAATTAAGTTGACTGATTGATGAAAAAACTGCAATTTGCTTTACTTAAAAAATTTTATGAGCAAACAAATTCTTTTTGTTGAAAAAGGACCGAAACCAATCGGACCTTACAGCCATGCGGTAAAAGCAGGAGATTTTTTATTTATCAGCGGGCAAGTACCGATTAATCCGCAAACAAATGAATTAGTAAAAGATAATATAAAAGCTGAAACGCATCAATGCATGAAAAATTTACAAGCAATTTTGGATGAAGCAAAACTAACTTTCGAGCATGTTGTAAAAACAACTATTTTTTTAAGCGATATGAATTTATTTTCTGAAATGAATGAAGCTTACGGCTCTTATTTTAACGGCGATTATCCGGCGCGCGAAACCATTGCTGTAAAAACTTTGCCGAGAAATGTGAATGTTGAAATTAGTATGATTGCGGTGATGAATTTATAATATGTTGCTGCCTAATTATAATAACGCTTTTATTGATGATGAAAAATTCGTAAAATATGTTTTAAATTTAAACCATCCGGTTGGTAAGCACAAAGCTTTATTATTTTTAAAAAGTTTTAATATTTCAGTAGATGAATTCTTTATTTAAAAGAAAAAATATTAAACGCTATTAAAACGAATCACTTTAAAGAAGGAAAAACTGACTTTTTTTGGAAAAAGATATATTGTAGATTTTTTGTGGGATGAGAAAGCAGTATAATTTTAAGAACAGCTTGGATTATTAAAGTTGATGAAAATTTCCCAAGACTAATTACCGTTTTTATTTTATAATTTTATATCATGGTAAAACTTAAAGAATACGACAGTGTTGCCCTACTTGAAAACCTTCCTGAAAATAATCTAAAAAAAGGTCAGGTTGGTGTTGTTGTAATGGTTTATGACAATAAAAATGTTGAAGTTGAATTTTTAGATTCATTTGGCCATACGCTTTCTGTTTGTCCTCTGCAAACTAACAAGCTTCTTCGGTTACAATATGAAGTAACTACAGTGTAATTTCATGCGTGCCATCAGAAATTTTTATTTTGTAAACTTCAGGTTCGATTTTAAATTTTTGTTGGTAAGCACAAGAAATTTTTGATACGATTTCATCTGCTTTCTCTTTCTCAATAATGTTTATTGTGCAGCCGCCAAACCCGCCGCCAACAAGTCTTGCGCCAATTATCTCAGGAAATTTTTTTGCTTCGTCAACTAAAAAATCAAGCTCAGGGCAACTTACATTGTATAAATTTTTTAAGCCTTCGTGCGTTTCAAACATTAGCTTTCCAAACTCGTTTAATTTATTTTGCTTTAATAAATCTGCAGCTTTTATTGTGCGTTCAATTTCCTGTGTTACGTACAAACATCTGCGAAAAATTTCATCAGAAAAATCTTCTTTAATTGCAAGCACTTGCTGCGGTTTTACTTCGCGAAAACTTTTTATTTCGGGATATTTTTTTTGAATGATTGCCAAACCTTCTTCACACTGTTTTCTTCTTTTATTGTATTCGCCGGTTGCCAAATCGTGATGCACCTTCGAGTTAATGAGAATAACAATATGGTTTTTTAAATTAAAAGGAATTTTTTCATAATCAAGCGTTATGCAATCAAGCAATAAAACATGATTTTTTTCGCCCATCATATTGGCGAACTGATCCATAATTCCGGTGTTTACACCGGGAAAACTATGTTCTGCTTTTTGACCCAATAAAGCAATATTTTTTCTGCTGATATTGAAATTAAAAATTGTATCGAGCGCAAAGCCAAGCCCACACTCAGCCGCAGCAGATGAAGATAAACCTGCGCCAATCGGCACATCGCCGCCAAAAACACCATCAAATCCGCGAAGCGGGAAATTATTTTTTTGCAGTTGATCAATCATTCCAAGTAAATAATTTTTCCAACCTTCCATTCTTTTTATTTCATTCAGCGAAACATTTAACCACTCGTTCATATCAACACTAAAAACATTTATTTTATCAGAATTATTTTCAGCAATTGCAAACAACATTCCTTTATCAATTGCAGCCGGCATTACAAAACCATCGTTATAATCAATGTGTTCGCCGATTAAATTTATTCTGCCGGGTGAAAAAAATAATTTGGGCTGAACATGAAATAAAGACTCGAATTTTTCTGCGGTTTCTTTTACTGAAAGTTGCATAAATTTTTTCTTAACTGTTTACAAAGCTAAGCTGATAAGTTGTTTTAAAAACTCGTTCTTCTTTCGGTTTTAAAATAATTAAACCTATTTTATTATTGAACGAATCTGGCGCACTGCTAAGGTTTTCTATTGCAATTGATTGTCGTTCGGGCGGTGTATAAATTTGTAAATAAGGATATGATTTTTCAGGAATGATATTTAACTGCAAGCCAGATTCTTCATCTCTTAAAACACAAGCAGGCTCTGCATTTTCATTTAATACAAAGCAATTATCTAAAGAAATATTTTCAATCTTTTTTAATGAATTAAATTTAGTGTAAGGAAGAAATTTTCCGGTTGGCAAAAGTTTCTCATCAAATTCAACCATTTGTTTACTGTTGATTTGAAGCAGCAAATTATCTATGGTTTTTTCAAACGTAAAATATGGATGCCATCCATCTGATAAAGGCATATTTTTTTCGTCTTGATTTGTAACAATTGTTGTGATGGATAAAGCATTGTCTTTCTTCAATTCATAAATAATTTCTATTTTAAATTGAAAAGGAAATCCTTCAGTTTTTTTGTTGTAAACGTATTTTAATTTCACAAAAGCTCGATCTTCTTCTGAATCTTTTCCGGCAATTTCAAATTCCGCATCATACAACAAACCATGAATTGCTTCATCATTCAAATAAAACTTATTGATTTTGTAATGCGCATTTTCAAAATTAAATCTTCCATTTTTCAGTCTGCAAACAAAAGGAGAAAGCTTTGCGCTTTTAAATCCATTCGTGATATTTTCTTTTGCATCCTCAATATTTTTATATCCGTCAATCACGTTAAATCCTTTTCCATTTCTTAAAACAATAAATTTATTTAACAGCGCACCGAAAAAAAATATTTCAACTTGTGTTTGCGTTGAACTAACAATTAACACAATGTTTTTTTCTTCAATAATTATTTCAAACATTTTTAAGTTTTTATAAAAATAATTCAATTCAATTAACGGCAACATTTGCGCTAAATTTGTTTAACAATTATTAGCGATGGAAAATAAAATCCGCATTGTTACTGCAGCCAGTTTGTTTGACGGACATGATGCTGCAATAAACATTATGCGCCGCATTTTGCAAAGCAAAGGTGCAGAAGTAATTCATCTTGGGCATAACCGCAGTGTGCATGAAATTGTTGAAGCTGCGATTGAAGAAGACGTGCAGGGAATTGCGATTACTTCTTACCAGGGCGGCCACATTGAATTTTTTAAATACATGAAAGATTTGCTGGATGAAAATGGTTGCGGACATATAAAAATTTTTGGTGGCGGCGGCGGAACAATTTTGCCGGAAGAAATTCGCGAATTGCACAGCTACGGAATTACCAGAATTTATTCGCCGGATGATGGAAGAAAAATGGGTTTGGAAGGAATGATTGAAGATGTGATGAAACAATGCAGTTCAGTAACAAATAATTTTGATACAAAAAATTTAAAAATTTCCTCTAATGGAAATGGACATAAAAAATATGCATTGAATGAATGGAAAGATATTATTACGGTTGCAAAAAAAATTACACTCGCCGAGAATAATCAACATCCAACATCCAACCTCCAACATCCAACCTCCAACATTCCCGTTCTCGGTATTACCGGCACCGGCGGCGCAGGAAAAAGTTCTGTAACTGATGAAATTGTTCGTCGCTTTTTAAATACATTTTCTGATAAAACAATTGCAGTAATTTCAGTTGATCCATCCAAGAAAAAAACCGGCGGCGCACTGCTTGGCGACCGCATTCGCATGAATTCAATTTCTCATCCGCGTGCGTACATGCGCAGTCTTGCAACAAGAGATGATAACACTGCATTGAGTTCGCATGTGCAGGATGCAATTGATATTTGTAAAAACGCAGGGTATGATTTTATTATTTTAGAAAGTGCTGGCGTTGGTCAAAGCGATGCATCTATTCTTGATCATTGTGATGTTAGTTTATATGTGATGACGCCTGAATATGGCGCTGCATCTCAGTTAGAGAAAATCAATATGCTCGATTTTGCCGACATTGTTTGCATCAACAAATTTGATAAAGCCGGCGCGCTTGATGCATTGCACGATGTAAGAAAACAATATAAACGCAATCATGGTTTGTGGACAGCAAAAGATGAAGAACTGCCAATTGTTGGAACCATTGCAGCACAATTTAATGATGCAGGTATTAATGAATTATTTGAAAAAATTTTGATTGCTGTTGAGAAGAAAACAAAAATAAAATTAGGCGATGTTGAAATGCATCAGCATGTAAAAGATACATCAACTAAATCACAAATTATTCCTCCAAAACGCGTTCGTTATTTATCTGAAATATCTGAAAACAATCGCAGTTACGATGTTTGGGTGAATGAGCAGAGTGATATTGCAAGTAAATTATATCAATTAAAAGGCACTCAAAATATTTTAAAAAATGATTTTGCAGAACTCCTTAATAAAATTTCTGAATTGGAAAATTCAATTCATCCGGAATGCAAAAAATTATTAGATAATTGGCATTCAATTATTGAAAAATATAAGAGTGATTTTTTTGAATATGAAGTGCGCGGAAAAATTATTAAGCGCGAACTCACAACAAAATCTTTAAGCGGAACAAAAATTCCGAAAGTTGTTTTACCAAAATATAAAGATTGGGGAGATATTTTAAAATGGCAATTGCAGGAAAATGTTCCCGGAGAATTTCCTTACACAGCCGGTGTATTTGAATTAAAGCGCCAGGGCGAAGACCCAACGCGAATGTTTGCCGGTGAAGGCGGACCGGAAAGAACAAACAAAAGATTTCATTATGTTTCTTTGGGGCAGCCCGCAATCCGCCTCAGCACTGCATTTGACAGTGTTACATTGTATGGCGAAGATCCGGATCATCGCCCGGATATTTATGGAAAAGTTGGTAATGCCGGCGTTAGCATTGCAACAGTTGATGATGCAAAAAAATTGTACAGCGGTTTTGATTTGTGCGATTCAAAAACTTCTGTGAGCATGACAATCAACGGACCTGCGCCAATGATCTTAGCTTTTTTTATGAATGCTGCAATTGATCAGCTTTGCGAAAAATGGATTGAAGAAAATAATTTATGGACAAAAGTTAATGAACAACTTGAACAAAAATTTGAGCATCTTCCAAAACCAATTTATTATAATCCTTCTGCGCCTGAAAGATTGCCCGAGGGGAATAATGGTTTAGGACTGAGATTATTAGGCATGAGTGGTGATGAAGTTTTACCAAATGAAATTTATCAGCAATTAAAAGCGCAGGCTTTATCGCAGGTTCGCGGAACTGTTCAGGCAGATATTTTAAAAGAAGATCAAGCGCAAAATACCTGTATTTTTTCTACAGAGTTTGCATTAAAATTAATGGGTGATGTGCAGCAATATTTTATTGATAATAAAGTGCGAAATTTTTACAGCGTAAGCATCAGCGGTTATCATATTGCTGAAGCCGGCGCCAATCCTATCACGCAGCTTGCGTTCACGCTTTCAAATGGATTCACCTATGTAGAATATTATTTGAGCCGCGGAATGAACATTGATGATTTCGCGCCAAATCTTTCTTTCTTTTTTAGCAACGGAATGGATGCAGAATATAGCGTGATTGGTCGCGTTGCAAGAAGAATTTGGGCAAAAGCAATGAAGTATAAATACAAAGCAAATGAACGCTCTCAAAAATTAAAATATCATATTCAAACTTCGGGAAGAAGCCTTCATGCGCAGGAAATTGATTTCAACGATATTCGTACAACTTTGCAGGCGCTTTATGCAATTTATGATAACTGCAATTCACTTCACACAAATGCTTACGACGAAGCAATCACAACACCAACTGAAGAAAGTGTGCGCCGTGCAATGGCAATTCAATTAATAATCAATCGCGAATTAGGAACTGCAAAAAATGAAAATCCAAACCAGGGAAGTTTTTTAATTGAAGAATTGACTGACCTTGTTGAAGAAGCCGTGCTGCTTGAGTTTGACCGCATCAACGAACGCGGCGGCGTGCTGGGCGCGATGGAAAGAATGTATCAGCGAAATAAAATTCAGGAAGAAAGTTTATTTTATGAAATGCAAAAACATACGGGCGAATTACCAATCATCGGTGTAAATACTTTCTTAAATAAAAAGGGAAGCCCAACGATTTTGCCAAACGAAGTTATTCGCGCAACAACGGAAGAAAAAGAGCAGCAAATTCAAAACTTAAAAGCATTTCAAAAACGCAATGAAAATAAAGGCGAAGAAAGTTTAAAGCGATTGAAACAAGTTGCAATAAACAATGGAAATTTATTTGAAGAATTAATGGAAACAGTAAAATATTGTTCGCTCGGTCAAATCACTCATGCGCTTTATGAAGTTGGCGGACAGTATCGGAGAAATATGTAGGTTAATTCAAGAGTAAAAAATTCAGAACAAAAACTGCTGTTATTTCTGGCTTCCGTTAAAGGGTTAGAAAAATAATTTTGTAGCCGGCAATTTAATATTTATTTAAGCTTTTGTTGTGTCACTCACTTGTACTTTCTGTTCACTATTCAGCCTTAAAAAAACATTGTTTAATTGTTCAGCTATTAATTAAAATAAACTAAGTAAAAATGTTTAATCAGCCTTTAAATCAATCTTTTTTACACTCACAAAAGCGTTCCGCGTAAAAGAATGGCGGCGATAGAAAAATAAATTACCAGCCCCGTTACATCAACCAAAGTTGCAACAAAAGGCGCGGAAGAAGCGGCAGGATCTAACTTTATTTTTCGTAAAATGATCGGAATAAGTGAGCCGCACAATGTGCCCCACATTACAATGCCAATTAGCGAAAATAAAATAGTGAATGCAATTAGCAGCCAGTGCTCGCCATAATTATATATGTGAAAACGTTGCCACACAGCGATACGCAAAAAGCCTATGCATCCTAAAATTAATCCTAACATAAGGCCTGAAGAAAATTCTCTTTTTGTAACATACCACCAATCTTTAATTGATAATTCTTTCAGCGCCATTGCGCGTATAATAAGCGTTGCAGCCTGCGAGCCGCTGTTGCCACCGCTTGAAATAATAAGCGGAACAAATAAAGCAAGCACAACGGCTTTTGCAATTTCCGCATCATAATAACCCATGGCAGATGCAGTAAGCATTTCACTTAAAAACAAAATAATCAGCCAGCCGGCGCGTTTGCGAATGAGTGAGAAAAAAGGCGTTTTTACATACGGATAATCCAGCGTTTCCAAGCCGCCGAATTTTTGAATATCTTCTGTGTCTCTTTGTTCTGCAACATCTAAAACATCATCAACCGTTACAACGCCGAGTAAAACATTTTCAGAGTTGGTTACGGGTAAAACAACGCGATCGTATTCTTTAAATTTTTCAACTGCATCTTCTTTACTTTCATCAATATTTAATTTTACGCAATATCCATCCATCACTTCTGCAATTGTTTTGGACGGCTCATTTAACACCAAACGACGCACCGGAATATCATCAATTAATTTACCATTTTTATCAACAACATAAATCACATTTGCTGTGTCGTTATCCTTGTGATATTTGCGCAAATATTCGCTTGCCTGCGCAACCGTCATTCCTTCATTAATGGTAACGAAGTCTGTGTTAATAATTCTTGCAACACTTTTATCAGGATAACCAAGAATATCGTGCGTTGCATCTTTGTTTTTTTCATTCAATAAATCGAGCAGAGAAGAAAGTTCAATGCCTTTTACAGATGCAAAAAAGTTTACACGATCATCCGAGCTTAATTGATTTAATATATGCGAAGCTTTTTCTTTTGGCAAGCTTTCAACAAGTTCTCTTTGCAGTTTTAGATCGAGATAAGGAAAAACGTTGAGCTGTGTTTTATCGGGCAGTTGTGTAAAAGCTTTTTCAACAACATCAAATGGCGAATCGTTCAATATTTTCGCTACTTCTGAAGGATGCACTTTATTATCGCTTCTGCTAAAACTGAGCAATGAAATTATATCGCCATGCAAAATTTTATTGCTTATTTCTTTAAGTTTTTTTCCACTGATCTCTTTTAATTTTCTGCCGCTTTCTTTCAGTTTCATCTGCTTGGTTTTTCAAAATAAAAAGATTTTTACATGCGGCAATTTAAATCATTATTCCAGAAAAAAAATTTCAAAATTGTGAAAGAAATAAAACATTTTTTTAAATCGTTATTCACGTAACAACAAAACATCTTCATTCCCGCGAAGGCGGAATCTCTTAAAAATATTACATCTTATTATTTAGGAGATGCCTGTTTGTGCAGGTATAACATTAATCGCCAAAAAGTTCGTATTGGGATTTTGGTCTGCGGTCATCCTGCCACTTAAAACCACGTAGTTTTATATCTTCATGATTTACCTGACCCATTGGGTACATTGTTCCGGTTACATTATTTCGCAGCGCAACTTTTTGTAATTTTTTATTATCGAAATACATGTCAATTACATCGCAGGTTGCTTTGTTAACGCCGATAAATTTATTGTTATCATCCAGCGCATAATAAACACTTTCTGCATTGCCTTTGGTTCGCAAATAATCAATGTTTCCGTTAGAAAAATATCCGTTTATTGTACGGCCTTTTATCTGGTTAAAATAACCGGAACGTACTTTGCTAAGCGCCATTGCATTTTCAAAAACATACATGCGCTTTGGTTTTTTATTTTGTGTATATAAATAAATTGTGTCGCCTGTAATTTGGTTATCCTGCGCCCAAACAATGGGTTGTTTAAACAAGCGAAAAACAGAATCCTGCGCCGAATAAAATAGACTATCGCCAACAGCCTGCAAAGAATCCGAAAAAATTTTTACATGATAATAAGCCTCAATAAAACGGTCTTTACTGCTGTCTTGTTTATTATTTTTTGAATGAAGCGAAGTATCAACAAGCGGAACAGTTCTCGATTTTTCGAGTACGGAAAGTTTTGCAGAATACAAAGTATCTGCTGCAATAAAAATAGAATCCTCTTCTTGTTTAATTATCATCACCGGTTTTTCCGTGGCGAGAAATGAATTTTCTTTTCTGTTGCTTTTTAAATTGTTTGATAGTATCGTAGTTTTTTGTGCGGTGTCTTTATAAATCACATTACCTCTGGCTTCACCAAAGCCGGTCGAATCATCAAAAGCAACTTCGTCAGCAGTCAGCAACGTAGCGCTGTCCTGGATTGTAGGTCGTTTATCAAAATAATATTTTTTATTTTTTGTATCATAATAACCATCAGTTGTATTAATTTTTTTTGTGCCGCTTACAATTTCCGTTGGCACAATAAAAGTTGCAATTCCGGTATAAGTATTGTATAAAAGTGTATCCGTTTTTACTGTATAATCGGGGTCAATCATCACTACTTTTTTCTTAAAAATAACATCGCGCGTTTCGCCGTAATAATAACCTTCAGTGCTGATTAAAGTTGTTTTATCATCCACCAATTTTCCGCCCTGTAAATAAGTGCCGAGCTTTGTTATGAGATCATATTCGAGCGAAGGCGTTGTTAAGGTTCCTTTGCCATCAGTAAGCATTACATTCTTATTTAAAAATGCTTTTTTTTCATTTCCTACATATCTTAAATAATCTGCGTAAGTGTTTACACTGTCGTTATCGTTGATGTGCACATGACCAAAAGCTTCGAGAATATTTGTGTGTTTATTTAGCACTGCGCTATCGCAATAAAACAATGTTTTTTCCTGCTGCATTACAACATTTCCTGCCAGTGATTGAAATTCGGCAGTATCATTTATTTTTTTATAATTTAATCTTTGCGCCCTGATAATATGTATAATTTTTTTCTGTGCAGCAGTATCAGCAGGCATTTGCGCATGTGCATGAAAAAATGCAAATATTATTAAACAAGAAAAAATTATTTTGATGAAAGAGGAATTAAAGCACATTATTTATCCGAAGTTGAAGTACTGTCATTTTTTAAAGGCGCCGTTAAATAATCGCCTTTATCTTTTTTACCAAAAACAGAAATATTTACATACCGTTTTGGATGCACGCGCAAATCATCCATTAAAATATGCAAACTCGTAATTGTATTGTTAAGACTATTATATAATTTTTTTTCATTGATCAATGCGCCAATAGAATTATCAGATGAATTTAATTTTGATAATGCTGTTTGCATACTGTCTATTGAAGATTTTAATTTATTTACAACGCCATCAACATCCGCTTTTGAAAGATGCTCGGTTAATGTTTGAACATTAGTAAGCGTAGAATCTATTTTAAAATTATTAGCAGCAAGATTTTTTGTAAAGCTGTTTACATTTTTAAGCGACAAAGCCAATGAACCATTTTCTGCATCCATTAATTTTTGAAGCGAAGCTGAAGAATTTACAAAATTTGAACTAACCCTGTATAAATTAGTAATCACTTTTTGTAAATTGTTTTTTGTATTCGAATCTAACACAGTATTTACATTTTGCAAAACCGTATCGAGCGATGAAAGTGTTGTTTTTAACTGATCAGCAACCGGCATTATTTTATCAGATAAATTGGCAAACATTCCCGGCGTATCGCTGCTTTGTAATGTATCGCCCGATTTTAAATAATGGTTGCTGTTGCCAAGTGTAATATAAATGCTTGGCGCGCCCAGCGGATTTGTGCTTATGTAAGCAACCGAATTACTCGGAATATTATAATTATCCTTCAACTTTATAGTAACAACAATATTGCGTAAATTTTTATCCGCCGCATTAACTTCCGAAACGCTTCCTACCTGGTAACCGTTAATAAACACTGCATGAGAAGGCATCAGCTCTTTAGTATCGGTATATTTTGCGTATAAAAAATTTCCTGCATTAAAAACGCTTTTGCCTTTCAAAAAATCAAATCCTAAAATAAGCAAAACAACAGCCACGGCAGTAAGCGCGCCAACTTTGGTTTCGTTTGAAATCTTCATTTAAATAATTATTTGAATATTTTTTTTTTGAATCCGGCTTCACCAATTTAATGATGCTTTTGTTGCGTCGCACTCTTGTACTGCAACAATTCTATTCAGCAAAATAAATTGATTATTATTAGTCAGTTCATTTAATACAAAAACGCAAATGTAAGGCATATTTACAACCAGCTAAAACGATTGAATGTAACTGAAAATTAAAAAGTTAAAGTCAAAACTTTAAATATAATATTTTTACTTTTTTCTTTCTTCAAACATCGGCATTATTTTTAATGCAAATAAAAAAAACTTTTATGCAAAGAGATGGCGCACTTACCAGTTTATGGCAATATGATATGCCAGAATATAAATCGCAAACTACCAAAATTCCGGATAAATTATTTGATGTAATTGTTGTTGGCGGCGGCATTACCGGCGTTACCACCGCTCTTTTATTGCAGAAAACCGGCAGAAATTGTTTACTGCTCGAAGCGCATACGCTTGGCTTTGGAACCACCGGCGGCACCACTGCACACATCAATACTTTACTCGATACGCCGTACAGCGAAATTGAAAAAAAGTTTGGGGAAAAAAATGCTCAGTTAATTGCAACTATTACGCGGGCAGCCATCAATCAAATAAAAAAAAATATTGAGGATTATAAGATAGAATGCAGCTTTGAAGAACTACCTGCTTATCTTTTTTCGCAGGATAAAGATCAAACAAAACAATTGGATGAAATTGCTGAAGCATCAAAAAAAGTGGGATTAAAACTTGAATATTCTAATAAAATTCCTATTCCAATTCCTTTTGAAAAAGCAATAAAAGTGGAAGCGCAGGCAAAGTTTCATCCAACAGAATATTTGTTTGCAATTGCAAAAGCTTATGAAGATGCCGGCGGAATTATCGTACAAAATTGTCGTGTAAATAATGTGGATGAAACTGATGTTAATGTAGAAGAAGCCGATGTTGTACACGTTGAAACGAGCGTAGGTAAAACAAAAGCAAGGCAATTAATTTATGCAACACATATTCCGCCGGGCATCAATGTTTTGCATTTGCGTTGTGCGCCTTATCGCAGTTATGCAATGGCAATTACTTTAAAAAATAAAGCACAATATCCTGATGCATTAGTGTACGATTTATATGAGCCTTATCATTATTACCGCACGCAATTAGTGAAAGGAAAAAAATATTTGATTGCCGGAGGCGAAGATCATAAAACAGCGCACGAAAAAAATACCGATGCATGTTTTTTGCATCTTGAAAGTTATATACGCAAATATTTTGATGTGGATGAAATAGCGTTTAAATGGAGCTCTCAATATTTTGAACCGGCTGATGGTTTGCCTTATATCGGTCATCTTCCCGGCAATCCGGGAAATATTTTTGTTGCTACCGGTTACGGCGGAAACGGAATGGTTTACAGCAATGTTGCGGCTTTAGTTTTAAAAGATTTATTGGTTGATGATTCAAAAAATGAATACATAGATTTATTTAACCCTAACCGTATTAAACCAGTTGCCGGATTTACAAATTTCGCAAAAGAAAATTTGGATGTGGCTAAACAATTAATCGGTAAATTATTTTCTGCAAAAAAATTAGAAGTGTTAGCTGGCATTGCAAATGGTGAAGGAAAAGTAGTAAAATTTGAAGATCATACAATTGCTTTATATAAAGATGACACAGGTAATTTACATGCTGTAAATCCTTCCTGTACGCACATGAAATGCACTGTTAGCTGGAATATTGCTGAAAAATCGTGGGATTGTCCCTGCCACGGTGCACGTTACGATTGCAACGGAAAAGTATTAACCGGCCCTGCAGATCGTGATCTTGAAATTATTGAATTAGAATCGCTGATAGAAGAAGAAAAATAATAAAAATTTATTAGCAATTACTGGCAGGAAAATTGAAAAGGTTTCTAAAAAAAAATATGAAATCTCTTTTTATAGCGCTGATGCCTGTTGCAATTATCTTATGTTTTTTTGCGACAGGTAATGCAAAAAATAGTAATAAAATAAACTATTATTTTATTGATAGTTCTATTGAAGGCAGTTGGCAACTGCAACCTGTGCTTGCATCGGATACAGCCGCGGGCAGAATTCCAACATTAAATTTCAATTTATCCGATCGCCGTTTTAGCGGTAATACAGGTTGTAATTCTATGAGCGGGCATTTTGTTTTGAAAGGAGACAGCCTTGCATTCAGCGAGCAAATTATTACTACAAAAATGGCTTGCCCCGGTTACAATGAAAAAGCATTTATTGAAAATTTAACCCGAACAAATCATTATAAAATAGAAAATGGAGTATTAGAATTATTAACGGATAAATCGGTATTATCTAAATGGATAAGAAAAGGCGCTGTAAAAGATACACTGCGCAAAGTTTAATTCTCAACATATATTAATTTTATTGTTATTCTTCAATTGGCATAATAATTGAAAAGATTCAAATTCTTTTAAAACATTTAAAAAGTTAACCATGAAAAAAATAATTGTTTCCGGAATTTTAATATTGTCTGTAGCTGCCGTATGTGCAACAAACAGCAATGCACACCAAACTTTAATGTATTATCAGAAAAATATTGTAAAGGATACAATACCAGGTTCCTCATCTAAAACAAATAATGATTCTATGTATAATAATAATAATATGCAGAATCAAAATTCTTTAAAAACTGATACTGCTAATCACAAAAATAATCCCGGAACTGTTGACTCGACTCGTACGCCTCAATAGTTTATAAGTAATTGAAAAATCCGACATTACCTTTATCGATGCGTTTAGATATTTCTAATTGCCCGATAAAGGTTTTTTATTGAAATTTTGTGAGAAAAAACGTATGTTTTTTGCCTATTAAATTGGCATAAAATTGGAATTAAATATTAGGTATAACATGCAAAAAATACCAGCCATGAAAAAAATAATTGTGATGTTTTTGCTCATTTTGTTTGTAGCAGCAGGTGCAACAAAATTTAATTTAAATATGAATATAAAAAATCATACAATTATTGACACAATGCCTGCCCGCACTTCTGATTCAGGGCAAAATAAAACGCAAAGATCAAATAGTAAGAAAGATACTGCAAGCATGTGGCATAAGGTTGATAGTGTAAAAAATTGGCCCGGTAATAAAGATTCTTTGCGCAAAAATTATAACGATACAAAACCCCCGGCAAATAATTTAAATTAAGTTCATCTTCAAAAAAATTTATGAAAAAGATTATTATCGTTTGCTTTTCAATTTTAAGCATTTCATTATTAAGCACCGCAAAAAATTATGTGTATTCATTTGCAATGCAGAAGATTTATAATACAAACGATACAATGCCTGTGCACTCTTCAGGTGATACAATGCATCAGGGAATAAAAAAGATGAAAACTCAAAAATATAAGAAAAATAAAAAAGATTCAACAACACATAGCTGGCACGAAGGAGTTATGAATGATAGTGATAGCACAGGTTCCTGGGGAGGTAAAACTGATTCAACCAAATCGCCACATTAAGTTTTGATTGTGTCTACACATTTGGAAGAGTAGCACCATTTCAATAAATTTATTTGCTCCAACTAACTTTGGCTGATTTTGTATCGGCAGAATTTGTTCCAACACGAATAATAAATTCTCCCGGCTCCCAATCATATTTCAAATTGCTGTTGTAAAATTTTAAAAGTTCAGTTGTAATATTAAATGCAACATTTTTGCTTTCTCCCGGCTGCAAGAAAATTTTTTGAAAACCTTTTAGATCTTCTACGCTTCTTGTAACGCTTGCAACAGGATCGCTAATGTATAATTGAACTGTTTCTTCACCAGCAAATTTTCCTGAATTTGTTACATTAATTGATGCTGTTAATGTTTCACTTCCTTTTAAATTTGTTTTATTTAATAGCAAATTATCATAAGAAAAATTTGTATAGCTCAATCCGTAACCAAAAGAATAAAGTGGCGAATTCGGCACATCTAAATAATCCGAACGAAATTTTTGAAACGTATTTTCTTCCAGCGGTCTGCCGGTATTTTTGTGATTATAATAAATCGGAATTTGCCCAACATTTCCCGGAAAAGTTATCGTTAACTTTCCTGAAGGATTATAATTGCCGAATAAAACATCCGCAATTGCATTGCCAGCTTCTGTGCCGCCAAACCAAACATCTAAAATTGAATTTACATGTTCATTTTCCCAATTTAAAGTCATCGGTCTTCCGTTGAATAAAACAAGCACAACAGGTTTTCCGGTTGCAACCAACGCTTTCAATAATTTTTGCTGACTGGGTTGCAAATCAATATTACTCATGCTGCTGCTTTCTCCGGTCATATCTGCGGCTTCGCCTAAAGCTGCAACAATTACATCGGCTTTATTTGCTATATTAATTGCTTCATTCAACATATCATCCGAAGAGCGTTTATCAATATCAATTTCAGTTCCAAAAGCATTTACATTTTTTGCAAACGCAGCATCATCGCTAATATTAGCGCCTTTTGCGTATAAAATATTTACATTTTTTCCGCCAACATTTTTTATTCCTTCTATAACAGTAATACTTTTATCAAAGTCGCCACTAACGCTCCATGTGCCGAGCATATTTCTTTTGCTATCTGCGAGCGGACCAATTAATGCAATGGTTCCTGATTTTTTTAAAGGAAGAATTTGGTTATCATTTTTTAGCAGCACAAAACTGTGTTCAGCAATTTCTCTTGCAGATTTTCTATTGGAATCAGAAAGAAGCTCTGTTTGCGCTCGTTGCTCATTGCAATAGCGATAAGGATCATCAAATAATCCTAATTTATATTTTGCTTCAAGAATTCTTCTGCATGCATCATTAATTTGTTTTTGCGTAACTTTTCCTTCACTCAAAGATTTTTTTAATGTGGTGAGAAAACCTTCAGCAACCATATCCATATCTAATCCCGCATTTAAAGCCAGCACAGATACAGCTTGCAAATCACCTAAACCATGAGCGGTCATTTCGCTAACAGAAGTATAATCTGAAACAACAAAGCCTTTAAAGCCCCACTGGTTGCGCAATACATCAGTTAATAAAAATTTATTTCCTGTGGAAGGAATTCCGTCTACTTCATTAAACGAACTCATCACGCTGCCAACGCCTGCATCAACAGCGGCTTTATAAGGCGGCAAATAATATTCATACATTTTTATGCGGCTCATATCAACCGTGTTGTAATCGCGACCGGCTTCTGCAGCGCCGTATAAAGCATAATGTTTTACGCAAGCCATAACGGTTGTAGAATCTGCCAGATTAGTTCCCTGATAACCTTTTACCATCGCTCTTGCAACTGCAGAACCAAGAAAAGGATCTTCACCAGCGCCTTCTGCAATCCGCCCCCAGCGCGGATCCCGGGCAATATCAACCATCGGGGAATAAACCCAATTTAATCCATCTGCAGTTGCTTCGGTTGCTGCAATCCGCGCACTTTTTTCAATTAAAGTTGTATCCCAGCTGCACGATAAACCAAGTGGGATTGGAAAAATTGTGCGATGACCATGAATTACATCCAAACCAAAAATTAATGGAATGCGCAGGCGTGAATTATCTACGGCAATTTGCTGCGCTTTGCGAATTTTATCAGGCCCGGTAATGCCAAATAATCCGCCAACTTCGCCTTTACGAATTTTATTATCAACATCGCTGCTTACAACCGAACCGGTTACTGCACCACCGGGCGTAACTAAATTTAACTGACCAATCTTTTCATCAATCGTCATTTTACTCATGAGATTGCTTATGAAAGAATTCATTTTTACATCCTGAGAAAACACTTGAATTTTTACAAATACAATCGCAACAATTATTGCATAAATTTTTTTCATTAGTTTATTTTATCAGTAACTCAAAATTATTTTTAATTTATTTCATCAAATAAGGTTCAATTGCTTTTTGCCAAATTGCATAACCTTTCGCATTCATGTGTAAGCTATCTTCTAAAAAAATCTCTTTTATCGGCGAGCCGCTTGCATCGAGCATTTTATGATAAACATCAACAAAGGATGCATTTTTTTGTGTTGATAAAAAATTTTTTATCAGTTTATTTGCCTCTTCTTCTTTGTACATTTTTTGCGCACGTGAAGGGCTGGGTTTCATGGAAACATACACAATATTTTCGTCAGGCATTTTTTTTCTTATCAATTCAAACAACTGTTTAAAACGATTAAAAACAGTTTCTGCAGTTGGCGAATCTGCTGCTTCAAAATCATTTTCTCCGCAATAAATTACAATTTGTTTTGGTTGATATGGAAAAATAATATCGTTTGCATACCGAATTACATCCGGCAATGTTGAGCCTCCGAAACCACGATTAATTATAATAAAATTTGGAAAGTAAGATTGCACATCTGTCCATTTTCTGAATGAAGAACTGCCTACAAATAAAATGGCATTTTTTGGCGGGGCACTTATACTGTCTTTAAATTTAAATGCTTTTATTTCATCAGAAAATGCAGGCAGTTGCGCTATTCCAAACAAGGAAGAGAACAAAGAAATGATTAAAAAAATTGATTTAAAAAAAATTCTTATCATTTGAGTTTTTTGATGGTATTAAAATTACTTATTCCTTTTATAGTTTTAAAACTGTTTTTATTTTGGAATAAAATTTTTATTTTTAAATGTGAAAATAAAAGAAATTATTAAACTCATAGAAAATTGATGGCTGTACTTTGTAAGGAAAAAGAAAATCGTAAGCAATTCAAATATGCGATTAAATATGGATTAGCAGCATTTATTTAAAGCAGAAAATAATTACCCGGCACATATAATATTCAAATAAAATCTATTTATTATTTTGCAAATATTTTTCAAAACTTAAAACTTACTGCTTACAACTTATCACTCTCATCCATGAATAAAACCATCTTTATTACGGGCGCTACTTCCGGTTTTGGAAAAGCAATTGCAGAAAAATTTGCTTCCGAAAAATGGAACTGCATTATTACCGGACGAAGAAAAGAAAGGCTCGATGAATTAGCAAAAAAATTATCATCATCAAATAATATAAAAGTTTTGCCTTTATTGTTTGATGTAAGAAACAGAAACCAAGTGTTTCATGAAATAGAAAATTTACCGGCCGATTGGCAAAATATTGACGTGCTCATAAACAATGCCGGCCTTGCTTTGGGCCGCGATAGTTTTGAAGCAGCTTCGCTTGACGATTGGGATACCATGATTGATACGAATGTAAAAGGATTACTCTATGTTTCAAAAGCAATTATTCCTTATTTTATAAAAAATAAAAAAGGACATATCATAAATATTGGTTCTACTGCCGCAAAAGAAGTGTATCAGTTTGGAAACGTGTATTGCGCCAGCAAACATGCGGTTGATGCCATAAGCAAAGCACAAAGAATTGATCTTTTACAACATGCAATAAAGGTTACAGCCATTCATCCCGGCGCAGCCGAAACAGAATTTTCTCTTGTTCGTTTTAAAGGCGATGAAGCAAAAGCGAAAGCAGTTTATAATGGTTACCAACCTTTAAAAGCCGAAGATATTGCCAACACTGTTTATTATTGCGCAACGCTTCCGCCGCATGTTTGCATTAACGATTTGGTAATAACCTGTACAGCGCAGGCAAATTCTTTTTATACAAATAAATAAAGATATTTTGTACCCGGCTTATAATTTCATGGCATCGTTCCTTGCGTCGCACTCTTGTACTATAGTGCATTTAGCATCAAATTATTTCAAATCAATCTACATTAAATACTATAAGAAAATTTAAAATTAATTCTCAATTAACCACATAAAAAAACTCTTGCAAAAGCAAGAGTCAATTATCGTATATAAAATTTATATTACCAGCATTGCATCACCATAACTAAAAAAACGATATTTATCTTTTATCGCTTTTTTATACGCTTCCACTATAAGATCGTAGCCGGCAAAAGCGGAAGTCATAATAAGTAAACCGGTTTTTGGCAAATGTAAATTTGTAACCAAACTATCGGCAATATTAAATTTATAAGGAGGATGAATGAAAACATTCGTCCAGCCTTCACTTGGCTTTAATAATTTTTGCGCAGTAAAACTGCTTTCCATTGCACGCATGGTAGTTGTGCCGATTGAACAAATACGATGCTCAGTTTCTTTTGCTTTATTTACAATTTTGCAGGCTTCTTCATCAATTTTATAATATTCGGCATCCATTTTATGTTTACTCAAATCTTCCACTTCAATCGGGCGAAAAGTTCCCAGTCCGGTATGTAAAGTAATTTCAGCAAAACGAATACCCTTTATTTCGCAACGTTTAATCAATTCTTTACTAAAATGCAAACCAGCAGTTGGCGCTGCCACTGCGCCTTCATATTTTGCATACACAGTTTGAAAGCGTTCTTTATCTTCCTCATCAGGCTTGCGTTTTATATATTTTGGCAGCGGCGTTTCGCCCAAAAATTCAAGCATTTTTTTAAAGCTTTCTTCATCACTATCCCACAAAAAACGAATAGTTCTTCCGCGGCTGGTAGTGTTGTCAATTACTTCAGCAACCAATTCATCATTCTCACCAAAATATAATTTATTACCAACGCGAATTTTTCTTGCCGGGTCTACAATCACATCCCACAAGCGATTTGGTTTATTTAATTCTCTTAATAAAAAAACTTCTATTCTGGCGCCGGTTTTTTCTTTGCGCCCATACATGCGTGCAGGAAAAACCTTGGTATTATTTACAACAAACACATCTTTGTCATCGAAATACTCGAGAATATCTCTGAAGTGCTTATTTTCCATCTGTCCCGTTTTACGATGTACAACCAGCATGCGGCTGTCTTCACGTCGTTTGGTAGGATTTTGAGCGATAAGATTTAGCGGAAGATCAAATTTAAATTGGCTTAATTTCATGTGCTATTGATGTTTCAATGGCCACATACAACATTTCGCCCTGCATCACCGGGCTGGTGTCATGTTACGGCATGATTTTTTTTGTGAAAGTGTGCAAAAGTAAGGAAATATTTTTTTAATGATTGATAAATAATTTATATGAATTTTATTGCTGATTATTGAACAAATTGTACAAGAGTGCGACGCAACGAAAGCTTAATAGTAGTAATTAGCTTAGTACAAAAATATTCTGATATTGATGCGATAAATTACTTTAGCGTTTCATCAAGCCACTTAAAAAATTCTCTTTGCCAAACCAATGCATCCTGCGGCGCAAGCACCCAATGATTTTCATCAGGCAAAAATAAAAATTTACTTTTTATTCCGCGCAACTGCGCCGCCTGAAAGGCTTGCTGACCCTGCTCTATAGGCACACGATAATCTTTTCCGCCCTGAACAATCATTATTGGCGCATCCCAGTTTTGCACAAAATTACTCGGACTTTGACTGAAAGAATGTTGCGCAATTTTATTGTCTTTTTCCCAGTAAGCGCCGCCTTTCTCCCAATTCTCAAACCACATTTCATCGGTGGTTCCAAACATACTTCTGAAATCGAAAACACCGTCATGCGCAATAAAAGTTTTGAAACGATGATTGTGCATGCCGGCCAATTCAAAAACAGAAAAACCGCCGTAACTCGCGCCCACACAGCCTCTGCGGCTTGTGTCAACAAAAGGTTCTTTACTCACCGCATCAATTGCGCTGAGATAATCCTGCATTGCTTGCCCGCCCCAATCTTTACTTATTTGTTCATTCCATTGCGTTCCAAAACCCGGCATTCCTCTGCGGCAAGGTGCAACAATAATGTAACCGTTTGATGCAATTAATTGAAAATTCCAGCGGTAAGAATAAAATTGTGTAAGCGCACTTTGCGGGCCGCCCTGGCAATATAAAAGTGTTGGATATTTTTTTGATGAATCAAAATTGGGCGGATAAATTACCCAAACCAGCATTTGCTTATTATCGGTTGTTTTTACAAACCGTTTTTCGACTTTGCAGAGAGATAAATTGTTGTAAGTATTATCATTCACATGCGATAATTGCAGCATTGCGCCACCTGTTAAATTAACTGAATAAATTTCTGCAGCGTGGTTCATATCTGTGCGTGTAACAATTAAGGTATTTCCAACTTGACCAACAATTGATGCAACATCAAAATCACCTTTTGTTATTTGCTCAACAACAGCTGCTATGCGGGTTTTGCCCGGGTAATTTACTTTAAATAATTGCAGCGTTCCATCAATCGGCGCAATAAAAAATATTGTTTTATTGTCATCGCTCCACTTAAAACTTTCTACATGAATATCATCGCGCTGCTGCGTTAAATTTTGTTTTGAAACTCCATCAGAAACAACAATATCTTGTTTATCGGCTTCGTAACCTTCGCGCTTTTGACTTAACCATGCGAGTTCTCCTTTTTTATTGTAAGATGGATTTACATCGTAACCCATCATGCCTTCGGTAAGATTTTTTGTGGTTCTGTTTTCAACATCGTATTCATATAAATCTGTGTTGGTGCTGATGGCATAAGCCGTTCCAAATTTCTTTTTTGTGCAGTATAAAACATGCTTGCTATCCGGGTTCCAGATAAAATCTTCATCGCCGCCAAAAGGTTTTTGCGGACAATCGTAAGGCTCATCTTTCATAATATCTTTTGAATTTGTTGCTTGTCTATTTGAGTAAGATGAAACAAAAACGTGATCAAATTTTCCGTCTTCCCAAGTATCCCAATGGCGATAATCGAGTGAAGTATAAATTTGTGCATTCGATTTTGGAAGATCAGCATAAAAATCACTTCCATAAACATTCATCACTTTAACGGAGCTATCACTGATAATATATTTTCCATCAGGCGAAATTTTTTCATTCACCAAAAAACTGTCTTTATTATTTATTTCTTCTGCGTTGCCACCGTTGATAGAAATTTTATAGGTTTTATGTATGCTTTTATTGTCTTCAACATTTGGCGTGCTAACATCGTATAAAACAAATTGTTTATCTTTTGAAATTCCTAAAACGCTTACTCTGCCTAACTTCCAGAGCAATTCTGGCGTCATTAAATTTTGCGCATAACTATTGATGCAAATAAAGCATGCAAGAAAAAAAATCATTTTTTTCATAATAAATTTTTAAAGCAGAAAGGTAAAGGTTTTTTGTATTTGAATTATTTATCTAAATTTTATTAGCTTAAAACATTCGTAAGGCGAAAAAAAATTGTTTTGTATTTTGGAAAGATTTTAGAAAATCAATAGTTCTTATTTAGATTTACGCTAAATTTTTTTCAATGAATACAATTCTTCTTCCAACAGATTTTTCCGAAGCAGCAAAAAATGTGGCACAATATGCCATCGGCTTGGCGCAGCAATTAAATGCACAAAAAATTATTATATACAATGCATATCAATATCCTGTTTCAGTAGACCCTGCATTAAATACGCCGGAGTTTTATGACATTAAAGAATTTGAAAACGCCAGTGAAGAAGGACTTATACATTTTAAAGTATATATGCAATCTATTGCTGATGCAGACACGCAAATAGAAACAATAAGTGAACAAAATATTGTGAATATCGGCATTAACGAAATAAGTAAAAAAGCCTACGCAGATGTAGTGATAATGGGCATTACAGGCAAAGACAACCTGGAAGAAACGTTAATCGGCAGCACTGCAATTGACGTTGCAAAAGATAGTTTGGTACCTGTAATTATCGTTCCTGCAGAGGCACAATTTATGCCTGTGAAAAATATATTATTTGCCTGCGATTTTAAAAATGTGGGAGAAACAATACCTGTTGAAACCATTAAAAAATTTCTTACGGAAACCGGAGCAAAATTATTTGTGGTAAATATAGCCGATAGCAATAAAGAAAATGCCGAAGAAATAATTGATGAAGGCAGAACTTTAGAGCATTTATTTAATGATGTAAAACCTGAATACAGTTTCATTGATCATGTTGATTTTGTGGAAGGCATAAACCAATTTGCAACAGAAAAACAAATTGATTTAATAATAATAATTCCCAAAAAGCATGGATGGCTTGAAAGTTTATTTAAGCCAAGCCATACACGCAAGCTTGCTTTCCATAGCCATGTTGCGTTAATGGTAATTCATGAATAAAACCATATTTTTTTGCACTTTATACTGAAGAGAATTTGAAGAGATCTACTGCATTTTTTTTCGGAAAGAAAAATTACGTTGCGAAACATAACTAAAAAAAACAATAATAACTGTTGATGCCATCATAGAAAGAGTAGGATACCAGCCAAATTTTTCAACAAATAATTTCAGGAAAAAATAATTTAGAAAAATGCAGATTAATACAATCAATAAATATCTGAAAAGCTGTACGTGTCTGCGTAAATACGATTCGGGAAATACAACAAATAAACTTAAATAAAAACCAATTGGAAAAGTAATGCAAAAAGAAATCAGATATGCTGCAATGTGCGGACTGATTGTTACAAAAGGCAACCGAAGCATTCGTTTTTGAAGAATAAAATTGTAAGCAATAAAATAAAGTAAAATATTCAACACAGTGTTTCCGCCTCCGCAAACCGCATATCTAAAGGTTTGCAGCGGAATAAAATTTTTAAAAGGCGGATAAAAAAAATCTACCGTTTGAAAAATAAAAGTTTTACAAAGTACATGCACTTTTCTCATGCAAAGCGAAGATAATTGATATTACAAAGTATTGGTTTGCGATAAAAGTTTTAAAAAACATTTCACAACTTTTAAAAGTTACGGTTAGCGTATATTATTTTCGTAAAACAAATAATGATTAAATGAGTGTTGTTGAACAAATAAAAGATGCTGCTGCAGATGCTATAAAATATTTGTATAAAAAAGATTTTCTGGCTAAAGATATCAGCGTAAATATCACAAAGCAGGAGTTTGAAGGTGATTATACAATCGTATTATTTGCGCTGATAAAATCATTAAAAAAATCTCCTGAAATTTTAGGCAATGAAATAGGAAATTACTTACAGCAACATCATCCTGAATTATTTTATTCATTCAATATTATCAAAGGATTTTTAAACTTAACTATCTCAAACACGCACTGGATAAGCTTTTTGCAATCTCAATATCAAAATTCTTCATTCGGTATTCAGGAAAAAGTCAATCAAGAAATTGTTGTTGAGTATTCATCGCCCAATTCAAACAAACCGCTGCATTTTGGTCACTTACGAAATATTTTTTTAGGTTGGAGTGTAGCCGAAATTTTAAAATCAGCAGGAAATAAAATTATTAAAACCTGCATTGTAAACGATCGCGGAATTCATATTTGCAAAAGTATGATTGCCTGGCAAATGTTTGCAAATGGAGCAACGCCTGAAAGCACAGAAATAAAAGGAGACCATTTTGTTGGTGATTATTATGTAAAATTTAATGATGAATATAAAAAGCAAATTGAAGCGCTGAAAGCGAAAAGCGCAACGCAGGAAGAGGCTGAAAAAAATGCGCCAATCATGCAAGCTGCACAAAAAATGTTATTAGATTGGGAAGCCGGAAAGCCTGATGTGATTGAGTTGTGGAGTAAAATGAATAATTGGGTTTATGAAGGCTTTGGCGAAACCTATAAAAGAACACGAACTGATTTTGATAAAATTTATTATGAAAGCGACACTTATTTATTAGGAAAAAAGATTGTGGAGGAAGGATTACAAAAACAAATTTTTTACAAGAAAGAAGATGGTAGTGTTTGGATTAATTTAACCGCTGAAGGACTTGATGAAAAACTTGTGCAAAGAAAAGATGGCACTGCTGTTTACATTACCCAGGATTTAGGTTTGGCTGAAAATAAATATGACGAATATCATTTTGATAAAAGTATTTATGTAATTGGCGAAGAGCAAATTTATCACATGAAAGTGTTGAAATTGATTTGTGAAAAATTGCAGATTCCAAATTCAGAAAATATTTATCATTTAAATTATGGCATGGTTGAATTACCCACAGGAAAAATGAAAAGCCGCGAAGGCACTGTGGTTGACGCTGATGACATAATAGATGAAATGGTAAATTTTGCAAAACAAAAAACGAAAGAATTAGGAAAGGTGAAAGATTTTAAAGGACACGAATTAGATGAATTAGATGAAACAATCGGCTTGGGCGCTTTGAAATTTTTTCTGCTTAGAATTGATCCAAAAAAAAGAATGATTTTTAATCCGGAAGAAAGCATAGATTTTCATGGGTTTACCGGTCCGTTTATTCAATATACACATGCAAGAATAAAAAGTATTTTAAGGAAATCGGAAACTGGAAATCGGAAATCAGAAGTCGGAAATGCTTCTTCTTTATTGCCGTTGGAAAAATCTCTCATTATTCAATTAGAGCAGTTTCCAACAATTATTCAAGAAGCTGCTGCAGAATTTGATCCTTCTAAAATTGCAATTCATATTTTTAATCTTGCAAAAATATTTAATACATTTTATAGCGAGCATTCTGTTGTAAATGCAGAAAATGAAGAAAAGAAAATCTTGCGTTTGCAACTCGCACAATTTACTGCACAGGTTATAAAAACAGGAATGGGTTTACTTGGAATTAAAGTTCCGGAACGAATGTAGTTTTAAGTTTGTGAACGTTAATTGCATTACAATTATCGAACAAAAAATAAATGTATTAGCACTTATATAGTTGATAAATGTACCGTAAGTACAAGAGTGCGACGCAACGATGTTTAATGCCTGCAATTTAGCCGGGCTCATAAAAAAATTATTTATTATTTAACGCGATGGCTGCGCCAAGAGAGTAATTAAAATGATCGCTTGTAGTATTGGTAAACGAAAACCTGTACTGCATGCAGGTTAAAATAAACGTTTGTTGCTTTGCAATATTGAACTGAAACCCAGCGCCAACAGGCATATAAGCGCCAAAATAAATTTTATAAAATGAAGCGCCAATACCCATACTTAAATAAGGAACAATTATATATTTATCAGGAAGCATTTTAAGATGAATGCCGGCATCAGCTTCAATTAATGCTGATCTTGTAACTTCAAAATTATTTTTTAAAGGATATTCAAGAAAAGAAATATTTGATTCCGCAGAAAAATCTATATGATTATTCAGCCCTTTTAAATATTGAAATGCAATGCCTGCATTCATATCTTTTAATGCCGACCAATTTTTATTATTAATTGCACTGCCAATTGAAGATTGCTTAATAATTACTGCAGTTGAAAAATCATTCAAAATAAATTGAATAGCAAGCGCAGATTTTTTCTTATACTTATTTATATTTTGAGCAAAACAAGTAAAGCAAATTTGTAAGAAGCAAAAAAACAATAATATTTTTTTCATGCATCAATTAATTTGCAATTATTGAATAAAGTAAAAAAATATAAATTAATTTATTGTGCCTTTATACACTTCTTCCACTTTAACCTTAGCTAATCCGCGACGAATAAAATTAAGTTTTTCTGCAGCATATTTGGATACATCTATAACGCGTCCTTTTTTTGCCATTTCCTTATTCATGCGGTCGTTAATACGAACAATAACCGATTTATTATTTCGCAAATTAGTTATGCGCACCCAGGTGTTCAGCGCAAAATTGTTACTCGCTGCAGTAAGCCGCACATGAAAAAAAGTTTCGCCCGTTGCAGTTTTAGAGCCTTCCAGATTTTTACTGTAAAAACTTGCAATGCCATGAACAATTTTTGGGTTTTTTATGGTAAGCGAATCTTTAAAAATAACCGCAGATGTATCTGGTAACGCAATCCTACTTGTGTTTGTTTGCGCAATTGAAAGAAGAGAATCTAACAAAAAAATTATCAATATAATGCTTTTTTTTATGTACATAATTTACCGGCATTAGCAAGTCGGCGCCTGCTTAAATAGAAATTGATTTATGTGTTTTTCATTTTTTTTTGGTAACGAGCATCAGTTTTTCATAGCATCGTTCCTTGCGTCGCACTCTTGTGCTGCATAACTTTGCGCAGCAATTAATGCCCATTTTTTTCAATCAACAATATAAAATTAAAAATTAAAAACGCGTGGAATGCGTTGTTCAAGCATCATTAAATCAGTTAAAACTATTGCTGTTACTGCTTCCAGCACAACAGGTACACGCAAAGCAATGCAAAGATCATGTCTTCCTTTTACAGAAAAACTTTCTACTTTATTCGTTTCCCAATTCAAGCTTTGCTGTTCCTTCGGTGTAGAAGAAGTTGGTTTAATTGCCACACGAAAAACCAATTCATTCCCATTTGTAATACCGCCAACAACGCCACCGGCATGATTTGTTTTTGTTTTACCTTCTGCATTTTCAATTGCATCATTATGTTCACTGCCAAACATTTTTGCTGCAGCAAAGCCGGTTCCAAATTCAATTCCGCGCACTGCAGGAATTGCAAACACAGCATGTGATAACAAAGATTCAACGCTATTAAAAAATGGTTCGCCCAAGCCAACAGGTAAATTATTTACGCGGCACTCAACAATTCCACCGACAGAATCTTTTGCATCAATTGCTTTTTGCAAACCTTTTTCTAAATTAGTTTCGCCGCCAATTTCAAGAATAGTTGCTTTAATTATAAGTTCTTTCAGAATCTTTTTTGCAACTACACCGGCTGCAACCAAACAAGCAGTTAATCGTCCGCTGAAATGCCCGCCACCTCTGTAATCTTCAAAACCACCAAATTTTTTATGCGCAACAAAATCAGCATGTCCAGGGCGAGGCACAGCTCTTTGTTTTTGATAATCTGATGAACGAATATTTTTATTTTCAAATAAAACGGTAAGCGGAGCTCCGGTAGTTTTATTATTAAAAACTCCACTCTTAAAAATAGGAATATCATCTTCGGTTCTTGGCGTAGTTCCTTTTTGCAAGCCGCCTTTTCTGCGTTCCATATCTTCCAAAAAATCTTCAACAGTCAATAACAAACCAGCGGGCATTCCATCAATCGTAATCCCTACACATTCGCCATGCGATTCGCCAAAAATGTTTACACGAAATATGCGGCCAAATAAATTCATTCATTGATTTTTAAAGTAACTCCTAATCTTCGCAAATGCTCATAAAAGTCAGGATACGATTTATTAATTGCATCTGCTTCTTCAACTATAATTTCGCCATCTGCTTTTAATGCTGCAACAGCGCAAGCCATTGCAATTCGATGATCATGATTTGAATGAACCGTGGCAGATTTTATTTTACCACCACCATTAACTAACATCTCATTATCTTGCAAAATAATTTCAACTCCCATTTTACTAAATTCTTTTTGTAAAGTTAATGCACGATTACTTTCTTTATGTGTTAAGCGATGCACGCCTTCGATAACCGTTGTGCCTACGCAATAAGCAGCCAATGCAACCAGCGGCGGAAATAAATCAGGGCAATCTGTTGCATTAAAAAAAAATGCTTTTAAATTGCCGGCACCAATTTCAATTTGATTTGATTGAATAGAAATTTTACAGCCACAATCTAACAATGCTTTTAAAATTCTTTTATCTGCTTGTGTTGATGCTGCGTCTAAACCTTTAACAACAATATTGCCTGCAATAGCACCTGCAACTAATAAAAAAGCGCCACCGCTCCAGTCACTCTCCACAGTATAGTTAATTGGTTGATTAGTTAATTGGTTAATGGGTAAATTATCAAAATAAAACTCTTTGTGGTTCTGATTTTCAGGAACCTTTAATAAAAAACTTTCCATCATTTTTAAGGTGAGATCAATATACGGTTTGCTTTTTAAATCCTTTACTTTAATTGTTACATCTTTTGCATCGGCGGCTGAATATGCAAGCAATAATCCTGTTAAAAATTGTGAACTTAATGAACCATCAATCTCGATATTTTTTGGTTGCAGCGCGCCTTGAATTTCAATCGGTAATTTGCCATTATTTGTTTTACATTTTACATTTAATTGCGGCAGAATTTCATCAAAAAAATTCATCGGGCGATTTAACAAACTTCCTTCACCATTAATCACTGTTTTTTTTTCACTTAACGCCGCAATCGGCGTAAACATTCGAATACTTAAACCACTTTCACCACAATTAATAGCTCTTATTCCCGACGGGTTTTTTGAGTTAACACCCTCGCTCACTATTTGTAACGAATCGTTTTCGGGCTGCAATATTCTTGCGCCCAATATTCTAATTACGCGCAATGCAGCTTTATCGTCGTTCGATTTTCCAGCGTTGTGAATAATCGTTTCGCCCTTTCGTATCAATGCTGCAGCGCAAGCCCGTTGCATAGAACTCTTTGAAGCCGGTGCAATAATTTCTCCTGAAACTTTTGATGGTTTAATTATTACTTGCATAAATTTTTTTGAGCCAAACTGTTGTACTACTATTAAACATCGTTGCGTCGCACTCTTGTACTTTCTGAACTTTATTCAACAATTAATTCAATAACTGTTTAATTTCATTTAGAGACAAATCTTTAATAATTGCTTTGCCAATTTTTTCTAACAAAACAAAGTTGATAACGTTTTTTATTCGTTTTTTATCTGCCAACATAACTTCAAAAATTTTTTCTGAATTAAAATTAAAAGAAGTAGGTAATTGATATTTTTTTATCAATGCAATTAACCTATGTTTTTCTTTGAATGAAGCCAATTGCGCTGAAAGCCTTGCTGCAGCTGCCATTCCGATGGCAACCGATTTTCCATGCGATAATTGATAACTGTTTTCTATCGCATGTCCGAAAGTATGACCGAAGTTTAAAAGTTTTCTATCTCCATTTTCAAATTCATCTTCCTGAACAATTTTCGATTTCAACATTGCATTGCGCTGAACAAGCTTATTTAACAATAAAAAATCTTCTTGAAAATCTTTTAATTCGTGTTGCTCTAGTAACTTAAACATTGCAACATCTTTTATGCAGGCATGTTTTATCATTTCAGCAAATCCGTTTACCCATTCTTCATCAGGTAAAGATTTTAAAAACGAATAATCATACAATAAAAATTTCGGCTGGCGAATTAAGCCAACCATATTTTTACAAACGCCAACATCAATTCCGTTTTTGCCGCCGATAGCTGCATCAACCATTGCAAGAATGGAGGTTGGAACGAAACCAAAATTTATTCCGCGCAAAAAAATTCCCGCAACATAGCCTGTAATATCTGTAACAACGCCGCCGCCAACGCCGATTAAAAAAGTTTTCCTGTCGGCATTTGCAGCAATTAATTGTTCGATAATTGAATCAACAGTTAATTGAATTTTATTTTGTTCGCCTGATTTTATTACAATTGTTTTCCAACCCTTAAATTTTTTTTGATGATGATTAAAAATATTTTCATCCGTAATAATTATAGCATTTTCTTTTGGCGTAAATTTTTCTAAATGATCAAACGAACTATTGAAATAAAATACAGTTGAAGTGTTGGAAAATTTGATTATTTTTTTGGTCATAATAATTTATGAACGGGCACTTGCTGAATAAAGAACAAAACGTACAAGAGTGCGACGCAACAAAGGCTAAATATTTATTCAAAAACTGGTAACAAAAAATCCATCATCACATTTTCACATATCCAAATTATCAAAATTGTTTTTCATTCATTCATAATTTTATTTTGATGATTGATACTTTCCATGTGCACTGCATCAAAATATTTTGTGATGAATTCTTTGCTTAATCCTAATTGCTCACCCTTCTTGAAAGCCCGCTCCAGGATTGCGTTCCAGCGATTTGTTTGCAAAATAGTTACGTTATTTTCTTTTTTATATTCGCCGATTTTATCTGCAACTTTCATGCGCTGACCAAGCAGCAACAACAACTCGTCATCCAACTGATTTATTTGCGCACGCATTTTTTCCATCGCCTGATGCAACTCTTCAGAATTTATATCTTCTTTTCGCCAAATAATTTCACCAATTAACTCAGCAAATTTTTCGGGCGTTATTTGTTGTTTCGCATCGCTCCACGCATTGTCAGGATCAATGTGCGTTTCAATCATCAATCCATCAAAATCAAGATCAATCGCTTTTTGCGCAACTTCAAGTAACACATCTCTGCGACCGCAAATATGCGAAGGATCGTTAATAAATAATGTTTGCGGATAACGTCGTTTCATTTCAATTGCGAGATGCCACATGGGTGCATTGCGATATTCGGTGTTGCCGTACGAAGAAAACCCGCGATGAATTAAACCAATATTTTTTATGCCGCTTTTTGCAACGCGTTCAAGCGCGCCTATCCACAATTCAAGCTCCGGATTAATCGGATTTTTTATCAGCACAGGCACACTAACACCGCGCAGCGCATCGGCTACTTCCTGCACGCTGAAAGGGTTTACAGTTGTTCGTGCACCGATCCACAAAACATCAACATCAAAGTGCAAAGCATCTTCAACTTGCTTGCCGGTCGCCACTTCAACCGTAATCGGCAAGCCAGTTAATTGTTTTGCTTTTTGCATCCAAGGCAAACCCTTTGTGCCGATGCCTTCAAAACTTCCCGGACGCGTACGAGGTTTCCAAATACCTGCGCGAAGCATATCAACTTTTCCCGTTTTATGCAGTCGCACAGCGGTTTCCAGCACTTGTTCTTCGGTTTCAGCGCTGCAAGGTCCGCTGATAATTAAAGGACGTTTTAATAAAATTTCCTCTATAGTTTTTGTTTGAGAAATTGTTTGCTCCATATTCTATAAATTTACTTTTTTATGTTACCAGCATTTGTTTTTCATGGCATCGCCTGTTGTGTCACTCACTTGTACGTTCGGAACTTTATTGAACAAATTCAAAATTTAAAAGTCAAAATTAAAAATGATAGATTTGATATTTAGCTTTTTAGTTTTGAATTTTACTTTCTACTTTATCAATTAATCAACATTTTTTATTGAATGCAATTGCATCGTTTCAACTTCCAGCGCTGATAAATATCCAAGACCAAAATATTGTTTCATTACGCAGCCAGTATCAATATTTACTGCGCCTGTTTTGTGTGCAAAAATTACACTTTTTTTTACTTCATTCAAAGGTGTTGGTGTATGACCATGAACAATTATTTTATTGCCTATTTTTCTCTTGTCAACTTTCATGTCTCTAATCCAAAGCATTGCTTCTGTATCTTCAAAAATATTTTTGTTGTAAAAATTAAAACCTGCATGAACAAAAATGAAATTATTTGTCTCAAAATAAAATGCGGTGTTTTCAAAAAAAGTTTTATACTTTTCATCCAACTGTGAAAATCGAGATACAGCAAAGCTTTCAAGTGTTTTTGTGCCGCCGTTTAAAAGCCAGTTCTCAAAGTAATCAAAACTTTTTTCAGAGTCCATAAACATCTGTTCATGATTGCCTCTTAAAAATTTTAATTTATAATTTTCAATTTTTAATTTCAACAAAAAATCAACCACTTCTTTACTGCCGGGTCCACGATCACTGTAATCACCTAAGAAATAAATTTCATCCTGCTTATCAATTTTAATTTCTTCTAATAATTTCTGTAAGGTTTTTGAACAACCATGAATATCACCAATTGCAAAAGTTCTCTGCATTCATTTTCAAATTTTCAAATCATCAAATTTTCAAATTATCTGTTCGCTTCATTCATTCTAATTCTTCTGCCTTTAAAATTTTTTCCGTCAATTGCTTTTATCATTTGATTAGCAGCTTTTTTATCAATCTCAATCCAACTGTTCATTTCTTTCATATCAATTCGTCCTAAAACATCTTTTCGTAAATCGCTCATGTCTAAAATAAATTGTAAAAAACTTGCTTTATAAAAACCATCTTTTGTTCCAAGATTTACAAATAAACGAGTGAGATTTCCATTACTACTTTCTTCATAACTTCTGCCTTTCATATCTCGATAATTTCTGTCTCTGCCTCTTTCATTTCTTATTGGAATTCTTTCTCTCGTGCTACGTTTTTCATCACGTATATTTAAATCGCCTGCATTTTCATAATATTTTAAAAAACGGTCAAACTCGCTCGCAGCAACCCTTTTCAACACTTCCTCTTTACTAATATTGGCAAATTTTTCTTCGAGCATTGGAACATAAGTTTCATAATCGCCATGACTAATATCAGTTTGTAACAACTTTTCCATGAAAGCAAAAAATTGTTTTCTGCAAACATCTTTGCCATTCGGAATTTCTAATTTATGAAACGGTACTTGCACCATGCGTTCAATGTCGCGCAGCTTTCCAATTTCACGCGAATGCACAATGCTCATGCAAATTCCAACATTGCCTGCACGACCGGTTCTGCCACTGCGATGTGTGTAAACTTCTAAATCATCAGGCAATTCGTAATTTATTACATGCGTTATTCCCTGCACGTCAATTCCACGTGCAGCAACATCAGTTGCAATTAATAACTGCAAACTTTTATCACGAAATTGATTCATCACTTTATCGCGTTGTTGTTGTGTAAGATCGCCATGCAATGCATCAATATCATAACCTTCACGCGTTAATTTTTCTGCAATTTGCTGCGCTTCAATTTTTGTGCGCGTAAAAATTAAACCATAAATTCCGGGATTAAAATCAATCAATCTTTTTAATGTTTCATAACGATGCTGCGCCGATGTAACATAATATTGATGATCTATACTTTTAAGACCGGTATTCAATTTACCAATTGTAATTTCAACCGGCTCTTTCATATAACGCCGGCTGACTTTGCGAATTTCCGGCGGCATCGTAGCGCTGAAAAGCCACGTACTGTCTCGCTTTGGTGTGTTTTGCAAAATAAATTCAATGTCATCCTGAAAACCCATGTTCAGCATTTCATCGGCTTCATCGAGCACAACATATTTTATTTGATCAAGATTAATTGCTTTGCGTTCTATCAAATCAATCAACCTTCCCGGCGTTGCAACAACAATGTGAACGCCGCGTTTTAAATCGCGAATTTGCAAACCGATTGATGCGCCACCGTAAACAGCAACGGCGTGAATTGCAGTTTTATATTTTTTAAAAAGTTCTATTTCATTGGTGATTTGCAAACACAATTCTCTCGTTGGGCAAACAACCAAAGCCTGCGGAAATTTTTTTTCTTCATCAATTAATTGTAGCAACGGCAAACTGAATGCAGCCGTTTTTCCTGTGCCCGTCTGCGCCAGTCCAATCAAATCTTTTGTGCCGCTTAACAATACAGGAATTGCCTGTTCCTGTATTGCTGTTGGTGTTTCAAAACCTAAGCCCGCTGTGGCTCTCAGCAATTTTTCTTCTACTCCTAATTCTTCAAATGTGATCATTTTATTTTTTAGATTTTGCGCAAAGGTAACTATGATTATAATGATTTAAATGATTGCACTGATTGCTTTTTATTTATTAACGTTATGATTTTTATTTTAATTTTTTTGTAACCAGCCTTTGTTTTTCATGGCATCGTCTGTTGTGTCACTCACTTGTACGTTCCGAACATTTATCAATCTGACACTAACTTTTAAACAGCTTGCTTCGTCGTTCCTCCTCGCAATGACGTTCCATTTATTTTATTATTTTTTTAATCTTATTTGCGTTCTCAATTAACTCTTGTAAATATTCATAATTTTCTTTTTCCAAACAAGCCTTAAATTTTCTTAGCTGCGAAATATGTTCATTCAAAACATCTAAAACATTTTCTTTATTCTGCATAAAAACCGGCACCCACATTTCGGGATTACTTTTTGCTAAACGCACCGTGCTTTCAAAACCTGCGCTGGCTAATTCGAAAATTGCATCTTCTTCTTTTTCTTTTTCGAGCACCGTATTTGCAAGCGCAAAGGAAGTGATGTGCGAAATGTGGCTCACATATGCAACATGCACATCGTGCGCTTCTGCATTCATGTACACGAGATGCATGCCGAGTGTTTCATACAATTTTTCAACGAGCGCAACAGTATCTTCATCACTGTTTTCTTTATTGCAAATAACTGTTGCTTTATTGATGAAAGCATTGTGCAGCGCGGCTTCCGGCCCGCTATACTCTGTTCCCCACATAGGATGCGTTGCAACAAATCTTCCGCGTTTTGGATGTGTTTTTATTGCTTCAATAATTCCCTGTTTTGTTGAGCCAACATCCATTACAATTTGTTCATTTGTTTCATCAAGTATTTTTGGAAGAAGGTGAATTGTTGCACTTACAGGAATTGCCAAAATAATTAATTGCGATTCATTTATTGCTTCATCCAAACATTTTATTTCATCAACCAATTTTAGTTCGAGCGCTTTTTTTTGATGTTCTTCATTTGATTCCACGCCAATAACTTTTGTTGCAAAACCTTTCGCCTTCAATGTTAAAGCCATTGAACCACCAATTAATCCAACACCAATTATTGTTACTGTCATAAATAAAAGTCAATTAGCAATAGTCAAAAGAAAAAAGTATTTATTTTTTCATTCATAATTCATAATTCTCTGAATCGCTTCTTCAAATTTTTCAATTGTTGTACACAAGCTTATTCGTACATAATTTTTCCCTTCACTTCCAAAAATTTCACCTGGCGTAATAAAAACATTTCCGTTGCACAAAATGTCATCGCTTAATTCAAATCCATCTTTATAATCAGACGAAATTTTTGCCCAAACAAACATGCCTGCTTGATTTTTTGAATAAGTACATTTTAATAAACCTAACAATTCAAAAACTTTTTTGCGCCGAGTTATATAGGTTTTATTTAGTTCATCAAACCAATCTTTATCCAAGCTCAAAGCCTTTGCTGCAGCGAGTTGTACAGGCAAAAACATTCCACTGTCCATATTACTTTTGAAACGAATTACTTCATCAATTTTTTCTTTTGCGCCGCACAACATTCCAACTCTCCAGCCTGCCATGTTGTGCGATTTACTTAAAGAATTTAATTCAACAGCAACTTCTTTTGCGCCGTCAATACTTAATAAACTCATCGGCTCTTCATTCAAAATAAAACTGTATGGGTTATCATGACAAATTAAAATCTTATGCTTTTTTGCAAATGCAATTAATTGCTCAAAAAAATCTTTTGTCGGTAATTGTCCTGTTGGCATTTGCGGATAATTTACCCACATAATTTTCACGTTCGCTAAATCATTTTTTTCAATTTCACCAAAATCCGGAAACCAATTATTTTTTTCTTTTAACGAATATTCAATAATTTTTCCACCGGCAAGTTTTGATGCGGCGCTGTAAGTTGGATAGCCTGGATTTGGCACCAGCACTGCATCTCCGTGATCTATGTAAGTCATGCAAACATGCATAATTCCTTCTTTAGAACCAATTAAAGGCAAAATTTCTATGTCAGCATCTAACTCAACATTGTACCATTTTTTATACCATTCACTAATCGCATTTCTTAAAACCGGCGAGGCTTTATAATTTTGATAGGAATGCACATTTGGTTTTGCACTTTCTTGCTGCAAAACTTTTATTACATCAGGATGCGGCGGTAAATCAGGACTACCAATTCCAAGATTAATAATATTTTTTCCCTGTTTATTCAGCGCATCAATTTCACGTAATTTTTGCGAAAAATAATATTCGCCAATTCCTTCTAATCTTTTTGCTGTTTCCATTTCTAAATTTTTATTTTCTCATTTTTCAAAATTTGCACATTAAATAGTTTTTCCTTTTTTATACACACCGTAAATTTTTATTGCTTCTGTTATTGGCTTTATTTCATCAATTACATTATTAAATTGTTCAAGCGAATTAAATTCCATATCTGCGTGGAAGCTGTATCGCCACTCAGTTTCAGGAATTGGCGAACTTTGCAGCTTACTTAAATTTATTCCGCCGTCGGCAATTTTTGTGAGCACTTTTGCAAGGCTTCCTTTTGTATGATCTGTATGAAAATTTATTGACGCTTTATTTGCATCATTTATTTTTTGTGCGACTTCTTCTCTTTGCAAAACCAAAAAGCGGGTGTAATTATTTTTGAGAGTGTGAATGTTTGGCGCAATAATTTTTAACTCAAATAATTTTGCCGCTAATTTGCTTGCGATTGCGGCAACATGTTTGCTTTTGTGCTGATGAATTTGCTTTGCGCTTAACGCAGTATCTTCTGTTTCAACCAATTTCCAATTAAATTTATCAAGGTAATTTAAACATTGCTGAATTGCCATGGGATGTGAATGCACTTCTTTAATTTCATTCAACAAAACATTTTTATCCACCAATAAATTTTGACTGATGTGCAAATAAATTTCTCCAACAATTTTTAGGTTACTTTTTTGCAGCAAATTATAGTTCGGCAAAATGCTTCCTGCAATAGAATTTTCAATTGCCATTACACCGCCATCGCTTTCCTTTTTTGATAATGCAACTTTTATCACTTCTCTGAAAGTGGCGCAGGGCAATACTTTCACATCTTTACCAAAAAAATTTTGTGCAGCCATTTGGTGAAAGCTGCCTTCGTAACCTTGTATCGAAACTTTTGTTTTCATAAATAAAAAATCCCGGTCGTTTTCGGACCGGGATTTGTATTTTGATTGTTTTAGTTTTTAAGCTTTCACAAATACAACCCGGTTTACTTTAAAAAAGTAAAAATAAAAAAAGTTGTATTTGTTGATAATTTTCATTCAGTTTCAAATGTAGAAACAAACCAACAAGTAAAAAATTTTTTTCGATATTATTAAACAAACGTTAGTTACACAATTGTTCAATAATATATGAATTATTTACTCATTTTTAGTTTTGAAAGCAAGCTGAATGTTGTTGTTTTTTAAACAAAGCGAATCTGGTATATGTTCTGCAATTACGCGCTGGTAAAGTATTTCATGCCCGCGATTATTGAAATGAATTCCATCACCACTATCATATTTAAATAAAATACTGTCTTTTTGCGATGCAAGCCCCACCCAAAAATTAATTGATTTTTCTTGATAATAATTTTTAATCCAGGCAAATAAACTATCCTGTCTTTCAACTTGTTTTTTATTTAAATTATTTCTTGGCTGTGGGGTTGCAACCCAAACAAGAACATTTGCATCACTTGCTTTGTTTGTGATCCTTGTAAAATTATTTTTCTGCTCTTTAAGAGAAAAACCTTGCACAACATCGTTGCTTGGATAATTGATGATAATTGCATCGGGATGTAATTTTAATGCTGCTGTTATGTTGTGACCTATTAGAGGCAAAGGTCTGCCGGGCGGCGGATCATATGCATCCGGCTGTGCGGCATATGTTGTGGTACCACTTACTGCTAAATTATTTACAACGTAATTAGTGTCAATATTTTTAAGATAATCTTCAAACTTATCTACCCATGCATGCTCGTATGAAGTAGCACCATCTCCGGCTGCTGTAGAAGATCCTAATATAACTATATGAAATGGTTTTGTGCAAATTTGAGCCGTTGCCGTGTCTGCTGACAGAATTATTATGAAAAAAAACTTAATATAATTGTTCAAACATTTCATCTATTGAAATTATTTCACCCGTTCAATTTAATTGGTAATATTTATCAGGGATAATTGAATAGTATCTATTTAAAAAACCTTTCTTTAATTAGTAAAAATAAAACTTTTAAAATTAAATTTTTGTGTGCAAGGAACTTCTTTAAAAACAGTTAATAATTTATATGAATTTATTAATGCGGCGCTAATAAATTAAATGGATATATTGGTATATTTCTTACGACTGCAAATAATATTACCACGATAAAAACCAATCTTACAAAAACTACCGAATAAAAAATTTTTTGTATAATTTGTTTTTTGCGAAAAGTATTTAATACAAAAATTATTGCTGAATAAATAATGAAAGGCAAACTTGCCACCATGAGAATGTTATTCTGAATTGCGCTGATAACATCGCCATGCAGCAAAGCAGAAAATGCACGCTGAGAGCCGCAGCCCGGGCAATACAAACCTGTTAAAGAATGAAAAATACACTGCGGAAAAATGTTGCTGTTTCTTGCATCAAAAAAAAAGTACATCAGCGCAAATAAAAACGCCAATGTACTTATAAAAAATACTTTTACAACTTTTATGTTTATGGAAATTTTAATAATTGTAATTATTTCTCGCTCCTGACATCCAGAATGCGTTCAATCCAAAAATAAATATGCAGGCAAAATAAATAACAAATAAAGCAATACCAATAAAGAACCCGATTTTTGTCCACTTTGCTGCATCTCTTGATGCTTGCATGGCGCCGGCATAATCGCCCGCTGCAAATTTTGAATTCACCTGCGAAGCAAAAACAATTCCTGCAATTCCAAAAGGCAGACAGCAGAAAATTGTTACAAGAATTGATTCTACCAACCAGTTTTTAGGTTGTATTACCGGTGGTTGCGATTGTTGTTGCTGATAATTTGGTTCCATTAGTTTTGGTTTTAGGTGAATTAAAATGTTGTGTAAAATAAGTTGTTTGTTTTAAATAACAAATTCAAATAAATTTTAATCTGCAACTACAAATAATGCTTTTTGAAAAGATCAGACGGAGACTCTAAGACCTTGTTTTAATAAGCCCTTGCAAACAATACTCTTTGATTAGATGGATTGCCGGTTAAAATACATTTCCCTTCTTCCATTTCATTATTTAACGGAATGCAGCGGATTGTTGCTTTAGTGAGTTCTTTTATTTTTTCTTCTGTTTCGGCAGTGCCATCCCAATGTGCTAAAATAAAGCCGCCTTTATTATCTAATATTTTTTCAAATTCATCCCAGTTATTTGCTTTTGTAACATGTGCATCTCGAAAATTTGTTGCTTTATTGTACATGTTGATTTGTATTTCTTCCAGCAATTTTTTTATTCGCAAATCAAGTCCGTTTAAATCAACGTTCATTTTTTCTTTTGTATCGCGCCTTGCAATTTCAACCATATTTTTTTCAAGGTCTCTTGTGCCAATTGCAATTCTAACCGGCACGCCTTTTAATTCGTATTCTGCAAATTTCCATCCTGGTCTGTTGTTATCGTTATCATCGTATTTTACCGATATATTTAATTTCTTCAAATTTTGAACAATCTCTTTTGCTTTTTCTGAAATAATTTTTTTCTGTTCATCACTTCTGTAAATAGGAATTATCACTACTTGCAGCGGCGCAATTTTCGGGGGAAAAATAAGTCCGTCATCATCGCTGTGCGCCATTACCAAAGCGCCAATTAATCGTGTGCTAACGCCCCAGCTTGTTGCCCAAACAAAATCTAATTTATTTTCTTTATCAGTAAATTTTACATCAAAAGCTTTTGCAAAATTTTGACCCAAAAAATGTGATGTGCCTGCCTGTAATGCTTTGCCATCCTGCATTAGCGCTTCTATGCAATAAGTTTCTTCCGCGCCGGCAAAACGTTCGCTGGCAGTTTTTATGCCTTTAATTACAGGAAGCGCCATAAAGTGTTCTGCAAAATCTGCATACACATTTAGCATTTGCAATGTTTCAGTAAGCGCTTCATTTTTTGTTGCATGTGCGGTATGACCTTCCTGCCAAAGAAATTCTGTTGTGCGTAAAAATAAACGTGTGCGCATTTCCCAACGCACCACATTTGCCCACTGATTTATCAGCAAAGGCAAATCGCGATAAGATTGAATCCAATCTTTATATGTGCTCCAAATTATTGCTTCGCTTGTTGGGCGCACAATTAGTTCTTCTTCGAGCTTCGCATCTTCATCCACAATTAATTTTCCTTTATTATTTGGGTCGGCTTTTAAACGATAATGCGTAACCACGGCACATTCTTTTGCAAAACCTTCTGCATTTTTTTCTTCGGCTTCAAATAAATGTTTTGGCACAAACAAAGGAAAATATGCATTTTCATGGCCTGTATCTTTAAACATTTTATCAAGTGCGGCCTGCATTTTTTCCCACAATGCAAAGCCGTAAGGTTTAATTATCATGCAACCGCGAACTTCGCTGTAATCTGCCAAACCGGCTTTTAAAATAAGATCATTGTACCATTGCGCATAATCCTGTTCTCTCGATGTAATTTCTTTGTTCATAATAAATCCATATATTTTTTTGATACCGGCTTTAGCATTTCATCGCATCTTCGTTGCGTAGCAATCCTTTCATCTGCAAATCAACAGGCATCAATGTTTCATTAAATTAATCAGCTTTCGGTTTTATCCAATTCTTAACAAATATTCATTCATTCAACACTGAAAATATCAGTATTTTTTTGCAACTTTATAGCAAATAAGAGTGCGGCAAAAGTAGTAACTTCACATCACAAACATTAAACCTCTTTTTATGAAAAATAGATTCTTTTCTATAATTGCAGCGAGCTTTTTATTAGCAAGCTGCTCTTCCGTTTACAGATCAAGTCAAACACCTGATGATGTTTATTATTCTCCTGCAAAACAAAATAAAACGGTTGCAAGCGAACAAAATGACCAATATCAGGATTACACTTCAAGCAGCGATGATAATTATTTGCGGATGAAAGTTGAAGACCGTTATCGCTGGAGCAATCTTGATGATTACGATTATTGGTACAGCAACCCTTACAATTATGGATACAATAGTTTTATTGTTTCACCATTCATTAGTTTATCTTTTGGAAGTTATTTATACAATCCATATTTAATGAATAACTGGTATGGCTACAATGCTGGCTACACAAGCATTTATGGATATAACCCTTATTATCCTGTTTATTATTATAAAAACCAAATGTCTTCTGCAAACAGTAATAGTTTAAACAATTTAAATGCTTACGGAAATCATAATTACAATAATAGCAATTACAATAACCGTAATTATATTCAGCAAAATAACCAGCCAAATAATCAAAACAATTTTGGTAATTTGATGCGGAAAGTATTTTCTCCCAACACATCTAATAATAATTTACAAAACAGCTGGAGCCAGCCTGTGCGAACTTTTACTCCATCTGCTTCGCCAAATATCAGTACCGGCGGGCATAGTGGCGGCTTTAATAGTTCAGGTAGCAGTTCAAGTGGCGGACGAATACCACATTAATTTTATTTGTAATCATCATGAGAATTTTCTTAGGATAATAGGAAACTGAAAATAAAATCTGTTTCAATTATCCTATATTTTTCTGTCAATAAAAATAGTATGAAGAAGTATATATTTTTTTGCTTTTCATTTTTTATAACATTAAAAATTTGCGCACAAACACCGGATGATGCCTTAAGAAATGCATGGTTTATTCCCGGTGGAACTGCACGCAATACAGCAATTGGCGGGGTGATGGGTTCTCTTGGCGGAGATATTACTGCAAACAATGTAAACCCCGCCGGCATTGGATTGTACAAAACAAATGAATGGGTTTTATCACCCGGTTTTTTATTCAACAGCAATAAAATAAATTATCGCGATAGTAATTCATCCAATAATAAAAGTGCTTTTGCTTACGGTGCTTCAGGCGTAATATTTGGTTCAGCAGGTCGCAATGGAAGTAAGTGGACGAGCCATGCAGTTTCCATCTCAATTAATCAACTGGCAAGTTTTAATAATCATATTTATTATAAAGGTTTCAACAATGTAAGTTCTTTTTCAGAACAATATTTGGAAGAGCTTACAAGAGATAATGCGGATACAATTTCTGCTTTGCAAAATTATATTTTTGGTTCGTCGCTTGCCTTTAGAACTTATTTGATTGATACTTTAAATAATGAAAATGGAGAGTTTATTGGTTACAAAAGTTTGGTGCCAATTTCAACAGGCATAATTCAGGAAAGAGATGAAACAACAAAAGGCGGTTATCATGAAATATCGCTTGCATTTGCAGGAAATATGGAAGATAAATTGTACATGGGCGCAAGCGTTAATGTTCCGGTAGTGAGTTATGAAAGAGATTTATTATATAAAGAATCTGATGCAACGAATAACCCTGATAATAATTTTAGTTATTCTCAATACACTGAAAATTTTAAATCAACAGGCATTGGGCTGAATGTGAAGCTGGGCTTGATTTATAAATTGCAGGATTTTTTAAGAATAGGTTTTGCAATTCATACGCCATCTTATATTTTCTTTAAAGATGAAATTCGTTCAGCAATGATAACCAACACAGAAAATTATGCAGGAACAATTTCTGAAAATAGCGATAATTTAAACAGCGGCAATGCAGGCGAAAGAAATTATAATTTACTTACGCCCTGGCGCGCAATTGCAAGTGCAAGTTATGTTTTTCGGGAAGTTGCAAATACCAAGCAACAAAGAGCATTTATAAGTGCAGATTTAGAATATGTAAATTATCGCGCTGCAAGATTTTATTCTGCTGATAATACAGATCAATCTTCGAACGACTTTTACGCTGCGTTAAACAGCACTGTAAAAGATTATTATAAACCTGCTTTAAATTTTCGTTTAGGCGGTGAATTAAAATTTGATCCGTGTGCGTTTCGTTTAGGCGCTGCTTATTATGGAAGTCCCTACAGCGATGCACAGTTAAAAGCAAATCGCACACAATTTAGTGGCGGCTTAGGCTACAGAGCACATGGTTTTTTTATTGATCTTACTTATGCTTATACTGCAAATAAAGATGTAAATTTTCCGTATCGCTTAAATGATAAAGCAAACACTTTTGCAGATGTGAAAAACAATAGAGGCGATTTAATATTTACTGTTGGATGTAAATTTTGATAATATTCTTCTTTTTAAGCGTTGAATTTTTGCAAAAATTCAATTGTTTAAATTGAACTTTACTTTGTAAAAAAGCAAGAATTCATGCAATAAAGAAAGCCCGTTTTCATTAAAATATTGAAGCTTATAAGCGGATCTAATTTTGAGGAAATTCTGAATTTTTATTGAGTTTTTTCTGAGCTAAATGCATGAAAATTAATTAATTAAGCTTCACTTATTCTTAACAAACTTTCTTAGATTTGTTATAGTCAAAAGATTGATAAAAATGCAACTTCGCTTCAACCTGGTACCAACATTGCATTATTTTTTAAAAGGCAAAAAATTAAAGCCATGAAAAAGAAATTAAACTTAATAATTTATTCCCTGTTTGCACTTGTCTTTGTATCATGCAGCGCTTCAAGAACCGCATCTGCACAACAATCGCAAACTAATAATGATGGTTATTATCAACCTGATAATAACAATGCACAACCCAATGACGACAATAATAATAATAATGGGTATAGTGATAACAATCAAAATAATAACGACCAGTATAACAACAGCGACAATAACAATAACGATGGCTACAGCGAGCAATATAACAATGATTATAGCAACGGAGATAATTCTGGCGATTATGCTCAATCCGCTCCCGATGTAAACATTAATGTTTTTGAAACTGAATTAAATCCATACGGCAGATGGATGGATTATCCTTCTTACGGTCGTGTGTGGATTTGTAATGAACGTGGTTTTAGTCCATATTATTCAAACGGGCATTGGGCTTATACCAATTTCGGTTGGACTTGGGTTTCAGGTTATCGTTGGGGTTGGGCTCCTTTCCATTATGGTCGTTGGGCATTCGATGACATGTATGGATGGATGTGGGTTCCCGGATATCAATGGGCTCCTGCATGGGTGGGTTGGCGTACCGGCGGTGATTATTATGGATGGGCTCCATTAGCTCCAGGAATAAATATTAGCTTAGGTTTTGGAAATTATATGCCTGCTAATAGATGGTTCTTTGTTCCGCACAGATATATAACCAATCCTTATGTTGGAAGATATGTTATAAACAGATCCAAAAATATTACTATAATAAGGAATACAACCATTATCAATAACACTAATATTTATCGCAATACCAGATATGTAGCAGGTCCCCAAAGAACCGAAGTGGAGAGATTTACAGGCCGCGCAATTACTCCGGTTCGTATAACAAATGCACCGAAGCCGGGTAGTACAATTGTAAGACGTGATCAAATACAAATGTATAGACCACAGGCAAGAACAAATAATAATAATAGACAAATAAGACCTGATAACAATATAAATAATAACAGACCTCAAACAAATCAGCAAGCACAACCGGCAAATCCACCAATACGCCCTGATCAGCGTGATGGTATAAATAATAATCGGCAACAATTAAATCAACCTGGCACAAACAATGTACCTAATCAGGGAAATGAAATAAATCGTAACAGAAGAAATAATGCGCCAAACAATGGAAATGTTAGTCCAACTCCTCAAAATAATAATGTGCCACAGCAGAGATATATTCAACCTCAAAGAAATGAAAATGTTCAACCGCAAAGAAATATTCCGCCACAGAGAAATGAAAATGCTCAACCGCAGAAACCTGATGTGCAACAGAAGCCAGCACAGGTAAACCCAAATGGTGAAACAAATAATAGCAGACATTGGAATTTGTTTAGAAGAAATAATAATAATGCGCAAAATCAAAATATGCAACAACAGCAGCAACGTTTGCAACGCAGAAATGTTCAACCTGCACAACCGCAAGTTCAGCCACAAGTTCGCCAGCAACAAAATCAAGCGCCATCAAATAATAATCAATCAGAACAAAGACGCAGAAGAAATAATGGTTAAATGATAGATTAGATTTATTGTAAATTAAAGGCCGGTTTTATTACCGGCTTTTTTTATTGATTTAATTTCTGTTTAAGTTCGTTTCAATATTTTATTTCAATAAATCACATCAGTTAAAACAACTCTCTTATTTTTACTAAGATTGTTTTACATCTTTGAAAAAAATAAAATGCAGATAATTGCCGGAATTATTTTTCACTTTATCGGAGGTTTTGCTTCCGGCAGTTTTTATATTCCATTCAAAAAAGTAAAAGGTTGGGCCTGGGAAAGTTATTGGATAATTGGCGGTTTATTTTCATGGTTAATAATTCCTTTTCTCGCCGCAGCGCTCACTGTTCCGCACTTCCTCACTATCATTCAACACACTGATTTCTCTATTATTTTCTGGACGTATTTTATGGGTTTGCTTTGGGGAATTGGCGGTTTAACGTTTGGGTTATCTATGCGTTATCTCGGTTTATCTTTAGGGATGTCCGTAGTGTTGGGTTTTACATCAGCGTTTGGTTCTTTGGTTCCTCCAATTTATCGCGACATTGTTAAAAGCCGCGCTGGCATTAGGTTTTCAGATATGTTGCATAACGATGGAGGAATAATTATTTTATCAGGTGTATTAGTTTGCCTTATCGGAATTTTTGTTTGCGGCAGAGCCGGAGTAATGAAGGAAAAGGAACTTTCTGCTGAACAAAAAATTGCAACCATCAAAGAATTTAATTTAAGAAAAGGTTTATTGGTTGCTATTATTTCCGGCATACTTAGCGCCTGTTTTAATTTTGGAATTGAAGCCGGAAAACCTATGGCGCAGGTGGCAATTCAAAATGGCGCTAATTCATTATTTCAAAACAATGTAATTTTTGTAGTGATACTTTGGGGTGGATTAACAACCAATTTTATTTGGTGCATGATTCTAAACACACGAAACAAAACTTTTGATGATTATCTTAATAAAAAAACACCGCTAATAAACAACTATATTTTTGCTGCGCTTGCAGGCACCATCTGGTTTTTACAATTTTTCTTTTACGGCATGGGCGAAAGCAAATTGGGCAACGGCGCCAGTTCATGGATATTGCACATGGCATTTATTATTCTCACATCCAGCATGTGGGGCTTTGCATTTAAAGAATGGAAAGGTGTAAGTAAAAAAACTTTCACCATTATTCTTTTAGGCATTGCAATTATTATAATTTCTGTAATACTTGTTGGTTATGGAAATTCATTAACTGTTTAAAGAAATAAATTTGTTTAAATCTTAAAAAAAATTATTGTATTTTATTGCATCATAAAATTGTGCCTTAATAATCCATCATTTTATTGCAAAGAAAAATTTATAACATTGCAATACTAATTTTTCAAATTTTTTATGTCAACACAAGATCAATTTTTAACTGCTGTTAAACAAGGTTATAGTTTTAAAGGAGAAAATGTAAAGCTCGGCTGCGCCATGCTGGATGGCAAAATAATAAATGACGCCGATGTATTTCTTCCATTAAAAACAATGAATCGTCATGGCTTAATTGCAGGCGCTACCGGAACAGGTAAAACCAAAACATTGCAATTAATAAGCGAATATTTAAGCGATGCAAGTGTGCCGGTTTTGCTGCTTGATATCAAAGGCGATTTAAGTGGTATTGCTGCTGCTGGAACCATAAATGATAAAATTACGGAACGTTGCAAACTGCTGAATATAACTTACAAACCGTCTGCATTTCCCGTAGAATTTTTAACGCTGAGCGATCAAAAAGGTGTGCGGTTGAGAGCTACTGTAAGCGAATTTGGACCAATATTATTATCAAAAATTTTAGGCTTGAATGATACGCAGGGCGGCGTGGTAGCAATGATTTTTAAATATTGCGATGATAATAAATTGCCTTTACTCGATCTGAAAGATTTTATAAAAGTCTTGCAATATATTGGCAACGAAGGCAAAAATGATATAACAAAAGCTTATGGAAATATTTCAACCACTTCAACCGGAACTATCTTGCGCAAAGTAGTGGAACTGCAGCAGCAAGGTGCTGAAATATTTTTTGGCGAACCAAGTTTTGAAGTTGAAGACCTTATGCGCATTGCGGATGATGGCCGGGGAATGATAAATATTTTGCGTGTAACAGATATGCAAAGTAAACCAAAATTATTTTCAACTTTTATGTTGCAGATGCTTGCTGAATTATATGCAATCTGCCCTGAAGAAGGTGACTTGGATAAACCGAAATTAGTTATGTTTATTGATGAAGCTCATTTACTTTTTAATGAAGCATCACAGGCTTTGTTGAATCAGCTTGAAACAGTAATTAAATTAATCCGTTCTAAAGGAATCGGCATTTTTTTCTGCACCCAAAATCCGCAAGATGTGCCTGCATCAATTTTAAGTCAGTTAGGTTTAAAAGTTCAACATGCTTTACGGGCATTTACTGCTGCTGATAGAAAAACAATTAAACAAGCTGCAGAAAATTTTCCTGAAACAACCTTTTATAAAACAGAAGACCTTCTAACACAAATGGGCATTGGTGAAGCGCTGATTACTTTATTAAATGAAAACGGAATTCCCACGCCGCTCGTTCATACTATGCTTTGCCCGCCAAGAAGCCGGATGGATATTTTAAGTGATACTGAAATTGATGTATTGGTAAGTAAAAGCAAACTCATAAATAAATATAATAATTCTGTTGATAGCCAAAGCGCTTATGAAATATTAAACGCAAAACTTAATGAAGCTGCAAATAAAACACAGGAAAATACGCAAGCAAAAACAAGTGCAAAAAAAGAACCCGGCTTTTTTGATAATCCTGCAATGCGACAAGTGGAGCGAACTGCTGCAAGTGTAATTACGAGAAGTTTATTAGGCGCTTTGGGTTTGGGTGGAAGAAGTAAAAGATTATGGTAGATTAATTCGTATTATTAATTATCGGAAATAAACTTTTCTCTGCCTTCTGCGTGAAAAAAAATCCCGCAAGGTTCGCAGAGAGCGCTGAGTAAAGAACAAAGCGTACAAGTGAGTGACACAACGATGTTTAATAGTAGCACAAAAGCTAAGTACAAAAATATCTTCTACACTTCTTCAACAATTATCTTATCTTTTTTCATTGCAATGCGGTACAAAATAATTGCCATAATTGCAAATGCAATTACGCCCAACAAATCGTAAACATCGGGCGACAAAAATTTTTCTAAACTGCTTTGTAAATTTATTGTTTCCAGCTTTTGCGCAATGCTATCGCTGCCCGCAATCAACAGCGCAACAATAACGCCGGCCAAAGCGCCGCCTGCAACAAGACCGGTTGCAAATAAATTTCCTTTACCTAAATCATCTTCGGTAACAATTTCGCCTTTGCGTTTTTTGTGCCAGTTAACCAAGCCACGCAAAGCGCCGCCGGCAAAAATCGGCAGCGTTGTGCTTAGCGGCAAATACGCGCCCACAGCGAAGCTCAGCGAATTAACGCCGCAAAGTTCCATCACAACTGCAAGCGCAACACCAACAAAAACAAATTGCCAGTCGAGATTAAAAGATAAAATTCCTTTTATTAAAGTTGCCATCAAAGTTGCCTGCGGACCGGGAAATTTATCCGTGCCAATTGCATGAGTAAAACCTTGTTTAATCATATCGGCAGTTGGTGTGTCTAAAACTTTTATGGTTAACCCGATAACAATTGATGAAACAATTGCGCCGATAAATAATGCAAGCTGTTGATTGCGCGGCGTTGCGCCGATAATGTAACCCGTTTTTAAATCCTGCGATGTTGCGCCTGCGTTTGCGGCTGCAATGCAAATCATTCCGCCAACAACTAAAACCATTGGTTCGTAAGTTTTTCCGCTCCATCCGATGCCGATAAAAACCAAACAAGTTGCCATTACCGTTGCGATAGTCATCCCGCTGATTGGGTTATTGCTTGCGCCAATTATGCCAACAATTCTTGAAGAAACTGTAACGAAAAAAGCGCCAAATATTACCACTAAAACTCCTAATAATAATTTGCTGAAAATTGAATCGCCGGGAATCATTGGAATAAAAGCCATCAGCACAACAAGTGCGATGCTTCCAAACAAAACAACTTTAATATTTAAATCTCTTTCGGTGCGCAATGTTGAATGAATTTCTTTTCTGTCTTTAATCGAACCAATGCTTTCTTTGAATGATGAAATGATAGTTGGAATTGTTTTTAATAAAGTGATGAAACCGCCTGCAGCAACGGCTCCTGCACCGATTTGCCGAATAAATGCACGATAAATTGCATCGGAAGTATCATCAAATAAATGCGTTGCTGGGTTCCATCCACCGGGACCGCCGGCTGTGTTTACATCTTTCAAATATCCGAGCTTTACCAACTGCGATGCAATTAAAGTTTGATCATGAATTAATGTTGCCAGCAATGGATTAAACACGAGCCAGCTCAAAACTCCGCCCGCAACCAGTGCACCCGAAATGCGCGGACCAATTATGTAACCAACGCCCAAATATTCGGGTGTTATTTCGCCGCTGATTTTTGCTGCAGGAAAATATTTATTGGTAAGGCTTGTTGTGTAGGCAGGCACTTCGGCAATGATGTGAAGAATTCTTTGAAAAAAAGCATAGATCATTGCAACGCCAACGCCAAAAAAAGCAGTCTTTGCAATGTCACCGCCTTTTTCACCGGCTTTTAAAACTGCGGCGCAGGCTGTGCCTTCGGGATAAGGAAGCACACCATGTTCTTTTACAATTAATGAACGGCGAAGCGGAATCATCATTAATGTTCCAAGAATTCCACCAAAAATTGCAAGCACTAAAATGGTGATGTAATTAAAAAAATCTGCGCCTACACTTTTGCCATCAGCGCCCATTGATAGAAATAAAAATCCGGGCAAAGTAAAAGCCACGCCCGATGCAATGCTTTCACTTGCCGAACCTGTGGTTTGAATTATATTATTTTCTAAAATGGTTGTGCGTAATAATTTTCTTCCAATGGTTATGGCAATTACCGCAATTGGTATAGATGCGCTTACTGTTAAACCCGCTCGCAGTGCGAGATACACGTTTGCGGCGCCAAACAAACAACCCATGATGCAGCCTGTTACAACAGCTTTTAAAGTAAATTCTTTCATCACCGTTTCGGGTGCTACAAAGGGTTTGAAAACTTTTTTATCTGCCATTGAAGTTGATTTGAATTGTAAGATAAAATTTTTTGTTACAAGCTAAAGTTTTTTATGGCAGCTTCGTTGTGTCACTCACTTGTACGGTGGGAATGATGATGAAAGAAACGAAAGTAATTCAATCATTAAAAACTATGAAACGAAGAAAGATTAATTATTTTTTTGTGTAAGCATCATAAAGGATTTTACTTAATGCCAGTAAAAAACCTGCTATTGAAATTCCAAATGTCCACCAATAGGTATTATATATACTTTTAGAGTTTTTTATATCATATTGTAACTTTTCAAGATTAAGCATCCTTTCTTTTTCCTTTTTTTGTTTTTCTACAAAGTCATCGGAAAATAATTTTTTAAACCCGCCACGAATATTATAAAATTCATTCAAGAAAGGTCCGGGCAACCATCGGTGTAAAGTATTAATATTGTTTAAAGCACCGCTTTGCGTTAAAAGAGTAGGGTTGTAATTAGATATTGTCGAAAGCATTAAATTAATCTCCTCTGGCGTAGCATTTTCTAAAACCTTTTCACTTAAAAGTTTCATGGGAATTATATAGTCAATAACCGATGACTTGCGTGCACTTAACGCATACTTAATTAATTTATCAAGATCTTCTGCTCTATAATCGTAGATGTTCATTTTTTGTTTTAAAAATAAGAAAAATACAACCATTAGTTTACTAACCCTTAAATGGAATCGTATAATTATTAAATTGCATTTATGGAAATAATAGCCTATACAATAAATCAATAATAAAACGCTAAACCTACACAGGAATTCGAAGAATTGTATTTAATAATTTTTTTATAAACATCAATTCTCACCTATTTTTCTCTGCAAGCTTTTTTAAGTTTTCTAAATCATTTTCCATTGAAGGTGCGAGTATTTTTTCATTCATCATAGAACCTATTCTTTCCCAGGGATACCATTTTAATTGCTGCTCAAAATACCATTGAACGGTTGTTATTTGTTTGGAAGAATCTGTTATTAAATTGAAAACGCCGGTTTGTTTGTTGCCTTTACTGTCTTTCCAAATAGTTTCAATGTGCGAAGGTGTTGCGTTTTCAATACTTACTTCGGTAGCACCAATTTTTGCAACGGTTCCTGCGCCCGCAGTTTTGTTTGATAAAAATTGAATGGTGTTTTTTTCTGCGCCTTCCATCCATAGCTTCCAGTATTTTATATCGGTTAATAAATGATAAACAGAATCGTGCGGTGCATTTATATTAATTGCTCTTGAAACCGTTACTGAGCCTGGAAAAATTAAGCCGATTATTGTTACAATGCAAAACAAAATAACAATGCTGATAATTGCTAATTTTATAAATTTCATGATGAAGTCAAAAGTAAAAATTCAAAAATAAAAAGTTTGAATTGAACGAAAAAGCTGCGCAGAATTGTTGCAGTACAAGAGTGCGACGCAACGAAGCTGCACAATGATAAAATGCCGGGTTCATAAAAATTATTCCCATTTAAAAACTTTTATTGCAGTAGCGTACACTGCAATTCCCCAAATAATTAGTACGCCAATATCTTTCCATGAGCTCGCTAAATTTGCGCCTTCAAAAGAAATATTGCGCATGGCATTATTGAAATGCGTTAACGGCAAAAGGTTGCAAAAAAATTGCAGCCATTTTGGAAAAACAGTAATGGGAAAAAAAGTTCCGGCAAGTAAAAATTGCGGCAACGTAAATAAATTAGCAAAGGGCGGAATAGTACTTTCGTTTTTTGCAAGACTGCTGACAATAAAACCACAACCCATAAAAACAATTAGCGCAATAAAACTAAGCACCATAATTTCTAAAAAAGTAATTATGCCGTGCACCAAAGTAAAATTAAATGCAAGTGCGCCAATCGTTATAATAATTACTGCCGTCAACATTTGAAAAATAACCCGCGCCAGCGCTTCGCCCAAAACAATGTAGCTGCGCGTGATGGGCGTTGCAAAAAATCTTTTTAATACTAATTGATTTCTTAAATTGTAAAATAAAAAAGCCACACCAAAAACACCTGCGCTTAATAAAGAAAAACCAAGTTGGCCGGGAAGAATAAAATCAATTTCGCGATAAACGCGGCCGGGAATTTTTTGTACTTCAGGATCTACTTTTGCGATGCTCGAAGTGTTTCTATCCGTATTTAAAATAACAGCATTTAATATAGATTGAATGATCTGAATGTTTTGCGGATTTACAGCTTCAGAACTTTTTAAATGAATAACGTAAGCAGGATTTTGTGTTTCATTTTTTTGAATGTTGATGATGGCAGCTAAGTTTCCTTTTTGCAGATCTTCGATCAATAAACTATCATTTTTTTCAACAAAATGTAAACCGGAAATATTTTTAAGTGCATAATAAATCGGGTTTGCGGTATCGCTGTTTTTTGCAAGCGCAACATCAACAGAAAAGCCGCCGCCTTCGCCAATAAAACCAAAAACTAAAATAAATATCAGCGGGAAACCAATGCTGAATATAACTGCCGAAGGACTGCGGAAAGTGGCGCGCAGACTGGCTTTGGTTATGGCAAGCATCGCTTTGAACTGATTGTATTTTCTCTCCATATTTTTATTCTTTCAAAACAAAACTATCTTTTTATATGGATATTTTTATGAATGAATTAATTTATGCAGATTCGCAAAAAAGCTTGTAAAATATATTTCGTCATTTCGACGATAGGAAGGAGAAATCTCCTGCATGAAAGTTAAAGAATGTTTGAAAACGTTTACATTCAACAGATTTCTCGCTCCGCTCGAAATGATGGCTCTTTCGCCATTTCAACAAACGAAGATCATTGATCTAAAGCAAATTATTTTATGCTTTTAAAAATACGATTCCAGCGCGGGCCGCTGTCATAACTAAACCAAATTAAAGATGCTTTGCCCACAATATTTGTTTCGGGCACAAAACCCCAGAAACGGCTATCCTGGCTGCGATGCCGGTTATCACCCATCATCCAATAATAATTATATTTAATTGTATAATTGTTAGTTTGCTTTCCGTTGATGATATAAGTGCCGTTATTATTCTCCTGCAGATCATTGTGTTCATAGGTCATAATAAGACGACGATATAATGCAATGTTTTTCCGCGTTAAAGTAATTGTTTCTCCTTTTTTTGGAATATGAATCGGTCCATAATTATCTGCTGTCCATGGAAAATTTGCATCATCAAAAGGGAAAGTCATGCCTCTGGTTTCATCTTCTAAGTAAGGATGAATGCTTTTGAAGTTTGACTGCTTTTTAATTAATTCACATTCTGATTGCGTCATATTAATTTTTACAATATTCGGCTGGTTATTCAAAAACTCAATTTGCCCTTTTGCATCGTCAGGGTCAATGCCCAAATTCTGCTGTAGAAAATCAGCGCTAAAGGGTGTTCCGTTTGTTTCAACAATATATTCTGTTTGTGCGTCAGGCGGCACATAAGCAGGTTGATTATTTACAAATAACTGCCCGTTTTTTATCTGTAAATTATCGCCGGGCACGCCGGTACAGCGTTTTATATAATTGTCGGTTTTATCCATCGGGTGAACTAAAACAGAATGATCTGCCACTAACGCTTCTCGGTTTCCTTTGTATTCTGTGCGAAGTACATCATAATAAGGAATTGCAGAAAAATATCCATGTTCATTTATAATTGTATCACCTGCGGGAAAATTAAAAACCACTACATCATTTCGTTTTACTTCTGTAAAACCAGGCAAGCGTTTATAAGGTAATTGAATCCATTTTAAATAAGATGGAGTTGTTTCAGAAAAAGGCATTGTGTTATGCACGAACGGAAAACTTAAAGGTGTTTGCGGAATGCGTGGCCCGTAACTCATTTTATTCACAAATAAAAAATCATTTACCAGCAAAGTTTTTTCCATGCTTTCTGAAGGAATAACATAAGCCTCAAAAATAAATGTGCGTATAAGCGTTGCGGCAACAACGGCAAATACAGCGGCATCAATCCATTCACGCGAAACCGGCTTGTGATACAGCTTTATAACATCTTTTCCTTTCCATCTTTCTTGTTTTGAAAATCCTAAATAAGGCAAATAAATAAAAGGAAGAAAAACCGTTAAGATATGATCTATCAAAGTAAATTTTCCAAAATGCATTACAAAAATAATGGTAATCCAGATGGTAATAAACTGCCCTGCAATTGGTATAAATTGAAGCCAGAACCAGATTTTTTTTATGCCGCAAATTTGCACAATACACCATGTGTTGTAAAAAGGAATAAGCGCTTTCCACGGCTCGATGCCGGCCTTTTTAAACATGCCGTATAAACCAATAAACCAACCTAAAATGTAAATAATAAAAATAAACCATCCCATATTTTTAGTTTGATGTGGGCAAAAATAACATTCTAAACCACCTTTCAAAATTGAGCGATAAAAAGTTTTGCTAAAGCATATAATAATTAGGAAAGAGATTTTGGTACCGGCAGAAATTTTTCATGGCATCTTCGTTGCGTCGCATTTCGTTCATCTGCATATCAATGTGCAGCAAAAAAGAGCTATTTAATTATGTACTTTTATTCAACAAATTTAGTCTACACAATTTCAATTATCATTGCGCTTGCGCCGCCACCGCCGTTGCAAATGCCGGCTGCGCCTATCTTTCCACCGTTTTGTTTTAAAACATTTATTAAGGTAACGATAATTCTTGCACCACTGCAACCAAGCGGATGACCGATGGAAACTGCGCCGCCATGCACATTTACTTTTTTAGAATTTAATTGCATTTTTCTAATGTTTACAATTCCTACAACAGAAAAAGCCTCATTTAATTCAACAAAATCAATTTCATTCATTTGCAAGCCGGCTTTGGCTACTGCTTTTGGTAAAGCCAAGCTTGGTGTTGTTGTAAACCATTCCGGTGCTTGCTCAGCATCAGCATAACTGCGGATAACTGCAAGAGGTTTTATTTTTAACCCATCTGCTTTTTCTTTACTCATTAATACAACGGCAGCAGCGCCATCATTCATTGTACTTGCATTGGCTGCGGTTACAGTTCCGTCTTTTTGAAACGCAGGTTTTAATTCAGGAATTTTATCAAACTTAACATTAAACGGTTCTTCATCTTTTGCAAATTTTATTGGCTCGCCTTTGCGTTGCGGAATTTCAACAGGCACAATTTCTTCATTAAATTTTCCTTCATTCCATGCTGCCTGACTGCGTTTATAACTTTCAACAGCAAATTCATCCTGTTCATCGCGAAAGATGTTACACTCTTTTGCGCAAAGTTCTGCAGCATTTCCCATTGCATAATTTTTATACACATCAGTTAAACCATCTTTCGCAAGTCCATCAATTAAATTCACATCACCATATTTATTTCCCCATCGAAGTTTTGATTCATAAAACGGCACATTGCTCATACTTTCCATTCCGCCGGCAACAATAATATCTGCATCGCCGAGCAAAATACTTTGCGCGCCTTGTGCAATGGCTTTCATGCCGCTGGCGCAAACTTTATTTACAGTTGTAGAAATTACACTTGCCGGAAGCCCCGCCAGCATTGAAGCCTGGCGTGCAGGCGCCTGACCGAGATTTGCCTGTAACACACAACCCATCAGCACTTCCTGAATTTGATTGGGTTGAAGACCCGCTTTTTTAACAGCAGCTTTAATTGCGATTGCGCCTAATTGAGTTGCTGAAAAATCTTTAAGTGCTCCGCCAAAACTTCCAATCGGTGTACGAACTGCGGAAACGATATAAACGGTTTTCATCAATTAAAAATTAAAAATTAAAAATTTTGAAGCGCAAAGATAACATTTGTTAGTGCAAGAATAATTAGGCAAGAAATTCAAATCGTAATTATCTAAACATCTTTTTCATCGAAGTTTAAAACAACATCTGTTTCTGCATAACCAACACAAGTAAGTACAAAACCTTTCTCTAAATCTTTTTCAGTAAGCACTTCATTATTACTCATTTTTATTTTTCCGGAAATGCACAAAGCCATGCAGGCACTGCATTTGCCGGCTTTACAACTATAAGGCAATTGAATATTTTTTTGTAATGCTGCATTTAAAATTGTTTGCGGATAAGCAACTTCAATCTGATGCATGTTTTTCTGAAAATAAATAGTTAGTTTTTTGAGAGATGTATCTGTAAAAAAAGGCGGAAGCGGCGGCTTATCAACTACAAAAATTTCTTTGCGTATTTGCTCATTTTTAAAACCAATTCGCTTTAAAGTAAATTGCGCCATGCGCATAAAACTTGTTGGCCCGCAGAGATAGAAGCTGATGTTTGATGTCTGATTTCTGAGGTCTGTTTGCAAAACAATTTCTTCCAGCATTTCGTTGTTTAAACGCTTTGAAATATTTGGATAAAATTTTGGCTGAGAAAATAATTCTATCAATTCAAACCGTTCAAAAAAAACATGCTTTAATTGGTGCAATTCATGTTTATAAATAATTTCTTCTTCACTTCTGCATTGATTGATAAGAATAATTTTTGTTTGCTGATGAAAAAACAATAGTTCTTTGATGAGCGCAAAGCAAGGCGTGATGCCGCTTCCCGCTGCAATAAAACAATAAATTTTTGAAACCGGTTCTTCAATAATAAACTTACCGGCAGGCTCAAGCGAAATTAAAATATCGCCGATATGCGCATGATCAAATAACCGGCGCGAAATTTCTCCATTCACTTTTCTTTTTATAGTAATAAACAAATTTTCATCAACAAATGGTGTTGAACCAAGCGAATAAGACCTTCGTATTTCTGTTTGTTGCTGATGAAAAATGAGCGTGAGAAATTGTCCTGATTTATATGAGACAGAATTTTTAGCAAGAAGAAAAAAAGTTTTTGTATCGAAAATTTCCTGCTTTATATGTTGAATTGTTAATTTCAATATTTTAAATAGATGATTTTTTATCAAAAAAATTTATATAATTTATTTGATGAACAATTATTGCATATAATTTTTGAATATAAAAAAAGTTCTGCAAAGCTTAAACTATTTTAAAAAAAACATAGGATAATTCAATTCATAAGAATTGCACTAAACAAAAGATGAAGCAATAAAAAACATGAATAAAAAAACAGAAAGCAAAAATAATTTCAGAGATTTTTTATAAATTTTTAGAATGATATTTTAAAATTTTGTTTCAAGTATATAAGGCAACATGGCGCGCCATGTAGGCCAGTCGTGATTTATATCCGTGCCCCAAACTTCAAGATTGCACCAAATGCCTTTATCAAAAAGCACGCCTGCAAATCTTTTGCTTGCTTCAGGATCTTCATAAGCGCCGCTGCCGGTATAAATATGAATGTGGTGGCTTGCTTTTATTCTGCTTAAATTCCATTCATCATGCATGTTAGGAACATAATGTATCGGGCTGTTAAAATAAACCTGCTCATCCCAATAACCTTTTGTGTATTCTGTTAAATCGTAAACGCCGCTCATGCTGATAGCGCCGTTAATAATATCCGGCCTTTTCAAAAATAAATTCATTGCATGCAAAGCGCCAAACGAAGCGCCGCAGGTATAAATAAAAGTCTCAGAGCTGGTAACATAACGTATAAAAGGAATTACTTCGTTAAACACATATTCATTAAACTGGTTTTGCCGAATGGCTTTATGCGCCGGTTCCATTTCATTATTTAACCAGCTTTCTTTATTAATACTGTCAATACTAAAAACTTTTACTTTGCCCGAATTGATAAAAGGCGCTAATGCGTCTATCATTTGAAAGCGTTCATATTCCAGGTAATCCGCTGCTGCAGTGGGTATCAGCAACAACGCAAAGCCAAAATTTCCATATACTGCAACGGGCATATCTTTATTTAATGCTGCACTAAACCAGGACGTTGTTTCTTTTTGCATGATAATATTGTTATTGCTTGAAGTAAATAAATAAATTTTTAGTGTTGAAATAAAAGTGTTTTATGCGTTATAATGCACACGCTCACTGGTTTATCATTTTGCGAAATGTTTCGTGACCTCGCAGAGACTCGAACTCTGGACCCGCTGATTAAGAGTCAGCTGCTCTACCAACTGAGCTACGAAGTCGTAAAAATAGTTGCGAAATTAAAATGCAAATCATAGAAAATTAACTGTAAAAAATTCTTTTAAACATTTACCGCAACTTTTATTTTTGTTGCAATTAAACGCAATTTTTTTATAAGCAGATAAATCTTTTGCCTGCGAATTTAATGTAAAATATATTTTCTTTCTTTTTCATTTTGCCGTTTTATATTCTTATTATTTTATCAATTAATCATAAGATTATCTTTGCGCCCTTATGCAAAACAAGCCTTCGCTTATTACAGTATTATCGCCTGCTTTATTAAATTTATATACAATTGATAACAGCGTAATTGTAATTATTGATGTGTTTCGCGCCACTTCCACTATTGTAACTGCTTTGTATAATGGCGCCAAAAAAGTGATACCGGTTGATACTGTTGAACAATGCATTAAAACCGGCAAGCAATTGCAGGCAATTACTGCTGGGGAAAGAGATGGCAAAATAATTCCCGGCTTGCAATATGGAAATTCGCCGGCAGAATATCCGCGCCTATTTATTGAAGGAAAAATTTTAGTGCTCACCACAACCAACGGAACTAAATTATTACACAAAGCTTTGGAAAAGGGCGCTGCCGAAATTATTACAGGTTCTTTTCCAAATTTATCTGCTGTTTGCGAACATTTAATTAATGCAAATAAAAATGTAATTCTTGCCTGCTCCGGATGGAAAGATCGTTTTAATCTTGAAGACACTTTATTTGCGGGCGCTGTTATTCATCAAATAAAAGATCATTTTATAATTCATTGCGATAGTTGTTTAATGGCAGAAAATATGTACAATTTACACAAAGAAAATATCCATCATTTTATTAGAAAAACCACACACTGGCACCGGCTTGCTTCTTACGGACTTGAAAAAGATTTGGAATATTGTGTTACCGAAAATGTTGCCAATGTTTTGCCCGTTTATACAGAAGGCGCGCTGGTTTTAAAAAATAACAGTTGATTTTTTTTTTGATACCGGCTTTGGTTTTTTATAGCATCATCGTTGCGTCGCAATCCTTTCATCTGCAGTGCAGGCGGCAGCAAATAATTATATTTCCTGCATTATTTCAATTAATTTTTTTCCATTCGTTATTGCGTGCGCGCCAACATCATTATTAAAAAATGCCCATATAATATGACCTTCATTTATCCAATGTTTAAACTTTTTTGCAAACTCGTGAAGCATAGAATCAGAATAAGGCGAAGCATACAAAGCATTTGGATCCGGCCCATGAAAACGCACATAAATATTTTTTGCTGTAACCATTTCAGAGTAAGGAAATCTTTCACCGGATTGTGAAATAACAAATGCAATATCATATTTAGCCATCAGCGTTAAACTATCTTCCTCCAGCCAGGTTTTATGACGAACTTCCAGTGCAAAATCATAATCTTTATAATCTTTTTTCAGTATTTTAAAAAAATATTCCGCCACATCATAATTAAATTTTAGCGAAGGCGGCAACTGCACCAAAACCGGTCCCAGTAAGTGTTTCGCTGGTTCAAACACTTCAAAAAAACGCTGCAGAGATTCTTCCGGTTCATGCAGTTTTTTCATGTGTGTAAGATAACGGCTGATTTTTGGACAAAACAAAAAATTATCAGGCACTTTATTCGCCCAGCCAATAACAGTTTCCGGTTTTGGTAAATGATAAAAGCTAGTATTTATTTCTGTTACATTAAAATGATCTGAATAAAATGTAAGATAATCGGTTGGCTTCATTCCTTCGGGATAAAATACTTCTCTCCAGTGTTTATAACTCCAGCCTGAAGTGCCGATGTTGTATTTTGGTTTTGGATATTTCTTTTTCATATAAAAATTCAACTACTAACATCAGGCCGAAAATAAATTACTTTAAATATTTATTGAACCATTGTAAGTAGCGTTCAAACCTATCTTTCAAATAACCCGGAACAGTTATTTCATGAAATTGCCCGGGATAGATAATTAATTCTGTTGGCACGCCAAGTGAGCGTAATGCCTGATACATTTGTTCAGCGCCGGATGAAGGCACATTAAAATCTTTCTGGCTTGCCATAAATAAAGTGGGCGTTTTTATTCTGTCGGCATGAAAAAAAGGATAAGATAATTTAATCCATTTATCCATATTTTTCCACGGCGCACCAAGCTCAGTTTCATACTGTGTAACATATTCATCCACACCATACATGCTAAGCTGTAATGCACTGCCGGCGCCACTTGCAGCCGCTTTAAAGCGTGTAGTGGAAGCAATTGTGTAATCAGTTAAAATGCCGCCGTAACTCCATCCAGCAATGCCCATTCGCGTTGAATCTGCAATGCCTTGCTGAATTAAATAATCGGCAGCACCAATAATATCAGTAACTTCTTTATTTCCCCAATCAGCAAAAATCGCTCTTGTGTAATCAACTCCTCTTCCGCTGCTGCCGCGATAATTAACTGCAGCAACCGCGTATCCGCCGGCTGCTAAAATATTTCTATATAAATCATAACTATAATCATCCTGCCCAACAGGTCCGCCATGGATGTATAGAATTAAAGGCAATTTTTTCTTTGATGAAATTTCTGATGGCCGATATAAAATTCCTGAAACAATATTTCCATCTTTACTTGTACTTTTAAAACCTTCAACAGTTATGGGTTTCAATGGTGCAAGAAAAGAATCCTGAACATGCGTTAATCTGCGCACGTTTCCATTTTCCAAAACATATAATTCGGACGGCGTTTGCGGATTACTCATTTCTGTTAACCAATTTCCATTTGATTTATTTAATTCTATGTTTGAAAAAACACGCTCGCCTTCTGCAAGCCGCGTCATTGCTGTGTTTGCAATATTAAATTGTGCAACAATTTGCTGACGGTCATCTTCCATTAAAACGATAATTGACTGCCCGTCTTTGCTCCATCGCGGATTGCTTACAGGACGATCAATTGATTGAGAAATCAATTTCGGTTCGCCACCATCTTTTGAAATAACTGCCAAAATATTTTCTCCATACATCGTAAAATTTTCTTTGCTGCTCGATTGCAAATAAGCAATGTTTTTTCCATCAGGACTCCAAACCGGATTATCATCAACACCTTGCCACGTTGTAAGTTGTTTTGGTTTTGCGCCGGGCTTTGCATTCATTATAAAAATATCAGTGTTTTCATTTTTATCCGGCTCCGACGAACGATTGCTTACGAATGCAATTTGTAAACCATCCGGGCTCCTCCATGCAGGAGAGGTTTCATCGTAATTTCCGCTCGTTAAAGTATCTATGTTTTGTGTTGTAATATCCAGCAAATACAAATGTGTTTTTCGATTTTCTAAATAACCATAAATATCTTCTTTGAAATGATAACGGTTAATTACATAAGGCGAGCGAATTTTTGTTTTACTTGTATCAGAAAAATCTTCATCTTTCATAACTAATAAAACTTTTTTTCCGTCGGGTCGCCATGCATAATCTTCAATATCTCCTTTAACATCGGTAACTTTTTTTGCTTCTCCACCGCGACGATCTAACAACCATAACTGGCTAACATCATTATCGTCATCATCTTTTTCATCTTCATCACCCATTTTTCTGTCTGATAAAAAAGAAAGATATTTTCCGTCAGGACTAAAACGCGGCGTTGTTTCATCATCTTTTGTGTTGGTTAATTGAACATTTTGTGTTCCATTCCAGTTCACCATCCAAATGTCTGTATTGGTTTTATCTTTTGAAGTATCAACAGAAGTTAATTCGTAAGCAACCCAATTTCCATCGGGCGAAACCTGTGGATTTTCTACATCCTGATAGCGATAAAAATCGGATGGATTAAGATTTCGCTTATTATTTTTTTGTGCAGATGCAATAAGAATATTGAATGATAATAAAAGAAATATAATTTTTTTCATAAGCAGAAAGATTTAAAACTGGTGTCTGTACACCTGAAAGGTGTCTGACACCAATAATTTTATATATTTAATAATGCGTTTTAATAAAGATAATTTGTATCACATTTATAATCGAGGCAATAATAAGCAACAAATTTATTTTTCGAATACTGACTATCTAAATTTTCTTCAAAAAATAAATGAAAATATAAAACCTTATTGCAATATACTTGCATGGTGCCTGATGCCAAATCATTTCCATTTATTAATTTTTACAAACGAACAAACTATTATAGAGAAAAAAATCGGCGGATTAATATTACAAAATTTAATCTGCGGAATAAAGCAATTATTAAGTTCCTACACAAAATCAATTAATAAAAAATACAATCGAACAGGCAATTTGTTTCAGCAAAAAACTAAAGCGAAACAAATTAATAATACCTCTAAAATAAATTATGCACTTATTTGTTTTCACTATATACATCAAAATCCATGGCGTGCAGAACTAGCAAATAAAATAGAAGACTGGGAATTTTCTTCTTTTAAAGATTATATGGAATTAAGAAATGGAAAACTTTGCAATAAGAATTTAGCTAAAGAATTGTTAGATATAGATGTAAGGCGGTTATATGAAGAATCGTATCAATTAATTCCGGCAAATTATACAAAAGAATTTGATTGAAAGAAAATTGAATATCAGTGCCTTTAAATGAATTGGTGTCAGACACTCTTTGAGTGTACAGACACCAGCTACTTCATTTCCTGCAATTCTTTTTGCAGCTTAAACATTTCGTCCCTTAATCTTGCGGCTTCAATAAAATCTAAATCGCGCGCAGCTTTCTCCATTTGTTTTTTTGTTTGATTAATTGCACGCTCTACCTGCGGAATTGTTTTATATTCTGCCTGATCTTCCGCAGCTCTGTTTACAATATCTTCATCATCTAAAATTGCATAAGGTTTTGCTGTATCGAAACCTTTTATGTCGAGCACGGAAGTTTGCTTCATAATTTGATCAATACTTTTTTTAATTGTTTTTGGCGTAATGCCATGTTCAATATTAAAAGCAATTTGTTTTTCTCTGCGGCGAGTTGTTTCATCAATTGTTTTTTGCATGCTTTCGGTAATTTTATCGGCATAAAAAATTACCAATCCATCTACATTTCTTGCAGCACGACCGGCAGTTTGTGTAAGACTTCTTTCATTGCGCAAAAAACCTTCTTTGTCTGCATCCAAGATTGCGACGAGAGAAACTTCAGGCAAGTCTAAACCTTCGCGCAATAAATTCACGCCAACCAAAACATCAATTTCTCCCAAACGCAGTTGGCGTAATATTTCCACGCGTTCTAAAGTATCCACTTCACTGTGAATATATTTTGATTTTATATTGATGCGATGCAAATATTTATCCATTTCTTCAGCCATGCGTTTGGTTAAAGTTGTAACCAAAACACGATCACCTTTTATTACACGTTTGTCAATTTCATCTAACAAATCATCAATTTGATTTACACTTGGTCTAATTTCAATCGGCGGATCTAATAATCCTGTTGGACGAACAACCTGCTCCACAACAATGCCGCCGGATTTTTCTAATTCATAATCGCCTGGTGTTGCGCTTAAAAAAATCATTTGATCCAACATATTTTCAAATTCATGAAAATTTAATGGCCGATTATCCAGCGCGCTTGGCAAACGAAATCCATAATCAACCAAAATTAATTTTCTGCTTCTATCTCCGCCGTACATTCCTGCAACCTGCGGAATTGTTTGATGACTTTCATCAATTACACATAAAAAATCTTTTGGAAAATAATCGAGCAAACAAAATGGTCTTGTGCCCGGCAATCTTCTGTCAAAAAATCTTGAATAATTTTCGATGCCATTGCAATAACCTAATTCGCGAATCATTTCCATATCATATTCAACACGTTCCTTTAAACGCTGCGCCTCAATTAATTTGCCAATGCTTTTAAAATAATCAACCTGTAAATTCATTTCATCCTGAATTTCATACATAACTTTTTGAAGCATATCTTTTGGAGCAATATATAAATTTGCAGGAAAAATTGCAGCATCTTCCATTGACTTGATACGCTTGCCTGTAGCGAGTTCCAGGCTTTCTATCTCTTCAATTTCATCACCAAAAAAACGAATGCGATAACCGTAATCCATGTAAGACAAATTAATGTCAACTGTATCACCTTTTACGCGAAATGTTCCTCTGCCAAATTCGCCCTGACTGCGATTATATAATGAATTTACCAGCGAATGCAAAAAACTTTGCCGCGCAATTACCTGCCCTTTTTTTATTCTGATAATTCCGCCTTCATAATCCGCAGGATTACCGATACCATAAATACAACTCACGCTCGCAACAACAATTATATCTCTGCGGCCGCTTAGCAATTGCGAAGTTGCCTGCAAACGAAGTTTATCTAATTCTTCATTTATGCTTAAATCTTTTTCAATGTAAACATCGCTAACCGGCATGTAAGCTTCGGGCTGATAATAATCGTAATAACTTACAAAATATCCAACCGCATTGTCGGGAAAAAAATGCTTAAACTCGCCGTACAACTGCGCTACAAGTGTTTTGTTATGCGTTAAAACCAACGTTGGTCGCTGCACATTTTGAATAACATTTGCAATAGTGAAAGTTTTGCCGCTGCCAGTAACACCGAGCAAAGTTTGATATTTTTCACCGTTAAAAATTCCTTCGGTTAATTGCTGAATTGCAGATGCCTGGTCACCTGCAGGTTTATAAGGCGATTGTATTTGAAAAGGCATGATGCAAAATTAGTTTATTGATTGATTCGATAATGTGATGATGTGCAAATTAGTAAATGCGCAAATGAAGAATATTGTAAGAAAATTGAAAATCAAATGCGGTTGCACTAATCAATAATTAAAATCTTCAGTACTTTGAAATTATCGATAATAAAATAATTCAAAATCTTAAAAAATAAATTTGGTTTATAAAACAAACTACTTTATGTTTGTCTCCCAAAATAAAAATTGGTATGAAACATTTGATGATTTTAGTAAGTTTTTTATTCTTCGCAATATTACTAAATGCACAAACAAAAATTTCCGGCAAAGTAAAAGATAACAGAGGCAGGCCGGTAATTGGTGCAAGCATTACTTTGAAAGGAAGTTATGACGGCGCAACTTCCGATTCAACAGGAAAATTTTCTTTTACAACAAACGAAAAAGAAAACCACATTCTTGAAATATCCAATGTTGGTTTTAATACTGTTGACGAAAATATTAACATTGCTAATGAATCAATAATAATTAATGTTTCTTTAAAGGAACAACTGAACGAATTAAAAGCTGTAACCGTTACTGCAGGCGCGTTTGCGGCCGGCGACACAAAAAAAGCAGTTACTGTTTTAAGTGCGATTGATGTTGCAACAACCGGCGGTGCGAATGCAGATATTACAGCAGCTTTAAAAACTTTGCCCGGCGCTCAGCAAATTGGCGAGCAGGAAGGTTTATTTGTTCGCGGCGGCGAAGGTTATGAAACAAAACAATTTATTGACGGCACTTTGGTAAATAATCCTTATTACACCAGCGTTCCCGACATTTCAACACGAGGCAGATTTTCTCCGTTTTTATTTAAAGGAACTGTTTTTACAACCGGCGGTTATTCTGCTTTGTACGGGCAAGCCTTATCTTCTGCATTAATTCTTGAATCAATTGATTTGCCGCAACGCTCCGAAATTGATGCATCTATTTCCCCTTTATTGGTTGGCGCAGGAACGCAGCAATTATCAAGGAAAAAAAATTATTCTTTCGGAATAAATTATAATTATGTGAACGTGAAATTATATTTTGATGCAGTGAAACAAACACCTGATTATTTTCAAATTCCGCAGTTTCATACAGCCGATGCAAACTTTCGCATTAAAACAAAAAACGGCGGCATTATAAAATATTATACAACTTTTAGTTATAGTCAGCTTGGTTTGCGTAGACCGGATATTGATAGTTTAAACATGAAAGATGCATTTAGCTTAAAAAACACAAACTGGTACAATAATTTAAGTTATCGCGAAAATTTAGGTGATGGATGGAAAATGAACCTGGGCTTGAGTTACAGCACCAATAAAGATAATATAAATCAGCAGTTGCAGGATCAGCAGAACGAGCCCAAAACACTTCCGCAACTGCCATGGTTTAATCAAAAAAATTTTAGTTTTTTAAGTACGCAAAATTTATCGCAAATAAAAGCTGTGTTCGAAAAAAGAATTGGTGGCATCAGTTCCGTTCGTTTTGGAAGTGAATATTGGTACTCATATAATAAAAATAATTTCAACGATACTTTATCAAAACTCGTTGATAATTTCAATGCAGTTTTTGCTGAAACCGATTTGCATTTTACTAACGAACTCGCCGCAGAAATTGGTGCTCGATTAGAACATTCTTCTTTAATAAATAAAACAGATTTTGCGCCGCGCATTTCTCTCGCTTATAAAGTTGGCGAAGGCGCAACGGTTTCCGCTGCGTATGGAATTTTTTACGAAAAGCCCGACAACAGAGAACTTGTTTACAACACAAATCTTGATTTTTTAAAAGCAACGCATTACATTATTAATTATCAAAGAATGGTGAAGGATAGAATTTTTCGCGTCGAAGCTTTTTATAAACAGTACAACGATTTGCTAAAAACAATTCCGATAAACTATTATTATTCTACTTACAATAACGCCGGAACAGGCTATGCCAAAGGAATTGAGCTATTTTGGCGCGATAAAAAAACATTTAAAAATTTCGATTATTGGGTAAGTTACTCTTATCTCGATACAAAAAGAAATTACTTAAATTATCCAACGGAATTACAGCCAAATTTTGCAGCAACGCACACAGCAAGCTTGGTAACAAAACGGTTTTTCATGAAAATAAAAACTGGTTTTAATGTAACATATACTTATGCAACCGGCAGACCTTATTACAATTTTATGTACGATGGCAGCAAATATTTTATCGCCGATCAGGGCACAACGAAACCTTACAACAATATGGGTTTTAGCGTAAATTATGTGCCAAGTATTGGCAAAAAAAATCCAAAAGTTTTTTGGGTGCTGGTTGGTTCTATAACAAATGTATTGGGTTCAAATAATGTGTACGGTTACAATTATTCGTACAACGGTTTGTACAAAGAACCTATCACTCCACCGGCAAAAAGATTTTATTTTATTGGTGTGTTTTTGAGCTGGGGAGTTGACAGAACGCAGGACGCGATAAATAATAATTTATAATGGAGAATTTAGAATGGAGAATAAGAAGAATAATTTTATGAGCCAAGCTGCAGTGGAAGTGGCATCTTCGTTGCGTCGCACTCTTGTACAGTTAATTCAATGAGCAGCAAATAACCACATAAAAACAAAAAAACTTTTGCAAATGTTTCTATGTGATTCAAAAAAACATAGATTAATTCATCAATTAAAAACATAAAATATGGACTCTCAAAAAAAAGATGACTTGTTGTGGCAAATGGCAAAAAAAAGAGCTGCATTTAAATGGAGCCTTGCCGCCTACTTTTTTGTAAACTGTTTTTTAATTGGTGTTTGGTATTTTACAACAGGCATCGGCTCTTACTTCTGGCCGATCTGGCCGATGCTTGGCTGGGGAATCGGCATTGCATTTCAATATTTTGATGCTTATCACGGCAACAGAATATTTTCAGCTCAAGAAGAATATGAAAAATTAAAAAATAAAAATCAATCATAATTAAACATCAAAAAAAATCAATCATGAAAAAAATACCTTTTTTGAAATTACGGGTAACAGCCATCTTTATGCTTGCTGCCGGTTACGGCTGGGCGGGTGGACATTTTATTCCATCAGATTCTTCAATGGTTGCCTATCTTTTTCAAGTTGTGGTTCTCTCCGTACTTTTAATATTTAGTCTGAGTTTTTTTACTATTTCTTATCAAACTGGGCATTCAAAAAGTAACCGGGCAATTATCGGTTTAAATATTTTTACTACTCTTTCCTTTCTAATGAATATTGGAAACATTATTCAGGGCACTATGAAAAATAATACCGATTCATTTGGCTCGCACAATACGTTTGCAGATTTGGTTCCTATAAGCATTTTAATAGCCGGTAATTTAATATGGTTAATTACAGCACTATTAAAGAAAAATTTTGATAAACAATTAATCAATAACCATCGCATTGTTTCCCATCCATCTGCATAAAATATTATATCGTTACTTTCTAAGAAATTAAATCTTTAAACAAAATCAATCATAATTAATCAAAAAAAATCACTCATGAAAAAAATGATTCTCGCAGTTGCATTATTAGCAACCGTAAGTGTAAACGCACAAAGCGATAAATACACCGACGCCATGAAAACAAATTTGGCAAAATTTGATTCGGCAAAATCGCCCGCAGATTTTCAGGCATTATCTGCAAATTTCGAACGCGTCGGCGATGCTGAAAAAACACAATGGCTTCCTTATTATTATGCAGGTTTGGCTTTATCTACAATGGGCTGGATGGATCAAAGTTTAGATAAAGATGCAAATTCTGCACGCATAAAAACATTGTGCGATAAAGCTGAAGCAAACACCACCGATGCAAAAGACAAAGCAGAAATTTTAGCATTGCGCAACATGGCTGAAACCCAGCAAATGCTTGTTGACCCGTCAACGCGCTGGCAAACAAACGGACAAGCAGCGGCAGCTGATTTACAGCAAGCAATGCAATTAGACCCAAACAATCCGCGCTTATATTATTTACAAGGGATGAGTTTGTTTGGAACTCCTGAACAATTTGGCGGCGGAAAAGATAAAGCAAAACCTGTTTTTGAAAAAGCAGTGGCAATGTATAAAACAGAACAGCCAAAACCTTTATATCCGCATTGGGGGCAACAACAAGCTGTTGATATGCTTGCCAAATGCCAATAAAATAATTATGAATGATGAATTATTAAATGTTAATGAAAGGAGATATGTAAATAATAATTCATCATTCATCATTTATAACTCATAATTAAAAAACATGGATGAACATGAACAAACGCTTTCCAGCGAAGAAAGTTTTGCGTTAATTACCCGCATGATTAATAAAGCAAAAGATGATTACAACGAAACAGGTGTAAGCGCTTTAATGTGGGGAAGCCTTGTAACGTTTTGCAGTCTCGTAGCTTTTATAAATTATTGGCTGCAAATTCAATGGTTAGATTATGTGTGGATTCTTACATTTATTGCCGTAATTCCGCAAATAATTATTTCTATTAACGAAGGCAAAAAGAAAAAATTTAAAACTTATAGCGATGATATTATGGGCGGTATTTGGATAAGTTTCGGCATTAATATTTTCTTGCTTTCTTACTTTGTAAATGTTGTTCCTGTTCAACATGTTGATTCGCTTTATTTAATCGCTTATGGCATTCCAACTTTCGCTACCGGCTATGCAAAAAATTTTAAGCCGATGATAATTGGCGGCATTGCCTGCTGGATTTTTTCAATTATAAATATTTACATTCCTTATCCTTACAGTATGTTGCTGGTAACGCTTGCAGCACTTTTAGCATGGGCAATTCCAGGATTGATTTTAAGAAGAAGATACCAGAATGCAAAGGAGCAGCATGTTTAAAGAACTTGACCCGATATTACATTCGCAATTGCGGCTTGCCGTAATGAGTTTGCTTATTAGTGTAAAGGAAGCTGAATTTACTTTTATAAAAGAACAAACAAATTCAACCGCAGGAAATTTAAGTGTGCAAATTCAAAAATTAAAAGATGCTGGATATGTAGAAATTTCAAAACAATTTAAAGATAATTATCCGCTCACAACCTGTAAAATAACCAAACAGGGAATTAGAGCATTTGAAGATTATGTAAAAGCGCTGCAGCAATATTTGCAGGTAAATAAACAAAAATAAATTACATCGTAATATTATTTTTCATGAAATAAGCTTCGATAATTTCACCTATTTCTTTTGCTTCATTATTAGAAAGATTTGTTTTCAGATTTAACCAATGATTAGCGCCTTCAGTATCTTGTTTTAATTGCAGTTGCAATTCTTCATCCGGTAAATGAACAATAAAAATTTTATTATTTTTTTCTGTTGATTCTTTTTGATCAACATTAATCATTTGATTGTTATAGGAAATTTGAAATGAATTTTTCATACTTTAATTGATGCAATTGTAGTGCCGCAATATTATTACATTTTTTTCAGCAAATCAACAACTCCTTCGCGTTTCAAAATTAAATAACCTAATCTATCGTTGCTTATCCCTTCTTTTAATTGGTAATTAAACAATAGCTCATCGTTTTTAATTTCGGTTTCAAAATAGCGGAATTGTATGTTGGGATATTGTTTTAAATTTTCACCAATTTCATACAAATGTGTTGATAAAATAAACAATGCATTTTTCATTTTGTGCAAACCTTCAATCACAACTGTGCTGCATTTCATTGCATCCTGAACATTCGTTCCTTTAAAAAGTTCATCAATTAAAATCAGCCATTTTTTTCCATCATTTATTTTTTCAATTGTTTTACGAATGCGCTGCACTTCATTATAAAAATAACTTTCGCCCTGAATAATATTATCAACCACCTGAATGTTGCTCAGCAATCCATCAAAAAAAGAAAGCTCCATTTTTTTTGATGGAACGCCCATGCCAATATGCGCCAGATAAACCGCAACACCAACCGCTTTTATAAAAGTGCTTTTACCCGCCATATTTGCGCCGGTGAGAAATAAAAAATTTTGTTGTTTATTAAGGTCAACATCATAAGCAACAGGCGTTGGCAATAATGGATGATAAAGCTGCGTTGCATTTAAAAAAGGTTGCGATAATTCAGCGAATTGAGGAAAACAAAAATCATGGTTTTTGCATGCAGTTGCCATGCTGTAATATGCATCGAGCTTGCTGTAAATTTCAATGAGTTCTTTTATTGCATTTCTGAAACGGTAACGCAAAAAATGACCAAAGTTCAACATATTAATTCTCGATAATTTTTTTGATTTGTCAACTCTTAACATCTTCTGCAGTTCATCTTTGTTTAAAAGCATATCAATTCGATCAATAAGCGGTTGTAATGTTTCGGCTTTATTTTGTTTTGATAATAATTGCGAAATTTCTTTTAATCCTTTTATAAAATCAATGCAATGTGTAACAGAAAAACGAACAAGCAAATAATCCTGTACATAAATTAATTTATACACAAAACTGTTGACTTCATTGGATGGAAAAGGAATATCTTCCAGTTCTGTGTCATAAAATCTTTCAATAACCATAACAGTGCCGTTAGTGATTGTTTGCGGCCACTGCTGGTGAATTTCAATAATGCTTTGCAGAATCTGTTGCGTTTGCTCAATTTGTTTTAGGTTATCGAATGGATTGTTTAAAAAAAAACGCAACCATCTTCTGCCGCCGATTGTGCGGGTAAAATCGAGAAGATAAAAAACAGAATGTTCTTCTTCGCGGGAAAATATGGAAAGATCGTCTATTGTGGTTTTATCAACTTGCATTTTTATTAGTTCAAATGTTTCAAAGTTCCAATTGTGCCCATGTTTTAAAGTTGCATAGTTGTTGAATTTATTTAAAATATTTGATAAATAAATCTTGTGTAAATCAATTTTTAAACTCTTGTATTTTTTTTCTTCAAACTCTCTCAAACTTTAACCGCATTCCTTTTTGAGATTCATCAAACACTCCATTTCCATAAACTAAATTTCCGTTTACAAAAGTATTTGTGATGGTTGCAGGAAAAACAAAGTTTTCAAGCGGACTCCATCCGCATTTGTATAAAATATTTTCTTTTAAAATTTTATATGGTTTATTCATATCAACTAAAATCAAATCTGCAAAATAACCTTCGCGAATAAATCCTCTTTCTTTTATTTGAAAACATTCAGCAACTGCATGACTCATTTTTTCTGCAACTTTTTCTACAGTTATTCTTCCTTCTTTTACGTAATGCAACATCAATAATAATGAATGTTGAACTAAAGGTAAACCTGCATGTGCTTTTTCGTAAGGCTGATTTTTTTCTTCCCATGTGTGCGGCGCATGGTCGGTTGCAATTACGTCCAAATGCCCGTCCAGCAAGGCTTTCCACAAAGATTCTTTATTATGCGGCGCTTTTATTGCAGGATTACATTTTATTAAATTGCCTGATTTTTCATAATCATCACTTGTAAAATGTAAATGATGTACGCAAACTTCAGCAGTAATTTTTTTATCTGTTAATGGAATTAAATTGGTAAAAAGCTGCAATTCTTTTTCAGTTGAAATATGAAGAATATGCAATCTGCTGCCATATTTTTTCGCATATTGAATTGCTCTGAATGATGATTGAAAACAAGCTTCTTCATTTCTAATTATCGGATGATCGGATGGCTGCAATTCACCTTTTTCTTTTTTTAATTTTTCAAAATTTGCTCTGATAATTGCTTCATCTTCGCAATGTGTGGCAATTAATAATTCGCTTTTTTCAAAAACATTATCCAACATCAAAGGATTATCAACCAATAAATTTCCGGTCGATGAACCCATAAAAATTTTTACCCCGCAAACATCATTTTTCTTTGCATTTGTTTTTAAAACTTCATCCAAATTATTGTTTGAAGTACCCATGTAAAACGAATAATTTGCAAGCGAAGTTTGTGCGGCAATTTTATATTTTTCTTCCAGCAAATCTTGTGAAAATGCCGGTGGCACTGTGTTTGGCATTTCCATAAAACTTGTAACACCGCCGGCAACAGCAGCTTTTGCTTCAGTATAAATTGTTGCTTTATAAGTTAAGCCGGGCTCGCGAAAATGCACCTGATCATCAATAACGCCGGGCAATAAAAATTGATTATAACCGTTTATTTCCTTACTATTTTTTTTTGTACTTATGTTGCTGTTTATTTTTTCAATGCGGTTGTTCTCAATCATCAAATCACCATGAATTATTTTACCTTCGTTTATTATACTTGTATCTTTAATAATATAATTCACTGCTTATGATTTTTATTAAAAACAATATCCTGCAAATTATATATTCTTTTTTCTTCTTCATTTTTACCGGTTTTCCTTTCATCGCTTTTGCGCAAACAACATATATTCCTTTAGGCGATAAACAATACGATCTTTTAAACCGACTTGAAATTAAAACCGATCTTCCCAACATTTTTTTTTCGGCAATAAAACCTTATTCGCGCAGAGATGCAGTGAAAGATGTTGAATTAATTGATAGTTTATTTGCAGCAAATGATGACGATGAAACCCTTACTGACATTGATAAATATAACATGCAGAATTTATTAATGAATAATTCTGAATGGAGTAAACCGAGCGATTATTATTTGAGCAAAAAACCTGTTTTTGGCAAAAACGGAATTTATAAAACAAAAGATAATTTGCTTGAAGTAAATAATAATGATGTTTTTTTAGCCGTAAATCCTGTGTTGTATTTTACAGTTGGAAAAGAAAAAAGCAACAGTAAAATTATATATCAAAATACACGCGGTGTAAATGTGCGAGGCATGATTGATAAAAAAATTGGTTTTTACGCCTTGGTTACAGATAACCAGGAAAGAGATCCTGCTTATGTGATGAACTATATTCAAAAAAATAATGCAGTGCCGGGTGTTGGCAATTTTAAGCAAAAGGCATATAACACGAGAAATGCAATTGATTATTTAAATGCAACAGGTTATGCAACGTGGAGTGTAACAAAGTTTATTGATATGCAATTAGGCTTTGATAAAAATTTTATTGGAGATGGTTACCGAAGTCTTTTACTGAGCGATTTTTCGAACAATGCAACATTTTTAAAAATCAATACAAGATTGGGCAAATTTAATTATGAGAATTTGTTTATGGAATTGTACCAGCCGCATTTTTTTCATGCAGGCGCAAATGTGTTGCCGCGTAAATATGCACGCTTTACCGATTTAAGTTTTAATGCAACTAATTGGCTTAATGTTGGTGTTTTTGAAGGATTGATTTTTGCAAGAACAGACCATTATCCTTATCAATATTTTATACCGATAATTTTTACGCGTTATGGAAACTCACAACCTGGTTTTGATGATAACCAATTAATCGGTCTTCATGCAAAAGCCAATATTGCACACACTGTTCAATTGTACGGCCAATTAGCTTTAGAAAATTTAAGTGGATTATTTAAAAGCAATGGTTATTGGGGAAATCAAAATGGCATTCAGCTTGGCATAAAATATCCTGATGCTCTTGGTTTAAAAAATATTGATGTTCAGTTGGAAGTGAACCAGGTTCGCCCTTACACTTATCAGCATTCGGACAGCATTACAAATTATACGCATTACAATCAACCGCTGGCAGACCCGCTGGGAGCGAATTTCAGAGAATTTATTGCTATTGCAAAATATCAGCCTATCGAAAAATTGCGCCTCGAAGGTCAGATACTTTATTACAGACAAGGCTTAGATAGTGTGGTAAATGGAAATGTAATTAACTACGGTGCTAACCCGCTTGAAAATTTTGATACAAGACCTGCAGATAATGGTTTTCAAATTTGGGATGGAAGAAAATCTTCCTGTCTTCTTGTTTCAGGAGTTGTTTCTTATGAACTAAAAGAAAATATGTTTATTGAAGCAACCGGATATTACAGAAGATTTAAAGAAGCAAATACGCAGCAACAAAATCCTTTGGGCGCAACTTTAAGTTTTCGATGGAATATTTCAAGACGTTACTTTAACTTTTAAAATCGTATTCAAAAAATTATCTATGAATTTAATAAACCAAATCTGGCTTAAAAAAATTACAATTATCTGCATATTTTTTTTTATAAGTCTTCCTTTTTTTATAAATGCGCAAACAACTTACATTCCTTTCGGCGATAAACAATATGATGTTTTAGACAGATTGGAAATTAAAACCCGCGATCAGCAATTATTTCATTCAGTTATAAAACCATATTCGCGCAAAGCCAGTGTTGAACAAGTTGAAATGATTGATAGTATGTTGAATATAAAAAGCGATTATGCAAACCTTACAAAAGTTGATAAATATAATATTCAAAATTTATTAATGGATAATTCTGAATGGAGCAAACCAAGCGATTATTATTTAAGCAAACATCCTGTTTTTGGTAAAAATGGTTTATATAAAACAAAAGATAATTTAATTGAAATAAACAATAAAAATTTCTTTCTTGCAATAAATCCTGAATTATATTTTTCGGTTGGAAAAGAAAATAATAACAGTAATAATTTATATCAAACATCTTACGGAATTAATTTGCGTGGAATGATAAGCCACGCAGTTGGTTTTAATTTTTCCATCACAAATAATCAGGAACGAGATCCGCAATATGTAAATGATTGGATAATTACACACTCCGCCGTACCGAATGAAGGAACCTATAATGTAACTTATTTAAACAATGGAAATATTGACCATGTAAATTATGTTGATGCAAGAGGTTCTGTTGCATGGAAAGTAACACGGCACATTGATATGCAATTTGGATATGATAAAAATTTTATTGGCGATGGTTACCGCAGTCTTTTTCTAAGTGATTTTTCGAGCAGCGCAACTTTTTTTAAAATCAATACAAGAATTTGGAAATTTAACTACGAAAATTTATATATGGAATTGTATTTGCCGGGCGTTACTTCCTTAACCGGTTATTCAAAATTGCCACATAAATATGGACGCTTTAATGAGCTAAGTATTAATGCAACAAAATGGCTGAACCTCGGCGTTTTTGAGGGAGTTATTTTTGGAAGACCGGATCATTACGATTATTCTTACATGGTTCCTGTATTATTTTTAAGACCTGCAGAATCTAATGTTGGCAGTGGTGATAATGCAGTGGTTGGCTTTCATGCGAAAGCAAATTTGGCAGGTAAGTTTCAGCTTTACGGACAATTTTTGTTGGATGAATTAAAAGTAAGCGAATTAGTAAAAGGCACCGGCTGGTGGGGAAATAAAAACGGAATTCAATTTGGTGTAAAGTATGTTGATGCTTTCGGATTAAAAAATACAGATGTTCAGTTAGAAATAAACCAGGTACGTCCTTATACTTATTCGCATTACGATAGTGTTGGTGATTATACACATTTCAATCAGCCATTAGCGCATCCGCTGGGCGCTAATTTTCGCGAAATAAATGCAATTGTAAACGCGCAACCTTTGCCACGACTGTATTTGAAAGGGCAGCTCACTTATTATTTGCAAGGATTAGATAGCCTGGCAGCTGATGGTCATTATATTGATTACGGCGCAAATCCGTTTTTAAATTATGATTTACGACCAAGAGATTATGGCTTTAAAGTTGGTGATGGAGATAAGGCAACCTGCACCATTTTTACGGGCACTGTTTCTTATGAATTGAAAGAAAACATGTTTGTTGAAGTAACTGCTTTTTACCGAAATTTTAAATTGGCAAGCTTACCATCTTCACAAAAAACTACAACAATAAATGTAAGTTTCAGGTGGAATATGGGAAGAAGAGAATTTATTTTTTGATGGAATTATCTTATGAAAAACTTATCAATTAATTTTTCTTTTATTTAATCTTCCAAATTAAAAGAAAGTACAAGCATTTGCGATTGCAATTTATCCAGCACATTAGAAAATTTTAAATTTGCGTCGCGGGCATGGATATTGCTAAAACCATTGCTCACTTTTAATTCGGGAGAAAAAGTTACAAAACGCAAATAAAAATTAAAACCAATACCTGCTTCATAACCCAAATCAAACTTTTTCAACTTTATTAAATCTTCTGCATTTCGCGCGCCCGAATTACTCGCCAAATCAATATCATATTTTAATCCGCCCATCATATACACACGGAAATTTTGAATTCTATCAGAATTAAATTTTATCTGAAAAGGAAAACTTACAATAGTTGAAGGCAATGTTTTTTTCTCAACAGTAGTTTCATTTGCCAAAGGATATTTAAGTGTGTAAGTAAAAAATTTTGAGCCACCCACAATCAATTGCGGATTTACTCTAAATTCAAAACGGTTACTCAGCTTCATTGTTGCCAATAAACCTAATGCAATTCCACCGCTTGCACCAGGCTCTACAGAAAGTATGCTGTCGTTCTGTAAAAAAAGCGGATTTTTAGAAGGATGTAAAGTGGAACTGTTATACGCTAATGTTAATCCGAAATAATAAGGCCAGTTATCATGATTTGGCCTGTACAGTTCATGCTGTTGTGCCTGCGCAATAAACCCAATAAAAAAACATACAATAATTATAATTATTTGTTTTAGAAACAGATAATCAAACAATTTAAAACTTCTTCTATAAATCATGTAAAATTTCTTAGGCTGTTCAGTTTATACATTATGCAATGATAAAAGAGTGAAATGTTGAACAGTAATAACGAAAGGCGAAGAAAATTATTTTAAACAGTTTTTTTACAATTAGTTTCATTGGCTTTGTTTTCTTATTTTTGAATAAGTTTTTAGTAAATTTAATCCGGTTTTTTAATCCGTTCAATGTGCCTTTTATGAAACAAACCCTGGCAATATTTTGCCTTTTAATTTTTAATTTTTCCTGCAAAAAAGATACCTCTAATTGCGATACCTGGCACATATTATATTGGCAGGGCACCAATACAGGAGCACTTATTACAACTTCTTACAAGCCGTATTATAAAGATATAAGCATTTGCGCTTCAGGAAAGGATACCGTTTTTCCTTATAAAGTAATAATAATAAATCGGGTTGATTCTGATTTGTATGACTATGCAACTTTTGAAGGCAAAAAATAATTTATAAAATTAAGATTTAGCTAAAGTCATTCATTTAAAAATTCAAATAAAACTGCATTGATTACTATTTCGCTCTTCAATATTTCAAGAAAATCCCTTGAAAAAAATATATGATAATTGCAATAAGTTCAATAAATAGTTTAATTTTTAATGAATTTTAAAGTAGTAGTTTTTTTGTCTGCATCAATTTTTAAAATGTAAATTCCTGCAGCAAAATTTTTCAAATTATAAGTGTAGCTGCTGCCTGTTGTAGTTAACTGCTGTAGCACTTGCCCATAAGCATTAACAATAGACAATGTTGTTCGAACTGAGGCTTTTAATCCGTTTATATTAAGCAAATCTTTTGTTGGATTAGGATACAATTTAATTTCGGATGCAGAAAAATTAATGTTATTGCTTTTAACCGTATTAAAAGTTTTGAAGCGTTGAGAAAAATTCGAAATGTTATTTGCAGAGTTTGGTAGGGGAGAAAGTAATGCAGCCTTATTTTCGATTGTTTTATTGACAACCGTGTTAACAGAAAGATCTGTTGTTGGATTAATTGAAGTAACAGAAGCAACAGCAAAAGTTGAAGCGGGCTTCATTGTGATAGAAATACTTGCAAAATCTCCTTTTCTTAAATTTAATCCACTTACCGCAAGAGTATGATTTGAGGATGAAAGAGAAATTGTAAGTGGTGATGAAATAAGATTGCCGTTGACTTTTATTTTGTATTGAATGGGTTGATGACTATTGACCACACCAGAAAGCCCATGAACTTTTATAACAACATTTTGAATTCCGGGAATAGAGCTGGGGCGCCAATTAGCATGACTAACTTCGGTTTGCCAGTTATAAGCCCAGGTTATTATATCTATTTTACCAGGTGATGTTTCTGCAGAAAAGCAGTGAAGATCAGTAGACTGAACAACTGTGCAGTTGCGGCGTGTTTCCTTTGAAAGTGCGCTTAATTCTTTCAATGCCATCATAGCATAAGTTTGAGACCAAAGTTTTGGATCTTTTAGAGTTGGAAAATGAGGGTAATATAGTGCAGCGCTATTTTTACCTTCAATTGCGCCATTAAGCGATAAAAAGATATCGTCATCTACTTTTGCCTTTTCCAGTGTGTATAAAAATTCTAAAGCAAATGCGCCAGCCACCGGGTCGAGATTTGTGATACCGTCAATACCAGCCACAGAATAACCCCATTCAGAAACAGAGATATAAGCCGAACTTCCGGCTTTTGCAATTCTTGCTTTTAATGCCGCAATGCTATCGAGAAATATTTGTCCCTGATTATGAACTTTATCGTAACAATGAAAACTCACAAAATCTAACGGTATATGCTCGTTTAACATATTTGAAACAAACGTTTGTATCCAAGGGAAAGCTTTAGGTGAAAACGTTCCGAAATTGCCTGCAGGGCCGCCAACTTTAATAGTAACATTCGGATGTTTTTTTCTGTAAGTTTGAACTGTATTCGCAATATTCTTATATAAATTTGAATACGGCTCGAGAGAAGCTCTCCACATAAGGCTATCAGAAGGCGGTGGATTAGAGATGTCCGGCATCCACCATTCATTTGTTGCATGTCCAAAGCCTGTGGGTTCATTTCCTACTTCAATCTCTATTTCTTTAAAGCCCCAAGTTTCAACCACATGCTTAATCATATCAGTTGTATATTCATTAAAAACATCCCAATTGTTTGGCCCATACAACCATCCATTCGGTTTTCCCTTCAACGTAACTAATGGTGTTGGTGAATTAAGACCCCAAACTATATGTGGTATCCAATTATAACGTTTACACATCCAAAGGCTGTTTTCAAGAAGATTCATCCATTCAATTGCTAATGAGCCATCTTTGTTTCGCTTTACAGTACCATTTTTATTGGTTTGCAGTAATTTGGTATCTATATTAATTATTCTTACTCTGTGTGTACCTAACAAATTAGGCTCCGTTGGTATTAACTCAGTAAAATCTATCGCCAAAGAATCAAAAGGATGACTAGGGTTAGTGGTAAAACCTCCTCCCAACAGTTTGCTGATCACTGTAAAATCTGTGGTTTGAGAATGGCCTTGAAAAATTAAAAAATTAATCAAGATTATTGTTAACAGTAAAGCCTTTTTATAGAAACACGCTTTACTAATCTTTAAAATATTTTTAATAAATGTGTAAGCGCAGAACACTTGGCGCTCGCCAAGCTTAAATGGTTGTAATAACATGAATTTGCAGTTTTCAGGGACAGAAATAAGTCGCGGGGAAACAGCAAATTCTATGCCGCATTGCTTTATTTGATCTGAATATTATCTATTTTTTTGAATTTTAATTAAAGCAATGAGGTTAATATGTTTTATTTATACTGTTTTATCTTATTTCATTGAATAAATAATAAAAGCATAATTTCATTATTTATTCTTTAATAAATTTCAACATGCTAATTTTTTTAGATGTAATTATTTTTAGAAAATAAGTTCCGGAAGAAAGACTGTACACGTTGCAACTATAATAAGAGCTCCTTTCTGTAATTAACTGTTTAATTATTTGACCGTAAACATTTACTATACATAATGTTGTGTTAACGGAAGCATTTAATCCTTGTATGTTAAGAACATTTTTTACAGGATCCGGATAAAGTTTAAGTTGAGAAGTATTCAGTTCATCACTCATATTTTTACTTGTATTGGAATAAAAGAACTGGCTGTAAAAAGAATAATCGCTTGTTTGATGGGAAATATAAGGAAGCGTAAACAGTGGAGTTTTATTTTCAATTTGTTGGGCTTTTACTTTTGTTAGTTCGTTTGTACTTGAAATGCTTTGCGAAGTTTGAACAACATTTGTATTTTGTTGAACATTCAGAGAAATTTTGGCGTAATCGCCTTTTTTCAAATTTAAGCCGCTAATAGAAAGTATTGAATCCGCCGAAATTGAAACATTGATAGCCGAAAGTGAGTCAGGGTCTCCATTTATACTTATGCTTTTTCGAATTGATTTTGAGCTATCAAAATCCGTAAGACCATAAATCTTTAATACAACATTCCTTATGTTGGAAATTGTATCTGGTAGCCAATTAAAATGGCTAACAGCTGTTTGCCAATTATAAGCCCAAACAAGAATTTGTATTTTACCAGGCGCTGTTTCTGCTGCAAAACAATGAATGTCTGCTAAAGAATCGGCGTTACACATATATCGTGTTCCTTTTGATAGATCACTCAAATTTCTTAAAGCCATCATCGCGTGGCTTGGGTTCCAAAATTTAGGATTATCAACAGAGGGCGTATGAGGATAAAAAAGTGAAGCATTATTAAGTTCATTAGTAGCGATACCTAAAAATATATCATTATCTATATTCGCTTTTTCAGCTGTGTACATAAAATCAAGAGCAAATGCGCCTGCAACAGGTTCAAGATTTGTAGAATCTTCAGGAATTCCTGTAGAAAATCCCCATTCGGAAACACTAATTTTGGCTTTACTTCCAGCATTGGCAAGAGTTGTTTTTAACGCAGCAACAGCATTGAGAAACGTTTGCCCTTGATAATGAGCTTTATCATAACAATGAAAACTCACAAAGTCCAAAGGCACACTATCTTTCAGCATTTTCGAAACAAATGTTTGTATCCATGGAAATGCTTTCGGCATAAATGTTCCAAAATTACTTGCAGGGCCGCCCACACTAATTGTAATTTCAGGATGTTGATCCCCATAATTTTTTACTGAACTGGCAATATTCTTATATAATTTGCAATAGGGTGCTAAAGAGGCTTCCCACATAAGAGTATCAGAGGGAGGAGGATTGGATATATCAGCCATCCACCATTCATATATCGCATGCTGATAACCTGTAGGTTCATTTCCTACTTCAACTTCAATTTTTTTGAAACCCCAATCTTCTATTACATGCTTAAGCATATCAGTTGTGTATTCATTAAAAACATTCCAATTATTTGGTCCATAAAGCCTATTTCCAGGCTTGCCTCGCAATGTAACTAATGGAGTTGGAGGATTAAGTCCCCAAACGATTCTCGGAATCCAGTTATAGCGTTTACACATCCATAAACTGTTTTCAAAATTATTTGTCCATTTAATTGCAAGCGAATGATCCGGGTTTCTTTTTACCGTTCCGTTAGTGTTACTTTCCAAACCCCTATTGTCAACATTTAATAATCGAACACGGCAAGTACCAAGGCGGTATGGAACTTGGGGAAAAAGTGCCATATAACTTGGAGCCGAAGAATCAAAAGGATTATCAGGATTAGTTGTAAAACCCCCCGCTAATAATTTTTGGATGTTTGTAAAATCTTGAGTTTGGCTAAAAGCCTGTAAAAAGTAAAAGGCAAGCAAGGCCGTTAAAAGCATAGATTTTTTCATAAAAAATTGGATTTTAAAAATGAGGGGACGAAGATATTTTTTATAAATTACCAAAAAAAATTTTCCACAATTTAAAAACAACCTAAAAAGACATTATTTGTCTAAATGGGATATAAACATGTTTGAAAATAGATTAATTGAAGCTTTAGTTTTATTATTTTTTCCCGCAATAAATGCAACAAATTCCTGAAGTAAGCAACTTAAAATAAATTTGAGTAAAACCTGATTTGTTCATTATTGCTGCAAAATCTTTTCTTTCCGGAAAAGATTGAACAGAGTTATGTAGATAATGGTATGCCTGATTATTTCCGGCAATTATTTTCCCAATCTCAGGCGAGATGAATTTCATGTATAAAATATAAAAATGTTTGATGAGTGTTTGCTTTGGTTTTGAAAATTCAAGTACAACTAATTTGCCACCAGGCTTAAGCACTCTATACATTTCTGATAATCCATTTTCAAGATTTTCAAAATTGCGCACACCGAAAGCAATGGTAATTGCATCAAAAAAATTATCGGCATAATTTATTTTTTCACTGTCGCCCTGATATAATTCTATAAAATTTTGAAGATGATTTTTTTCAATCTTTTTCCTTCCTAATTCAAGCATATTTTCTGAAATATCAATGCCGATAATTTTTTTTGGTTTTAAAATTTTGCAGGATAAAATTGCAACATCTGCAGTGCCGGTTGCAACGTCTAAAATGATTTGAGGTTTTATATCTTTTAATTGATTGATCGCTTTTTTACGCCAGCGAACATCAATTCCTGCACTTAAAAAATGGTTGAGAAAATCATAGCGAAATGCAATGTTATTAAACATTTGCGCCACCTGTTGCTTTTTAGTAAGGCTGCTGTTTTTAAAAGGAACGACTTCATCATGTTCAAATTTCGACATAAAAAATATCTTTTAACGGCGAACTTTAAATGAAAAAAATGTTGTCAAACAGTTTTAACCAACGCAAACAACAGTTATTTCAACTCCAGTTTAATTTGCAATTCGTTCAACTGTTTTTTATCAATGGTTGAAGGCGCATCGAGCATTACATCTCTTCCTGAATTATTTTTTGGAAAGGCAATAAAATCGCGAATGCTTTCGCTGCCACCAAGAATTGAGCATAATCTGTCGAAGCCAAAAGCAATTCCGCCGTGCGGCGGCGCACCATATTCAAAAGCACTTAATAAAAATCCAAATTTTTGTTGCGTTTCCTTTTCACTCATTCCTAAAGCAGCGAACATTTTTTCCTGCAATTCTCTCTGATAAATTCTTATTGAGCCACCACCGATTTCATTTCCATTCAACACCAAATCATAAGCATTTGCTTTGATGTTTGCATAGGGATGCTCTAAATATTTTTCTTCGTTTTCAATTTTCGGATCATTATTTATCATCACTTCAATATCTTCCGGTTTCGGTGATGTAAATGGATGATGTCGTGCAACCCAACGGTTGATTTCTTCATCATATTCAAACAACGGAAAATCAAAAACCCACAAAAGTTTAAACTCATTTTCATTTCGCAAAGCAAGTCGCCTTCCTAATTCTAACCGCAATTCACTGATGGCTTTTCTTGTGCGCTCTTCACGGCCTGCAAGAATTAAAATTAAATCGCCTTTTTTTGCGTTACAATAATCTGCAATATTTTTTAATTCATCTTCTGTAAAAAATTTATCCGCGCTGCTTTTTATTGTTCCGTCAACATTATGTTTTATGTTTACCAAACCCTGCATTCCAATTTGCGGACGTTTTACCCAATCCGTTAATTCATCGGTTTGTTTTCGTGTATAATTTGCTGCGCCCGGAACACAAATAGCGAGAATTGTTTCTGCATTTTTAAACACTGTAAACTCGCTTGCAGCAAGCGCTTCCAAGTAATTTTTATTTTTTACTTTTAGATTTTTAATTTTTATTTCAAAACGAATATCTGGTTTATCGTTTCCATAATTCCACATAGCATCTTCCCAACTCATGCGTTCAACTTTCTCTAAATAATCTATGTTTTTTACTTCTTTAAATATGTGTTTTATCAAACCTTCAAACATATTTAAAATATCTTCCTGTTCTACAAAACTCATTTCACAATCAATTTGTGTAAATTCAGGCTGACGATCGGCACGCAAATCTTCATCGCGAAAACATTTTACGATTTGATAGTAACGATCATAACCGCTCACCATTAATAACTGTTTAAATGTTTGCGGACTTTGCGGCAATGCATAAAATTCTCCGGCATTCATGCGCGATGGAACCACAAAATCTCTCGCACCTTCGGGGGTTGATTTTATTAAAAAAGGAGTTTCAATTTCAATAAAATTATTTTTGTGCAGATAATTGCGTGCAGAACGATTTACTGCGTAACGTAACTCAAGATTTTTTTTTATGATATTGCGGCGTAAATCTAAATAACGAAATTTCATACGCAAATCATCGCCGCCATCGGTATCATCCTGAATGGTGAATGGCGGAACTGCAGATTTATTTAGTATTTTAAATGATTCTACAACAACTTCAATATCGCCGGTTGGCAAGCTTTTATTTTTATTGCTGCGCTTGCAAACTTTTCCTTTTGCCTGCAAAACAAATTCTCTGCCTAAAGAATTTTCGTTTAATTGTTCATTCAATTCTTCGCCAAATAATAATTGTGTAATGCCGTAACGGTCGCGCAAATCAACAAAAGTTATTGCGCCAAATTTGCGAATGGTTTGAACCCAGCCGGATAAAGTAACTTCTTCATTTATATTATTTATTCTTAATTCGCCGCAGGTGTGTGAACAAAGCATTCTAATGAATTTAATTTTGATACTATAAATCGTATGAATTGGAAAATGAATAACAATGTCATTTTTTCATCGGGTTGCAAAGATACCACGGTGAGCGTAAAGATTAAAAGGAAGCCAAAATCAGGTAGCAGTGATTTAGCATATGCCTTTGGTATAAAAATTATGACGAAAATTTTTCGAGCAATTTTAAAAGATGTTCTTCTCTTTTTTTAGCAGATGCTAATTCTTCTTTCAGTGTATTGATAGTTGCTTCATAAAGCTCTTTCTGAATTTCAAAATTATTATGAATGTATCCTTTTTCAATTTTATTATTATTAAAAGTAATAATTGGATTTTCTTTGCTTAATAAATCTGATAAAGGCACTTCCAAAATATCAGCAATTTTTTCTGCTGCTTCGGTAGTTAATTTGCTTTTATTTAATTCAATTCTCGAATAAGCGTTTTGGCTAATGCCTAACTTGCTTGCCATGTATTCCTGCGAATAATTTCGAAACTCTCTTAATAGTTTTATTTTATTTCCAATCATTATTAAAAATTTAAAGTTCTCATTCAGTGGTTAAATTAATCATTTTTGTTGTTGTATTATCAAAACTAAATTAAGATTTTTAGAGCCTAAATTTTAAGTTATGATTTTACAAAAACTACAATTGATTGCGAAAAATCCTTTTTGTCTTATTTTTCTTGCTTTTTTGATAATATTTCCATCGTGTACTAAACCGATTGTTTATGAAAAAAACATTTCTACTAACAATTCTAATGAAGCATCTTTACTGAGCAAATCAGTTTCTTATACAGGCGAACAATTATTTCGTGGTTTATTTTTATTTGAAGGTCAGGTCACAAAGCAAATATCATATTTTGATCCAATAAGAAAACAGATTTCACAATTAAGTGATAGTTTACAAACTCTAAGACTTCAGCTGAATGATGAAATAGTTAATCAAGTAAAACTTTTAAATCCGAATTTTTTTAATGAATTAAAAGCTGAAATATCAAGTGATAATTTCAACAGAATTGATTCAGTCATGGAAAAAGGAGCGGGTTTGGCTATGAGTGCTTTATTAAATACTCCGACTTATAACAGTTATTACAATCAGGATAGTACACAAAGCTATTATACTAAAGGCAATTCAATAATAAACAAAATGGATGTTTCAAAATATAATTTAGATTCAATTGGTGGCATAAATCAATATTTAGTAGACTTTTTGAATAAGCAAGAAGCTAATAAAGCTAATATTATTCCTCCTGATAAAGCAGCGTGTATTCTAATTACAGTTGTGTTGGCGCTCGCTGTTTTAGATGTCGTCGCTGCAGTCAATGATGCCGCTGTAGTCAATGTTTTAGGTGTAGCTCTTGCAATTGTCGCAGTATATGCAAGAGTTGTATTTTGGTCGCGTAGTACACAACAATTTAATTCTAAGGCATCCAGTCTCGAAAGAGAAAAAATCGTTGTGCAGATAGCACAGAACTTATAGAATATACAGCTAACTTAAAATGAATATACGTAATAAAAAAGTTATCTGTTTATTCATAACTTTTTTAGTAGCATTACTCTCTTTTGTAAGTTTGGTTGCTTTAACACCTGAAAATGCGCTTACGCCAAACTTTGAAACTAAGAGATTTTTAAGTTCAATTCTACCTGAAGGATGGTCTTTTTTTACACGAAGCCCAAGAGAAGAAGAAGCAGATTTATATAAAATAATCAATGATAGTTTAATAGAAATAATAAATACAAATAGTGAGCCTCTCAATTTTTTTGGACTGTCCAGGCAAAGCAGAAGAATAGGAATGGAGGTATCAATGATAGCTAATCAGATTCCTGATACTGTGTGGAAGGAAACAACTTTTGTTAGCTGTAAGTTATCTACCTTAAACGTTTTCCTGATTAAAAATAAAAAGAACCTTTATCTTTTAAAATCGGGCACTTATTTAGTAAGTATTCATACTCTTATACCTTGGGCTTATGCCAAATTTCCCACTCATTATACAACAAAATATAAACTTGCAAAAGTAAGAATTTAGTGTTATGAAGTTAAATGCGCAGATTAATAGGTATGTGGATGGAATATTAATAATTGCTAATAGAAATCCCTTTACTAACGTTTATGGACTTTCACGAAGTATTTTGGCAATGGGAACTTTAGTGACATTTTTATTTAATGATGTCCACAGTATTTTTATAGACATTAATTTTGGAACAAAAAAATATTTTTTTTTAGAAAAAATTAATATTTTTTATTTGTTTGGCTATGAAAATATTTCAATAGCAAAAATTGTTTGTGTTATAATTTTATTGTTTATTATAAGCGGCTTCTTTCCTCAAATTACTGGTCTCCTGCATTGGTGGGTTACATATAGTTTTTTTAACTCTGCTATCATTGTAGATGGTGGAGATCAAATTGCAAGTGTTATTACTTTATTATTAATCCCCATAACGCTGTTAGATTCTCGAATTAATCATTGGAGATTCAAGCAGTCAAAAAATGTAATTAAAAATTATACTGCTATATTATTTATTTTTCTTATTCAAATTCAAATGTGCATCCTTTACTTTAATTCTGCTATTGCTAAGTTTACTGTTGAAGAGTGGACAAATGGAACAGCAATTTATTATTGGCTACTGAATAATACTTTTGGAGTTTCAAATTATTTAAGAAAAATAATTTTTCCAATAATTACAAATGCTTATGGAGTGCAATTCCTAACATGGGGAACTATAGCATTTGAAATCTTATTGTTTGCTTCTTTATTTTTTAATCCAAAGAATAAAATAAAAATGCTAAAAGCAGGCTTACTTTTTCATTTTTTCATTTTTATTTTTTTGGGACTGGGTAGTTTTTTCTTTTCAATGGCTGGCGGTTTAATTCTTTATCTCTATCCTTTTGATAATTGGATAAAAATAAATTTTGTATTTAAAAAATTTTTTTATGGAAACAGATCAGTTTTACGAAGAACAAAAGTTCAACCAAAAATGGATTAAAATTCTAATTTATTTTATCTTAATTATTTTAGCAGCACTCAGTTTCATTTTAATTTATACAGGTAAATTAAATTGGATACTTGGAATGTTACCTTCTTTATTTGGAATAATTTTGTTTATTTTCTTTATAAGTGCAAAATTAAAAACTATTATTTGCGATCATGAAATTATTTATCAATTTATTCCCTTTCAATTTACTGCAAGAAAAATAAAGAAAGAAATGATAAATTCTATCAAGGTAATTAACTATGATCCGCTTTCAGAATATGGTGGCTGGGGTATACGATTTAACGGGAACGAATGGGCCTATACAACATCAGGCAATTTTGGTATTAAAATAAAATTGAATACTGGTAAGCAGCTCATAATTGGTACAAGCAGACCAAAAGAAGTTACCATGTTTCTTGAAAAATATTGGCTAACAATATTCCAACCCTCAAATTTTTATATAGAAAAGAAATGGACGCCAGAAGACAAAAAAAATTGCTGAGATATTAGCTGAATATATTTTATATGATGATAAATGCAAATTTTGCGCTCGCTTTACTAACTGGACAGTTTCAAAAAATAAAAATTTTATTCTTTATTCACTTCGCTCGAAAGAGGCGAAAACAGAATTGCGAAAATTAAGGCATTCAATTTTTTAAGTTGATGGAGTTGTACTTTGCGAAGGTTGCTTTTTTTTCTGTGCCTTCATTTGTTTTAATTTCGATTTTTGATCGGTGGTTAACACAGAATTTGTTTGTGTTTTTTCTGAGTTTTTTAATTGCTTTAACTGCTCTTGTTTTTGTTCGGATGAAAGGCTTTGATTACTTTCAATTGCAGCACGTTTTATTTTTTCATCTTGCTTGATTTGTTTCATTTTTTGCTGCTGCTCTTTTGTTAATCCTAATTGCTGATATTTATCCTGCTTTTTAGTTGCGGCATTTTTTGAGTGCGCTGTACTATCCTGTGCAAAACCGGCTGAGCTAATAAAAGCAGAAATAAATAAGAATAATAAAATCTTTTTCATAATAAATTATTTAATGTGCGAATTTGAATACAAATTATCTGCAAAGTTTAAATAAACAGCCGAAAAAAACTGTTAAGAAAAAAGCATATTTAATTTGCGTTTCTCAAAGAATTATTTTATCGGAGAAATAATATTTCTCTGTATTTGGGAAGCGTCCAGTTATCATCGGCAACCAAATGTTCTAATTTGTCAATGTGGTAACGGATTTCATCAAAGAAAGCTTCTTTGACTTGCGTGCAATAAGCAATGGCTTTGCTGCGAGTGTTATCCATATTATTGACAATTTTTCTGGCTTCAACCATTGCCTTTACTTTTGGCTGAATGGCATTAATATGTTCTGCAATTGCTTTTAAAATTTCTAACTGGCTTGCATAACTGCTTTCGGGCAAACCTGCTTCTTTTAAACCTTTGATGTTTTCAATTAAAGTATTTTGATATTTTATTGCTGAAGGTAAAATATGATTGATTGCCAAATCGCCCATAATTCTTGCTTCAATCTGAACTTTCTTAATATATTTTTCCAGTTCAATTTCGTGGCGTGCCTCAAGTTCTGCCTCGTTATAAACATTATTATTTTCAAACAAATGTTTTCCTTTTTCGGTAATCATTGCATCGAGCGCAAGCGGTGTTGTTCTTACATTCGGCAGGCCGCGGCGCTCTGCTTCGTGATGCCATTCTTCGCTGTAGCCATCGCCTTCAAATAAAACTTTTTTACTTTCAACAATATATTTTTGAATAATGTGCATGATGGCGATTTCTTTTTTCTCGCCTTTTTCAATTAAATTATCCACTTCTTTTTTGAAATTATTTAGTGTTTCGGCAATGATAGTATTGAGCGCAATCATTGCATTGGCGCAATTTGCAGACGAGCCAACTGCGCGAAATTCAAATTTATTTCCGGTGAAAGCAAAAGGTGAAGTTCTGTTTCTGTCTGTATTATCTAACAATAATTCAGGAATGCTTCGGTGAAGGTCAAGTTTTAAAATAGCTTCATCCTGCTCATCAAATTTATCGCTTACTCTTGTTTCAATATCATTCAAAACTTTGGTGAGATATTCGCCAATAAACACCGAAATAATTGCAGGCGGCGCTTCGTTTGCGCCAAGACGATGGTCGTTTGGTGCAGAAGCAATTGCTGCTCTTAAAACGTCTGCATAATCGTGAACTGCTTTAATTGTGTTTACAAAAAAGGTAAGAAACATTAGATTTGTTTTTGGCGTTTTGCCTGGTGCTAACAAATTAACGCCTGTGTCGGTTGCCATGCTCCAGTTATTGTGTTTGCCATTTCCGTTAATGCCTGCAAAAGGTTTTTCGTGCAATAAAACAACTAATTTATGTCGCTTTGCAACACGGCTCATTACATCCATTAATAAAGTGTTATGATCAACTGCAAGATTTACTTCTTCAAAAATCGGCGCACACTCAAATTGTGATGGCGCAACTTCGTTATGCCTTGTACGAAGCGGGATGCCGAGTTTGTAAGCCTCATCTTCGTAATCGCGCATAAAGGTGTACACTCTTTCAGGAATAGAACCAAAATAATGATCTTCTAATTGCTGGCCTTTTGCTGGTGCTGCACCGAAAACAGTTCGTCCGCATTGAACCAAATCAGGCCGCGCGTTTGCCAATCCTTCATCAATCACAAAATATTCTTGTTCCCAGCCCAAAGTGGCTGTTACTTTTGTTATATTTTTATCGAAATAATTTGCAACATCAACAGCAGATTTATTCAAAGCCTCCAGCGCTTTTAGCAAAGGAGCTTTATAATCGAGAGATTCGCCGGTGTACGAAACAAAAATGGTGGGAATACATAAAGTTTTTCCATGACCGATTTCGATGATGAATGCCGGAGAAGAAGGATCCCAAGCCGTGTAACCGCGCGCTTCAAAGGTGGCACGCAAGCCGCCGCTCGGAAATGAAGATGCATCCGGTTCTTGCTGAATTAAAGCTGCACCGTCAAATTCTTCTATTGCCGTGCCATCGCTTTTAATCGTAAAAAAAGTATCATGTTTTTCTGCAGTTGCGCCGGTTAACGGCTGAAACCAGTGTGTAAAATGTGTTACGCCTTTGCTTTCTGCCCAGGCGCGAATTCCATTTGCAATTTGATTAGCAACCGTACGATCAATTTTTTTTGAACCGCGAATACTTGCTATTAAGCTTTTGTAAGCTTCATCGCTTAAAAATTTGCGAGCTGTTTTTAGAGTAAAAACGTTTTCTCCAAAAATTGCTGTAATTTTCGACGAGCCATTTACAGAAGCATCTTGAATATTTGCAATTTGATTGATTGCTTCAAAGCGTAAAGACATTTTTTAATTTTTAGAATGCAAAGCAACAGCAATTTAAAATATTTCCAAGTTTTTTTGAAAAAATATCGAATTATAAGAATTAATGTGTAAAAGAAGTGAAATTAAATTCAAGAATCCAAAATTTTATAGTAAAAATTACAAATATTAATTTTTTATATAATTATCTTATTATTATATTTCTTATTTACAATTCAGCTTAATTTTTGATCTTTGCTTTTAAAGATTTTTAATGAAATTATATTTTATTCTTCCAATTATTTTATGTTTTTTTTTGCCTTGCAACGCGCAACAAAAAGCAACGCGCATTTACATCAATGCAAAAATTTGGACGGGTGATTCAACAAATGCATGGGCAAATTCGCTTGCAGTTAATGGCAATAAAATTATTTTTGTTGGCAATAATTATCAATCGTACAAATCTCCGAGCACAGAAATTATAGACTTGCAAGGCAAAATGGTAGTACCCGGTTTTATTGATAATCATGTTCACTTTTTGAGCGGTGGCTATCAGTTGGCAAGTGTAAATCTTCGTTATGCAAAATCGCCTGCGGAATTTATTTCAACACTAAAAAATTTCATCAATAAATTGTCTGATAATCGCTGGGTTCAGGGCGGCGATTGGGACCATGAAAACTGGGGCGGCGAACTTCCGCGCAAAGAATGGATTGACAGCATCAGCAAAAATCATCCGGTTTTTATCAATCGTTATGATGGTCACATGGCGCTTGCAAATTCTGCTGCATTAAAGTTAGCGGGCATTGATAAAAACACGCCAAATCCGCAAGGTGGCACAATTGTAAGAGATTCGTTAACGGGCGAACCAACCGGAGTTTTGAAAGATGATGCGATGGATTTAATGTATAAAGTAATTCCTGATTTTTCAGAAAAAGAATTGGATGAATTTTTGAAAACTGCTATTAAGGAAGCGTTTTCGCATGGCGTTACGCAAGTGCATGATATGGGCAGCTACGGCGGCTGGCCCGATATGGCAACTTATAAAAGAGCGTATGCAAATCATCAACTTGATTTAAGAATTTATTCTTTTGTACCAACAAGCACATGGAAAAAATTGGATTCATTTGTAAAGAAAAATGGTTGGGGCGATAACATGTTGCGCTGGGGCGGATTAAAAGGCTTTGTGGATGGCTCGCTCGGCTCAACAACTGCGTGGTTTTATAAACCTTATTTAGATGCGCCAAACTCAACCGGGCTGCAGGTTACAGACACAAATGATTTAAGGAGATGGATAATTTCTGCGGATTCCTGCGGCTTGCATTGTACTGACCATGCAATTGGCGACCATGCAAACGATTTTATTTTGAGCGTTTATGAAGAAGCTGAAAATAAAAATGGTCCGAAAGACCGCCGCTTTCGTGTTGAACATGCACAGCATTTAACGCAGGAAGCGATTCCGCGTTTTGCGCAGTTGCATGTAATTGCTTCGATGCAGCCGTATCATGCAATTGATGACGGAAAGTGGGCGTACAAACGTTTAGACAGTACACGATTGAAAGGAACTTATGCTTTTAAAAGTTTATTGGATGATGGCGCTGTTGTAACTTTTGGCAGCGACTGGACGGTTGCTCCGCTCGACCCGATTGCAGGAATTTATGCCGCCGTTACGCGCAGAACTTTGGATGATAAAAATCCGAATGGCTGGTTTCCCGAACAAAAAATTTCTGTTGAACAAGCTTTGCGTTGTTACACAGTAAATAATGCTTACGCAGGTTTTCAGGAAAATATTTTAGGCAAATTAAAGGCAGGTTTTCTTGCAGATTTTGATGTGTTATCGGATAATCTTTTTACAATTGCGCCTGAAAAAATTCGCGATGTAAAAGTGCTGCAAACTGTTGTAAATGGAAAAGAAGTTTATCATTCAAAACAGTAAAACATGAAAAAAGTTTTCTTATTCCTAATTTCTCTTTGTTTAATTGGCGCATCTTCCTTCGCGCAAGCCATCATTCAAAAGGATGCAGAGATTGAACAAATGATAAAGGAAGTTTCTGCAGATTCTCTTCAATCTTACATAAAAACATTGGTTGGCTTTGGAACGCGTCATACATTAAGTTCGCAAACAGATGCAAAGCGTGGCATCGGCGCTGCAAGAAATTGGGTGCTGAATAAATTCAATCAGTTTGCAAAAAATTCAAATGGAAGAATGTCTGCATTTATTGACACCACTACGTTGCAGCCTGATGGAAAACGCGTTGATACTGTAACTTTTTTAGGTAATGTAATGGCAATTTTGAAAGGAACTGATGCAAATGATAACCGCATATTTATTATCAGCGGTCATCTGGATAGCAGGCGCAGCAATGTGATGGACAGAACCGGCGATGCGCCCGGCGCCAACGATGATGGCAGCGGAACTGCGGCTGTTATTGAGTGCGCTAGAATCATGAGCAAACATAATTTTCCGGCAACAATAATTTTTGTTGCAGTGAGTGGCGAAGAGCAAGGTTTGTTGGGCTCAACTTATTTGGCAAATAAAGCAAAGAAAAATAATTGGAATGTTGAAGCAATGCTCAACAACGATATTATGGGCAGCAACAATAGCAACGAAACAAATAATATTAATAATAATCAGGTGCGTGTTTTTAGTGAAGGTTTACCTGCTTATGAATTAGACAGCAGTGCAAAAAAAATTCGTTCACTTGGTTTGGAGAATGATGGTAAAGCAAGACAGCTTGCGCGTTACGTAAAAGAAATTGGTGAAAGATATGTTGATAATTTACAGGTTGTGATGATTTACAGAAACGATCGTTTTTTGCGCGGCGGCGATCATTTGCCTTTTGTTGAAAATGGCTTTGCTGCGGTTCGCATTACTGAGATGAATGAAAATTATAATCATCAGCATCAGGATGTAAGAAAAGAAAATGGAATTCAATATGGCGATTTGCCGGAATTTGTTGACTATGAATATTTGCGAAAAAATACCTGTTTAAATTTGTGCAATCTTGCGAATTTGGCAAAAGCGCCTGCAATGCTGCAGCAGGTAAAAATTGATGTAAAAAATTTATCTAATTACACCCATTTATTTTGGCAGCAGCCAAAAACAGGAAATGTAAAAGGTTATTATGTTTTGATGCGCGAAACAACCAGCGCAATTTGGCAAAAGAAAATTTTTACTAAAGCAATAGAAATAAATCTTCCTTACTCAAAAGACAATTATTTTTTTGCAGTGCAATCTGTAAATGAAACCGGTAACGAAAGTTTGCCTGTTGTGCCGGAAGTTGAAAGATGAATGGAGAATGGAGAATTGAAAATTGAAAATGGAGATTTTATGCCGCCAAAAGTTTTGCCGTACAAGTGAGTGACGCAACGAAGATGCCATGAAATGCAAAAGCCGGTATCATAAAAATTTTTTTAAAAATAGCGATTGAATAAAACAATGATTAATTGGCAATGCAAATTTTTTGATGAATTATCTGTTGATGAATTATATGCAATTTTACAATTACGCAACGAAGTTTTTGTGGTTGAACAAAATTGCGTTTATCAGGATGCAGATAGTAAAGATAAATTAAGCTATCACATAACTGGCTGGAAAAATGATGCATTAATTGCATATACAAGATTAATTCCGCCTGGTGTAGTTTATGCTGAATCATCAATTGGCAGAGTAGTAACTTCGTTCGCATACAGAAAAACGGGTGCAGGAAAAGAGTTGATGAATCAATCAATAAAAACATGCAAAAAATTGTTCCGGGAAAAACCCATTAAAATTGGCGCGCAGCTTTATCTCAAAAAATTTTATTTATCGTTTGGCTTTGTGCAAACAAGCGAAATTTATCTGGAAGATAATATTCAGCACATTGAAATGATTTTATTTTTATGATTTTTTATTTATATTCCTAAATTATCTTATTTTGCAAATATAATTATACAAGTAAACTTCCGGTAATGAAATTCAATTATCCTAGTCTCAAATTTATAATTTTTTGCAGTTTATTTGTTTATGCGCAAAAATCTATTTCCCAAACAGACGATTCGAAATTTATTCCTGTATTTGACAGAACTGAAGTAAGCCTTACGGTTGCCGCAAATAATTTTTTGGGAGATTTAGGAGGTAATCTTGGCGCAGGTGGTCCATTCCTGAAAGATTTTACATGGAAAACGGTCAAACCTTTAGTGGGCTTGTCTGCGGGCTATTATGCAAAAGAGTGGCTTCAGGTAAAAGCCGGTTTTAATTTTACATCAGTTGCAGGCGCAGATAGTTTGATAAAACCAACAACCGATCTTGCGCGATGGAGAATCTATAGAAATTTAAGTTTTAAATCGTCCATTTTCGAAGCTTATATAACCGGCGATGTTTATCCCTTAACTTTTTTTAATAAAGAACACACAACATCTCGTTGGAGCCCTTATTTAAGTTTCGGCGTTGGCATATTTCACTTTAATCCGAAGGCAGAATTAAACGGGCAATGGATTGCGCTTCAGCCATTGCGCCTCGAAGGTGAAGGGTTTGCCGAATATCCGGATAGAAAACCCTATAATTTAACGCAGATATACTTACCTGCTACAATTGCTGTTAAATATTATTTTAATGATAATTACTCCCTTTCGGGAGGAGCAACCTTTAGAAAAACATTTACTGATTATATTGATGATATCAGCACCACTTATATTGATCCTGCTTTATTCGATAAATATTTAACTCCCGATCAGGCTGCTCTTGCAAAACAATTGTATGAAAGATCTTTGCAACCAGAAAAGGTAAAACCTGGTGTTGTCAAAGCAAATGCTTCTAATAAAGATACTTACATGACAATATTTTTAACTTTCAGTGTAATGTTAAATCAGTCTTCCAGAGAGCCAAGATTTAAGTATGGAATTCGATAATTTTTTTAGTGATTAAATAAATAATAATCATTTTTACAATTTTCCCTTTTTAATTTCATCTACAATTGCGGGATCTAATAATGTTGTTATATCACCCAGATTTGTTGTTTCGCCTTCGGCAATTTTTCTCAAAATTCTGCGCATAATTTTTCCGCTTCTTGTTTTAGGCAAACCACTTACAAACTGAATTTTATCAGGTTTTGCAATGGCGCCAATAATGCGGCTTACTGTGGCAGAAATATCTTTTGCGGTTAAGGAGTTATTATTATTTGTGCCATTATAAATTACATACGCATAAATGCCTTGCCCTTTTATTTCATGGGGATAGCCAACCACCGCGCTTTCTACAACACCGGCGTGCATATTAATTGCATTTTCTACTTCTGCAGTGCCAATGCGATGGCCGCTTACATTTAATACATCATCAACGCGACCTGTAATTCTATAAAAGCCATTTTCGTCTCGTAAAGCACCATCACCAGTAAAATATAAATTTGGATAAGCAGCAAAATAATTAAGTCTGCAACGTTCATGATCGTCATAAGTGGTGCGAATAATGGAAGGCCACGGCGCTTTCATACAAAGATTTCCGCTTACATTATTTCCTTCAATCTCTTTGCCGTTTTCATCTACCAAAACAGGTTGCACACCGGGCAAAGGCAGCGTAGCAAACGAAGGTTTTGAAGGAGTAACGCCTGCGAGATTTGAAATTAAAATACCACCTGTTTCTGTTTGCCACCAGGTATCAACTATCGGGCAATTTTTTTTGCCGATGTTTTCATCATACCAATGCCAGGCTTCTTCATTTATAGGCTCGCCAACAGTTCCTAAAACTTTTAAGGATGATAAATCTTTATTTTTTAAAGGCTCTAATCCAAAACCCATTAGGCTGCGAATAGCTGTGGGCGCTGTGTACAGAATATTTACTTTGTATTTATCAACAATATTCCAAAAGCGCCCGGCATCAGGCCACGTTGGCATTCCTTCGAAGATTAAAGAAGTTGCACCGGCGCTTAATGGCCCATATAAAATATAACTATGACCGGTTATCCATCCAATATCTGCAGTGCAAAAAAATATTTGTTCGGGCTGATATTGAAAAACATTTACAAAACTATAGTTGGTAAAAATCATGTAACCGGCGCAGGTATGTACAACGCCTTTCGGCTTTCCTGTTGAGCCGGAAGTGTATAAAATAAATAATGGATCTTCCGCATCCATTTCAGCAGCCTCCCCAAACTCCTCCAAAGGAGGGGCTTTTAAAACTTTTTCTATTTCATCATCCCACCAAACATCTCTTCCTTTTATCATTGAAACAGGTATGTGTGTTCTTTCAAAAACAATTACACACTTTACTGTTTTGTTTCCTACCAACGCATCATCAATCACGGATTTTAGAGGAATATCTTTCGCTCCACGAAAAGCGCCGTCGCAGGTAACAATATATTCTGCCTGTGCATCATTCAATCTATCGGCAATACTTTGCGCACTAAATCCGCCAAAAACAACTGAATGAATTGCACCAATTCGTGCACAAGCCAGCACCGCAAAAGCAAGCTCAGGAATCATTCCCATATAAATGCAAACACGATCTCCTTTTTTTACTCCGTTATTTTTTAGCACATTCGCAAATGCACAAACTTTTTGATGCAGATCTTTGTAAGTAATTATGCGATGATGCTCTTCGGGGTTATTCGGTTCCCAAATAATTGCAGGTTTATTTGCTGAAGTTTGCAAATGCCTGTCAATACAATTTTCGGTGATGTTTAATTTTGCGCCTTTAAACCATTCAATTTTTGGTTCAGTAAAATTCCATTCCAAAACTTTCGTCCATTTTTTTCGCCATAAAAAATTATCAGCAATCTTCGCCCAAAATTTTTCCGGATCATCAACACTTTGCCTGTATTCTTGCTTGTATTCTTCAAAAGACTTTATTTGATAAGGATATGACATGACAATCTTTTTTTAGACTTTAAATTTACAAACCTTAAGTTAATGCAGTTAAATTGATTCAATTTTTTATTTAAAAAACTTTATTTATCTACAAAAATCCTCATAAAAAAACTACAATAATTTTTATGCAATTTTGTATAACTTAAGAAGGAAGAAATAGATATGATTCTTGAATTGATTGAGCGGTATTATTATTTTTATTGGCTGATATTTTGGTTAATCGCTTTACTAAAAATCACTTTATCAATTCCGATTGTTGGAAGCATACAAGGAACAGTTGGCTTTTTTATAGTACTTTTTAAATGGTATAATCAAATTGAAATTTCAACTGCAGAAACGCATCACAGAAAAATGCAGATGCGAGTACAAAATGTTTTAACATGCGCAATGTATTTTTGGCTAATCGTAATTGCAGGCGTTTCAACACTTAAAATTTTATTATAGAATATTGCATTTTCCACAACAAAAATCTGCTGAAGTAACGTTTATCTTTGAATGTTAAAACAACAAATAAATGTCTATTGAAGTTGCACAACTTCTTAAAATATATGGCTCGCAAAAAGCAGTAAATAATATTTCTTTCTCGATAAAAAGAGGTGAGATTGTTGGATTTTTAGGACCGAACGGCGCAGGCAAAAGCACCACATTAAAAATGATAACAGGTTATTTAAAACCTGATGGCGGCGTTGCAAAAATTTGCGCAATTGATGTAAATGAAAATCCTATTGAAATAAAAAAAAGAATAGGTTATTTGCCCGAAGCAAATCCTTTGTATTTTGATATGTATGTAAAAGAATATTTGCAGTTTATTGCAGGCGTTCATCAAATCAAAAATTCAAAATTCAAAATTCAAAACATTATAGAATTAACAGGATTAACTGTTGAAAGCAATAAAAAAATCGGGCAGCTTTCAAAAGGTTATAAACAGCGTGCAGGCTTAGCTGCAGCGCTTTTGCACGATCCGGAAGTTTTAATTTTAGATGAACCTACAAGCGGTCTCGATCCAAACCAAATTGTTGAAATAAGAAATGTTATTAAGCAACAGGGACAAAATAAAACTGTTCTTTTTTCTTCACATATTTTGCAGGAAGTGCAGGCAATTTGCGATAGAATAATCATCATTAATAAAGGAGAATTAGTTGCCGATGATTCGCTGCATAATTTGCAACATCAAACAAATAATAATATTGTAAAAGTTGTTTTTAAAGAAAAGATAGAACAAGAAATTTTGCAAAATTTAAGCAGCGTTGATGCAATAAAAAACATAGATTTATTTACATGGCAATTATTTTCAACCGATGATACAGAAGTGCGAAAACAATTATTACAACTGGCTTTAGATAAGAATTTTAATATTACTTCACTTCAAACGGAAGGCAATGCACTTGAAGATATCTTTCGTTCGCTCACTCAATAAATTTTTTTGAAGATAATTATGAATGAACGAAAAATTATTTATTTAGTAAATCCCGTTTCAGGCACTGCAAAAAAAGATGCATTATTAAAACATATTCAGCGCACAAATAATGAACATAAAATTGAACATGAAATTTATTTTACTGAAGCAAACTGCAATTACCATTCAATAAAAAATAAAATACAAAAACAAAATTTTACGGATGTTGTAATTGTCGGCGGCGATGGAACGGTAAGCCAGGTTGTAAATGCATTGCGAAAAACACATGTACAATTTGGTATCATTCCTTCCGGCAGCGGAAATGGATTGGCATTTGCAGCAGCAATTCCGAAAAATTATATTAAAGCGCTGGACATAATTTTGCAGGGAAATTCAAAACCTGTTGACGCATTTTTTATTAATCAATATTTTTCTGTTAACTTAAGTGGTATTGGTTTTGATGCAAAAGTTGCACATCATTTTGCTGAAAAAAATACGCGCGGGTTATTTACTTATACGCAGCAAACTTTATTGCATTATTTTAATGCAGGCACTTATGCGTTTGAAATTTTAGTTGATGATTTTTCTTTTAAAGCAAACGCGTTTTTTATCAGCATGGCAAATAGTAATCAATTCGGAAACAACGTAACAATTGCACCCAAAGCAAGTTTGAATGATGGTTTGTTAGATGTTGTTATCGTGCAAAAAATGAATAAAATAAAATTGCCTTTTGCAGTATTGCAACAAATAAAAGGCAATAATAAAATACAGTTAATGGAAACTATTTCTAAAGAATCAATCATTTATTTTCAAACACCGGCACTTAAAATACGCAATATAAATCTTGCGCCCCTGCATGTAGATGGTGAGCCAAAACAAACTGCAAAAGAATTTACTGTAGAAATTATTAAGGATTGTTTTGAACTGATGCAGCCGTAAAATAGTTGGCAGATAATCAAATTTTTATTATTCGAAAAGCATTGTTACTTTTAATGAACGATTATTTATTTATAAAACGATTTGCATGAAAAAATATTACTTGCCGCTTTTTTATTAATAATATTTGTTACTGTTTATGAAGCTTGTAGAAAACCTGACCTGTCGCCTTCTAATGCTGATCAGCAGCTTATAGAATCCGCAAAAGCATCATTTACAAATCAAATAACTAAAGGAAATATTGGTAGCTCAAACGCAAATTTAAATGCAAGGCAATTGCTTACTAAAACTGCTTTATGGAATGAAGCAAACACTATGCAATTATCTATTGGAAAAGCAGTGCTTATTCCTCTTTCCTTCAATGAAACTCTTTTATGCAAAGGAAATTTTAGTGACTCTTTATCAAAGTTGGCACTTGCAAGCATTTCAAAACTTTTAATGTGGAAAGATGCGCAACAACAGTTTCATGCAGAAGTTGTAACATCTTTTCCTGATAGTAATTATAAAAAATCTTCTAATACATTTTCCGGAGTCGTGTTGGTTGAAGATTGGTTTGGAAACCTGCTTAAAAAATTCTCTTATCATAATGATAAAATATCCGGTGGATTAAATCCCTCTGCTTTTAAATCGAATCATACCAATTCCTCAGATCTTTATGAAACGTACACATGCTATTATGAAGATTGGTATGAACCGGTTTATCTTGATGATGGAAGTTATTATTATGAATATTCTTACACCGAAGATTTAGGATGTTTTCCTGACGGAGGTGGTTATACTGGAGGTGGTGGAACACCAACAGGAGGTGATTATGGAATGATACAAGGCGGGGGTTATGGCGCACCGCCTCCACCGCCTCCATCTCCTGCAGCAGATCCATGCGGCCAAGCAGCAAAATTAAGCCGCAATACAACTTTTCAGTCTACAATAAACAATTTAAAAACAGCGGCTAATAATTTAAATTATGAAACAGGTGATACTTATAATATAAACTCAGATGGTTCGATGACATTTAATCAAATTAATGGGAATCCTGGTGAAGCAAGTATATCAATTCATGTAACCACTTTAATTGATGGGTTTGAGCATTCTCATTATACAGGATTGTTATCTGTTTTCTCACCCGATGATTTTCAAACAATGTATTCATTATATAAAGGTAGCGCGATGACAGATCCATTAAGTTTTACTGCGGGTGTTGTGACAGCAAGCGGCACTTCCTATTTATTAATGATTAATGATCCAGTAAAATTTAACGCATTTGGACAAGAATATTTTTCAAGCACAATGGGGTTTAAAATTTTTTCATTAGCCTATGGCGCATCATATAATATAACAGAAACAATTCTGTTAGCGAAAATGAAAATTCCTTTATGCTACTATTGCAAAATCAAAATTCAGGGTTAACATTACTTAAAGGTGATAATTCTAATAATTTTACGCCATTAGCATTAGATAAAAATAATAATGTTATAAGCAAACCATGTCCATAACAATTTAATTTATGAGATTATGAAATTTATACTTTATCTACTATTTGCAAGCATAATCTACAATCACACTAAAGCTCAACCCGCACCAGGCAGCTATACAAAAGATACAGCTCTCAATAAATTTGTAGGGACTTGGATTTACCAATCTGATACTGACCAAGTGATTATAGTTTTACAAAAACAAAAAATTTATTTTCAACCTCCTTTGAATTGTTATGCAGATGCTTTAGTAGGATGGCATTCTTATACAAAAAATGGTCAAAATATCGAAAGTTCGTTAAGCCATCAGAATACACCTTACGACAAATATGCAACAATATTAGACTATTCGCATTCCCCAAACCCGGAATCACTTAATTTGTCATTTGATGATATTTCTAAAAACAAAGGTGGTCGTTTAACTATTACTCGATTATCCGGCAACAAATTACAGTGGTCTCTTCATGAACGTGAAATCATGCTTAGTCTTCCGGGTAAGCCATTTGTTACTGGATTTACATTGCCACAAAATATGATTCTAAAAAAGATAACAAAATAATTTTTTATTTTGTTACAATGCATGTTTTTAAATGAAGAAACTGATGAAAAAAAATATAATAAAACTAGTAATTATAAATATAGTAGCATTCTTGCTTTTCATTAATAGAACAACGGCGCAGGATAATGTTCTCCATCTTCATATTTATTGCGGGCCACCCTTATGGCACGATTCAACCAAACTACCATTGGTTTTTATCGATTCTATAGAAATTCCAATACGATTACTGGCGAATATTAATCCTGAAAATGTTGAAACTGTCAATATTCTTCATGATACAGCTGCAATAAAATTATACGGAGATAAAGCGAAATACGGTGCAATAATCATTAAAACGAAATCATCACCAAAAAATATTAAAAGTGATAAATATGTGTATCCTTAAGAAATTAGATTAATTTTTTACTTTCAATTTCCTACTTCAATAACTCAACAATTTTTTGAAAAGATTTTTTGTTGGAGGAACTGGTTAATGTATTTGCTATATCTTTTTTTTCTGAAGCAGTGAGATGAAAACTTAAAGAAGCCGTACCGCTGCTGTGCGTAGGCACATACTGAAAACTAATGCGGTAAAATTGCGCGCCATAACTATCATACATATAATTTAATTCATCTGTTTGATAATAATCCTGCAGCTTGAACCAATTACTTTGCAGCAATAAAAAAGGTTTGGTAATAAGACTTAAAATACTTGCGGGTTCATAAGGTCTGTCCCAATCACCTAATTCTCTGTCGCGAATTTGAATTAGTACAATTTTACTTGTGTTTTCTTTTAGCCAATCTTTAAAAACTTCAATAAAACGCAAAGCAGTTTCCTGTCCGAAATTATCGCGCAAACCTGCATCCAGCACATCAATAACAGGATTACTGGGCAGCCAAACATTTGGTAAAACATAAGGAAAACTTGCATTCATGCGCAACGCAGACAAGACACGAAGGTTAGAAGAATTTTGTTTTGCAAAGAAAGAAGTGTAATCAATTGCATCAATAGTATTGGGTGAAATGTGAGCGCTGTCAAATTGCGCAGTCATTAAAAAGCGCGCAGGTCTTGTGCTGATGATCATTTTTCTTCCGTCGCGACTAATGGCAGAATTAAAAAAGATCAAAGGAATTATTGCATTGCTTTCCGGTGCTGTATAATCTTCTATTTTTTTATTTAATAAATTTCTTGTGTTTTCATTCAACTTTTGTTCAAAAGCGTAAGCCCTGTCTTTTACATAAGAATATCCATTTACATCAAAATGTTTGGAAGGACCGACGATATCTCTTGATATGAAAGATGAAAACAGCGGGTTCAATAAATCTTTAGAAATATCATTTGCATATTTTTTATCATGCAAATTAATCGGATCTCCTTTTGTTTTTTGCCAGTATAAAGCCCTGAAATAAGCAGCGCCGATCATGCCACCTGAAGCGCCGGTTATTAAAATAGTATGTGGCATAAGCATACCATTGGTTACACTATCTAATTGCTGCAACACATTCATTGTAAAAGCAGTGCTGCGGGCGCCGCCGCCGCTAACATTAATAAAAAAAGCAACCGGCTTATCTGTATTTTGTTTTGCTTTCCATTTATTTAATGTTTGAAAAAATGCTACTTTATCTGCATCAATATTTTCGGGCGATGCAGTCTTAGTTATAGCATCTTTATTGTAAGAAGGTCTTTCATTTATGTTAGAATAATTTAAGCCATAAGCTTTATTGCGCGGATCAATAATATTTTGTTGATACAGCCAATTTATTATTACATAAATCAATACTACTAAAGGAATACTCCAACTTTTGAAAAAAAGATAAATAGCGCCCGATACGCCGATGAGAATAGCAAAAAAAATGGTGATGCTGGCTGCAGCCGGAATTTGAAATACATCACTGTCAGAAAAATATCCTATAATTATTAAAAAAATAAAAGCAAGTAAAATAGCAAGCACAGCAGCAAAATGATGCCGTTTAAAAATTGAATCTAAAAAGTCCTCGCTGTAGTGGCGCACATCTCTTGGTTTGCGGATACCGAACAGCGCGCTTAAAAACCAATCTATGCGAACTTCTGTTTTTTCAATAGGTAAATGTTTTCTTTTTATGGCTCTTTCATATTTTTTATTTGCACTGTCAATTACAGTGCCCATGCGGCGATAAATAGTTTTATCGGCGCTAAAAAAATAACTAAAACAAATGGCTACTGAAAAAATAAAACCGCCTAAAAAACCACCTATTAATCCCAAAATTTTACTTGTTGAAATAAGCTCCTGGTAAAGATCGTACTGAATTGCATAAACAAAATAAAACACTAAAAAAATTGCGGGAAGTACAGAATTATTAATGCAAAATTTTAGAAATGGCTGCGCTGTTGTTGCCAAAAATTTAATATGCCGGCTGTGCAAAATAAATGTTGTAATATTCCAGCTCATTATAAAAATACCTATGGCAACACCAACAATCGCCAAACTTATAGCACTTACTTTACCCAAATATTCCGGCGCGAGATATAAAGAATTAGCGCCAAATGGCTGCATAAAATAACCGGCAATAGTGGCAAATAAAATATACCAGAAAATAAGCAATATTTGATAGCGCCGAAAATGCAGCAGAAACAATTGCACAGGCAATGAATAATAAAAACCAGTAAGGTATTCTTTCATTTTATTTCTGAACAATTTTTCTGCAAAACAAAAAATTGTTTATTCTTCTATCAAATAATTGTAGATTTATTTTACAATAATTATTAAGGTTTATATTGCTTTGATTCTAATGCCGCAGGCGACCAATTCTTCAAAAATTCCATTGTTTTTTCTTTGCTATAACCTTTGCCTTGCTCAAGATATTCAGAATTTTGGGTGTTGAGACGATTTCCATTTCCATCTAAAATAATAAAAACCGGAAAGCCAAAACGCTGTGGAAACCCATACTTAGCAAACACCGCATCATTCGTATTTTCTTTGCTGTAATTAAGATGATATAAAATATAATTTGCTTTGATGATAGAATCTAATTGCGGATCTGTTGTAACAAATTGATTGAAACGCAAACACCAGATGCACCAATTGCCGCCAGCCTGAATTAACACATGTTTTTTCTGCGCTTTTGCTTCCGCAACTGCTTTGCTGATTTCTTGCACAGCATTTGCATTTGGATGATACAGCGAATCAGGAAAGTTTGCTTTACAAATATTACAGCTTAAAATAATTACAAAAACAAATAAAAATTTCAATTGCATCTTTACTTTTTTATCCCGCAAGCTATTAACTTTTTTTATATGTTCTTGTAAAATAAAAATGATGATAAAGCATAGTTAAATTAGTAAGCTAACGTGAGTTTGGGTAAGCTTACCAATTGCGTCATTTCGACGAAGGAGAAATCTCTCGAAACCTAAGCAGCAAAAAATCATGAGACCTCTCCTCACGTCGAGGTGATGGTTTAACTTTAAAACAGTTTTATAAAAGAAAGAGTATTAGTATTGATCAAAATGTTTAAACCCGAACTCACGTTAAAATAGATGAAAATTGAAAGACTAAAAAAATTGTTTAACAAAAAAACAATTTTGTTTCAGGAAGATAAAACCTAATTAATTGAGCTAAAATTAAGAAGCACTTTCATCGAGCCAGGCAGCGTTTGTAACTTCGGTATAAATGCGTGCAACATTATTATATGCTGTAATTAATTCATCGCGTTTAGTGCGCGTATTATTCAGGTCTTTTGTAAATTTATTTTCGCGCATAATATAATCGCACATTGCTTCGCCAATTTTTTTCATTAATCCAAACTTGGTTACATCATCCATAGATATTTTTTTTAGTTCTTCGTCAGTAACATCTCTTAACCAATTGGCGCCTGTTTCATGCAGATTTGAAATATCTTTATCAGGCAATAATTCAATAGCGCGCGTATCCAATGAAATTTGAAATCGTCTATAATCAGGGCAAAATAATCCGCTTCTAAATGTGTCAACCTGCATTGCGCTTGCATCCTGGCTCGATGCATCCATTACATAATTCAACCAAAAATAAGCATCTAATCCCGGCGGATTAAACACATCAGGCGGCGCAACGGAATGCACAATTATGCCCGTGCCCAAACTAAATAAAGTAATATTTTCAACGGCATATTTATTTTTTCCGCTGTAGCGAACAGCTTCTAATAAGGCTGCAAGCGAAGGATTATTATAAGTTGTAGTGCCGCCATCAATAAATCTTTCTAATGAATGAAAGTAGGTCGGAGCGCTCATCGTAGCTTCCATCACGGTACGTAATAATGCATCTTTATATGTGCCGATAATCTGCCCGTTATTTTCAAAACAAGTGAAATAAGTTTCTTCGTTATCGGTTACATCTTTTGCTGTTATAAAAATATCTGAGGTAGTTTTTTTGCAGGCTTCTTCAAGCGTTATATCGCCAAGCACTTCTTTTAATGCAGCACGATAATTTTTCTTATCATATTTGGGCGGATTTAAAAATCTATCGCTTAATAAATTTCTTTTTAAAAAAACTTTTGTTACAAATTGAATATATAATTCTTCAATTTCGGATGCGGTTTTTCCAAATGCAATTAATCCTGCAATGATGGCGCCTGTTGATGTTCCGGCAACCTGATCGCAAAATTGCCAGCAGGGAATGCCTGCAATTTCTTCTATCTTTTTTAATAATTGCAAAGTTAAAATGCCGCGCATGCCGCCGCCATCAAGACATAAAATAATACGATTATCTAATGGTATTTTTAAATTTTCATAAGCCTGTTTTTGAGCATTAGTTAAATTTTTTGGTTGCATGATTTTTTTTATTTTGAATATAAGAAAAATTTATGCTGCGTTTGGATCGCCACTGAGATACATGCCGGTAAAACTATAATAAGCGTTTGATGTCATGGGTCCTGCTTTTCCATCAACTTTTAAATGTGCACCGGCGAGGTTTAGCAGACGTTGTAATTCTGCGGTTTTAGCAACGTAGCGCGAAGGTGCATATTTTACACTATCTCCTAATTGTTCTATTAAATTTAAACGATCTGTTATGCCTAATGCTACAATTTGCCTTTCCGCCGTTCGTCTTAATAAAACCGCAGCGCCGCATTGTTCTGAAATTGCAGTCGCATCATAACGTCCATCGCTTACAAATTTCCCTTCTGTATAATAATTACTGTAACTCCATAAATAAGGTGAGTAAATCGGATTAGTGAGATAGCGATAACCAAAACCATTGTAGCCTTCAAATTCGTAAAGCATGCCGGGCACAGACCAATCAGTCCACGAATCAATTTTATCATAATGCAATGCATCTTTTGCGCTAAATTCCCAGGTAAATGGCGGCGTTCCCGTTGGCGGTCTTCCTTTAGGTTCATGTACGGTGCGTGCTGTGAGCGGATCGCCGTTGTGAAGATGTGTTGTAAAATCGCAACTGCATTCCATGCTGTGAAGTATGCCAATAAAATACCAGGGAATATTCATGTCCGTTCCCACATTTTCGTAACGGTTTTGTCCTTCCAAAATTTGATCTAAGGTTTCATCAACAATATCATATTTGTCAGCATCAATTATACAGGTGTCAAACATGCGCTGATATTCACTTTGCAATTGCGGCAAGTAAGCGGGAGCTGGCATAAAAATATATTTTTTAAAATCTTAAATACAATATACAAACTGTATTTTTATAATGCAATAAATAAATTTCAATGTTTGCTATCTCAATTATCTGAAGTATTTTTTCGCTGCAATAAAAATAATGTTTTATAAAACTGATATTAAAAATTTACTTTTAACCATAAAAATTTTAACTGTTTTTGAAATAATAGATTATAAGTTTTTACATCAATTTATATAGTTTCGTAATTTAACGCCCATTAACTTTGCTGAACGATGGCAATTTTTGATATTCAACTTCCTAAACGCATTGCCAGAGCTTTGCGCTTGCCTGAAAATAATCCGCGTAATCAGCAATTAAGAGTGCTGAAAAAATTATTGCGTAAAGCCCGCTTTACAGAGTTCGGTCAAAAGTATCATTTCGATGAAATATTGATGAGCAAGCATGCCGGAAAAAAGTTTCAGGAAATTGTACCTACTTATAACTACAGCAAAATTTATAAAGAATGGTGGCATAAAACATTGGAAGGCAAGCCTGATGTTTGCTGGCCCGGCAAAATAAAATATTATGCACTCAGCAGCGGTACAAGCGAAGCATCAAGCAAATATATTCCTATCACAAATGATCTTTTGCAGGGCAATAAAATTGCTATGATAAAGCATTTATTAAGTCTGCGAACGTATGAAGATATTCCTGTAAAATCACTTAGTAAAGGATGGCTAACACTGTGTGGCAGCACCGATTTGCAAAAAGGACCTGGCTATTATGCCGGAGATTTAAGTGGCATCACTGCAAAGAAAGCACCTTTTTGGTTTCAGCCTTTTTATCGCCCGGGAAAAAGAATTGCAAGGCAAAAAGACTGGAATAAAAAATTGATAGAAATTGTTGATAAAGCGCCGCAGTGGGATATTGGTTTTATTGTTGGCGTGCCCGCATGGGTTCAAATGTGTATGGAGATGATTATTGAAAAATATAAGCTCAATACTATTCACGATCTGTGGCCTAACCTCGCATTTTTTGTGCATGGCGGTGTAAGCTTCGAACCGTATAAAAAAGGATTTGAAAAATTACTTGGTAAACCCATCAACTACATTGAAACTTATCTTGCAAGTGAGGGTTTTATTGCTTATCAGGACAGGCAATATGCGCGCGGAATGCGGCTTGTAACCAATGAACATATCTTTTTTGAGTTCGTTCCTTTCAACCGTAAAAATTTTGATGCCGAAGGCGAACTTATGAATGACCTTGAAACGCTCATGATTCATGAAGTAGATGAAAATACAGATTATGCTTTGCTGTTAAGCACTCCTGCGGGCACATGGCGTTATTTAATTGGCGACACTATTCGCTTTGTTGATAAAGCCAGATGCGAAATAGTTATTACAGGCCGCACAAAACATTTTTTGAATATGGTTGGCGAACATTTAAGCGTTGAAAATATGAGCAAAGCTGTTCAGTTGGCAAGTGAAGAAATGAATATATGTATTCCTGAATTTACAGTAGCCGGAGAAGCTTATGGCAACTACTTTTCGCATCATTGGTATGTTGCATGTAACGATCAGGTAAACTCTGCAGTTTTGTGCACATCTATTGATGAAAAGCTTAAGGAATTAAATGATGATTATGCCGTTGAAAGAAACAGTGCACTTAAGAAAGTTTTTTTAAATGTGTTGCCTGAACAACAATTTATGCGCTTTATGAAAGCAAAAGATAAAGTAGGCGGCCAGCATAAATTTCCCCGCGTATTAAAAGGTAAAATTCTTGAAGACTGGAAAAAGTTTTTGAAAGGAGAATTAGTAAACTAATTCTTTAATTTAATTAATAATTTTACAACTACTTCTTTTTTTAGCACTCCCTTTTTTTGAAATTATTTTGTTATTGACTTAAAGAATTTATTTTCGTTAATACAATTATCACATAATAATTTCAATAAAAAAACAAATGTTTCCAGCCCTGTTAAAAGGATTAACCTTAGGATTATTGTTAAGCATTTCAGTAGGGCCGGTAATTTTTTCCATCCTCAAACAAAGTATCAACAACGGTCATAAAGGTGGCTTTGCATTTATTGCCGGCGTATCTGCCAGTGATATAACGCTTGTTTTCTTGTGCAATTTTTTTACGCAATTTTTTAATTCGGCATTAACGCACGAAGCTGTGTTTGGCACCATCGGCAGTATTTTTTTAATGCTGATGGGTGTTTACAATATCTTTTTTAAAAAGACAGTGAAAATTGATAATGAAAAACTTTCCGAACAAAAATTTCACTTCCATCAAAAAGTAGCCATTTTTTTATCTGGATATTTTATGAATTTATTAAACCCGGGCGTATTTCTTTTTTGGTTCGCTGCCTCCGCAACTATATTAGATGATTCATTAACTACACCGCATCCTTTAGATTATCGCATTATTGTTTTTGCAACTTGTTTATTATTTGTTTTATCAGCAGATGTTGCAAAAGTGTTGCTTGCAAATAATATCCGCACAAAATTAACGCCGCACAATATTCACATCATTGATCGTATCTCAGGATTGATATTAATTGGCTTCGGTATTGTGCTGCTGTATGGCATTCTTACCGGCAAAGTAATTTCTCATAAATAAGTTTTGATTTGTATTTAACGAAAATTATGTTACTAATATAAGTGTTCTGTTTATCTTGAAAAATGATAAAATTAAAACTGCTAACCGTTTTTATTTTGTTTACAATAATTGCAAATGCCCAGCAGGATTTTATTATTTTAAAAAAAAGAAACACTACACTTCAAACCTTTTTCTCAGGCTCTTTCATAAATTTTCAATTAAAAGATAAGCAGTGGATTGAAGGATATATAAAATTTATCCGCCACGATTCTTTAATTCTTCGGCCTTTTCAAGTACAATACTTACCTACAATTTGGGGAACAAATGTTGCAGATACAATTTGGCAAGGCATAATGCATATTTCAATAAAAGATATTTATGCAATGCCACGAAAAGATCATTCACTCGAATACATTAAAAATGGAAAACTATTTCAGTTTGCAGGCGCAGGCTATGTTTTATTAAATGTAATAAACGGGCTTGCAAACAGAGAAACAATTTTAGGCAAAAAAAATATAGTAAAATTAGGCGCCGGAGTTGTAGTTTTTATGTTTGGAAAAGCGCTGCAATGGACGCATTCCTACAACTTAATTATCGGCAAAAAATATCGGCTGCAATACATCCAGCTTAATTCTCAGTAAAAATTTTATTATGGTTAATTGAACGAACTTTCAGTTTTATTATTTTTAATGAAATAAACCCTATTTTTTTAAAGGATGTAAAGTATTTTTTCTATGTAAACTTTGTTAAGGAAACTTTTTAAAAATCGTGTATCGTAATATCATTTCAATTACAATCAAACTTAAGCCTGCAATTAACCATGGTAAATATTTATCAGTAAAGCGATTATATGTTGTTACTTCCACTTTCGATTTTTCTAACTGATTAATGCTTGCATAAATTTTTTGAAGCGCTTCTTTATCCGTTGCATGAAAATATTGGCCACCGGTTGATTGTGCTAAATCCCTCAATAATCTTTCATTAAATTCTAATTTTCTTGTTTCAGTCATTGGCCCAAAAGGCGTATTGGTTACATCTGTTACTTCTTTTTCACTTCCCACGCCGATTGTATAAACTTTTATACCGTATAATTTTGCCATTTCTTTTGCAATATCAGGCGAAATCGTTCCGCCAAAATCAACGCCGTCCGTTAATAAAATAATGATTTTAGTTTTCGATTTGCTGCTGCGTAAACGATCTACACTTGTTGCTAAACCGGAACCAATTGCAGTACCTTCTTCTTCTAATTCACCACTTTCAATTCCCTGAATTTGCGAAAGAACTGCATTGTGATCTGTTGTTATCGGGCAAAGTGTAAAACTAATATTGCTGAAAATTACAATGCCGATTCTGTCACCGGGCCGATTCTCTACAAACTGTGCTGCCACTTGTTTTGAGGCTTCTAAACGATCGGGATCAAAATCTTTTTCTGTCATACTTCCGCTTATGTCGAAACATAAAATAATATCAATTCCTTCGCCGGTTGTTTGTTCTTCCGTAAATTTTAATTGAGGTCGGGCAAGCGCCACAATCAAACAAATAATTGCAAGGCAACGCAACATAAAAGGCGCATGACGAAGAACGGTTTTATAACTTTTTGTATCTTCTACAAAGTGTGTTGTGGTAACCAGCATGGATGCCTGCGATTTTTTATTGCGCAGCATATATTCGTAAATTAAAATCGGTATCAGCAACAAAAAACCAAACACCCACGGATAAGCAAATTCAATATGTTGAAGCCAGTTTGTAAGCATTATTTTTTTTCTTGTATTGATTGATGCAATTGCTGAATAGTTTTTTTTGCGATAAAAATTGCTTCATTATTTTGCGTTTCATCAGAAAGATATTTTGCAAATTTTACTGCAGCTGTTAAGCGAAGTAATTGATAAAATTCTGTGCGAATATTTTCCGGTTGTAAATAATCTTTTAATCGAATCATCATTTCATCCGTGGTTGAATGCGCTGCGCCAATGTTTAATTGTTTATCAAAATAATTTCTGCAAATGTCATCGAGCCTGGTGTAAAATAATTTTGTTTGATTTTTTGCGGGAAGATTTTCTTTCTGCAATTCATCTAATTTTTTTATGGTTAATTCGTACAGGGAACTTTGCACAACCATTTTTGGCTGATCAATTTTTTTCTTTCTTCTTTTCAAAAACCACCAAATAAAAAATACAATTATTAAAACGGAACCAAAAATAATTGCAATAATTTGCCATAAATTATTTTGCGCTTTTACTTCAATAATATCTTTTATATCATGATATCTATTCATGCCGGAAACATCAACTGGCAACACTTCCAGCGAAATTGGAGTGGCTTTTAATACTTTTAATTTTGCGACGGAATCCTTCATCGCTATTTGCAAAACCGGCAATTGCCATTTACCTGAATCAAAAGAAGTGAGCGTAATTTTTTGAATGAAAGAATTGCTTCCATCCAAATTAATTGTATCAATATTTTCGCGCTTAATAACTTCTATATGATTAATTGTATCCGGCAAATTAAACCATGTATTTATTGAAGCCGGCGCATTTACATTTTCTAATTTTAAAGTAAGCGTTACCTGTTCCCCAATTAAAATTTTATCACGATCGAGTGTTGCAGAAACGGTTTGAGCGGAAGAATGGAAACATGCAATGCAAAATATAAAATGTAAAATGTAAAGCTTTTTAAACAAAGCCTTTTGACTTTTGACTTTTGACTTTTGACTTTTCAATTTATTTCCCTCTTCTGATAAAAAATTCCTGTAATGCTTTTACGTAATCCTGGCCGGTGGAAAGTTGCAACAAATCAGCATTTGCATTTTTAAAATTTTGTTTTGCTTCTTCCATAATGTGTAAAAATTGCTGATGATATTTATGGCGGGTAAAATTATTATTTGTATCAAGCCAAACAGCTTTACCTGTTTCGGCATCATGCACTTTTAACAAACCCATTTTTGGTAATTGCGCATCGCGCTTATCGTAAACCTGTACGCCTATTACATCGTGGCGTTTTGATGCAATCCGCAAAACATCTTTATAGCCTGCATCAGCAAAATCACTCAACACAAAAACAATACTTTTATGGCGCGTTGTATTGTTTAAAAATTGTAAAGCTTTTGCAATTTCTGTATGTGCAGAATGCGGCTGAAACAATAACATTTCGCGCACCATATACAACACATGATCTCTTCCTTTTTTTGCAGGAATATATTTTTCTACTTTATCACTAAAAAAAATTAATCCTGCTTTATCGTTATTGCTGATGGCTGAAAACGCAATCACAGCGCATATTTCAGTGATCAAATCTTTTTTTGTTTGATGAAAAGTTCCAAACAAACTGCTGGCACTAACATCAACTAATAAATAAACGCTTAGTTCTCTTTCTTCCTCAAATAATTTGCTGTAAGTATGGCCCATTCTTGCAGAAACATTCCATTCGATAAAACGAATATCATCGCCCGGCTGATATTCTCTCACTTCTTTAAACGTCATTCCTCTGCCTTTAAATGCAGTGTGATATTCACCGGTAAAAAGATGATTGGTAAGGCGCTTACTTTTTATTTCAAGCTCGCGCACTTTTTTAATTAATTCCGCAGTGTTCATTGTTGTTAATTAATTGAAGATAAATATGTGCGCATTAAAATTTTCAATAATTAATGCTAATGTTTCAATAATTGTTTTCCTTTCACTATAAGTTTATAACTGCGCCGGCGAATAGAAATTGCACGTTTATAAATATTTTCTTCATGCTTGCGCTGGCGGTACGCGGCAAAAACATTTTTATGTGTTAATGTGCCAATCATTTTCTTTTTATTATTTCTGTCAATTACCGGCAAATAATCTGTTTGAAAACGATCCATCAAATCAATTGCAAAACTTAACTGGCTATCATTATAAACATAAATATTTTTTTTGTGAAGAAACGCAGTTACGGGTGTATCGGCTGGCAGCGATGATTGTTCAATATTGTCGATTTTTACAATGCCAATTAAATTTTCATTTTCATCAACTACTGCAATTGCTTCCTGCAAATTATTTCTATGCTGTTGAATAAAATGCTGTACTTCTTCTAAAGTATTTTCGGCGCTCAGCACATCGTTATCTTCTTCCATTACAGCTTCTGCATTTACTTTTTGTAAAACATCGGGCTCAAAAGCATCGGGTGTGTGCACGCCGCGTCGTTTAATTTTTTCAGTCATAATAGTTCCGTGCTTCATCAAAAAAAATGAAACAAAATAAGCAGCAATACATGCACCTAATAATGGCAATAAACTGTGCGGCTGCAAAGTAGTTTCAAAAGCAAAAACGATGGAAGTGAGCAATGCACGCGAAGCGCCCGCAAACATAGAAGCCATGCCAATTAAAGCGCAGGTGGGAAGATTAATATTGAAGGAAGGAAATATTTTTTGAACAAGTGTGCCTAATAAAATTCCGGCAGCACCGCCGATTGTTAGTAAAGGTGCAAGTGTACCGCCCGAAGTGCCACTGCCAAGCGAAACTGACCATGATAAAAATTTAAGAAAACACAGTCCCAGCACGAGTTCTAAAGAAATTTTTCCTGAAAGTAATAAACTAATATTTACATAACCAACGCCTAAAGTGTAAGGCGCAAAATAACCAACGATGCCAACCACCACCGCACCAATTGCAGGCCACCACATCCAATGAATAGGAAGTTTTTCAAAAAAATCTTCAATAAAATAAATACTTTTTGAAACTAAAGCTGCAATTACACCCATTACTCCGCCAAGCAAAATATACGTAATTAAAGCAATTGTACCGGGTTCGGGAATATTAGGCATTGCAAAAACAGCTTCTGTACCAAATAATGCATAATGCATTCCCGCGCCTGTTACGCAAGCCATTGCTACCGGAATAATTGAGCGTGGCGAAAATTCAAATAATAATAATTCTATTGCTAATAATACTGCAGCTATTGGCGTTCCGAAAATTGCAGCCATACCTGCAGTTGCGCCTGCTGTTAACATCACTTTTCTTTCAGCCGCGGTGATGCGCATTATTTGCCCTGCCACAGAACCCAATGCGCCACCTGTTGCAATGATAGGACCTTCTGCACCAAACGGGCCGCCGGTACCAATTGAAATGGCAGATGAAATAGGTTTTAAAAATGTGATGATAGGTTTTATTTTACTTTCGTTTGTAAGTACTTGTTCCATGGCTTCGGGTATGCCATGCCCGCGAATTGCTGCAGAACCAAATCTTGCCATTACACCAACAATTAACCCGCCAATTATAGGAATAAAAATTATAACTACGCCGAGCGGAGAGCCAACCGGTGTAATTACATTTAACGAAAGCCTTCCGTAAAAGCAAAGATTGGTAATGAAATAAATAAGCAGCACTAAAAACTTTGCAATAAAACCTATGATAATTGCATTTGCAATTGCCTGGATGCTGAGATAAAAAACTCTTTTATCAACAAGTTCTTTTTTTAATTCAAGTTCGTCTACCGTTACTGATGTATTTAATGAAGTAGAAATAGGAATAGCATCAGATCTCTTTTTGTTATTGAATAACTGCATTTCGAAAATTAAAAATTAAGAATTAAAAATTTTATACCTGCAAATAAAACATTAAAAATCTGCGCAAAATTAGGAAGGAAATTATAATAGAGAATTGAGAATGGAAAATTGAGAATGGAGAATGGAAAATTCTCCATCAATTAATAAATAAATTTTTTAATTCCGGCGTTGGAATCCAGCATTCATTTTTTTTACCAAACCATTTGTACCGATTTTTTGCAATTAAATTGTAAACGCCATCGCGAATAAAACGTGGTATAATTGTAAAGCCGGAAAGCAGCGCCCATGCACCTTTCAGTTGCTTTGCAACTTTTAATGCGCCAGTTGATTTTGTATAAATTTTTCCATCTTCTAATAAAACAAAAGAATTAAAATCGTTTGCATTTAGATTGAATTGTTGTAAAACTTTTTGGCCAAATTCACTTTGCAAAGAAGCAAACCTAAATTTTTTTTCAGGATCATGTTTAATAATAAATTGCACGGAATTATTGCATAAATTACAAACGCCGTCAAATAAAATAACAGGATTTTTAATATCAGCTAAATCAATCATTATTACAAAATTACATCCTTTAATTCTCCATTATCCATTCTCAATTTTCCATTTCTTAACCCATGTTATGAAACACTTTGGTTACATCTTCATCCTGTTCCAATCGTTCAATTAATTTACTTACATCTTCTGCCTGCGCATCGTTTACAGGAACTGTAATCGTTGGTATCCATTCATGCTCTGCGCTGATGGGCGTAATTTTTTTATCTTCTAAAGCTTTTTGCAATTTGCCGAAATCATTAAATGTGCAACGAAGAACTATAATATTTTTATCACCTTCATCAACCGTTTCGCCCATTTCTTCCAAACCAAAATCAATCAACTCAAATTCCAAATCATCAACATTTAAACCGTTAGGATTTAATTTAAAAACACCCATTTTTTTAAACTGAAAACTCACACTTCCGCTGTTGCTTAAAGCGCCGCCATTTTTATTAAAATAACTTTTAATATTTGCAACAGTTCGCACATGATTATCTGTTGCAGTTTCCACCAAAACAGCAACGCCGTGCGGCGCATAACCTTCGTATAAAATTTCTTCATAGTTCGCCATTTCTTTTCCCTGCGCACGCTTGACAGCCGCTTCCACACGGTCTTTCGGCATATTTACACTTTTCGCATTTTGCATGCAGCGGCGCAGTGCGGGGTTTACCGCAGGGTCGGGTCCGCCGGCTTTTACAGCAATCGCAATTTCTTTTCCGATGCGCGTAAATTGCTTTGCCATCCTGTCCCACCGCGCAAACATGGTAGCTTTTCTAACTTCAAAAATTCGTCCCATTATTCTATTGTTAATTGAAGATTTTTAATCGTTAATTGTGGAATGATTTTTATGTTACGAGCTTCGGTTTTCATGGCATCGTCTGTTGTGTCACTCACTTGTACGTTCTGAACTTTTATCAGCATCGCAATAAAGTATTCGTTTAAAACATAAAACGTCATTTCGAACACAGTGAGAAATCTCCCGGCTTTGAACGTCTTAGCAAATTTATTAACCTGTTACTCGGGAGATTTCTCCTAACGTCGAAATGACGGACAGAACGTACAAGTGTGCGACGCAACGAAGCTTCATAATTATTCTTAGTCGGGTTCATAAAAAAACATATGTTTATTTAACGTGCGCAAAATTACTTTAGAAATTTACAATTAAAAAACCCCGACTAATCGGGGTTTTATTTTTTATTCAAAATCTTTTGACTTTGTAAGTATATCCGCAGGGTTTCGCAATCTGCTGTGATTTTTACTGTACGTAAAATAAACAATCAATCCAAACACCATCCAAATAAATGCACTTAATAAAGTTTCGTTTGGTAAGCTTATGATCATTGCAGAACAAATTAAAATGCCTAAAATTGGAACAAGCGGAACCAAAGGCGTTTTGAATGGACGCACAAGATTCGGGTCTTTTCTGCGTAAAATCCATACACCGATGCAAACCAAAACGAATGCAAATAAAGTTCCGATAGAAGTTAAATCGCCTGCAATACTTCCGGGAACAAATGCTGCAAATGCACCTACAAAAAGAAAAAGAATAATATTCGATTTGTAAGGTGTGCGAAATTTTGGATGCAAATCAGAAAAAACTTTTGGTAATAAACCATCTGAAGCCATCGTGTAAAATACGCGCGATTGCCCCATTAGCATCACCAAAATAACAGAAGAAAAACCTAATAAAATTGCGACCGTTACCGATGTTGCTAACCACGCATAACCATGCATGTAAGTTTCAATAGCGTAAACAACGGAAGCTTCTTTGCCTGCTTTTACAAAATCAGTGTAAGGCGCAACGCCGGTGAGAACATAAGAAAATAAAACGTATAAAATTGTGCAAATAATTAGCGAACCTAAAATACCAATCGGCATATCCCGCTTTGGATTTTTTGCTTCCTGGGCCGCAGTGCTTACCGCGTCAAAACCAATAAATGCAAAGAACACAATTCCTGCACCTGTTAAAACGCCGCCCCATCCATGTTTAAAAAAATCTGCATAACTGTAAAGCGAACCATCGGGCTGCAATGCAGGTTTTGCATCAGCGGGAATTAAATAAGGTGTATGGTTTGCAGGATTTATAAATCGCCATCCTATAAAAATAAATACCAACACAATGGCAACTTTTATTGTAACAATAATTCCATTCACGGTTGCAGATTCGCTTGTGCCTTTTATAAGTAGCGCTGACAAAATGAGTAAAATAAATAATGCGGGAATATTCATAATGCCGTGATGCATTACGTTGTTTGCATCAAGCATCGATTCGAAGGGTGAGTGGTTCCATTCATATGGTATTCTGCCGCCAACTAATTTATTTAAATATTCACTCCAGTTAATAGAAACAGTTGCTGCACCTAAAGCATACTCCAGAATTAAAGCCCAGCCAATTATCCATGCAATTAATTCGCCCATGGTTGCATAAGCATAAGTGTATGCGCTGCCTGCAATGGGAATAATGGATGCAAATTCTGCGTAGCATAATCCTGCAAATGCGCAACCGATTGCGGCAATAATAAATGAAATTGTTACGGCAGGCCCGGCGTGCAAACCCGCAGCAGCAGCGGTTCTTACAAATAACCCTGCGCCGATAATTGCGCCTATTCCTAATAAAATTAAATTACGTGAACCCAGCGTGCGCTTCAAACCTTTTTCAGAACTCTCTGATTGCGCAAGCAAACTCGCGACGGTTTTTTTTACAAATAAACTCATAGAAGTTGATTAAATGTTTAGCAATCGAATTGGAAAAATAATGATTTATTTGTTTAAAAATTCAATTCTTTTATTAAAGAAATTTTTCAAATTTTTTTATACCATAATTCGCCAACATTTTTTATTTTATATTGCAAACTTTAACCTCTGCACTATTTCATGAAAAAATCAAACAGGCTTACATTTTATATTTTAATTGCGATGATTGCAGGCGCAATTCTTGGTTACATTGTATTTCTTAATTCATATGCAAATTTTGTTACCTCTTTTTCGAATAATATAAAATTACTTACAACAATTTTTCTTCGGTTAATACAAATGATTATTGCCCCGCTTGCAGGTGTATCAAGGGCTGCATTGATTGTGGTTACAGCAACATGCGGCATGTTTAAAATTCTGCCGGAAGGAATTGCACTAATTTTGCCGATAGATCATTTCTGTGATATGCTTCGCGCAACAACAAATGTTTTGGGCAATGCATTGGCAACGGCGGGCGTTAGTAAGTGGAGAAATTCATTAGATAATTCAAATAAAAATATACAATGGATAAAGGCTTAATTCAACAATTTATTGAATGGATAATTCATAACGGCGGATTGTATGTTTTGCTTCTCGTAATTTTTGCGGAAACAGGTTTATTTCTTGGTTTCTTTTTACCCGGCGATAGCTTACTTTTTGCTGCGGGAATTTATACCAACGAACTTGCCGCAGGTTTTTTTAATGTGCATTACAGCGTAATAATTATTTTAGTAATCATTGCATCGTTGCTTGGAAATATGTTAGGTTATTGGTTTGGATACAAAACCGGTCCTTTATTATTTGAAAAAAAGGATACATTTTTATTTAAGAAAAAACATTTGCTGCGAGCAAAAGATTTTTATGACCATTATGGAAAAGGTACCATTTTTCTTGCAAAATTTTTACCGATTATCAGAACATTTGCGCCCATAGTTGCAGGAATTGTAAAGATGAAAAAAAGCACATTTAATTTTTATAATATTATCGGCAGCATTTGCTGGGTAAGCATAATGATGTTGGGCGGTCATTTTTTACAAGCCTGGGTTTTAGAAAAGTATGGGTTTGATTTAAAAGATCATATTGAAGGCATCGCCATTGGTATTATTTTAATAACTACTTTGCCTGTGCTGTACAAAATATTTTTCGGTGGGAAGAAAGAACAAATAACTGCAAGTGAAGCGGAATAAATAATACAATTAACTTTTTTATGAGTACATGTATTTTATCTCTTCACAAACAATTTATCAGCCATCGCTGCATCGTGACCGTAAATATCTTTTCTAAAATTTAATTTTCCATCGGCATTAACCCATGCTGTAAAATAACCGATAAAAACACGCACCGGATCTTTTATTGTAACCCATTTTTCTTTCTCCAAATGCATGCAACTATCTACTTTTTCCGGCGTCCATGTTGTATCATCTCTCAATAAATATAATGCCATTTTTGTAGGGTCGGCAATGCGTATGCAACCATGACTAAAGCTGCGGCTCGATGCTGTAAATAAATCATGATTTGGCGTATCGTGCAAATAAATATTAAAGTTGTTAGGAAACAAAAATTTTACATTTCCGAGTGAGTTTTTTGGCCCGGGTTTTTGCCTTACTACTGGCTCTTTATTGCTTGTATAGCTGGTAATTTCCATATCATTTTTTTCAAGATAATCCGGATCTTTTTTTATCGAAGGCAATATTTCTTTTTCAACAATACTTTGCGGAACATTCCAGTACGGACTAAATACAATATATTTTAGATTGCCCGTAAAAATTACAGTATTGTTTGCTGCCGTGCCAACAATTACATTCATATCAAACTGCTTATGCCCGCTATCAAACACATGTAATTTATATTCAGGGATATTTACCAATATATAATTTGAATCGCTTTCGGGCGGCATCCAGCGAACGCGTTCCAGATTGATTAAAATTTGTTTTATTCTTTCGCTGATGGGATAATTTAATTCATCCATCATCTTGCTTCCGATTACGCCATCGGGCGATAAACCCATTCTTTTTTGATAAGATTTTACTGCTGATAAAAGCGAAGTATCAAAGCGCATTGAGCTGTCTTCTTCACTCATATCACCCAATAAAAACAATCTTTTTTTTATTTGTGCAATTGCTTCAGATGAATCGTGCAGTTTATAAACTTTTGCCGGTTTTGCAATAGAATCCCAACTATTATTTTTTTGAATATCATTATATTTTACAAGAAAAGATTTTAGCTCTTTGTATTGATTGCTTAATGGTGAATAACGTTCTGTTTGTTCGCCTTTGGTATTAATTACAGAATCTAATAATGCGGTAACATTTACTTTTTTTCGGGGAATAAACCAACCCAATTCTGCGGCATCAATATCTTCGCCTTTATAAACTTTTGCAGCATATTTAAAAAATTGTGCAGTTAATAATAATTCAGTTTCAAGCGGCGAGCCTTTTTCGTGCTTTGTTGAGTCATTAATATAGCTGCTGAATAATTGCGAAAGTTTTTTATTGTATAAATTACTATCGTTCAGTTCTAAAATTGCAGTGTTTAAAAGATTCATAAAATTGCCTGCCTGTTCTGCAATGCCGCTGGTATCGAACCAGGCGTATTCGTAATTTCTTTGTTTATAAAAATTAAAAAGTTCATCGCGGTAAACGCTGTCTTCCGGATGTTTACTAATAAATTGCTGCAGTTGCACACTGTCTAAAAAAAGATTATTGAAAGATGTTATAGGATTGATGGTGGTATCCTGAATAACTTCATTTTTGTGCGCTTTATTTTTACATGCAACCCACAACAGGCATAGAAATAACAGGGTGTAAAGGCTGAAATTTTTTTTCATTTATAGATATAAATTTATGTACAATTTATCATTAATGCAGATGCAACAACCCCTGCAGTTTCTGCTCTTAATCTTGTGCTGCCAAGCGAAACCGGAATATAATTATGCTGCAAAGCAAGTTGTATTTCGTTAATTGTAAAATCACCTTCCGGGCCAATTAATATCTGCAAATTATTATCAAATTCAACATCTTTTATAAATTTTTTTTCGCTCTGCATACAATGTGCAATAAATTTTTTATGAAAAGCTGAAGTTGTAACCACTTCGTGAAACAATGTTGGCTGTTTCAAAAAAGGCAGCCAGGCTTGCCGGCTTTGCAGCATTGCAGAAATTAAAATATTGTTCATTCTTTCAAAACGAAAATGTTGCTTTTCGGTTCGTTCGCACAATAAAGGAATAATTTCTTCGACACCAATTTCAGTAGCTTTTTCCAAAAACCATTCAAAGCGATTTGCGTTTTTTAATAAAGAAATTGCAATGCAAACTTGTTTCGTATCTCGCATCTCGTATCCCGTATCTCGAATTACAACTTCACAATTTTTTTTATCCGCTTTTGAAATTGCGGCTGTAAATAAATTTCCTTTTCCATCGGTTAATTGCAATTGTTGGCCTTGTTTCATTCTTAAAACAATAATACAATGTTTGCTTGTTTCTTCACTTAAAACAAAATTTTTATTTGCCGCAATAAAAGGTTCATAAAAATAGGGTAACTGCATCTGACAGAACTTTAGTGCGAATAGTTTAATGCAATAAATATAAATGAAAAAAAATATTGACTTAACTTTCAATTCATTCGTTGAAAATTTTATATTGCTGAATAATTCATCTTTAATCATTCATCATTCATAATTAAAATATATGCCTGTTATTTTAGGTGATAAAGAATTCTTTAAAAACATTCCGCAAATAAAATATGAAGGCGCTGAAAGCCACAACCCGCTTGCATTTCACTGGTATGATGAAAACAAAATTGTTGCCGGAAAAACGATGAAAGAACATTTCCGTTTTGCTTGTGCGTACTGGCATTCGTTTGTAAATATTGGTTCCGATCCCTTTGGTGAGGGCACACATTTATTTCCATGGAATGAAAAAACCGATGCAATTGAAAGAGCAAAAGATAAAATGGATGCAGCTTTTGAGTTCATCACAAAAATGAATTTGCCTTTTTATTGTTTTCATGATATGGACATTGTTGATTTCACAAACGATGTTGCAGACAACGAAAAGCGTTTACAAACTTTGGTTGATTATGCAAAACAAAAACAACAAGCAAGCGGTGTAAAATTATTGTGGGGAACAGCGAATTTATTTTCAAATAAAAGATACATGAATGGCGCTGCAACCAATCCTGATTTTCATGTGCTCACTCATGCAGCCGCGCAAGTGAAAGCCGCGCTGGATGCTACGATTGAGCTTGGCGGAGAAAATTATGTTTTTTGGGGCGGAAGAGAAGGCTACATGAGTTTGCTGAACACAAACATGAAACGCGAGCTAAATCATCTTGCAAAATTTTTACACACTGCAAAAGATTATGCAAGAAAAAATGGATTTAAAGGAACATTTTTTATCGAGCCGAAACCTTGCGAGCCAACAAAACATCAATACGATTATGATGCGGCAACTGTAATAAGTTTTTTGCGCGAGTATGATTTAATGAATGATTTTAAATTAAACATCGAAGTAAATCATGCAACACTTGCCGGACATACTTTTACACATGAGCTGCAAGTGGCTGCTGATGCAGGTTTGCTTGGAAGTATTGATGCAAACCGCGGCGATTATCAAAATGGTTGGGATACGGATCAGTTTCCAAATAATATCAATGAATTGACAGAAGCGATGCTAATAATTTTAGAAGCCGGCGGTTTCAAAGGCGGAGGAATAAATTTCGATGCAAAAATTCGCAGAAACTCAACTGATGCAGAAGATTTATTTTATGCGCACATTGGCGGCATGGATGCTTTTGCAAGAGCGTTGATAATTGCCGATGACATTTTGCAAAATTCTGAATACAAAAAATTCAGAGAAGAACGTTATGCAAGTTTTGATGATGGCAAAGGAAAAGAATTTGAGCAAGAAAATTTGTCATTAGAAAATTTGCGCGAATATGCGATTGAAAACGGCGAACCAAAAACAATAAGCGGCAAGCAGGAATATTTAGAAAATTTGATTAATCGCTATATTTAATTTCGCAATAAATCAACTAAAATTAATATAAGCTAAACCGATCTAAATGCAAACACTAAAACCGCTGGATTATTTAGTTTTTCTTTTTTATTTTATTGTTGTTGCTTCTTATGGTTTGTGGATTTACAGGCGCAAACGTACTGCCCGCGCGGCTTCTAAAGATTATTTTTTGGCAGAGGGTTCGCTTACGTGGTGGGCAATTGGTTCTTCATTAATTGCATCGAATATTTCTGCAGAGCAATTTATCGGTATGAGCGGCAGCGGTTTTAAAATTGGTTTAGCAATTGCCTCTTACGAATGGATGGCGGCTGCAACGCTAATTATCGTAGCAATTTTTTTCATTCCGGTATATCTTAAAAACAAAATTTATACGATGCCGCAATTTTTAAATCAGCGCTACAACTCAACCGTAGCAATGATTATGGCGGTTTTTTGGTTGTTACTTTATGTTGTTGTAAATCTTACTTCCATTTTATATTTAGGTGCATTAGCTGTTAGCAGTATTTCCGGTTTTAGCTTAACTCTATGTATGATTTTCCTTGCAGTATTTGCTGTTATAATTACTTTGGGCGGAATGAAAGTTATCGGTTACACCGATGTAATCCAGGTTTTCTTTTTGATTTTAGGAGGATTGGTTACAACTTATATTGCCCTAAATTTAGTGTCTGCAAAATTTGGTGATACAGGAATTATAAAAGGTGCTCAACACATGCTTAGCAGTGCGGATGATCATTTTCACATGATATTAAAAAGAACGAGCCCGAATTACCTTGATCTTCCTGGTTTAAGTGTTTTAATTGGTGGCATGTGGATTGTGAATTTAAATTATTGGGGATGCAATCAATACATCACGCAACGCGCACTGGGCGCAGATTTGAAGACCGCACGCGGAGGATTATTATTTGCATCTTTTTTAAAACTATTAATGCCGGTAATTGTTTGTTTGCCCGGCATTGCAGCTTTTGTATTGCATCAGCAAGGAAGTTTTCAAACAGAAATGATACAGAATGGAGAAGTAAATCCAGACAAAGCATATCCGGTTTTATTAAATCTTTTACCGATGGGTTTAAAAGGATTGTCGTTCGCTGCATTAACGGCTGCCGTTGTTGCATCGCTCGCTGGAAAAGCAAACAGCATTGCAACAATTTTTACTTTGGATATTTATAAAAAAGTGTTGAATAAAGATGCGGATGAAAAACACCAGGTGCGTGTTGGAAAACTTGTGATTATTGTTGCGATGATTTTAGCTATAATTATTGCACCACTGATGGGCATTGATAAAAAAGGCGGCTTTCAATACATTCAGGAATATACAGGTTTTGTTTCGCCGGGAATTTTTGCTATGTTTATTTTAGGATTTTTTTGGAAAAAAACAACATCTAATGCAGCTTTATTTGCAACGATTTTCGGATTTTTATTATCGCTGTTTTTTAAATTTTTGCCGGGCTTTGCAAACCTTTCTTTCCTTGCTCCGTACGGGTTTTCAAAAGATAACGGAACCGGCGTTTATGAAATTCCTTTTATTGATAGAATGTTTTTTGTGTTTGTAATTTGTATAGTTGGAATGTGGATTATTAGCACAATAGAAAACAGAATGGGCCGCAAACCAAAAGCTTTGGAAATCGATAAATATATGTTTCGTCTTTCGCCCGGTTTTGCAGTGGGAACTTTAATTGTGGTAGGAATTTTAGCTGCACTTTATACTGTGTTTTGGTAAAAAAAATTTATCATTTCAATGATATTAATTCTCTCATTTTAATTTTTTGCCATTTATTTTAAACGCTTTACCTTTGCCGCCTAAAAAATTAATAAGGTAAGAATGCCAACCATTCAGCAGTTAGTAAGAAAAGGTCGCGATATAATCCGCGCTAAAAGTAAATCAAGAGCTTTAGATGCTTGTCCGCAGCGGCGTGGTGTTTGCACAAGAGTTTATACAACAACTCCAAAAAAACCAAATTCAGCGTTGCGTAAAGTTGCGAAAGTGCGTTTAACAAATAAGATTGAAGTGATTGCTTACATTCCCGGTGAAGGTCATAATTTGCAGGAACACTCAATTGTTTTAATTCGAGGCGGTCGTGTAAAAGATTTGCCCGGCGTTCGTTATCATATTGTTCGCGGAAGCCTTGATACCGCCGGTGTAAAAGACCGTAAAAAAAGCCGCAGTAAATACGGAACAAAAAAAGTAAAAGCAAAAAAATAATTTACAACGTTAATTAGTAAATCCGTTTAAACGTTTATCCGGATTAATTGATTAACGAATTAACCAACAAAAAAATTTCATGCGTAAATCACAAGCAAAAAAACTTCCTTTAGCGCCGGATGGTCGCTTTAACGATAAACAGGTTACACGTTTTATCAACAACATAATGTGGCAGGGGAAAAAAAGCACATCAATCAATATTTTTTATGATGCAATTGATAAAGTGAATAAAATTACAGGTGAAGACGGATATGAAATTTGGAAAAGAGCTTTAGCAAATGTTACTCCATCCGTTGAAGTAAAAAGCAGAAGAATTGGGGGCGCAACTTTTCAGATACCAACTGAAGTTCGTACAGATCGTAAAATTTCTTTAAGCATGAAATGGCTTATCCGTTACAGCCGCGAAAGAAACGGCAGAACAATGGCTGATAAACTTTCCAACGAAATTATTGCAGCAAGCAAAGGTGAAGGCGCAGCATTTAAAAAGAAAGAAGACACGCATCGCATGGCTGAAGCCAATAAAGCATTCTCACATTTTAAAGTATAAAAAAAATATAAGTTTATTTGCTGAAACAGCTCCATTTTTGGAGCTGTTTTTATTTTTTGTGCTGTAAATAAATTATAAAATTTTATGACGATGAATTATGGAATAGATTTTTCTTTTGATAATGGATAGCTCATTCTTCATCTTTATGATCTGCTCTTTTATTTAATTCATCAATTGGCATTGCAATCATGCGGCCTATTGGTTCTTTGCCGCGATAAGCAATTACTTTAAGCATCACCGCATCTTTTGGAGGAATTAAAGGTTGTGTATATTTTGGATAAAACCTATCAGGAAAAGAGTTATCAAAACTGTAATAAATATCTAATCCCTTTACTTCAGTGCTTAATTCAATTTTTAGTTGTTTATCTGCAATTCGTGTAACATTAAAAATTGGATCATAAACAGCGCGCGAATATTTTATTTCAGCTACATCAAAGCGCTGAAAATGTTTTTCGACTCTTGCAAAAAAATCATCCCAATTCTTTTTCTCTTTTGGCGACCATACTGATTCCGCAATAGCAAATGCTCTTGGCCAGGTCATGTATTCAGCATGTCGCATGTTGTACACTTGTTCCGTCCATAAATTTGCTTGTCCGCCGAGTATATATTTTGGATCTACATCATCAGGCACCGGCTCAAATTGATAAGTTTTACTTAAACGCAGCGTTGCATAAACATGAGGTTCAATAATTGGGTCTGCCTGCATATAATCAAGGTAAGTAAAAGTAGTGGGGCTCATTACTACTTCGTGACCTAATTTAGCAGCTTGTATTCCGCCTTCTATTCCGCGCCAGCTCATTACAGCAGCATCAGGCGCTAATCCGCCTTCTAATATTTCATCCCAGCCCATAAATTTTTTTCCTTTCGATTCTACAATTTTCTCCAATCTTTTTTCAAAATAACTTTGCACTTCCTGCATGTTTTTTAATCCTTCTTTTTGCATTAAAGCTTTAACCGAATCACTTTTTTCCCAGAAATTTTTGGGGCATTCATCGCCGCCCATGTGTATATATTCGAAGGGAAAAAGTTGCGCAACCTGGGTTAAAACTTTATCTAAAAAAACATATACTTTTTCGTTTGCAGGGCAAAGCGTATTATCTACCAAAGCTATTGGCGGCGCACCTTTCGACCAATCCATAATTTCTTCACCGGAACGAACATGATAATTTTCTGCACCCGGCGTACACGATAAATCAGGATAAGAAACAACGGCAGCGAGGCTGTGCCCGGGCACATCAATTTCAGGCAGAATATTTACAAATCTTTCTTTCGCATATTGAACAATTTCTTTAATATCTTCCTGCGTATAAAAGCCTCCGTAGTTGCGCGGTTCATCGGGTTTAGGTGCAGAAAATTCTCCAAAATAACCTACCTTTTTTACATTCCACGCGCCTACTTCTGTTAACTTTGGTAAGCCTTTTATTTCTATTCGCCAGCCTTCATCGTCAGTTAAATGAAGATGCAATAAATTGAATTTATAGCGCACCATTTGATCAATGTATTGCTCCACATCTTTTTTTGTGAAGAAATGGCGCGCTACATCAAACATCAATCCTCTCCATCCGAATCTTGGATAATCTGTAATTTCAACACAAGGAATATTCCATTGAATATTTTGAACAGGAACTGCGCTTTCAATTTCTTTGGGAAATAATTGCATTAATGTTTGTACACCATAAAATAAACCTGCCGGTTCGTTTGCAGTAATTAAAATATTTTTTGGCGTAACCGATAACTGATAACCTTCTTTACCAATTGTTTCGTTTGCTTTTTTATTGATTGATAATTTTATTGTTGCGTTTGCAGAGTTATTACTAACTGAAACTTGCATACCGGTTGGTGTGGATAAACGATCTTTTAAAAAAGCGATCGTTTGTTTCATTTCAGGCTGCGCGGATGCTTCGATAATTATATTTTGTGGTAAAGAAAATTCACCGGATTTTTTTGTTATGGAAACCGGTTCGGGAATTATTGCAATAACAGGTTTTTCCGTTTGGCTGAACGATACAAAAGATATAAAAAGACAAGATAATAAATTGATTATTTTTTTCATAAGCAAAAATTTTCGATGGTTAAATTATTAAGCAAATTATCTAATATTATTTTTAATGAAGCAATTAAATAAGCTTATTAAATAATTTATTTAAACTACTTGTAAATTACCGATTAAAATAATTTGATCTGAATTTTTATTGTTCAATTTTGCAATGCAGCCGCAGTGTGCGACGCAACGAAGTTTAATTATTATTCTAATGCTTAGTTCAAAAAAAAATATTTTACATCATTAAAGGGTATGCAATTAACTGGCAAATTGCACCGGTAAATAAACCCATATAAATATCGCCGGGATAATGATCGTTTAAAAGCAACCTTGCGGTGCAAACCAAACCGGTAATAATTGTAACCAAACAAATATCTGCGCCAAGATGCATGTGATAAGTAAAACAGGTGAGCAACACGCAAACAAAAGCGCCGCCAACACCCATTGCATGCATACTTATTTTAAAAAAATTATTAAAGCTTAGACCGGCAACTGTCGCTAAAAAAATACCGAAATAAAAAAATTTTAGCACCGAAGGCTGGTCGGTGAAGTTGCGGCTTAAATACCACATCCACCAGTAAAAAATCATTGTAATTGCGTAAGGAATTATTCTTTCTTTTTGCGTTTTTAATAACATGGAATTTATGAATTTTAATCTCCATAAAAGAAAAACAGCAAATGCAGGAAAGAAAGCGGTGATCCAGATAACATTAAATTTTCGTGCAAACATTTCGAATGGCGTAATGCCCGCAAACTCGTACGGGAAGCGGATTGTAAGCCAGAAAAAAATATATGCGGGAATAAATAACGGATGAAAAATATAAGAAATAATTTTTGCAAATATTCTTAAATATATAGGTTGTTGTAGAACAATATTATTTTCATTCATTTTGCAAAATTGAATATTTTATTTATCGGCAAAAATAATTTTCAAATAAAAAATGCATATTTAATTATCTTATAATTTTTTGTACCATCAGTAACTTATTTATTTGAATTGAATAAAGATAATTGTATTCAGCATAAAAAAATGATGATTTTTATTGATGAAATTTCTTTGGTTATTTCGTGAATTATTTAATTTATTCCATTATGAAAAAATGTTATTTTATTGGTGCATTATTTTTTTTCAATTTTTCTTTTGCGCAAATAACAGTGCGAAATTTGCTTACGGAAAATCTATCAAATCCAATTTGTCTTGATGTTTTGCAGCCGCGTTTTAGCTGGCAAATAATTGACAGCACTGAAAAAAATGTTATGCAAATTGCTTATGAAATTCGCATGAGCGAGAATGCCGCTTCGCTTGAAAAAGGACAAAAGATATTTTGGAGCAGCGGTAAAATTTTATCCGATTCATCGGTGCATGTTGCGTATAAAGGAAATGCACTTCAATCAAACCAGAAATATTTTTGGCAGGTAAAAGTTTGGGATAATTCAGGGAAAAATTCTGCATGGAGTGCGCCTGCTTTTTTTAAAATGGGTTTATTAGATTCAACCGACTGGAAAGCAAAATGGATTGAAGTGGGTTATGTTGAAGATTCTGTAATGCGCCCCAGTCCACTGTTTCGGAAAGAATTTTCATCAACAAAAAAAATTCAATCAGCAACTGCGTACATCACAGCGCATGGTTTATATGAAGCAAATATTAATGGCGAAAAAGTAGGCGATGCATATTTAACTCCCGGTTGGACGAGCTATAACAAACGCCTGCAATACCAGGCTTACGATGTAACTTCTCTTTTAAAAAATGGTAAAAATGCTGTTGGTGTAGCATTGTGCAATGGCTGGTACAGAGGTTATATTGCCTGGGGCGGAAATAAAGACACTTATGGAAAAACATTAGGTTTATTGTTTCAGCTTGAAATAATTTATGAAGACGGAACGCGCGAAACAATTATTTCTGATGAAACATGGAAATCATCAACAGGTGCAATTCGCAGTTCAGAAATTTATGACGGAGAAATTTATGATGCCCGAAAAGAAAAAACCGAATGGACAACTTCGCAATATAATGATGCAAATTGGAGTAGCGTAAAAGTGCAGAATTATCCTATGAAAAATTTAATTGCAACCTGCAATGAACCTATAAAAAAGCATGAATCTTTTAAACCAATACATATTTTTAAAACACCTAAGAATGAACAGGTGATTGACTTTGGACAAAATCTTGTTGGCTGGGTTGAAATAAAACTAAAAGGAAAAGCAGGCGATTCAATCAAAATATTTCATGCAGAAGTTTTGGATAAAAATGGAAATTTTTATACAGATAATTTGCGTGCAGCAAAAGAAGAGGATGTTTATATTTTAAAAGGAAACGAAGAAGAAGTTTTTCATCCGCATTTTACTTTTCAGGGATTTCGCTACATAAAAATTGAAAATTATTCCGGCGAATTAAAGCCGGAAAATTTCACTGCGTATGCTTTGTATTCTGACATGAAATCAACAGGAAATTTTACAACATCAAATCCTTTATTAAATCAATTACAGCATAATATTCAGTGGGGACAAAAAGGAAATTTTCTTGATGTGCCAACTGATTGTCCGCAGCGAGATGAACGCCTCGGCTGGACGGGCGATGCACAGGTTTTTTCGCGCACGGCAACGTTTAACATGAATGTAAATAATTTTTTTGCAAAGTGGCTGCGAGATGTTGCTGCAGATCAATACGCCAGTGGCAGCGTGCCTTTTGTAATTCCCAATGTACTTGGCGAAGATGCAGGTGGGTCAACAGGTTGGGCAGATGTTGCAACAATAATTCCATGGAATATGTATCTCGCGTACGGCGATAAAAAAATTTTGGAACAACAATATCCCAGCATGAAAGCATGGGTAAATTTTATGCAGCAAAACAGCAAAAATAATTTGTGGGATACCGGTTTTCATTTTGGCGACTGGCTTTTTTATCGCCCGGATGATGACAACGACGGGCGCTCTGCGGTTACAGATAAATATTTAATTGCGCAATGTTTTTATGCACATTCAACGCAACTTTTAATTAATGCCGCGCAAGTGCTGGGCAACACCGCCGATATAAATAAATATTCTGAATTATTGCAGAAAATTAAACAAGCTTTTTTGCAGGAATACGTAACGCCAAATGGTCATCTTGTTTCGGGAACACAAACGGCTTATGTGCTTGCATTAAATTTTGATATGCTTCCTGAAAATCTTCGTGCGCAAGCTGCGCAAAGGCTTGTAAGAAACATTGAAGATTATGATAATCATTTAACAACAGGTTTTCTTGGCGCATCTTATTTATGCCCTGTGCTTTCGCGTTTTGGTTATGATAGTGTGGCGTATAAATTATTATTGCAGGAAACTTACCCTTCATGGTTGTACCCTGTAAAAATGGGCGCAACAACAATTTGGGAAAGATGGGATGGAATAAAACCTGACAGCAGTTTTGAAAATCCCGGCATGAATTCTTTTAATCATTATGCGTATGGCGCTATTGGCGATTGGATGTACAGAGTGATTGCAGGAATTGATACTTATGATTCAGGCGTCGGTTATAAAAAAATAAAAATTATGCCGCATATTGGTGGCAATTTAATGTATGCAAATGCAGACTTTGAAACTTATTATGGCATGATAAGATCGCACTGGAAAATAGATAGTAATAAAATTCAGCTAAACGTGGAAATACCTGTAAACACTACAGCTTCCGTATATATACCGGCAAATAATATTAATTCAATTAAAGAAAATAATTTTCCTTTATCGTCGCAAAAAAATATAAAATTAAAAAGTAAAGAAGGCAATTATTTTATTGTGGAAGTTGGAAGTGGAAAATATTATTTTACTTCTCAGTTGTAAAATATTGTTTCAAAAAAATGTGCATCTATAACGATGATTTAAATTTTTTTATAAAGATATATCTCACAATAAACACATAAAAAACTAACTTAATAATCATCAATAATTGTCTCCAAAAATTTTTCGACCGCTTTCCGGATCGTTGCTCCACTTGTCATGTGATTACCAACAAGAACAGAAAAAATTAATGTTTTTCCTTTGTGTGTGATGAGATAGCCGCTTAATGCAACATTATTATTAAGCGTTCCGGTTTTTGCAAAAATTTGCCCGTGAATATTCTTATAATAATTTGCAAGCGTTCCGGTTCCACCCGTGGCAAATATAGTGGTGATGCGGTTCCACGCAAATTCATTACGAAATTTATTTAATGCAAAAACAATATCCTGCGGCGTAAATAAATTAAAACGGCTTAACCCGCTGCCATCAACCCAACTTGGTTTTTGCGGTAAATCTGCAAAATCGGTTTGTAATAAAGTTTCGATAATTAATCCGTCATTCATCACACCTAATTTTTCATTGCTTACCATTAGTAAAGATTGTTCGGCAAAAAAATTGTCGCTGCGATGCATCATAATTTTTAAAAGTGAATCGGTTGGCTGGGAATAAATAACATTAAACTTCTGAGTTAAATTATTTGCTGCAACATTATTTACGCGTACCAATTTTGCTTTCAATAAATCTTTTAAAAGATTTGCATTTGTTTCGCCATTTGCTGTGAAAAAAGGAATGGCAAATGCTGAATCTTTTTGAAGGCTGAATGTTAGCTGAAAATTATTTGTAGCAAGCTCTCTTGTTACTTTACCAAGATGACCGCTTGAAGGAAACAAACTATCTTCTAAAATTTTCGCTTTTATTGCAGGGAAAAAACTATAGTGATCTTTAGTTCCGCTAAACGTTACAAGGTTGCCATACGCAGGCAGGGCGCTGCGTTCGGGCATATCGGTTGATTCATAATCATCCCAGCTCCAGCCTTCGCCGTACACTTCATCCTGAAAATTATTATCGTATAAATAAATTGTTTTTGTGCTGTCAATTTTTTGCAAATAATCGAGCACATTGCTGTGTACAAAATCTTTATGTAAAAAAGTTGGATCGCCGGTTGGCAACAAATAAATTTTATTTCCATCTTGTGCAATTCGGGCGCCGATTAAACTATCACCCAAATATTTCATAGCTGCATAACAGGTAAAAATTTTTGTGTTGCTTGCCGGAATAAAATATTTATCGCTTTGATAATTGTATAAATATTTTTTTGTTGATGGATCGTAAATACAAATGCCTATATGCGCAGAATGAAGCTCAGATTTATTGATGAGAGAAGCGTTTGCGGTTTTCGAAATTTGTTTTTGAACAGAGCAAGAAGAGAAAAAAATGAGTAATGCGTAATGAATAACGAATAATGCTGTTATTCTTTTTTTCGAAATGTTTTTATAAGTTTTCTTCATTTAATATATTTATTTTAATTCAACATTTTTTTCGGTTTTATAACAAGTGCCTTTAAATAAAGCGACCAATTCGTTGTGTTGATTTTTGACTTCAATTAAATACAAACCTGTTTTATTTGTTTGGTTTATTTGTTTTGCTTCTGCAATTATCACATCATTTTCCTTCGCCGCTTTTGGAAATGAAATTGAAACATCGAGCGCAACAGTAATTTTTCCATCGCTGTTGCAGGCAAAAGCAAAAGCGCTATCAGCCAAAGCAAATGCAATGCTACCGTGCGCAATGCCAAAGCCATTCAGCATTCCTTTACGAACAATCATTTTTAATTTACTGTAATTTTCTTTTATTTCAATTATTTCAATGCCAAGCCACTGGCTAAAATAATCGAGCTCCATCATGCTTTCAACAACTTTTTTTGCTAACTCATTTTTGTTCATTTATAAATTTTTTTTTTTTGAACCAGCTGCAATAATTCTATTAAGCTTAAGTTGCGTCGCACTCTTGTACGCTTTGTTCCATATTCAGCTACTTATTCATTCACCTTTAAAATTTGGTTTTCTTTTTTCTAAAAAAGATTGCACTCCTTCTCTAAAATCTTTTGTGGCTGCGGCTTTCTGCTGTAATTCATCTTCAACTTCTAATTGTCGCTCCAGAGAATTATTATACGATAATTGCAAAGCTTTTTTTGTGAAATATAATCCGCGTGTTGGCATTTGTGCAAGAGTTTCTGCAAGACGAAAACTTTCCTTAAAAAAATTTTCATCGGAAAAAATTTTGTAGATCATTCCCAATTTTTCTGCTTCGGCTGCAGAAATTTTATCACCTAACATCATCAATGCACTTGCTTTTTGAAAGCCAATTAATCGGGGTAAAAAAAATGTTCCGCCGCTGTCCGGTATCAAACCAATTTTACTAAACGCCTGAATAAAAAATGCAGATTCTCCGGCAACAACAACATCGCAACACAAAGCAATATTTGCGCCTGCACCGGCTGCAACTCCGTTAACAGCAGCGATTACAGGTTTTTGAAGATTTGTAATTTTTGTGATAATCGGATTGTAATGTTCGGATAAAATTTTATTCATTCCAGGTCCGTTTTCCTCAACTGCTTCAGCCAAATCCTGACCAGCGCTGAAAGCCTTGCCAGCGCCGGTTATATAAACTGCACGAATATTTTTATCGTCATTACATTCATCTAATTTTTGCTGAAATAATAAAGCCATTTCGCGAATGAAAGAGTTTAATTTTTCCGGGCGATTAAATGTTATAATTCCAACATTATTTTTTATTTCAAAAAGAACAGAAGGCATTTGTTGCAGTTTGATTATTTTTTATTTGTTGAAGATTTAAAATTGAAAGCAAATTTCCAAATCTCCAAATTTCCAAATCAGCAATCGCTCAATGACATTTGAAATAATCGAAAGGTTCTTTACAATCTTCGCAAACATATAAAGCTTTGCAAGCCGTGCTTCCAAATTGTGAGATTAATTTTGTATGATAAGAATTGCAGTGCGGGCATTGAACGGCTTCTTCTTTTTGAAATACATCAGGCTCGCAAACTAATTGCTTAATATTTGGCGGAGCAATTCCGTAAGCTTTTAATTTTTCTTTTCCTTTTTCGGTCATCCAATCGGTTGTCCAGGCGGGAGAAAGAATTGTATTAATGGCAATATTTTTAAAACCGTTTTCAAGCAAAGCCATGCGAATATTTATTCTTATTATATCCATAGCAGGGCAGCCGGAATAAGTTGGAGTAATGAAAACAGCCACCTCTAAATCTCCCCCAAAGGGCGAAACTTTAACTTCAACATTTCTTATAATTCCTAAATCAACTACGGATAATACAGGAACTTCAGGATCCATTACTGTTTCTAAAATTGATAATATTTTTTGTTTACTTGTATCCAAGATAAATGAAAGTTAAACCAATGAAATCGTAAAATGTGTGAAAGAAAATGCCATACCACAAATTTCGGTTGTATTTTAATACAAATGCATGATAAGCGCTGCCTGCAATAAACGCATTGATAACGCCTAAAATTCCCTGCTGAAAATGATATGCGCCAAAAATTATGTTTGTTAAAATAAAGCTTATCCAGATGTATTTCGATGAAAATATTTTTTCGATCCGCGTAAAAATAAATCCATGAAGAATGCGAATAAAATAATAAAAAGAGAAAAGATTTTTTGTGTTTGTTTAGATAAAATCATGGTTTAATTTAAGCGAGTGATTACACGAATTTTGGAGACAAGAATTACACGAATTAAAAAACCATCAATCATTCAAAATCGTTTGAATCGTGAATCGTGATCACCAATTTGAATTTGGATAAGCTCTTTGAAGATATTGCATTTCAGCTAAAATGTATCCAAAATATTCTGTATGAATTCCCTGTTTGCCGCCGGTTTGCATCCACACATTTTGCAAAAGGTTTAAAGTTGCTTCATTAAAAATATCATTTACTTTTTTTATCCAATTATCTTTAATTAAATTTAAGTCAACACCGAAACCATGTTTAGCGGCTTCAATTTCATAATCTGCCGGAATAAATAATTCGCCCGTGAACATCCATAAATTATCTATTGCTTTATTTATTCTTGCATTGCTTTCTTCTGTTCCATCGCCCAAACGAATTACCCATTCGCTGCTCCATCGCAAATGATAAGTAACTTCTTTTAAAGATTTTTCTGCTATTGCCGCAAGCTGTACATCATTACTTTTTTGTAATTGCTGATAAAAATAATATTGATAATTGCTGAAAAAAAATTGCCTTAAAATTGTAGATGCCCAATCGCCGTTGGGTTGTTCAATTAATAAACAATTTTTGAAATCGCGTTCATCTCGCAAATAAGCTAATGTATCTTCGGTTAATGATTGATTGGTTGATTGGTTAATTAATTCTGCAGTGTATTGATAAAAATTTCTTGCTTGCCCGATTAAATCTAATGCAATATTTGAGATGGCGATATCCTGTTCTAAAATTGGCGCATGCCCGCACCATTCACTATTCCGATGCCCGAGAATTAATGCATTATCTGCGAGATGGAGGGTGTAATTAACTAATAAATTTTTATCCATAATGGAGAATTGAAAATGGAGAATGGAGAATAAAAAACATCAACCTATTCTCCATTATCAATTATAAAAATATCAATTAAATTAAATGTGTTTCAATTCATCCGGCAAATTATAAAATGTGGGATAACGATATGGTTTATCGTTTGCAGGATCATAAAAACTCGGCGCTTCATCCGGATTACTTGCATGAAGATATTTGCTTTCAACTACCCAAATACTTATACCTTCCATGCGGCGCGTATAAACATCGCGTGCATTTTCAATAGCCATTTTGGCATCGGCTGCATGCAGGCTGCCTACATGTTTATGATCTAATCCCTGCTTACTGCGAATAAAAACTTCCCACAAAGGGCCTTCTTGTTGCAACATTGTTTTATTTATTTTAAATTAGCAAACAATCGTTAAAGATTGTTTCATGTGCAATTAAACCATATATTTTAAGCGGCCTGCACCGCAGCTCGATGTTGTTGTTTCTTTGCATGCGCCAACGCAGCTCCCCTCACCCATTCACCATCTTTCCATGCTTTTTTGCGTGTTTCCAAACGTTGTTTATTACAAGGCCCGTTTCCATTTACCACATTCCAAAATTCATCCCAATTAATCCCGCCAAAATCATAATGACCTTTTTCTTCATTCCATTTTAAATCTTTATCGGGTAAGATTAATCCCAAAACTTTTACTTGTTCGGCACATATATCAACAAATTTTTGCCGCAATTCATCATTCGTAAAACGTTTAATTTTCCATTTTATGCTTTGTGCTGTATGTGGTGATGCATCGTCATTCGGGCCAAACATCATAATGCTGGGCCACCACCAACGATATATTGCATCTTGAGCCATCCGGCGTTGCGCTTCCGTTCCTCTGCTAAGTGTAAGTAAAATTTCAAAACCCTGACGTTGATGAAAACTTTCTTCTTTACAAATTCTTACCATTGCTCTTGCATAAGGTCCGTAACTGCAACGGCATAAAGGAATTTGGTTCATAATTGCTGCGCCATCAACCAGCCAGCCGATTGCGCCAATATCTGCCCAGGTTAAAGTTGGATAATTAAAGATGGAAGAATATTTTGCTTTGCCACTGTGCAATTGATTGTACATTTCTTCGCGGGTAATTCCTAAAGTTTCTGTGGCTGAATAAAGATAAAGTCCATGCCCCGCTTCGTCCTGAACTTTTGCTAAAAGAATTGCTTTTCTTTTGAGAGATGGCGCTCTTGTAATCCAATTTTCTTCGGGCAGCATCCCTACAATTTCACTATGTGCGTGCTGACTAATTTGCCGGATGAGTGTTTGACGATATTTCTCCGGCATCCAATTTTTTGGTTCAATTTTTATTTCGTTGTTTATTTTATCCTGAAAAATATTTTCTAAATTGTGAACATCCATCTTCATTATTTATTCAAACAAAATTAAGGATATTTAATTATTGCTAACAAATGTTAGGCTATAATTACCTTAAAAAATTATTACATTAAATTTTGAGAAATATTAACTTTAGGCAAAATTAATTGTTAAAGATTGCAGCATATAGTATCTTTAGATTGTCTTGAAAATTTTAACGATAAAGTTCCATTAAGAATCCTAACGAATAAAACGACTCAATAAACTACTAACTTCTAACTTCAAAACATGAAAAAATTTTTGACAATTGCAAAAAAATTATTTTTTACAAAACTAATTTTGGTTGCTAATATGATTGCTATATTTATATTGTTAATTACAGTGTATGCATCAGCAAAAAATAATTATCCACCAGAAGTAACAGCCATTGTTACAGGTAAAGTTACCAATGATAGCGGTGTTGCCCTTTCTGGTGTATCAGTTCAAATTAAAGGAACAAAAAAAGGCAGTTTTACAGATAATCAAGGCATGTTTTCGGTTGATGCAGGCGCAAATGATATACTTGTTTTCTCCTATGTTGGGTACACTACAATGGAAGTAAAAATTGCCGGTCAACCTCAAGTGAATGTAACGCTAAAGAACTCAACACAAACGCTCAGTGATGTGGTTGTTATTGGTTATGGAACTGCGAACAGAAGAGACCTTACTGGCTCCATTGCAAAAGTCAGCGGTAAAGAAGTTGCTGATAGACCTAACGCTAATCCGATTGCCTCTTTGCAAGGTAAAGTTGCAGGCTTATCCGTAGTGAATAGCGGAACGCCCGGTCAGGCGCCGGATATCCGTATTCGTGGTACTGTAAGTATTGGTCAGGTGCATCCATTATATGTGGTGGATGGCATTTTTGAAGATAATATTGATTATTTAAATCCAAACGATATTGAATCTATTGAAATATTAAAAGATCCTTCTTCATTAGCAATATTTGGTGTAAAAGGTGCAACGGGCGTTATTGCCATTACAACTAAAAAAGCTCGCGCTGGAACTACAATAATTAATTTCAGTGCTAATTATGGGTTTAAAAAATTGGTTGATAAAATTCAAATGGCCAATGCAGATCAATTTAAAACACTTTTTACAGAGGAGGAAGATAATAATAGTGTTCCTGATTCACTTCGTCCGGATTTTTCGTCATTAACAGCAAATACGGATTGGATAGATGCTGTTACAAGAACAGCAATGTTTAGTAATAATAATTTAAGTGTTTCAGGAAGTACAAATAATAACAGCTTCAATTTTGGCTTGGGTTATATTTATGATCAAGGTATTATTCAACACGAGCAATTGCAAAGATGGACGATATCATTTGGTGATGAATTTAAGGTAAGTAAGGCAATTAAGCTTGGTGTAAACTTAAATGCTTCAAGGCAGCACAATCCTTATGATGCTACACAGGTACTTGATCAAGCCAGAAAAGTAATGCCGCAGATTTCAGCCGGAACAAAATCATTTCTCGTACCAAATCCTTATGGGTTAGATACTCTTCAGGAGAGTTTATATTCCGGTCTTGATGTTGCTCTTCAAAACTCCGGTGTTATAAACCCGTTGCTCCAATTAGAAAATACATGGGATAAAACGATCAATATAGAATACAGAACGGTTGGAAGCGTGTATGCTGAAATCACTTTTCTAAAATATTTCAATTTCAGATCAACCTTATATGCAGACATGAGTACTGTAAACATTAGAACATATACACCTCTTTATTACGACTATAATCCATTAACAAACACACCTGAATTGTATAGCACTAAAACTCAAGTTCAGGAAAATGATAATACATACAAAAAATTTCAGCAGGACCATATTTTAACTTTCAGAAAAAACTTTGGAGCTCATAACCTTACAGCCACTGCAGGGTTTACCACCTATTATTTCGGTAATTTTAACAGGCAAGGTCTTGCTAAACCATATACTACAGGAACTGCCAATCCAATTCCTAACGATCCAAGGTTTTGGTATATAACAAGCGGTTTTGAAGACCCTACAAATTCATTCGCCACATCTTCCCAGGCTGAATATGCTACCGTTTCCGTTTTAGGAAGGGCACTTTATAATTATAAGTATAAATATTTTTTAAATGCTTCTTTACGCGATGATGCCTCATCTCAAATTGCCGCTCAAAACCGTCATCAGCAATTTTGGGCAGTTGGCGCTGCATGGGATGTTACAAAAGAAGAGTTTATGAAAACACAGAGTTTTTTTAATTTTCTAAAATTAAAGGGCTCCATTGGTGTTTTGGGCAATCAAACTACACCAAATTTGGCAAATGGAAATCCTAATTACTATCCGTTTTATCCCAATTTACAAACTGGCAATGCTGCTGTTTTTGGTACAACTGTTTATAATGCTGCCCTTCCGGCTTATAAAGTAAATCCCGATTTAAAATGGGAAACTGTGCACGCATGGGAAGCCGGTGTAGAATTAAATGCCTTTAATAACCGTCTGCATTTTGAAGCAAATTATTTTAATAAAGTTACCAAAGACTTGATGACCTATATTGATCTTTCTTCTTTAGGGCAACAAAGTGAATTAACAAACGGCGGCGATTTAAAAAACTGGGGTGAAGAATTTACGGCTAGCTGGAATCAAAGTTTTTCAAGAGATTTTACCTTGACCGTGGGTGGTAATATTACTTTCCTTAAAAATAAAGTATTAAGCTTAAGCCCCGATCTTCCTGGCGGAGTAATTATCCGCGGATTTCAAAATAATGGAAGCGCAGAAGCAAGAACGTTGCCTGGTTACCCAATCGGTTCTTTCTACGGTTATGTTGTTGAGGGGCTTTATCAGAGCTATGCAGACATATTAAAGTCTCCTGATGCATCTTCATTAGGATCTTATCGTCCGGGTGATTTTAAATTTGCTGATCTAAACGGAGACGGAAAAATTACAGCAGACGACAGAACTGTAATTGGAAACCCAACCCCTAAGTTTACTTATGGAACTTCTATAAATTTAAATTATAAAGGGTTAAGCCTGGGTATTGATATGGAAGGTGTTTATGGAAATGAAATTTTTAGAACCTGGGCATCTCTCGAATCACCTTTTCAAAGAGTAAATTATGCAGCCTTTCAAATAAATGCATGGCACGGGCCGGGCACTTCCAATTGGGTTCCTATTTTAAGCCAGGGAGACAGATTTAATTACAACGGCTCTTCTTATAATATTGAAGATGGAAGTTATTTCAGAATTAGAAACATTCAGTTAGGATATAGCTTTAATAGAAATTTAATATCGAAATTAAGAATAAGCAGTTTACGGTTATTTGCCAATGTGCAGAATTTAAAAACATGGAAAAATAATTTAGGTTATACAGCCGAATATGGCGGGGATGCTACCGGTTTCGGCTTCGATAATGCAGGAGGGGCGCTACCTGTAGTAAGTACAATAGGTTTAAATGTAACATTTTAATTATTAAATTCATTATTGTATGAAAAAAAATATAAATTTCTTTAGTTTACTTTTAGCTATTCCAATAATTATTTCCGGTTTAGGCTGCCAAAAATTTTTAGACAGAAAGCCACTTACCGCTACGTTAAACGATTTGCCTCAGAGCGCGCTTGAATCCCAAAGTTTAGGCATGTATAGTACTTTAAGAGCTGATGCAGGATTTTCCTGTTTACCTTGGTTAGATTTTAACAGCATTCGTGATGATGATGCACAAAAAGGCAGTAGCTCAACAGATGGTGCCGAAATTAATGCAGAGTTTGAAACCTTTCAATATACAAAAGATGATTGGGCAACCAACACATATTGGAATGATCATTTCTCCATGATAAATTTAGCAAATAAAGAACTTTATTTTGCAGATTCATTAAAGGTTACTGACGAAGCCTCTCTTCGAAACATTGGCGAAGCACATTTTTTCAGGGCATATTCTTATTTTGAATTAGTAAAAGCTTATGGAGAAGTGCCGTTAATTAATTTTTATTATACTAATCCAACTGAAGGCATCAGACCTAAATCTCCGGTAAATAATATTTATGCATTAATAGATTCAGATTTGAACGTTGCTTCAACCTACTTGCCTTTAAATTGGAACCCTGCTAACTCAAATACAACTCAATATCCGGGCAGGCTAACCAGCAGCGCTGCAAAAACATTATGGGCACAAACCTATTTATTCAGGCAACAATGGGCGCAAGTAGTAGCACTTTGCAACCAGGTAATTGCTTCAGGACAATATAGTTTAACTCCCAATTTTGTTGACATTTGGAAAGATGGTTTGAGTGGCGCAGGTAAAAACGGTCCCGAATCTATTTTTGAAATGCAGGCATTAGTTGGTCAAAATGGAGCGAATGATGCAAATGGAGCCCAATGGGGGCAATGCCAAAGTATTCGTCAGGGTGGTGCAGCGCCTACATGGAATTATGGGTGGGGATGGAATACTCCTACTCAAAATCTAGTAAGCGCGTGGGATTCTACAGATCCCAGAAAATCCGCTACAATACTGTATTCTGGTCGATATGACGGAGGTCCTGCTACCGGTGGATTTGGACTTACGCTTCCTCCTTATGCGCCTGGCTCTTCTCTCGATCAACCTTATTGGAATAAAAAAATATATATAGGTGAAGATCCTGCTATGAGGCAGTTCACAGGTTATTTAACTGATGGTAATTCGGGCAGGTGGATTAACCATAGAATATTAAGGTATGCCGATGTGCTGTTAATGCTTGCGGAAGCCTCTAACGAATTGGGTGATGGTGCTACAGCAGAAACAATGCTTGAGCAAGTTAGAGCACGAGCAAGGGGAGCGAATACCGCAGTTTTACCTCATATCGCTTTTCAAAATCAAACACAAATGCGCGCTGCAATAAAAGCTGAGCGAAGATGGGAATTTGCTATGGAAGGCTACCGCTTTTATGATTTAGTGCGATGGGGCGATGCACAGGCAGTACTTGGTAGCTTAGGTTATCAGCCAAGAAATGCATGGTATCCGATACCGCAAAAAGCAATTGATATAACTGGCGGTGTTTTAGTGCAAAACCCGAATTATTAAAATAACCGTAAGTATTTCGTCTCCCTGTTGACAGGCTAAAATGTAAAAATAAAAATATAATCAATGAATATTATTAATAAAAAAACAATAAAGACTTTCATAGTATTATTACTTAGCACGCTAATTTTTAGTTGCCAAAAAATGGACCGCCCGCAATTAGGCGATTATCCAAAAGATAACCCTACTTTGCCTGGCGGACCTCTTCGATTTTATGTAAGTTTTGACTCAACTTCACCAGAAGACAAGCAACTTAATATTCGTTTTTCTGATAGCATTTCAGGTAACCCATCTTTTTTCCCTGATGCTTCTATAAGTTATGGTCCTGGTGTGCGGGGTACAGCTATGCAAGGCTCAACTTCAAAAGGCTCTGTGCAATATATAAGTGCAAATGATTTTGGAAAAGCCACAAGTTTTACTATTGCACTTTGGATGAATGTAACGTTAGCACAAAAAGATAATTCAAATGCAGAAGGAGTGTTAGCAGTTTCAAGTACTACAAATTTTTGGGGAAACGCAACTATTTTCGTAGACCATAACACCACTGTGGATACAATGGATCTGAAATTTCATTTTGCTAATGGCACAGGTGATAACTGGGATTTTGCAGGTTATACAGGAGCTAATGGCTTAACTGGTATGTATGACGGGCAATGGCACCATATAACATTTACTTATGATGCAACGTCAAAAACAGGTACTTTATATAAAGATGGAGTGCAGTTTAGTCAGAAAACGAATGAAATTATTGCTTTTGACGGGAACGATTCAAAATTTATACTTGGCGGATTTCAGGAAGCAGCATCTATCGTAAGCACCTATGGTGATAATAGCTGGATGTCAGCATTCCCAGGTTTAATTGATAACGTGAGGCTTTATAATGTTGCATTGTCTGCATCGGATGTTGCAGCATTATACAACAATAAACAATAATTTATTTTCAAGATTTTTTTAAAAGGCTGTCTCTACTACGAGATAGCCTTTTAAATTTTAGATTAACCTTTTGAATGAGAAAATTAAAAAGACATAAAAAAATTTTCTTAGTTTATTGCTCAATTGTTTTCGGGATATTGGTTTTTACAAAATGTATTAATAACGAAAGTGAAAAAAAAGAAACTACAGAAATAACAGATACTTCTTCATTAAAAATTATTCCTGTAAAAAATATTACTTACGAACAATTTGCAGGTTCTGTAGTTTGCGCCAATTGTCATAAAAAAATATACGATAATTACATTCATACCGCGCATAATTTTACTTCACAAATTGCATCTGCAAAATCTATAAAAGGAAGTTTTAAACCAGGTGAAAATTTTTTTGCATACAATGAAGACAGAATCGTGCGTCTCGAAAAAAAAGACAGCGGTTTTTACCAGGTTTACTATTATCAAGGCGCAGAGCATGTGGTTAGGAAATTTGATATTGTTGTTGGTTCCGGCACAAAAGGACAAACTTATTTATCTTGGGTAAATAATCAACTCATTGAACTGCCTGTTTCTTATTTCACTGCTTACAAAACATGGGCAAACAGCCCGGGCTATCCATTGTACCCAACACTTTTTAATCGTCCTGCAACAACGCGCTGCATGGAATGTCACAGTACTTATGCAGCTACTCTAACTCCATCAATGCAGGAACCTGAAAAATTTGACAGCACAAAAATAATTCTTACTGTTGGTTGTGAAAAATGCCATGGCCCTGCCGCAAGACATGTTGCTTATCAAACACAAAATCCAAAAGATACCGTTGGAAAATTTATCGTTAATCCTGCAAAGCTTTCAACAAAATTGAATATCGATGTTTGCGCGCTTTGCCATGCAGGAAGGTTGCAAAAAACAAAACCTTCATTCGAATTTGTGGCAGGCGATACTTTATCGAATTATTTTATAATTGATACAACTGCAAAAAATATAAATGATTTAGATGTGCACGGAAATCAATTTGGTTTGCTTGCAGCAAGCAAATGTTTTAAAATGAGTAAAACGATGACTTGCATAACCTGCCACGACGCACATAAAAATGAAAGAAAAAATATGCAGATTTTTTCTCAGCGATGTATGAGTTGTCATACAACGCAACACAAAACCGTTGAAGGAATATCAATAAACCAATTAAAAAATAATTGCATTGATTGCCACATGCCGCTTCAGCAATCAATGTCAATAGGTTTTTTATTGCAAGGCGAAACCGTACCAACTCACGCAATGATGCGAACGCATTTCATTGCAGTTTATTCGGATGAAACAAAAAAATTTATCAATAATTTAGTTTCTTCTCAAAAAAAGAAATCATGAATTTTATTGAATGAACATGAAGAAAATAATTTTTCAATTCAAGAAAAACTGCTGCGTAAATTTTATTTCTGTCATAAAAATAATTCCATCAATTTTTATTTCAACAATTCTCTTTTCAACATTTTATTCTTGCCAAAAAAATACTTTGTTTGAAGAGGTGTCTGCATCACATTCAAACATAAATTTTACAAACACGCTCGAGCAGCACACCGCTTTCAACATTTTATATTATCTATATTATTACAACGGCGGCGGCGTTGCAATTGGCGACATAAATAATGACGGATTGCCCGATATTTATTTTACAGCTAATCATCGCGGCGGCAATAAACTTTATTTAAATAAAGGAAATTTTGAATTTGAAGACATAACCGCAAAAGCAGGCGTGGCGGGCACTTCAGACTGGTGCACCGGCGTTACAATGGCCGATGTAAATGGTGATGGGCTTTTGGATATTTATGTTTGTGCGGTGCAGGGCGAGCATGGACTAAAAGGTCATAACGAACTCTTCATCAACAATGGAAACGGTGCTTTTACCGAGAGCGCAAAAAAATATGGATTAGATTTAGCTGCATTTTCTACCCAAGCAGTTTTTTTTGATTACGACCATGATGGCGATTTGGATTGTTTCATTTTAAATCAATCTCATCATCCAAATCAAAATATTACAGATACAAGTAACCGAAGAAAATTTGATGCAAACGCTGGCGACAGGCTTTACAGAAACGATTTAAAAACCACAGGAAAATTTACCGATGTTTCTGCGCAAGCCGGAATTTATCAAAGCAGTCTTGGTTACGGCCTTGGAATTTCTGTTGCCGATTTGAATAATGATGGTTGGGATGATATTTATATTGGCAATGATTTTCACGAAAACGATTATTACTACATCAACAATGGCAACGGAACTTTTACGGAAAGCGGTGCAAAACATTTTGGGCATTATTCGCGGTTTAGCATGGGAAACGATATTGCAGATTACAACAACGATGGGCAGCCGGATATTGTAACAGTTGACATGCTGCCGGGCGATGAAAAAACTTTGAAAACTTATGGCAGCGATGAAAACTTTGACATTTATAATTACAAAATTTTACGCAATGGATTTCAAAACCAGGTTTCGCGAAATTGCTTGCAGCGCAATAATGGAAACGGCACAAGTTTTAGCGATGTGGCATTAATGAATGGTGTTTCTGCAACGGATTGGAGTTGGTGCCCGTTGTTTGCAGATTTTGATAATGATGGAAATAAAGATCTATTTATTTCGAGTGGCATTGTAAAACGCTCTCTGGATTTAGATTACATACGTTTTATTTCTGATTTGGGATCGAAAGTAAACAGAAATGCATCCAACGAATATGATGAAATGAGCATCAACAAAATGCCGGATGGCGCTTCTCATCCATATCTTTTTAAAAATATAGGTGATACTTCTTTTAAAGATGAAAGCAATGATTGGGGCACAGAAAAAATGAAAGGATATTTTAACGGCGCTGCTTACGCTGATTTAAATAACGATGGTAATTTGGATTTGATAATTAACTGCATAAATTCTCCTGCGAAAATTTTAAAGAATAACGGGCCGAAAAAAAATTTTATATCCATTTCTTTAAAAGGTGATGGCATGAACAAATTTGGAATTGGTTCAAAAGCATATTTGTGGGCGAATAATAAAATGCAATATCAGGAGCTAATGCTTACACGCGGCTTTCAATCTTCATCCGATACAAAACTTCATTTTGGCTTAGACACTGCAAAAAATATTGATAGTTTATTGATAGTTTGGCCTGATCAAAAGTTTCAAATAATTAAAAATATTTCTGTTAATAAACAATTAATCGTTTATCAAAAAAATGCGGCAAGCAATTTCAATTACAATTTTTTCTTTCCTCCAAAAAAAGAAATTTTAGAAAACATAACCAATCAGGTGAAATGCAATTGGAAACATAAAGAAGATAATTTTATTGATTTCAATGTGCAATATTTAATTCCGCATGAAGAAAGTACGCGAGGTCCAAAGATTGCAGTTGGCGATGTAAACAAAGATGGCTTGGATGATTTTTATGCGTGCGGTGCAGCAGGACAACCGGGCGCTTTGATGATTCAGCAAAAAGATGGAAGTTTTGTTGCATCGGATACTGCATTGTTTAAAGAATTTGCACCATGCGAAGATGTTGATGCAGTTTTTTTTGATGCAAACGGAGATGGCTGGCAAGATTTGTTAGTGATTAGCGGAGGAAATGAACCGCAAATAAATTCGCCGCAGTTTTTGCAAGACAGGCTTTACATAAATGATGGCAAAGGACATTTTAAAACAAAGAAAGATTTTTTAGTACAACAATTGTATAACAAATCCTGTGTTGCAGTTGCTGATATTGACCACGACGGCGACTCTGATATTTTTGTAGGAACACTTGCCAGCACTGCTGCAAATAATTTTGGTGTGCCACAAACTTCTAATCTTTTTTTAAATGATGGCAAAGGCAAGTTTGATTTGGCAACTTATAAAACAATTCAGCTTTCAAATATTGGTACAGTAACATCGGCAAGTTTTGCTGATGTTAATCACGATGGCTGGCAAGATTTAGTTGTAACAGGCGAATGGATGCCGGTAAAAATATTTATAAATAATCATGGAAAATTTACAGAAACCAATATTCCTCAATCAACGGGTCTTTGGCAAACGGTTTATGTAACCGATGTAAACGGAGATGGCTATCCGGATATTCTTGCAGGTAATTGGGGACATAATTCAAAACTTTGGGCAGGTAAAAACGGACCATTAAAATTATATCTGAAAGATTTTGATAATAACGGATCAATCGACCAAATAATGTGTTATACAATTGACGGAAAAGAATATCCTTTTTTAGCGAAGGACGAATTGGAGCGCAGTTTACCGGTTTTAAAAAAAGCATATTTAACTTACAGTGAAGTTGCAGGAAAAACAGTTCAATACATGTTCTACGATTTGTTTAAAGATTATACTGAATTGAAAGCAGAAACACTTAGTTCTGCTTGTTTTATAAATGATGGCAAAGGAAATTTTAAGAGGATTGATTTGCCTGATGATTTGCAACTCGCACCAATTTTTTCGTTCACGCAATTTCCTGATAATTCAAATTATTTTTTAGCAGGTGGAAATTTTTCTGGAGTACTTCCTTACGAAGGTCGTTATGATGCTTTATTTCCAACTATTTTTTCTTCCGGTAATAACAAGTTCAATGTTGCACAAATTTTGCCGGAATTAAACGGAGAAGTGCGAGATGCAAAATGGTTAAACACCGCAAACGGAAAAATATTAGTTGTTGCAAGAAACAATAATAGCTTAAGTTTTTATAAGGTGAGTAAATAATATTTCATTCAAAAATTGAGCTTGATGAAGTGTTTAAGTAAATAATGATATGGAATTTTTTGTATGCAAATGTATTTACTTTAATTTCTTTTTCGCACTTATCTTCAACAAATGAAGAATGGATATTTAATTTTACTCATCATTCTTTATGCGCAGGCATGTGCGCAAACATCTTCATCACAAAATACTTCGGTTTATTGGTATGGCAAATCAACAGGTAAACTTCCGCAACTTTCTTACAGTTTTGGTGAAGACCGTTTGGGCAGTGCAAAACTTGGTTACATTGATACAGGCATTGTTTTAAAAATTATTGATTCAACAAATGATCTCTACAAAATTCAGCTCTCCAAATATCATACAGCATACATCGCAAAGGCAGATGTACAAAGAGATTCAACGCTTCAGCCAAAACAGTTTTACCTTACTAATAACTGGAAATTAACCGGTGGTAAAGATGCGTATGATACTGTTTTCATAAACATGGATGAACGCCTGCCTTATAAAAGCTGGATGCAAATAAATCCTTCAAAAATTATGATTGAATTGTATGGAGTTGAAAGTAATACAAACTGGATAACACAATTAACTTCAGTAAAAGAAATAAAGAATATTTATTTCACTCAAACAGAAGATGATGTGGTGCAAATAACTATAGAATTGCAACACAAACAGCATTGGGGTTACACAATAAAATATAATAGAAATAAATTAATGGTGCTTGTAAAAAAACAACCAGCAGTACTCAAAATTCAGAAACTAAAAATTGCTATTGATGCAGGCCATGGAGGTGCAAACTTTGGCGCAACAGGCATTACAAGTAATGCGCTGGAAAAAGATTATACTTTAATTTTTGCTAAAGCGCTTCAAAAATATTTAGAAACAAAAAGCGTAAAGCAAATAATTATGACGCGAACAACTGATACAAGTTTCGGTAACACAGATCGTGTACTTTGGTTGCAACAACAGCAACCCGATTTACTTATAAGCTTACATTTAAACTCTTCGCAGGATACTTCTGTGCAAGGTTCAAGTACTTATTATAAACACATTGGTTTCAGATCTTTTAGCACAACAATTTTAAAACAAATGCTGGCAGCAGGTATGAAAGAATATGGCAACGTGGGTAACTTTAATTTTCTGTTGGACCAGCCTACTGATTTTCCAAACACGTTGCTTGAAATTGGATTTTTAAGTAATGTTAGTGACGAAAACAAAATACTCAGCCCAAAATTTCAAACGCTTGTTGCAAAGCAAGTGTATTTAGGAATTATTGATTTTTTAAACCAGGTAAAATAATTATTATGCAATTAAATAATGTTTTTATTCATCATGTTTTTTTCTGGTTAAAAATTCCGGAAAGCAAAAAAGATTTGCAACAATTAATTGAAGGATTGAAAAAGTTATCTAACGTAACAACCATTCGTCAATTTCACATTGGTAAACCTGCCAATACAAATCGCGATGTAATTGAACGAAGTTATTCTATTTCGTGGTTAGTTTTATTTGACAATGAAACAGATCAAACCGATTATCAGATTGATCCGATACATTTAAACTTTGTAAAAGAATGTTCGCCTCTCTGGAGTAAAGTGATTGTGCACGATTCGGTTGATGTATGAAATTGAATTAATATTTATTCTTTTAATTTAGGATAAATAAAGAACCAAAATTCTTTTTTGGCAGTTGCAAAATCTTTCCATTGTTCAATATCAATTTTTACTGCAAACACTGCACAGGTGGGCATTTTATCTATTTTAGTTTCGGTAAGTTCATTTGCAAAATTTATAATTGCAGGGCTGTGGGCAACTATTGCAACGCAGTTATAATCATCATTTAATTCAGTAAGTACCGGATAAAATTGGTTTGCATTGTCTTCATAAAATTCCGGTACTTTAATAATTTTTTTTTCTTTTATGTCATATTCATCTGCAAAATATTTACAGGTTGCAAGTGCGCGTGCAGCCGGACTTGTAATAAAAAGATCAATTTTAATTTTTTTCTTATAAAGGCGTTTAGCCATTTTTGGCGCATTGTGTTTGCCGCGCTTATTTAAAGGCCGGTCAAAATCTTTTTGCAAAGGATTGTCCCAACTGCTTTTTGCGTGGCGAATAAGAAGTAACGTTTTCAAAATATTGAGGTTTTATAAAATTTCAAAAAATCTGCAGTAGATCTTGCCGGCAGCTCAGTTATTGTAACTTTTTTATAATCCTTGAAATCATTAATTTTAAAATAAATTAATATTATTTTTTGGCGCTGCTTCGTATAAAACAGCATATTTAATATTTGCAACATGTCTTATTGCCGATAAAAGTTAAAATTAAAAAAAACGTAATTGTTTAATAGCTGCGCACATTTTTTCCTTCATAATAATTTATAAATGCCTTATTTACAACTTTGTTTCCGCCGGGTGTAGGATAATTTCCGGTAAAATACCAGTCGCCGGTATTGGTTGGGCAACTTTCATGAAGATCTTCAATTGTTTGATAAATTACCTGCACAGGAAGAGTAAGATTTTTTGGAGTGATGAGTTGCGCAATTTTATCCGAAATTTCCTGCGTAGTAAAAGGTTTATAAACTAACCGAACTAAATTTTCTGTATGAAGCTGATTGATGCGTTGCAATTCTTTGCATTGATTGTAAATTTCTTCCAAACATTTTTCCATTCCCTTTTCTTTCCACAATTCAATGGCAGCGCGAAATGCAATGAAATCAACCAATTTACTCATATCAATTCCATAACAATCAGGATAGCGAATTTGCGGCGCCGAAGAAACAACAATTATTTTTTTTGGCTGCAAACGCGCAAGCATGCGAACAATACTTTCTTTTAAAGTTGTGCCGCGCACAATGCTGTCATCAATCACAACCAAAGTATCCTCATCTTTACGAACGGTGCCATAAGTTATGTCGTAAACGTGTTGCACCATTTCATTTCTATTTGTATCTTCCGTAATAAAAGTTCGCAGTTTTACATCTTTAATTGCAATTTTTTCCTGCCGAATTTTTCTTGTGATCATTTGCTGCAATTTATCTTCAGTAACATCATTTCCCCAACTTAAAATGCGTTGTATTTTTATTTGATTTAAATAATCTTCCATTCCTTTCACCAAACCAAAATAAGCAACTTCAGCAGTGTTTGGTATGTAAGAAAAAATAGTGTTTTTTAAATCGTAATTCACCGCTTCTAAAACAGGTTTACTTAAATGATAGCCGAGTGCAATTCTCTCACGATAAATTTTTTCATCGCTGCCGCGGCTAAAATAAATTCTTTCAAAACTGCAGGCTCTTCTTTCTTTGGGTTCAATTATTTGATCAATTGTATAATCGCCTTTATCGTTTATTATTAAAGCATTGCCCGGCATCAATTCATGCACTTCATTTTCACCAACATTAAATGCAGTTCGTATAGATGCACGCTCGCTTGCAGCAACAAAAACTTCATCATCAACATAATAATATGCAGGGCGAATTCCATGCGCGTCGCGCATCACAAAACTGTAGCCGTTTCCGATTAATCCGCCAACAGTAAAGCCGCCGTCAAACAAAGCAACAGATTTTCTTAACACGCATGAAATGCAGGCTGCATCAGGATTTTTTTCATCTTCTTTAGTAAGAAAATAATGTATCACTTCCATCATCGCAGCTAAATCGCTTTGTTTTTGAAATTCACCGGGGTCAATATTAATAAGATCAAATAATTCTTCTGTATTTACTAAATTAAAATTTCCTGCCATTGCAAGATTGCGTCCGGGAATTATATTTCTTTTTATAAACGGATGACAAAATTCTACATTGTTTTTCCCTTGCGTTCCATAACGCAGATGACCAAGCAGTAATTCGCCTAAAAAAGGAACATGACCTTTCATTAAACCAGGATGTTGTTTAATATCGGGCTGATGTTTTTCGAGTTCCTGAATTTCCTGTCCTATCTTAAAAAAAATATCTGCAATGGGTTGTTGTGCATTGCTGCGAATGCGATGCAAAAAAGGATAACCCGGTTCAACATTTAATTTTACTGCGGCAACGCCGGCGCCATCCTGGCCGCGGTTATGCTGCTTTTCCATCAACAAATACAGCTTATTTAAGCCGTACATTACAGTGCCATATTTTTGCAGGTAATATGAGAACGGTTTTCTTAACCGGATGAAAGCAAGGCCGCATTCATGTTTTATTTCGTCGCTCATTGTGTTTGCGAAAGAAGGCGCAAAGTTACATTATTATTGAATAGAAATTTGTGCGGTTATTTAAGGAGTTCGAAAGTTCACAAGTTCCGGTGCTTAAGTAATTTACCATTAAATAATAATTAAATTTTGGAACAATTAAATTTAAACCTTTAAACCATTGGCTGCATTTCAGGCGCCAGGCTTTCTGCAAGCCATAAAAATTCGGTAACAAATAAATCTATGTTTTTTTGAAAAGATGAATCAATCAAATTTCCGCTTTCGTCAAATTTTTTATCAACCAGCGGCGTAATAAGCATGTAAGGCGAACCGATTCCAAATAAAGCATTTATTAATAATTGCAGTTGCTGGCTTGCACGAATGCCACCCAAGGCGCCAGGCGAAGTTGTAACAATGCCAAATGTTTTATGATTTTGCTTTGGAAAATGATCGAATAAATTTTTTAACGCAGCGGTATAACCTCCGTTATATTCAGGTGTAACTAAGATGAACGCATTTGCCCCAAACATACGCTGTGCAAGGTTTTTGAAGGGCTTGGGTGTTTGTTCAACGCTTGCAAAAACTTCTTGCTGCAATGAATTTAAATTCCAATCGCGCACATCAATAGTATGAATATTGTGCTCCGTTTTTTCTCTTAAATATTTTTGCAGAAACTGCGCAGCACGAAATGTTAGGCTTTCGTTTCGGGGACTGCCTGCAATAATTTCAATGTTCATACATGTATTTTAATATCAAAAAATATTTTTAAAAATTTATTATTAATTACATGTTATTTTTTTTTGCTGAATACAATTGTTATGGTACAAGTGTGCGACGCAACTTAAGCTTAATGCAGGTATGCTGATGGGTACAAAAATATATACCTTTTTAATTATGCAGGCTCAGAAACAGCTCCAGGTTGTTTAACCATTTCTGCATTAGCGTGTATTTTTACATCAGACCCCACTACAAAGCCGCCTGTTTCTGTAAGCGCATTCCATTTTAAATTGTAATCTTGGCGATTTATTTTTCCTTCTATTTCAAAACCAGCTCTTTCAAAACCCCAGGGATCTTTTATGTTTCCGTTATAAGTAACTTTAAGTTCAATAGGTTTTGTTACATCGCGTATGGTTAAATTGCCGGTTAATTTATATTCATCGTCAGAAATCTTTTTTAGTCCTGTTGATTTAAAAGTAATTTTTGGATATTGCTCAACATTAAAAAAATCATCATTTTTTAAATGAGCATCTCTTTGCTCTTGGCCGGTTGTAACGCTGTCTGCATCTGCTTCAAATGTAACTGAAGCGTCTGAAAAATTGGATTTTTCAGATTCCATTGTTGCATCAAATTTTTTGATACTTCCTGATACGCTTGCTATCATCAGGTGTTTTATTTTAAAACCCACTTCAGAATGTGCGGGATCAATTTTGTACGTTGCCATAATTTTTATCTTTATTTTTAATTTTAAAAAGATTCGTCTTCAATTAACAGATGCTTTTAATTAGTAAATTATTGATGTACCTACATGCATTATTAAAAGTTATTCTTTTGTTCTAATTTTTTCAAGCAATTTATTTAATGTATTTGCGCAGTGTTCATCCATAACTACAGTTTCTTCAAATAATTTATTTATTTTATTTGTAGTTATTGCAAGTATATTTAAGCCAGCTTGCGTAAGCATTATTACTGTTTCTCTTTTATCGTGCGGAGAAGTAGTGCGCTTAATGAACTTTTTAATTTCCAGCCTGTCTATAATCCTTGGTATGTTTGAGCTTTTTTCTATCGTTCGCGATGCTATATCGCGAACGCACATTTGTTCCGGATGTGTGCCTTTCAAAATACGCAGCACGTTATATTGTTCGTGCGTTAAACCATATTCTTTCAAATCTTTGCTCATAATGGTTTTTAACCACCATGCAGTATATAAAATATTTAATCCTGCCTTATGAACTTCATTTTTAAATTTATTGCTTTTAATTGCTTCTTCTAATTTCACTCATGCAAATGTATGTACATACATGCAATTTTCCAAAAAAAGATTTTTTGCTAAATTATCCGATGTTTTTAAAATAAAGTTTAATTATTTATTTGCGGTATTCGAAGCGCTCCACCATTGATTTATGTTTTTACAGCCTGTGTAACTTTTATCTATATTAATATAGTAAGTGGGAATATGATCTGCAAACCATTTTTCGAGTACTTGTTGTTTTTTTTCATCCAATGCCCGTGCAGCTATTTTATTATAATCATCTTTTAAATTTTCTCGATGCGGCTGTGTTTCTGTTTTTAAATAAACTATGCGAATTGCTTTTGTACCACGTTCGTCCGTGTAAGGTAAGGGTTGAGAAACTTGCCCAACCTTCATATTTTTTAAAGCAACTACGAGATCTTTATCAAGTTGATCAATTGTTACATACGTTGATTGATCAGGTGCTGTAATTGCGCCGGCATTAAATTTACTGTTTTCATCTTCACTGTATTTATTAACTGCTTCATTAAAAGTTAAGCTGCCTGAAATAATTTTTGACCGGATACTGTCTAATTTATTTTGTGCAATCTTTATTTCATCATCAGTTACGGGTGGTATGCGCAAAATATGACGAATAACTGCATCATCGCCGGCACGGCTTACCATTTGGATAATGTGATAACCAAATTTTGATTTTATTACGGGTGAAATTTGCCCTTCTTTTAATTTAAATGCCGCTGCTAAAAAAGTAGGATCCCATTGTTTATCATTTCTGTTAATACTATATTGGCCGCCATTGTCTTTGCTGCCGGGATCATCAGAATATAATTTAGCAAGTGCATCAAATTTTTGCTGGCCTGATTCTACTTCTTTTTTCCATTCATTTAATTGGTTAATAACATAAGCTTCCACATCCTTATTAGCTTTTGGATAAAGTACAATTTGGCTAACTTCTAACTGACTTTCGTAAAAACGAAGACTGTCTGCAGGAATTTTATCGAAATATTCTTTTACTTCTGTTGGAGTGATTTTTACATTGCTTAAAATTTTTGTGCGCATATCATCGGCTAATTTTCTTTCTCTTAAAGGCTCGCGAAAATCTTCTTTTATTTGATAAACAGTTCTTCCTGCAATATCTTCTAACGCTTGCTGAGAGCCGTATTGCTGTATAAAACCGCGGATTTGATTGTCTAAAAGTGCGTCCACATCTTCATCACTTAATGGAAGAGAATCTTTTTGCGCCTGCAGTACCAAAGCTTTTTGAATTAACTGACCTTCTAAAAATGCGCATTCAGGATTAGGAGGTAATTGTGCATCCTGACCGGCACGTTTATAGTCTGCAATGGCATTATCTATATCAGATTTTAAAATAATTTTATCGCCAACCTGCGCAATAATTTTATCAGCCACAATTTTTTGGGTTTGCGCCATAGATTTTAAGCAGAAGCAAACCGCTATCAAAAAAAATATCAAATATTTCTTCATAATTATTTCAAATGCTTTCAAAAATAACTATCAATTTTTTGATTGAGAAGATTGGCAAGGCTTTTAACAAAAAAATGAGACCGAATTTCATTTTTCTATTATGTACGATTATTTTTTTCTCTTAGCATTTCATGCAAAAAAGAAATGTGCTCGTTTTTTTTCTCTAACTCGGAGTGTAAAATTTTAAGCAGATCAGCATTAATGTTATTGTGTTGTACTCCAATACCATTGCTATTAGGACTGTGCAAAATGTTCACAGCTTGCTGCGGATTAGAAAGCAAAAGCAAAATGTCAATCTCAAGTGCTTCTGCAATTTGTTCAACACGATTGATGGAAATATCGCTTTTACCGTTTTCAATCTGGCTTAAGGCAGCACTGGTAATGCCAAGCTTTTGAGCAAGGGTATCTTGTTTTATACCTTTAAATTCACGCCATTTTTTTATATTTCGTCCAATTAATTCGCTTGCTTTCATAAACTAAGTTAAGGTTTGGCTTAATAAATATATAGTGTTGCTTAATATTATTAAGGATAAAATAAGTATACCTCAATAAAGAAACTTCATCTTTACCTATCAAAAAGATGTTTCATTACAAAGGTTTTTGTATTGTAAATATAAACATCAAATTCATTAAGGAACAAAAAATTACATTATTAAAAAAACATGATGCCAGATAATTTCATGATATCAATTGTGATACCATGCCTTAATGAAGAACACAATATTTTTCCTGTATACGAGCAGTTGAGAAAGGCATTGCATCTATTTAATCAGTACGAGATCATATTTGTTGATGATGGAAGCACAGATGGTTCGCTCACAAAAATGGAATATCTTTCTGAACATGATATTTGTATTCGATACATCAAATTATCAAAATGTTTTGGACTTCAAAATGCTTTAAAAGCCGGAATAGACTTGGCGCATGGCGATTGTATTATTACCATGGATGCTGATATGCAACATCCGCCTTCTTTAATACCGGCAATAGTGCAAAAGTGGATGGAGGGCTACAAAATTGTATTTGCGCTGAGGCAGCCAAACCAAAATACCAGTTTATTCAAGAAAGCAACCTCAAGTTTGTTTTATAAGCTATTCAATTTTCTTAGCGATGCCAACTTGCAGAAGGGAACCTCAGATTTTAGGTTAATTGACAGGCAGGTTGCCGATGTAATTATTTCTCTTAAGGAGCATGATCCGTTTATACGGGCCTTAATTCCCTGGAGTGGTTTTAACCAAACCTACATTAAATATGCGCCACTGAAAAGAGTAAATGGAAAAACTAAATTCACTTACCGAAAAATGTTCAGCTTAGCAGCAGTTGGTTTAACATCATCCAGCATCAAGCCTTTACGATTATCATTACTTATCGGTATAATATGTTCAGTTTTCTCTTTTATGTATGGAATATTCGCCATATTAATAAACATTTTTACTGAAAGGTCTGTACCAGGTTGGACGTCTATTATTGCAAGCCTATTATTTCTTTCCGGCATTCAGCTTATTGTTTTAGGTATTATAGGAGAATACATAGGGAAAATTTTTCTTACAACGAGATGCAGGCCTGCTTACATAATTGAGAAAACCAATATAAGCACTTCCGAAATACGCAAGGACAAACCACAATCTTCTTTTATCAGAACATACAATTAATCAAATTATTATGCTAACCTTTCATTGTAATAAAGCCCCGCCACGTTTATAAAATTTGAGCTTACACGCAATTATAAGATTTCTAAAATTTTTTTGAAAATTAACCAGATACAATTACATTTTAAATTAAATTATGAAAAAAGTATTAAAGAAAAATTTGTTTTTAATTTGTAGCAGTGCCTTTTTTATAGCCATTGCTATTATCGCATGTACAAAACAACAAAACCATCCAAATGAGGATAAATCAAACATTCAAACCGGCATTCAGTATGATAAAGGTTTGCTTCAGGAATTCAGAGATTATCAAGCAAAAATATCTAGTGCGGAATATTTGAAGTCAAGCGCTAAATCTACAAGCTCATCTTCTAAAAGAATCCTTATCTTGATAAATTAATTGATAACTACTTGCGTTATCAAGCAGATAGTTTATTAAAAAAAAAGAAAAATAACAACGAGCAAAATCTTTCCAATGATTGCGGTTGTGGCAGAATAACAACTTTTCCATCCTCAATGCAATCTCAAATAAACGGTTATCCTACGGCTAGTGTATTTTTGCAGATACAATCTAATGCTTCAAATACAATTACACACTCCGCTTATGCGGTAACAGGAGTTACAGGAACAATTAAACAAATTGGAGCTATTGAGCCGACTTATTATAATTGTATTAGTACTTTTAAAATGTATTTGTCAAATACTTATGTAAATCCACAAACAGGTTTAACTGTTACGGGTCTAATTACGGTATATGGAAATGTACAATGTGCAAAATTAGTAGCGCTAGGAGCAATTACTAATAATCCTCCTCCTCCTCCTGAATAAATAAAATTTAATGTTACCTTTGATAATCTGAAATTTAGGAATTATGAATAAAGGATTGAATTTTCTTTTTTATTATGCTTTTGTGATTTTTATATCTCTAATAATTATTGTCTCCGCATTACAATTATATAAAGTAATGGGACCGTTTTTATCAAATGTTATTGGCTTTTTGGTATTTCAGTTCCTTTTAAAACTTGTATTTTGGCTTTTCATTGTTTTAATTCTCTTAAAAATCATGACTTTATTTGTAAAAAGAAATAACGAAAGTCACCGGTAGCAAAAAATTTTATTAACTCAAAGATATTTAACGGCAAACATAGCCATGTTTGCCGTTTGTTGTAAGTATAACTTTCGCTCTACAATTTAATAACCATTTTCAGTGAGAAATTTTTTGTTGTTAATAATAACATTATTAGCTGTATTCTATTTCTGTTTTACTCCTCTTCTCAAATTAGATTTTTTTTATGGATCCGATGACGATTGGATACTGCTAAAAAATCCGGAAGTATATAATTTTTCGCTAACGCAAATTCCGAAATATTTTACAACCGTTTATAATGGCCAATATTCGCCAATAAATACCATATTTTATGGCTTAATCTTTAGGATAGATGGCTATAATGCATTTAATTTTCATTTAGTATTATTAGTATTTCATAGTATAAATGCAATCCTTGTTTTTTTATTGATTATTTTACTTTTAAATCTCAGTTCTTTTTCGGAAACTCATAAGTTTATAATTTCATATTTCTGTGCATTAATGTTTTATGTACACCCAATTCAAATTGAAAGTTTTGGATGGATTTCTGCTTCAAAAGTAATTTTGTATACCTTCTTTATTTTGCTTTCACTAATAGCTTATATCAAATTTCTTTTACAAAAGTTGCGTTATTACTACTATTTTAGTATCGTTCTGTTTTTATTGGCCTGTGGTAGTAAAGAACAGGCAGTTATCTTGCCACTTCTATTATTATTAGTAGATTATCATTATGGAGTATTATCTATAAAAATTTTACTACTTAAAATTCCTTTTTTCTTAATTTCAATTGCGCTGGGGCTTTGTCAATTAAATTTTCAAAAATTGAGTGGCACACCCGTAATTATAAATCATACATCTTTTCAGTTATTGACCAATGTGTGGTTGAGCATGTGTTGCATTGGAGAATATTATCTTAAAATAATTTTACCAGTTACTTCCTGTAATGAAGGAATTTCTATTGTCTCAGATGAAATCTTGAATAAGTACCAATTTTTGTACTTTATAATTTTTGTATGTCTATTTTATATTACCCATTTTGCTATCCGCAAAAATAAAAAAGAAATTGTATTTGGCATTATATTCACTTTTATAACTTTACTCTTAACCTTACCAATATTTCCTATTGCGCGTTCAACTTTTTTGGCAGATCGATATACGTATTTAGGTTGCGTAGGTTTAATTTACACTGTAGTTATATATTCATTAAGTCAATTACAAAACAGAAAAGTCTTAAAAATTTTTCTCATTGTTTTTTATGTGTTCTACTTATTCGTAAGTACATATTATACTTGCCAGAAATGGTCAAAAGTAAATGTTGATAAGAAAACTTTTAAGCAATAAATTTTATTAAACGAAACCTAAATAATTGCCACAAGTAGTAAATATTGAATGCTGTTTCTGTAAAAGTTCAGATGTATCTCTTCTTTATAAACAAAAATATCACAAAGTAAAAAGGAATCATGGGCCTGTAAACTTTTATAAGTGTAATACATGTTTTTCCGGGTTCACTTTTCCTTTGCCTTCGCCACAGCAATTAAAAGAATTATATGACTCCTTTGAAGGTGGCATGGATAATTTTACTCGACAAATTAGAAATAAAAATCCTTTAACGAAATGGTTTCAAAATTGTATTTCAGAAGCTCTTAAATATTCCCACACTTCATATAATACAAATGATTCTTTCACATGGATTGATATTGGAGCGGGTGACGGTGAATTAGTAAAACTAATGTCACAGAAATTTCCTAATGCAAAAGGAATAGCTGTTGATTTTCATAAAAGACCTGAAAATTTAAAAGATTGTACTAATATTACCTGGATACAGTGTGATTTAAATGAACCAGATTATTATAAGAAAATTTCTATAAGTAATTTTGACATTGTTTTTTGCATTACTGTACTTGAGCACATATTGAAGCCTTATAATTTTCTCGATAACTTAATAAAAATTCTTGGCAATGGAAAAATTTTATATTTAACAACGCCTGATTTTGGAAGTGTAACCGCAAAATTATTAAGCAGCCGCTGGCCTTATTTAACATTTGGTGAACATTTAAATATTCCCTCAAAAAAGGGTATGAAAATATTGCTTCAAACCTTAGTAAAAGAAAACAATCTTGAATATAAAAAACAAATTTTTGTTGCTCCAACCGTATTACCGTATCCTTTAAATTATTTTTTGCAATACTATCGTTTCAATTTTTTGTCGAAGTTTTTCTCTAATGAAATTACTTTTAATTTTCCTACAGGTATTTTAAAATCAGGGCTTATAACAAAGTAGTTATTTAGTTAAGAAATTTAGAACATTATTTACAACGTTCTTTTTATTTCTTCCTCTTCGTAAGCAACAATTGTATCAGCAGCATTTATATCACTAAAATTTTTTATAGTTAATCCGCATTCGTAACCTGCGGAAACATCTTTTACGTCATCTTTAAAACGCTTCAGGCTGCCTAATTCAGCATAAGCGCCTTCCTGCCGCGGATAAATTAAAATGCCATCGCGGAAAAGACGTATTTTACTGTCGCGCTTAATTTTTCCATCTAAAACATAACATCCTGCCACAGTTCCTTTATCAAATTTATATACTTCTCTTATCTCTACATTTGCAACTTCTTTTTCCTGCACTTTCGGTTCAAGCATACCTTCCATCGCACTTTTAATTTCTTCTATTGCGTTGTAAATAATAGAATATGTTTTTATTTGAACGCCTTCATTTTCGGCAAGCTTACTTGCCTGAAAAGAGGGGCGAACATTAAAACCTATGATAATTGCATCGGAGGCGGCAGCAAGCAAAACATCGCTTTCGGAAATTTGCCCAACAGCTTTATGCACTACACTTACAGCAATTTCTTCGGTGGAAAGTTTTTGCAAAGAATCGCTTAAGGCTTCAACTGAACCATCCACATCTCCCTTTATAATTATGTTGAGCTCTTTAAAATTACCTAAAGCAAGGCGACGGCCAATTTCATCTAATGTAATATGTTTTCTTGCACGTAAACCTTGTTCGCGTAATATTTGTGCACGTTTTACGGCTACCTCTTTTGCTTCAGCTTCATCTTCATAAATTTTAAATTTTTCACCGGCCTGCGGTGCGCCATTTAATCCTAATATTTGCACAGGAGTTGAAGGTGGTGCTTCTTCCACTTTTAAATTACGTTCATTAAACATAGCTTTGATGCGACCAAAATGCTGCCCGGAAACCATAAGATCGCCTTGATGCAGTGTTCCATTTTGAACAAGAACCGTTGCTACAAAACCGCGTCCTTTGTCTAAAGAAGCCTCAATAATACTACCTGTAGCTTCATGATCGGGATTTGCTTTTACATCTAATAATTCAGCTTCTAATAAAATTTTCTCTAACAATAAATCAACATTTAATCCTTGCTTTGCAGAAAGTTCCTGGCTTTGATATTTGCCACCCCATTCTTCTACCAACAAATTCATTTGAGATAATTGTTCATATATTTTTTGCGGATTGGCGCCTTCTTTATCAATTTTATTAATAGCAAAAATCATAGGTACATTAGCGGCTTGCGCATGGCTGATAGCTTCTTTTGTTTGAGGCATTACGGCATCATCGGCAGCAATCACAATCACAGCAATATCAGTAACTTTTGCACCTCTGGCGCGCATTGCAGTGAATGCTTCGTGACCGGGTGTATCCAGAAAAGTTATGTGTTTATTGTTAGATGGCAATGTTACTTCATAAGCGCCGATATGCTGTGTAATTCCGCCTGCTTCACCAGCTACAACATTTGCGCTTCTGATGTAATCAAGCAGAGAAGTTTTGCCATGATCAACATGACCCATAATGGTTACAATAGGAGGACGTGGTAAAAGATTTTCTTCATCATCTTCAATTTCTTCTTCTTCCTCTTCTTCAACATCATCAATGCCGATAAATTCAACTTCATGACCAAATTCTCCGGCTACTAATTCTATTACCTCTGCATCAAGGCGCTGGTTAATGGAAACCATAATCCCAAGGCTCATACATTTGCTGATGACTTCAGCAAAACTTACATCCATCAAATTTGCCAATTCACTTACTGTTACAAATTCGGTAACCTGCAATTTATCGTCTTCTGTTACTTCGCCAACAGCTTCGGCTGCTTCTTCGCGTTTTGCACGACGGTATTTTGCTTTTAAGCTTTTGCCTCGTCCGCTGGAACCGGCAAGCTTTGCCTGCGTTTCACGTATTTTTTCCTGAATTATTTTTTGATCAATTTCTTTATCATCAGGTCTTAGAGCAGTTTTACTTGCGGTAACACCTCTTCTTTCAGTAGTAGTTGTTCTGCGATCTGCGGGCCGAAAACGATTTCCTGTTCCTTGTCCATTCGTTCTTCGCGGAGCGCCCTGAGAAGTTTGCGCAAAGCCACCTCTGTCTCTGTTAAATGGATGTGCAGGCGTTATGGGGCGTTGCTGTGCATTGCCATTTGTTTTAGGTTCTGTTCCTTTTTTATCAACAGGAATGCGTTTGCGTTTACGTTTTTCTTCTCTTGTAGGCTGTTTTGGCCTTGTATCGTTATCAACGGGCAATTGAATTTTTCCAAGAATTTTTGGACCTTCTAATATATCAGCTTTAATATTTTCAATAACACGAGGAATATTAACTTCCTGCTGCGGTTGTTCAATATTTAATTCTGCAACCGGTTGTTGTATTTCTTTTTTTGTTTCTTCTGTAATATTTTTTGTTTCTTCTGCAAGAGTTTGTTTTTCCGGCTTTCGTTCTTTATCTGTTTTCTTCTTTGTTTTTTTAGGACGCGTAGAAGAATCAATTGTTGAAAGATCTATTTTGTTTACAACTTTTGGTGATTCAATTTCGGGAACTTCTATTTTTAGTATTTCGGGTTCCAGCGCAGGCGGTTCTTCAACAGGGGGCGTTTCAATTACAGGTTCTGGTTCTCTCACTTCAGGTTGTGGAATAATTTCCGGCGCAGCGGGTGGTTCTTCTTTTACAACCGGTTTTGGCGGTTCAGAGCGCTGGAATTTATCTTCTCTTTTGAAGGTTATTTCTTCGTCTTCCTTTCTCTTTTTTTCGGTTACAGTTGTTTTTGGTATTTCAACAAGGTCGGCTTTATTTTTTGCAACTTTATCACTTTGAAATTCCTGCTGTAAACTGCGGTACATTTCTTCCGTAAGTTTAGCAGTAGGTTTTAATTCATCGCGATTAAAACCTTTGCCACTTAAAAATTCAATCAGCGTATCCTGACCTACATTGAATTCTTTAGCGGCAGCTAATAATCTTGGTAATTTCAATTCTGGCATTCAGTGTTTTTATTTGTATAAAACTTTTTAAAAGTTTAATGTTTCATTGCCAATAAACTTATGTTCTTTAAACAACGAAATTTTTAATAAATTAAATTATTCTTTACTAAATTCTTCATTTAATACGCGCAATACATCATCAATAGTTTCTTTTTCCAAATCCGTTCTGCGTTCTAATTCTTCGGCTGTTAAATCTAAAACGCTGCGAGCTGTATCGCAACCTACGCGTTTTAATTCATCAATTATCCATGGCTCAATTTCATCACTGAATTCTTCCAAATCAATATCGTATTCTTCAGTCTGGCCTTCATCATCGCGGTAAACATCGATATCGTATCCTGTCAATTCGCAAGCCAATTTTATATTAACACCACGGCGCCCGATTGCCAGTGAAACCTGGTCTGCCTTTAAAAAAACTTCAGCATGTTTTTTTTCATTATCCAATTCCATATAACTTATTTTGGAAGGTGTTAAAGAGCGCTGAATTAATAATTGAGTATTGCTTGTAAAATTTATTACATCAATATTTTCATTTTTCAGTTCGCGCACAATGCCGTGAATGCGACTGCCTTTAATACCTACACAAGCGCCAACCGGATCAATTCTATCATCAAAACTTTCTACTGCAACTTTTGCTCTTTCACCAGGTTCACGAACAATTTTTCGAATCGTAATTAAACCATCAAAAATTTCGGGCACTTCAATTTCGAGCAATTTAGCCAGAAAATCGGGGCTGGTGCGCGATAAAATTATTACGGGCGAATTATTTTTCATATCTACTCTTCTCACAACTGCGCGAACAGTTTCACCTTTCTTAAAATAATCTTGCGGAATTTGTTCGGATTTTGGAAGAATTAATTCGTTACCTTCTTCATCCAATAAAAGCACTTCTTTTTTCCAAACCTGGTAGACTTCGGCGCTGAGGATATCGCCAATTCTATCACCATATTTTTTTACGAGCACATTTTTTTTAAGATCATTTATGCGGCTTGCCAAAGTTTGTTTTGCAGCTAAAATTGCACGGCGGCCAAAATCTAAAATATCAACTTCCTGGTACAACTCTTCACCAACTTCAAAATCGGGTTCTATTTTTACTGCATCACTGTAAGCAATTTCTGCAAGCGGATCCATTACTTCGCCATCTTCAACAATTTTACGGCGGCGAATAATTTCCAAATCGCCTTTTTCAGCATTTACAATTACATCAAAATTTTCGTCACTGGTATATTTTTTTCGAAGCAGCGTTTTAAAAACATCTTCCACTACTTTCATCATAGTGGGCCGGTCAATATTTTCGGCATCTTTAAATTCCTGAAATGCTTCAATTAAATTTATGCTTGCCATACGATTTACGATTTAAACAAGTACGAAGTACGATTTTTTACTAACTTATTTTTAAAATTTAATTTGAACAATTGTTTTTTGTATATTAATAAATGGTATAATTATTTGTTGTGTGTTAATTTTTTTTCCTTTGCCTGAAGTTTGTTCGATAATTATATCTTCATCAGTAACCTGCAAAAGTTTGCCTTCATTCTTTGTTCCGTCTTTAAAAAATACTTCGATAAATCTGCCAATATTTTTATTGTATTGACGATGTAATTTTAAAGGCTCATCAACGCCGGGCGAAGAAACTTCCAGCGAAAAATCATCTGAAGGAAATAATTTATTTTCTTCAATTAACTTATATAATTTCCGGTTGAACTGCACGCATTTTTCAATAGTAATGCCATTATCGCCGTCAATAAAAACTTTTATATTATTGATTGGTTTTATTTTTATTGAAACTTTAAAATATTCTGTTTCAGACGCAAGAATTTTATCCGTTAATTGCTCGATATTTTTAATTTGTTCTTCTGTTGTCATGCAGTAAAAGCAGAAGGGAACGGCTTCGTTCCCTTCTTAATTCTTTTTCCGCTGCAAATGTAATAAAATAATGCAATACATTCCAAATTTCAATTGTGTTAACCGTTTGCAAAAAAGAAACAGCTAAATATTGCTGCATAATTTATGAAACATAACTTTGCAACTTATGGGCGAATTACTCGAAATATTTTATGCCGCATTAATTATATATTTTTTGTATAAATTAATATTTGGTTTAATTGTACCGGTATCAAAAGCTTCTTCCACAGTTCGTACAAAAATGAAGCAAATGCAGGAAGAAGAATTGCGCCGCCAAAATACTGCAAAACCTTCACAAGCTGCAAAAACAAAAGTTAGCGATCAGGAGTATATTGATTTTGAAGAAATCAAGGAATGAAATAATAAGTTTTAAGAAACAAAAAAAATGAGAAAATCTGAATCCTTACTGATTAACAATTAAACGGATTAACAAATATCATCTTACAAATCTAAATCCAAAACAGTTTTCGGCGCACACAAATATTCTGTTTGCAAGCCAACAACTTTTCCGCCTTCAATATTTTTTAAAGTATCATCAATAAATAAAGTTTCGGCTGCGTTTAAATTTTGTTCTTCCAAAACTTTATAAAAGGATGCAACATGCGGTTTTCTCAAACCCAATTCATAAGAATAATATGCTTTAATAAAATGATTTTCAAAATTTGATTTTCCTGTTTGTTTTTTAAAAATTTCATTAAAACATTTGTGATGAATAATGTTTGTGTTTGAAAAAAGATAAACATTATATTTATGTTTGATGTTATCAAGCCATTCAATTCTTTCGAGCGGAAAATAAAGCAGCATTGAATTCCATGCGTTTTTTATTTCATCGTCAGAAGCAGAAATATTTGTTTTATTTCTTAAGGATTGATAAAAAAATGGAGGATCAATTTTCCCTGTTTCGAGCCATTCAAATAAATGCGAAGCATAACTGGGGCTATAAAGATCATCAAAATTTTTAACGCCTAAATCGGTAAATGCCTGAACAGTTTTTGGATAATCAATGTTTAAAAATACTCCACCGAGATCGAATAAAAGATTTTTAATTGTTTTCATTTGCAAAAGTAAAACATGATTGAGGAATTGAGTGTTGAAAATAAATTGAAATCTTTACTTTTGCAACTCTTGAAAATTAAATTGCAAAAAAATATTGCATTTAATTCGGGCCTATAGCTCAGTTGGTTAGAGCACCTGACTCATAATCAGGGGGTCCCTGGTTCAAGCCCAGGTGGGCCCACTTAAAAATCAAGCACTTATATAGATAAGCTTTATAGGTGCTTTTTATTTGCACCAATATTATTCCTTATTATCTAATATAAAATTTATTAATTGCCTTACATGTCTAAAAGGGTAAGGGTACTCTAATACACCCCCTGTACAAACATTTGATAATTACAGCAATTGTATCTACAATAGTATTATATAGCATTAAAAAAATCAATTTTTTATAAAGGATAATGAACCTGTTATCAGTCATGTTGATTTTATAAAGCAACATTAAATACAACAATGGAAATTTATGACAGTGAAAATATATTAAGCCCTAATATACGGCTTTCTCATCCTATCAAGGGAAGAATATCCGAAGCAAAATATAAAGCAGCCAGTGAGCTCTTAGAGCATGAGAAAACCCTTTATTATGAGTGCATGGCTTTTGTTATTGAAATCCCTTCTATCTGTGATGAAATAGATGGAAATGTTTTATCACTCTGTGTAGGCGGAGTAAAATCTTATACACTGGATAACCTCTATAATAAAAAAGGCGCTGATGAACATTTTAAAATATTCATTGGTTTTAAAAATACTGTATGCACCAATTTATGTGTATGGACAGATGGTTATATAGGTGATTTAAAAGTACAAAGCATAGGACAATTGCAAGCTTGCATACGAACACTGATTGAAAACTACAATGCAAATTTTCAAATGCATCAAATGCGGCAGCTTACAGAATACAGCATAACAGAACAACAGTTTGCAACACTGGTTGGTAAATGCAGAATGTACGCTCATCTTCCTCAACAAATGAAAAAGAATATTCCTGCATTAATGCTCGGTGATACACAACTTGGAATAGTTTGTAAAGATTATTATAAGGACAATAGTTTTTGCCAAGACAGTGATGGTAACATTAATTTGTGGAGACTGTACAACCTCTTTACAGGTGCTAATAAGAGTACATACATTGATAATTTTCTTGACAGAAATGTGAATGCTTATTTATTTGTTGAACAATTGAGATTTGCATTCGAGAAGAAAACAGATAACTGGTTTTTGAATCTGAAGTACCTGCAAATGTAAAATCTGCATGTATGAAAAAATTTCCTGAAGCATCTAACGCAAAAGTTTCATGGGAAAAAGAAAAGGGAAATTATGAAGCCAACTGGGACGGAAAAATCTGGTGAAGATAATTCAGCTATGTTTACACCTGCAGGAATTTTCATAGAACTTGTAAAGGCAATTCCAGTAAGTCAACCTTCAGGCGCTGCATTGTATGCTAAACCAAATGAAAGGCTAATTCATTTGTTTGAAAAAACATTTCCTGATGCGAAAAATATTAAATGGAATGAAGATGCAAACGGGTATGTTGTTTGCTTCGCTCAATCGAACATGCTCAACAAAATTACATATGATAATAATGATAATTTTGTTAGCTCACTTCGTTATTATGATGAGACAAATTTGCCTGCAAATATTTTATTGGCGATTAAAAAGAAATTTGCAGGTAAAACTATTTTTGGTGTAACAGAATTTACAAACATAGAAGGAGTAATTTATTCTATTAAATTAAAGGATGAAAAAAAATGGTACACTGTTCAGGCTACAAGTGACGGAAATTTTGAAGTAAAAGAATCGTATAAAATTCAAACAGAAAATTTAATAGCAAATTACTCAAACCATTGCTGCGGCTGATAAACAACGCCAGTCAAAATTATCTGCATCATGTGCAGCACTTGTTTTGATTGGCGTTTTTTTTATTGAATTATCTATTATTTTCTCGTTGATCATTTTTTCTCTTGCGCTAAAAATCATTTCCTGTATTTGCTTGTTTTGCATCCATTGCTTTTGCGGAGGCTCGTAACCAATCTTATCTTTACTCCAAACAATTTTAGCAGGAAGAAATGATCGCATGCTTTGCCGCAAAATCCATTTTGTAAAACCATTTTTTATTTTGAATGATGATGGCAAACGAAAAATAAATTCAACTAATTCATGATTTAAAAAAGGCAAACGAACTTCTCTCGAGTGTGCCATAGAATTTCTGTCTGCATAACGCAACAACTCTTCTAAGCCTAACTGAAAACTGTTATAATAAAGAATATCATTTAATTTTCTTATTGCAGGTTTTTGCAAGCTTTCTTTATTAGAATATTCTCTAAAAAAATCATCATTAATAAAAGAATTATTTTTATATTTTTTAATTAACTGCCTTTGCAATTCTTTAGCAGCAATTTTAGGAAAAAAAGCTGCTGCATAATTTTTGAAATCCCAGCTCTCTAAAAAATTGTTTTGTTGCAATAATTTTTTTTCTTTCAAAAAAATAGAAATGTTATTTCGCAATAATTGCTGCAAATACCAATGAGAATATTTTTTGTAACCGCCTAAAATTTCATCTGCGCCTTGCCCGTCCAATAAAACAATAATATTTTTTTCCTTTGCTGATTTGTAAACCAAAAATTGCGTTAATACACTGCTGCTTTGCAAAGGCTCTTCCTGGTAATATATTACTTCATCAAAATATTTTATCCAATCATTTGCTGTTGGCGTAATTGTGTATTGCTGAATATCAAATTGCTTTGCAACAATCTCACTGAAAATTGATTCATCTTTTTCAAAGCCCGGGAAAATTGCAGTAAAGCCAACATTTTTCCATTGCGGATTAATTGAAATTTTTTGTTTAAGCTGAAAAATTGCAGCAACAATTGAAGAGCTATCAATTCCGCCGCTTAAACTGGTGCCAATCGAAACATCACTGCGTAACCTTTTGGTTACAGAAGAAATAAATAATAAATTGAATGTTTCAATAATTTCAGATTCACTTTTAGTGATTTCGAATTTTGGGTTTTGGATTTCAGATTTCAGATCATACCATTTTTTTATTAGTAATTTTCCGTGCATTGGCTGGATTAATAAATAATGCGACGGCGGCAGTGATAAAATATCTTTGTAAAAAGTTTCTCCTTTATTTTGCGGGTTTTGAACATAGCCAAGTGTAAGATAATTTAACATCATCTTTCCATTCAAAAGCTTTGGTACGCCTGCATTCCAGAGTGCCTTCATTTCACTTGCAAACAGAAATTGCCCGAATTTTTCACCTTCATTTTTATCAATATGATAATACAAAGGTTTTTCGCCAAAGCGATCTCTTGCAATAAATAATTCATTATTTTTTTCATTCCATAATGCAAAAGCAAACATTCCGTCGAAGTGATGCAAACAATCTTTTTTCCAAAAGTCATAAGCCGCTGGAATAACTTCTGTATCTGTATGCGTTTTAAAAATATACCCTTGTTTTTTTAATTCATTTTTTAGTTCAATATAATTATAAATTTCTCCGTTGAAAATGATTGTGTAGTGCAAATAGTGAAAAGGCTGGTCTGCATTTTTTGATAGATCAATAATTGATAATCTTCGAAAAGCAAAACCCACATTTCGATTTTCATTCATCCAAAAACCTTCTCCATCAGGGCCGCGATGTTGCAAAACATTGGCCATTTTTTGCAAACGAGGTTGCTGAATAGATGATGAATAAGGAGAAACAATTCCTGCAATGCCGCACATGTGTTGAGTTTCAGAGTTTAATATTCAAAAGTTCAATGTTTAAAATTGAATAAATTTAAGACTAATTATTTCTGTGGTTGCTGAATAATGAACAAAAAGTACAAGAGTGCGACGCAACGAACGATGAATAGAATTACTAAAGTTGGGTAAAAAAAATTTATGAAAAATAACTTGCTAAAAAATTTATTGCAAAAATTGCTGCAGCTGATTGAACGCATAATTTTTTACATCCGAAAAAAAATGATTGTAACAATCTTGCAATATTTCGTATTCTTTTTGAAACAAATTAAATGCTTCTGCACTGCTTTGCAGATAAGCAGCCCGATGCACTAAACCGCGAAAACTATTTTCAATTCCCCATGCGAAACGATAATTATACAACCAGTTTTGATGCTTCATGTAAGGAAACATTTTTGCAAAACGTTCCGGAAAAATAGTTTGATAATTTGATAAAGATTGATAAGCAGTTTGAGAAAATTCCACCCATTTATTTGCGGGTAATTCATTTGTATCATTGGCAAGGAAATGATCGTACACAATATCAACAAAAGCGCCGGAATATAAGCCCACAGCAGATTTGAAGACTTTCTTTGCCTGATGCGTTGCGGCATGCGCATCAGTAAAATTGTCTATTAATCGATGTAATGCAATTCCGTTTTGGATGTTTTTGCTGTACTGAAATTTTGTTTTTCCTTTTACAAAATCGCTGATAATATTTCCAACTAAAATTTCAGGATAACCAAAAGATAAATATGCATGAGCCAGATAATTCATTTATTATTTCGTTACATCTTTATTTCTCTGATATAATATATTTAAGATTTTTTTTGAATTAATTTAAATTGCTGATATGAATATGCAACCGGAACGACGACTAAAATAATGATGATACCGATTAAAAAAAATGTTGAAATGTTTAATGGAAATAATAAACCTGTAATTGCAATAACAATGCCGCCAATAAACCAAAGCTTACCACCAAGCTGGTGTGTTTTTCGCCATACTTCTTCGTTCTCTAACGTCCACGGAGTGCGGATTCCGGCAAAATAATTGGGTTTAATGCTATGCATGATATTTCCCATAAATGCAAAGAAAGCTCCGATGATAGCAGGAAAAATATTTTGAAAATTTAAAAAACCCTTTTGTGCCGAATTAATAATTAAACAATTGATAATGCATAAAAGTAAAACCACGGCAACAGCAATTTTATTAAATACCGGAGCAGAATATTTTGCTTTTTTCTTTGGATCGATTGAAGGCAAAAATCGCATAAGCAAATACAGCAAAACGCTTATTACACCAGTGATTGAAAGGATAAACCATAAACTTGATTTATCGCTCATTGCATTTGGCTTGCCATTTAAATCAAAATGTGTGGGAACTGTTTGCGGAAGATTTTTAAAAACTATTGCCAGATAAATGAACGGCAAAAAAATTATTATTAAAATCAGCAACTCTGTAATATGAAGTTTCGGTCTCATTCTATTTCTTTTTTTTATTGTTTAATTGCAGCAACCATTTTATCATTTCATCCATCACTGTTGTGTTGATGGAATAACACACATACTGACCTTCTTTTTCTGATACTACAAGTCCGGCTCGTTTCAATAAATCCAGATGATGCGAAACGCTGGGCCAGGAAATATGAAATTTTTCCGCAATTTCACCGGCAGTCATATCTTTTTTTTTGAGTAATTCAAGAATTGATCGCCGTGTAGAATCGTTTAAAGCCTTAAAAATTAGGTTCAATTAATTAGATATTTAGACAAATGTTTAAATATATTTCCAAATTTCAAAATATTTATGACTATATTTTTTATTACCATTTGCCAATGAATTTCCGACCTTTATTCATAAATTTTTTTATGGAACCGGAAGTAAAAGAATTTTTGAAACGCATTGCGCTTTGTGTTTTTCTTACTTTTTTTTGGCTGTTGATTAACTGCACTGCAGGCATTATGTTCAACCTTGCGTTTATTGAAAATAAAATATCTGCTGGTAATATTTTATTTTATCTCTGGCTGTTACTAAGTTTTATTTTACTTCTATTTTTATATAAAAAATTATGGCAAAAACCAATAGAATAGTTTTGTTGATCAACAAAAGGAATCTTTATTAAGCTTCGTTGTGTCACTCACTTGTAAGCCTTGTTTTCTATTCCGGCATTGCATTATGCTACAATAAATTTTTTATAAAGATTTGAAATAAGCATATTTAAATTTTTTTTGTTACAACTAAAAAGTATAAAATCTTTTTGAAACCTTTGTTGCCTGTTCTGCAACTTTTAATGATTGAATTGCATTGGTTTCATCAATTACCCGAATATGATTTTTATTTTTTATCCAGTTCCATTGATCGGTTATCATCGCTGAAAGCATTTGCTGGTAACGTTTTTGCTTATCTTCCCTATTTCCAAATTCAATTGTTACATGCTCATCAAAGATTATTTCTGCAAATCTTCCCTTCACTTTTTTATTTTTTGTTTGCGAATTATCGTGATAAATAACAGTACAATTTTTCATTAATTCATTTAAACGTTTTAATTGTTGCTCTTTCAATAAACCACGCAATTTTATTTTTACCGGAATCCATTCATACAATGTAATTTCTCCGTGTTCAAATTGCAAGCGCATTTCCTGCCTGTCTAAAATTTTGGGCTGATCGAATCCATGATAAAAATTTACGATTCCATTTTTATAAAGCACTGTTGCCTGTACGCGATCAATGATTTTTTGTTCAACACAAGGTCGTTGCAATTGCAAAGCGCACATTAATTTTCCTTCACCAAGCCAGCCGGAAAACATATCAAAAAAATGAACGCCGTGTTCAATAAATATGCCGCCGCTTTTTTCTTCATCCCAAAACCAATGAGTTGCATTTAGATTTTCATCGCTAGCATAATTTTCAAAAAAACCGTGCAAAAATTCTCCGAGCAATTTTTCATCAATAATCTTTTTTACAATTTCATATAACGGGTTATATCGCTGCATCAGGTTAACAACATAAAGCAAATTAAAAGATTTTGCGAGCGCCGCTAATTCTTCTGCTTCGCTTGCGTGCAATGCCGCAGGTTTTTCGCAAATCACGTGTTTGCCTGCAAGCAAAGCCTGTTTTGATTGCTGATAATGCAAGAACGGCGGCGTTGCAATGTAAACAAGCTGAATGTTTTTATCTTCTAAAAATGCTTCATAATTGTTGTATGTTTTTGCAGCGAATTCATTTGCCATTTCCTTTGTAATCGTTTCATTAATATCAGTTACCGCAACAATTTTCACATCTTCAACTTGTAAAAATGCATTTGCTGCAAACTGCGAAAACCCGCCCGCACCAACGATTCCAATGTTTAAATTCAAGTTTTAAAGTATTAAGTTTTAAGTATTAATTTTAAATTTATAAATTATTGCTGACAGCTGACACCTGATTGCTACTTGTTATTTTCAAGCAAAACATTCACTGCATCTGCCGCATCCTTTATTGCTTTTTCCGGTGTTTTTTCTCCGTAAATAACACAGGTTGCATACTCCTGCGAAATAATATCGAGCACTTCAACAATCACTTCACAATTATCAATGCCTTTTACAAACGGCATTTCTTTTGCAAAAGGTAACATCATCGGATTCTTCTTAAAAAAATCAGCAAAAAAGTTATCAGTATCTAAATCTTTTCTTCTTGGCAATTGACCGGTTATTGTCAGCAATTTTAAATCGCCTTGTTTATCAATTAAAGTTTTTATAAACTCCCAGGCCTGCTGAGGATTTTTGCATGTATTAAACACAACAATATTTTTTGGATCGGCATAAGTATAAACCGGACCCTGATGATCGTCAGGAACCTGAGGCTGAAAATAATCGAATGCAAAACCTCTGTTTGGTATCGAATTAAGATAATCCATTTCGTAAGGACCAACCCATTTTGTAGCAAATTTTTGTGCTACAAAAGGATCATTTCCGGCAGATAAATTATCTCTTGTAAAATATCCATTTGTGTATAAAGTTTGCAGAAACCGAAAAACTTCAATTGCATATTTATTATTAAATGCAGCTTTATTATTTACAATTAACGGCGCGCCGTTTGACGCCGCGAGATATAACATATAAAAATTAAACAACCGCTGATACCAAATTTCTTTTACTTCAGTATAACCAAACCATTTTTGTTCTGCATCATTTTTATTTTTGTCTTTAAAAATAGCTGCGTCATGCAAATAAGCGCTGTAAGTTTTTGGCTGGTCGGTAATTCCGTTTGCAGCAAAAAGATTTTTATTATAAATGCTCATGAAAGGATTTACTTTCCACGGCACCTGATAAATATGTCCATCCGCAGAAGTGATTTCTTTTATAACAGAACTATCGCATCGTTCATTTATAAATTGAAGAAATCCTTTTAAAGTATCTAAAGGAATTAAAACACCAGCCTTTGCATACATCTCAACATTGCCTTGCCACATGTTGGCGTAAATGTCAGGTGTAGTTTTTCCAACAACGGCAGCAAGAATTACTTCTTCGCTGGATTGCCCTTCCGGTATGGGTTGTACATGAATTGTGTTGGATGAATGCTGAGCATTCCACGCGTTTGTTTGTTGTGTGCAAAGCGTAATTTCTCTTGGATTATTCGAGCACCAAAAAAGTAATTCTTTATTTTTTTCTTTGGAACTATTGCATGAAATCATCAGAAAAAAAAAGAATAAAATAAAATATGTGCGCAAAGAAAAAAACATGCAATAATTGGTGACTTAATTGTTCAAGCTCAATTTAAATAATCTAAAGCTTTTCTAAAAATTATAAAGGAATTTTTCTGCGATGCAATAGAACATCATTCAAAAAATAATTTTATATAAGATTATATTTTTGAAAAATCACGGAGTGCTTTCAATTGTATAAATTGAAAAAACTTCTGCATCGCTTAAAGCTGTGTTGTAAAAACGAATGTCGTCCAAAGAACCAATAAAAAAATCTCCGCCATAAAATGCAAACTCGCTGTTTGGATCGTTTAAAACATACACATCTTTTGGTAATTCGTTTCCAATAGCCAGAGGTACAGGCGTTGAAAGTGTTAAGGGAACGCCGGTAACATCTGCTGTTTTTATCAATTCGCCATTAATATAAAATTTCATTGCACCATTTGTGTAGCTAACAGCAGCGTGCGTCCATGTTTCATCCGGTACAACGCCGGGGTTATCATCCACATCATGATAACCATTGTCAGCATGAATTGTCAAAAACAAAAAATCATTGCTTTGTAATTGAAACTTATAACCATTCCATCTGTTCAAAGAAAACATATAATTATTGCTGTTTGTGCCATGCCGTTTTACCCATAAACTTATTGTAAAATTTTGCGCATTTAATGCAGCATCATAAGGCACTTCAACGGTTGCACCATTATTAAAATCATAAGCCATATTTGGTCTTCCAAAACGATCCGGAACAAGCACAGGCAAAGTGCCGCCATCCGTTGCAGTTGCAGCACTTGAGCCTACCCATCCGGTTTTTAGCGCACCGTTATGACCATTGCCTGATGAATCAATTGCATTTCCATTGAACTTCCAAAAGGCAACCAAATTAACCACAGAAACTTCCTGAATTAAATGCGACTGAAAAACTTCCACCGCTCTTTGCAAATTGCTTGTTGCATTATCAACCTGCTGTTGTGTATAAGTTGTACTCGTACTTACCGCCATTGCTAACTGCAAAGAAGAATCAAGAATTTCTTTTGAGCCTACTGCATATTGCCCGGGTTTATTGCCTTCGATAGTAGCGCTTAAAACTGTTTTTACTGAATCAATTAAAGAATTTAATGCTGTTTTATTTGAGGCAGGCGTGTTGTTATTTCCATTGTCTTTTTTGCAGGAAGATAAGATTGCGGCGCCTGCAAGAAAGAGTGAAAAAAAGATGATGAATATTTTGTATTTACGCATGATTATAAATTTTCTATTAAATAATTTTTATTATAATTTATGATTGGTATCTCTTTCGCTTTGCGGAATAGGAAAAAATTTATCTGCATCATAATTAAAGTTGGGTTTATCTTGTAATGCTTGCGTTGCATAAGCGCTTCCATAACGAATGATATCAAAAAAGCGATGAAATTCCAATGCAAGCTCCGACCTTCTTTCTCTTCTTATAATATCACGCAATTGCGATTGATCGGTTGTGGTAATATCTGGCAACAATCCATCGGGAACAGTTCCAAATCCGGGCAAAGATGCATCGTACAAATAAGATTCTCTTGCGCGCTTGCGAACTTTATTTAAAGGAATCAAAGCCGCAGCGCTGTTTCCTGCTTCGTTTAAAGCTTCTGCTTCTACCAATAAAATATCAGAAAATCGGATGACTTCTTCATTCAAATTTCCATCGCCTTTTATTGAAGTAGGAATTTCAGAAAGTGGCTGAATATGTTTTTTTGTGATGTATCCTGTTGTTGACCACGCTTCGCTGTAAGTGGTATCGTAATAACGAATTCCATTTCCTGCCATCGTGTAAGCAAGACGCGGGTCTACAACACCGCCGGTAGATTTTTCAAAATTATTTACAAGACTTTGTGTTGGATAAAAAAATCCGTAACCATTTAAAGCACGCGGCGCAAACCACTGATTTAAATTATTACCAAGAAACGGACTCGCACCGGTTTGATGCCAAACAGAAAAAATTGCTTCAGGATTATCTTTTGTTTTTGCATTAAAATTATCAGAAAAAAGCGGTGTTAAATTGTAAATGCCTAACGCTTCAACCTGTTGCGAAGCGATTGCAGCAGAATCCCAGTTTTGCTCGAAAAGATAAGTTTTTGCAAGCAACGCAAGCGCTGCGCCTTTTGTTGCGCGCCCTAAATCGTTGCCGCTCCAGCTTGTTGGCAATGCATTTGCAGCATCATTACAATCGCTTTCTATTTGCATAAAAATTTGTGCCTGCGGAATTGCCGGACTTTGTAATTCTTCAGGTGTTTCTACTTTTAAATGCAAAGGAATATTGCCATAACAATTTGTAAGAATAAAATAATAATAAGCACGAAGAAATTTTGCCTGACCAACAGAAACTGTTTTCACTGCATCAGAAACAGAAGTATTGGTTGAAGGAAGACCATCAATCACAACATTGCATTTAAATACGCCATCATAATATCTTTTCCAAACGGCTTCTACGGCTGAGTTTGAAGGAATGATATTAAATTCATCTATGTTTTCAAAATCTGCCTGGTCGCCGGGCAATCCTCCTTTAATTGCATCGTCTGACGCAACATCTCCTAAAACCCAAATGGCATTTGAACCACCATCGGTAAATAATAAAGGAACATACGCTGCATTCACTGCTGTTTGTGCATTTGCATCAGACGTAAAAAAATTTGTTGATTCGTAATTACCTAAAACCGGCTGATTCAAAAATTTCTTGCAACTAATTTGCGTTGCAAAAATGATGATTAAAACCGGCATCAAAAATTTATACAATTTCATATCATTAAAAATTTCAGATTAAAAATTTACGTTTAAACCAAAAGTAAAAGTGCGCGCCAAAGGATAAGTTCCCCAATCAATTCCAACTGCTCTGTCGCCTTCGCCCAGCGAATTATTGCTCGTGTACATTTCCGGATCTAAGCCTGTATATTTTGTAATCGTAAACAAATTTTGCGCACTTACATACACTCTTATGTTGGAAATATTCAAGCGGGAAAGCATGTTTTTATTGATGGTATATCCTAACTGAACATTTTTAAGCCGCACATAAGAACCATCTTCCAAAAAACGCGTTGAGGGCATTTTATTATTGGTTGCTCCATTCCATGAAAGACGTGGAAATGTATTGGATGTTCCGGGTCCATCCCAACTATTTAATGCTATTCTTTCCGTAATATTAAATGCGCGATAAAATCCTTCGATATCGGTAAGAACCTGGTCATAAATTTTGTTTCCATACGCGCCCTGGAAAAATATACTTAAATCAAAATTTTTATATCCGAGATTGCCTGTTAAACCATAAGTAAATTTTGGAATTGGGCTGCCAACATAAGTTCTGTCGTAATTATCAATTACACCATCAGGCACACCTTTTGGACCGCTGATATCTTTATACGCAACATCGCCGGGTTGTACATTTGGGCCTTGATACGCGTGTGTAAAAACATCTTGCGGTGTTTGAAAAATTCCTTCATCCTGCAATAAATAAAATTCACCGACTGGCTGACCAACTGTTGTAATTGTTGCATAATAATTATTATCAATTCTTCCACCAACAATAGGCGTTGAGTTCGCTAAAGAAATAACTTTATTATGGAGCGTTGCAAAATTTGCGATAATTCCGTAAGTAAAATTTTTATTGGTAGCATGGTTATAAATCACTTGCACTTCAACGCCGCTGTTTTGAATTTTACCTGCATTTTCTGTTGGACTTCCTACGTTGCCTGCACTTGTTGGGATTGGAACAGAAAGCAAAACATTCGATGTATTTTTTACAAAATAATCTGCAGTTATTTGCAGCGCATTATTGTAAAGTCCGAGGTCTAAACCAACATCGCTTTGCGTACTGGTTTCCCAAATAATATTTGGATTTCCTTCGGAAGTAATTGTATAACCTTGCGTGGGCACGCCGCCGAACGGATAATAAAATCCGCCTGAAACCAGCGATGTGTAAGGATAATTTCCGATTTCCTGATTTCCTAATTGACCAATGCTTGCGCGAAGTTTAAGAAGAGAAAGGTTTTTAATGTTTCTGAAAAAATTCTCCTGGTCTAATCTCCATCCTACAGAACCGGAAAAGAAATTTCCATATCTTTTATCGGGCGCAAGTCTTGAAGAGCCATCTCTGCGAAAGTTAAAACTTGCTAAATATTTACTTTGATAACTATAATTTATTCTGCTAAATAAAGAAAATAAAGCCCAGTGCGATTCGTTGCCACCGTTTTGCTGAGTGCCCAAACCATTATCGAGATATTGAAAATTGGGCGATTGATTTACAAAGTTTGTTCGCGATGCTGAGATTTGTTTTACATCATCTTTTATTGCTTCCGAACCGATTAAAAGATTGATTGTATGCTGCCCGAGATAAATATCGTAAGTTCCTGTGTTGGTGAAATTATAAGTTAGCTCATTTAAATTCGATTGAGCAAGAGCATTGGGCGAATTGATAAAACGATCAACTCCCCATGTTGGAAAAAATTGCCGATAATTGGTGATTACAAAATTTCCGCCAAGGTCGCTTTTGAGCTTTAAATTTTTTATCGGGTCTAATTCAACAAATGCATCTCCTAACACAGAATAGTTGTAAAAATTTCTATCCGTATTTTGCGCAAGACCAACCGGGTTTAATCCATCGCCAAAAAATTGTGGCGGATTTGGTATATCAACTAACACTCCATTACTGTAATAAACGGGCGTTGCAGGTGTTCTGAATAATGCATAACGCACCACACTTGGTCCGGGATTTCCTGCGCCATAACCGTCGCCGGAAGTGCCTACCTGCCTTGTTTTTGCATAAGATAAATTGATGTTTGTTCCAACTTTAAATAATTTTGAAAGACTTGAATTAACGGCAGTGCGAATATTAAAACGGTCGTAGGAAGAGTTTTGAATTAACCCATCCTGACTAAAATAATTTGCTGAAACAATGTATTGAGAATTTTCATTTCCACCACTGATGCTTAATTGCAAATTGTTGATGGGCGCGGGTTTCAGCACTTCTTTCAACCAATTTACATTTGATAAAGTATCAATAACACTTGCAGGAATTTGTTCTCTTCCATCTTTTGCAGCAGCTTTATTATAAGCAGCTACATACTCCGGTGTGTTTGCCATTTTAATAAGATTCGCCGGAGTTTGAATGCCGGTGTATGCACTAAGACTAACTCTGGTTTTTCCTGATTTGCCATGTTTTGTAGTAATTATTACAACACCGTTTGCTGCTCTTGCGCCATAAATTGCAGCAGAAGAAGCATCCTTTAAAATATTAATATTTTCAATATCGTTGGGCGAAATTTCGTTGATGCCGGTTTTGGTTGGCACGCCGTCAATTATATAAAGCGGACTATTATCATTAATTGTTCCGATGCCTCTAATGCGCACTGCGATTGCATCTCCGGGTGCGCCGGTTTGCGCAGTTACGGCAACGCCGGCTGCTTTGCCCTGCATAATTTGATCAACGCCGCCAACAGGAATGCTGTTAATATCTTTATTGCTGATAACAGAAACTGCGCCGGTTAAATCTTTTTTTCTTTGCGTTGTGTAACCAACAACAATTACTTCGTTTAAGCCTGTAACCAATTCCGTTAAACTAATTTGAAGCGTGCTTTGATTGCCTACCACAACCGTTTTTGTTTGAAAGCCAACAGAAGAAATTTCGAGCACCGCATTTTCATCCGCAACGGTTAATTGAAACCTGCCAAAGCCATCTGTTGTTGTGCCTTTTTTTGTGCCTTGAATAAAAACGGAAACACCCGCTAAGGGTTGTCCATTTTGATTTGTGATAACGCCGCTTATGGTTTTGTCTTGAATATTTTCCGTTGCCTGAACGTGAAGACTGTCTTGATTTTCAGAAACTGTTGAACGAAATAAAACAATTTTATTATCAATTATTTTATAGCTGATATTTAAAGGCGCAAACTCTTCATCAAACAAATCTTTCAGCGATTTATCAGTTACGGAAAAACTTATTTTTCTATCCGCATCAATTGTTTGCGAACTGAAAATAAATTTTGCATCTGTTAATTGCTGCAATTGTGCAAGCACCTTTTTTATCTCTGTATTTTGTACTGAAATTGTTACATGCTTATTTAAAACATCCTGCGCGTCTGCGTTTTTTGCATAGCTAATTGTAATAAACATTGTGCAAAGCAAAAGTTGTGTAAAAGTTATTTTCATTGCTGTTTGTATTAAAGCAATAAATTGTTTTTTATTCATAATTTTAAACTGTTTTTTATTCGGTAATATTTTTTACTGAAAAAAATCAACCATTTATTTCGCCGGCAATACTTGCACTATTGCCGGTTTTTTTACGCTTGTATTTTATTTCATAATAATTTTTTTTGTTTGATTAATTGTTTACTAATTGCATCCTTTTCCATTTATCACAATGCTGGTTCCGCGGATTTCATAAGTTGCCTGAATTGCCTGACAAACCAAGTTCAGCTTATCGTATAAAGATTGTTCTGTAATATCTCCGGTAAAAAAACATTGGTTTATTCTATCATTTTCAACAACGATTTGTATTTTATATTCATCCTGTAAATCGCTTAAAACTTTTGATACCAAAGCATCTTCATATAAAAATTTTATAGGAGAAATTTTTTTATTTTCTGAAGATGGAACGATTACCGGCACTTCTACAAGCGACGTAACAAACTGGTGATTGCTTGAATAATAAATTACTTTTTGATTTGGAGTGATTACAACTCCATTTGTTTTATTTTGATTATTTTGTTTTTGCTGTGCGCTGTTTTCATATACAGCAACTTTTCCTGTAAAAACTTCCACTTCAATTTGCTGATTAATTTTTTTTACACTAAAACTTGTTCCTAAAACTTGCGTAATAATGTTATCATCATAAACAAAAAAAGGTCTTTCTGCATTTTTACTCACTTTAAAAGAAGCCATGCCTTCTAAAAAAACTTCACGTTTATCAGCAGCAAACTTTTTAGGAAAAGCAATTCGAGCGCCAGGCTCCAATGTTATTAAACTGCTGTCTCCCATTCTTATTTCTTTTGCAGAAGTTGTTTCGTTTTTAATTTCAGTTAATCCTTCTTTTACTTTTGTTTCAATTACCGATTCATTTATTTTTTTTGACGGATAATAAATTATTCCTAAAAAAATTATTGCAATTATTGAAGCTGCAACTGCAATTTTTACCCATAAATATTTTATCTTTTTTGTTTCCGTTTTCTTTTCAATGCCAATACTGTTTCGAATTTTATTCCATAACCGTTCTTCAATTCCATTCATTTCTTCCTGCGTAGAAGGCAATAAAGATTTATCATCCAATAATTGGTACCACGCATCAATTAAGCGCTCTTCTTCATCAGAACATTTGCCATCAATATATTTTTTTAAAAGCTGGTGAAAAGCTTTACGATTCATTATTTAATGCTTAAAAATGAAAAACTTCTTTTGAAAATTTGAATGATGGCAGTAATAGTTTTGTACTAATTAATAAGTCAATCAAGATATTCTTTACCCTAAAAAATATGGAAAAGATTTCAAATTATTTTTTGTTGAATAATTGAGCGGTAAAACCAGATTAGAAAAATGAGATAAAAATCTATGAAGAAAGATAAATATTTAATAAGAACAATATTAAAAAAACAAACTCTTTTAAATATAAACGAAGAATTTTCAACGATTTTGTGATATGATATTCTACTGCTTTTTCAGATAAATTCATGCTTTGCGAAATTTCTTTTATCGTGCGATTTTCCGAACGGCTGAGGTTAAAAATAACTTGTGTTTTTTCGGGAAGTCGAAGAATTGCATCATTTATTTTATGCGTTAATTCCTTCAACAATACTTTTGTATCGCAGTTGTCTTCATCTTCCGAAAGTTGCAGTTTCAAACCCTGTAAATATTTTTCTTTGATGATATTTGATTTCAAATAATTAATTATTTGATATTTTATTGCAGTGTAAAAATAATTTTCAGGATGAAGAATTGAAGTGGCAAATCTTTTTTCCCAAAGGGTAATAAAAATATTTTGCACTAATTCTTCTGCAACCTCTTTAATGTGTATTTTAGAAAGAGCGTTGGTGTAAATTTTTATCCAGTAACGATGATAAAGTTCTTTAAAAGCGGCTTCATCACTGGCTTTTAAAAGTTTTAAAAGTACTTCATCCGAAAGCAATCTGTATTCCATAAACAGTTAGGCAAAGAAAATTGTTATTAAATTAAACGTGGCTTTACAAAGATGAGATTTTATATTAATAAAACAACGTGGTTCATAACCTGATACTAACCTTTTAAAAAGATAAATAGGTTTCATGTTGCATGCTCTTTTTATTAGTTTGTTTACAGTACATTTTTTATTTTTAATATTCTTATTTTTAGATTAAAAAAGTTGACATCAAAACAATAATTAAATGAAGCAAGATTTGACCGGGTTAAAATTTTCTCTATCTGCACCACTTTCTCTAAAATATAATTGTATATTTTGGTAACCGTTCATCTTTGCAACAAGGTCAGTTAATAGCCTGGCTGTTCTTCCATTACCGTTGTTAAATGGATGTATTTGTGTGAAACGATGATGGGTATAAAATAGGCAGTGAATTAAATCATTTTTTGATTGTATATTATTTTTAAAATAGTTTACTTGTTCCGCATATCATTCGTCGCAAATGGGATTTTTTCCTTCGCTATTCCAATGTTTGTGTCCACAGTGCGCCATTTACCAGACCACTCATACAATTCTCCAAAGGCAATAGTATGTACATCCAATATTAACCTAACATCAAAAACAAAATTTATATCTAAATCCAAAATATAATCTTCTGCTCGAATGATTCCTAAAGCTTCCAATTCATTTAACTCATTAAGATTGGTTATACTTAACTTATTATCCTGCCGGTCTGGACCAAATACTCCCATTAATTTTATATTAAGTAAGTAATAAATATTTAAGCTTATACAACAACCATTAAAGTATTGTTTCTTTTTTTTCCTTTCCGATATGCATAGCAAGTGTAACCACTTGTTATACTATGAAACTGCTCTTAGGTTTCCGGCATTAGGTGAGCCTATTTTTCTAAGCTTACGCTCGGCCCATTTCTTTGCAACATTTTCCGCATTTTCTCTTGGTGTAACTCTGATGTATTTATAAAATGATTTATCCGATTTATGGCCGGTAATAGCGCGAATTTCGGCTGTTTGTAAGTCATGCGATAAAAACTCATTTGTTGCAAATGATCGTCTTGCGGTGTGGCTTTTTATAAATTCAAATTTCGGCTTAGTTGCGTTTATTTTTTTACCGCCAGTAAATTTTGAAATTGTAACTTTTTTTAAAAGAGAAGGGCAAAGCGCGCAAACTTCTTTTAAGTACTCATTAAACTTTTGATTTGATACAGTTTTTGGAAAGTTTCCATTATACTTTTCTATTAATTGTTTTACTTCTTCTCTTAAGGGTATATGTACTCTATCACCTGTTTTTGTTTGTGCTACTTCCAAAATGTCATCATAAATTTTATCAATAGAAAGTTTTGCAAGGTCAGAATATCTTAGGCCTGTATAGCAGCCAATAATGAATAAATCTCTAATCTTATCAAGACGCTTATTATTGTTTAAATCTAAATTTCTTATTTCATCAATTTCATTTTCGCTTAAATAAACAGTTTCAGTTTCGACTGAAGATGACCTGAATTTGCGATGGGTAAAAATAGTATTCGTTGTGTAACCTTCCTCTAAAGCTTCACGCATTACAACTTTTAAATTGGTGATTAATTTTCCTATGGTATTAATACTAAGCTGCTTTTTCTTTGTAAGAAAAAAAGTAAAGTCATTATAAAATTTCATATCAATAGAATCAAAATCCAACTGATGTTTTTTATACCACTCATAATCTTTTAAATGCCGTCCAAGATTTTTTAAATTCTTTATCGTGCCTTGGGATAAAGGTGTATTTTTTTGGAGATGCAACCGGCTGCCGATTTCTATTCTTTGCAAAAAGCTTTTAAAAAATCCCCAAAAAGTTTTTAGCAACTTCTCATCATTTACGATTTGTGATGTCTTATTAAACTCTTTTTGTAATAATTGTTTTAATAAAACAGCAGATGGTTCTTTACCGTTATTTGTATTTCGAAATTTATAAAATACATTTTGTATGGTTACTCTAATTTGCCCTAATCTAAAGTTGAATTCAGGGTAATAAGGAAATTTTGAAATCTCTTTTGCTTTTTGTTTTTCAGCATTCCAATAAACTGGATTTATTTTTTCATCAGTGTAAAATTTAATGTTTGTCCTCCATAAGTTATCCTGCAAAAAATGGTTGATTCAATTTTTGAGTCAGGTCTTTTGAGATAAAATTTTATGTTCATCACTTAATTACGTAAAAATGGGTAAAGGTGAGTACGATAGGTTCGAATCCTACCCCTACAGCGATTTTATAGTGTAATTTGAGTTGTTTAAAAAGCATAAAGATGAAAAATTCCGAACAACTTTAAGAAATTTTTTTTGCGATCCACAATGAATTATATTATTTGAAAAACTTAAATTATCAGAGTTCAAAACATAATTTTCTATAACATGTGTTGGACCTAATTCTTTTCGGTTTTTATAATCGTGAAAAGAAATAAACCTGTTGTAATAATTTTTTTGAATAAGGATCGAAATCTTCTTTACATCCTTTTATTGAATGATTTATTTGCAATTAAATAAAGCTTAAGCTTTATTATCTGTAAGCCAGCCATCGAAATTTTGAAATTTATCAATCTTTTTAAAATATAATTCTTGTATTAGAGTAATTAATTAAGAACGCCATTACGTGTATAAATTTGGACATTCGTAAAAGTTTGTAACGGCATTCGTTATATCTTACTAATAAAATTAATAATTCTGTATTAACCTTTAATTGTGCCCTGCCAAAATTTATTATTTGAATCAATTTGCATGCAATTACTTTGCATAAAACCTTATTAAATTCAATTATTTAATAATTAAATTTAAAGTCGAAATTTTTTTTTAAATTTGTTGGTTACATAATTATTTATATATCTTCGTTTGTCCAATGGCAGTTCTTCCATACTCCCTGAACGTTTCTGCGTAAATGGTTTTAGGTTTTGGGTACTGTTTTTATTGGTTTTTTATTTCTTAATTTTTATTTATAAACAATGAACATTTACGTTGGAAATTTGAACTGGAGTATGACCAGTGACGACCTGTACAATCTTTTTGCTACTTATGGCGAAGTAGGCACCGCTAAAATTGTTACCGACAAATTCAACAACAACCGTAGCAAAGGCTTTGGTTTTGTTGAAATGACCGATGATGAAGCTGCACGTACTGCTATCTCAAGTTTAAATGAGAGTGAAGTGATGGGCCGCAAAATTGTAGTTAACGAATCTGCTCCACGCCAGGAAGGCGAAGGCGGCGGAGGTGGTGGTTACAAAAAGAAAAGCTTTGGCGGCGGCGGAGGCTACAATCGTGGTGGTGGCGGCGGCGGTTACAATCGTAACCGTGGCGAAGGCGGCGGTGGCGGTGGTTACAATCGCAATCGCGGCGAAGGTGGTGGTGGTTATAATCGTTATTAACTCTAAGTTTTCAAATCAAATTTTTAAGTCTCACAAAGTGAGACTTTTTTATTTTGAAAAATGAATTATTGAAACGCAATAATGCATAATAATCCTAACTTTTTTCAGCATCAATTCTTGCAATTAAAATTTTAAAAAAAATCAAGTGTAGAATTAAAGGTGTGGATAGTTCTAAATATTAAAAAACAAGGTTTATTAACTTTATCAGGTTCGCTACTCAAAGCGTAGCTTTTCTACTTTAAGAAAATTAAGGTAATTGCAAGCTAATTTTTTTGCGCTTGAATAAACATCATAATAAATTCTTATCTTCTTCCCTATTTTTATTCCATTCAATAATAAAATTATTTTTCCCTTCGCCAATAATTATATTTAAGTAATTAAGTTGAATTAGTTCGAGCAAAGAAAGAAAACAAAAAATAGCATGTATTCTGTTTTCACAATTAATGAATATTTTTTCAAACGAAATTATTTTTTGTTGCGCAGCAGTATTCAGCATTTGCTCGCGCACATTTTCCATCGTATAATTATAATTGATAACTGTGTGAACGGGTTTATTATTTTTTTCATGCAAACGTTGCATCACTTTTTCAAATGCGCGCATTAATTTAAAAAGCGTTAAGCTCTGTATTTCTGTACCTTCAGCCGCGTCTTCACCAATTTGCGAAAGTTCTTTTTGAAGATTCCCGCGCTTTACAATTAACATGCGCTTGGCTTCCATCTCAGACATTTTAATTGCGGCTTCTTTAAATCTTTTGTACTCCAGAATTTTATCAATTAATTCCTGCCGCGGATCTATTTCATTGCCTTGCACATCGGTTTCTTTACGAGGCAATAACATTTTAGATTTTATGCGCATTAGCGTTGAAATAAATAAAATAAATTCGCTGCTTAATTCAATATTTAATTTTTTTTGCTGATGAATATAAGTAAGAAAATCCTGTATTATTTTGGTAATGGGGATGTTATAAATATCCAGTTCATCTCTTTCAATAAAAAATAATAAAAGATCGAACGGACCTTCAAATTCAGGAAGTTTTATTTGATAACCGGATGTATTCAATTGATTATTTATTGAAAAACAAAAATCCCGATAAGCATCGGGATTTTCAAAACAATTTATTAAGATTTATTTTACTGTCTTTTCAATGCATCTCTTATTTCAACCAACAATTTATCGGTTGTAGATAATTCGGGCGGCGTAGCAGGAGTAACCTTTGCATCTGTTTTTCTTTTAGCGCGGTTAACACCTTGTATAAAAAGAAAGAGAATGAAAGCCACAATAATAAAACTAATTACTGCCGATAAAAAATTACCATATTTTACCGTGCCGAAAACTGTTAATTGTGCAAGGTTATTTAAGTGTGCGGCATCCAGCGCGGGTTTTAGCAATAACGGCGTAATAATATCATCAATAAATGAGTTAACGATTTTACTAAATGCAGCGCCGATAATTACAGCAATTGCCAAATCAACAACGTTGCCTTTTAATGCAAATTCTTTAAATTCTTTAATAAAGCTCATAAGGTTTGATTTTTTTAATGAAGCAGAAATTATATTTTTTGTAAAACTAATAAAACTTATTTCTTAATGCCGGGATAACGCATTTTTAAATCTGTAAGCGTTTTATGCAATGTTTCGGTTATTAAAAATTCTTTGTACCAGTTTTGATCGGAGGGTACTATTATCCACGGAATTTTATCACATTGGCTAAAGCAATCTTCATAAGCCTGCATATATTCTTTCCATAATGCTGCTTCGCGAAAATCGGTTTCATTATATTTCCATTGCTTTTGAGGATTGTTTATTCTTTCCTGTAGCCGCTCCTGTTGTTCATCGGGCGAAACATGCAAGAAAAATTTAAGAATTTGCGTGTTATTATGTACTGCCAATAATTCTTCAAAATTATTTATGGCTTTCATTCTTTTATAAGCCGTTTTATCGTCAATTAATTTATGCACTCTTGTAACCAGCACATCTTCGTACTGCGAACGGTTGAATATTTGTATCATTCCTTTGGCTGGGGCGTGTTTATGAATGCGCCATAAAAAATCGTGTGCTAATTCTTCTGCTGTAGGAATTTTAAAAGATTGCACCTGAACACCTTCGGGATTTAAATGACCAAATACATTACGTATGGCGCCATCTTTTCCGCTGGCATCCATGCCCTGAATAATTACTAAAACCGCATATTTCGATTCGGCATACAATAAATTTTGCAGATCATTTAATTCTACCAATAAATCGGCAGTTTTTTGTTTGATCTTTTCTTTATGAAAATCTTTCGGAGCTTTTGTGCTGATTGAATCGAGTTTTATTTGCGCCATTTAAAATTTTTATTTTTAATTCTCAATTTTTAATTTTTTAAACAGCCATCATTTCTTTTTCTTTGGCTGCAAGATGTTTTTCTACCAAACTAATAAACCTGTCTGTTATTTCCTGCACATTTTTTTCAGCATCTTTTGCAACATCTTCACTTAAACCATCTTTCTGAAGTTTTTTAATATATTCAAGCGAATCGCGGCGAATATTACGAATAGCAATTTTTGATTGCTCGCCTTCATTAGCAGCTTTTTTAAATAATTCTTTTCTGCGTTCTTCTGTTAATGGCGGAAGAAATAACCGAATTTGGTTGCCATCGTTTTGCGGAGTAATACCAATGTTTGCAGCCATAATTGCTTTTTCAATTAACTGCAACATTTTCTTTTCCCATGGTTGAATACTTAAGGTGCGCGCATCAAGCACATTAATGTTTGCAACCTGATTGATGGGTGTTGGAGCGCCGTAATAATCTACATTAATTCCATCCAGCATGGAAGGGTTTGCTTTGCCGGCTCTTATTTTTGTTAATTCAACTTCTAAATGATTTATTGCTTTTTTCATTGACGAGTCAGCATCATCCAAAACCAAATCCAATTCTTCCGAAGGCATAAAAATTTATTTAAGAAAAACAAATCTACGGGAAATCGTGAAATGTAAAATAGTAAGAATAAATCAATCTTATTCTTCTTCAAGAACAGCAGCTTGATCAGGTGGGAAAATGGAAACGATTTTTACGTTTTTACTTTCTTCGGCCTCTTTATCAGCAACCACGCGCAGCCATTTGCGGCGGGGCGTTACATATCTCAATAAACCAACACAAGTAAAAAAAAGAACAGATAATATTACAAGTTCCAGCGTGCTGTTAAGTGTTTGAAAAAGCATTGAAGTTACGGCGAAAAAGCCGCTCATTAAAACTAAGGTGAGTGTTACTTTGGTGTGTGAAAAACCTTTGTTTAATAGTAAATGATGCAGATGATTACGATCCGGCGCAAATGGCGATTGACCTTTAGAAAGCCGTATGCAAAAAACGCGCAACACATCCATTAAAGGAAGTAATAAAATACCTGCACCAATTGCAAGCGTTGAGGTTATATGCATGAAAGAAATATTAGTATTGCTGCTTTGGATAAATCTTATAACCAGAATTGCATTTACCAAACCGATAAGCATAGAGCCGGAATCGCCCATAAATATTTTTGCTGGATGAAAATTATAAATTAAAAATGCAAATAATGCACCTGCTATTGTAAAAGCAAGCAAAGCATGCGGAATATCGTTATCAATAAATAAAAAAACACCAAAGCAAAGCGAAGTGAGCACAGCAATAGAACCTGCTAATCCATCCACGCCATCAATTAAATTAAAAGAGTTAATAATGCCTACAATTGCAAAAAAGCTGATGGCGTAACTAAAGAAAGTATTTAATTCATCAATTCCTAAAAAACCATGCAAATTTGTAATTAATAAATGCGCCTTAAAAGTTAAAATGCCCGCCACAATTAATTGACCGGTTACTTTTTTTATGGCTGATAAAACAAAAATATCATCAAGCACACCCAATATAAACATGATAAATAAAGCAGCAATATAATATTGAAATTCCGGAACCTGCGCAGTAAAATCGTTCGTAAGCAGTAAGCTTATAATTAACCCTATAAAAATTCCTAAACCGCCGAGAGAAGGTATGGGAGATGTATGTGTTTTACGTTCGTCAGGCACATCGTATAAATTTTTTATTTGAGCTATTTTAATTACAAAAGGCATAATAAAGAACGCAAGCAAAAAAGCAAGTATTCCGCCAATAACAATTTGTACCATTCTTTTTAATTTAGTTTAGCGTTTGTTCAGTTGGCTCTTATGCATCAGGCAAACTTACAATTATGGTGCTTCTAATTTTTGCGCAAATATCTAATAAGTTATCGAATAAAAAATTAAGTTAGTAAATAATAAGTTTTTCTATTAAAAATTTCATGCATTATTATAATGCTTAATTTCGTCATCACTAAAATTATACCATGGTTGAGATACCGCAACTAAAAATTATTGCAACACAGATTCGGCGCGATATTATACGAATGGTACATGCAATACAAAGTGGACATCCCGGCGGCTCATTAGGCTGCACCGAGTTTTTTACTGCTCTTTATTTTAACATTATGGAGCATAATCCACAATTTAATATCGATGGAATTGGGGAAGATATTTTCTTTTTATCCAACGGTCATATTTCACCCGTATGGTATGCTACTTTAGCCCGGAGCGGATATTTTGATATAAAAGAATTAGCAACGTTCAGAAGAATTAATTCGCGGCTGCAAGGTCATCCTACAACGCATGAACATTTGCCCGGCATTCGTATAGCAAGCGGCTCATTAGGGCAGGGCTTGAGTGTTGCCATCGGTGCTGCATTAAGTAAAAGATTAAATAATGATAAACATTTAATTTATTCATTGCAGGGCGATGGTGAATTAGATGAAGGTCAAAATTGGGAAGCTATTATGAGCGCTCCAAATTTGGAAGTTGATAATCTTATTTCCACAATTGATTGGAACGGACAGCAAATTGATGGCACCACTACAAAAGTTATGAACTTACGCAATCTGCGCGATAAATTTGAAGCTTTTGGCTGGGAAGTTTTAGAAATGGATGGAAATAATTTTGAAGAAGTAATTTCAACATTAAAAAAAGCAAAAACACTTACCGGGCAAAAACATCCAATATGTATTTTGATGAGAACCGTGATGGGCAAAGGAGTTGATTTTATGGAAGGCCATCACGAATGGCACGGCACGGCGCCTGATGATGAACAAACTAAAAAAGCATTGGCACAATTGCCGGAAACTTTGGGAGATTATTAAAAGTTAAAGGTTGAAAGTTGAAGGTTGAAAGTTTAAAGTCAGAAAAATCTCTAAAGTATTTAATTGAATTCTTTTTAATAAATGAATATTAACATCCACCTTCAACCCTCAACCACCTCAGCTTTTTAACGAAAAAAACTGCGTGCTTGCTTTTCTTGCAGGAATCCATGATGCTGCTATCGCAACTATAAAAACGGTTATTGATACGAGCAAAAAATCAGTCAATATCATTTTTACCGGATAATAATCAATAATAAAACTTCCACCTTCCAATTTCACTAAATGAAAATTTAGTTGTAATTCGCAAATTAAAAATGCGATGAACATGCCAATCAATCCGCCGACACCGGCTAATACAAAACCTTCACTTAAAAAAATATTTTGTATTAAATTATTGTTGGCGCCCATTGCTTTTAGCACGGCAATATCTTTTTGTTTTTCCAGCACCAGCATGGTTAAAGCGCCGATCATATTAAAAGCGGCAATCAGTAATATTAAAGAAAGAATGCTATAAATAACCCATTTCTCCACTTCCATTACACTAAATAAACTTTGGTTTTGTTCATATTTTGTTTGCACAGTAAAATTTTTACCAAGTGTTTGCTGTAACTGTTGTTGCAATTTTTTTACATCAGCATTTTGTTGAACAGAAACTTCTATACTACTGTATTCATCCGGCTTTAAATCCAGCATATACTGCACAAACGGAAGATTTGTAAAAACATATTTATTATCAAATTCTTCTTCTACTCTAAAACTTCCCGATACAGTTACATTAAACGAATTCATTGCATCTGCACTATTAAAATTTTTTGCATTTCTATTTGGTAAATACAATGTAAGTGCAGTAACATCTTTTCCGGGATCAACACCAATTGCATCCTGAATTCCATCGCCGATTACCAACGAGGGTGCATCAGTTGTGCCCGTTAAATATTTACCTTGTTCTATATGATTAGAAATATTATTTACTAATGTATAATTACTGTCAACACCTCTTAAATAAATAATTGCCTGGTAATCTCCGTTTACCAAAACAGCTTTTTCTTCTGCAACAAAACTTAAAATTTTTATGCCGTTTATTGAACGAATATTCTTTATTTGTGATGAAGGAAATTGAAAAAATTTTCCTTGTACCGGTGTAACTTTAAGATCAGAATAAAAATCGCCGTATAAATTTTTAACCAAATTTTCAAAGCCATTAAACACACTTAAAACAATAATTAGCGAAGCTGTGCCAACCGCAATTGCAAGCACGCTTATCCATGCAATAATATTAATTGCATTGGTAGTTTTTTTTGATTTAAAATATCGCCAGGCGAAGAAAAAGTTCAAAAGTTTCAGCGTTTAAAAGTTCTATGTTTGTATTATTTTTTACTCCCCTGCAGGGGTTGGGGGTTTTATTTGCTTAAACAATTCTTCCATTTTAAAAACATGATCGAGCGTATCATCTAAATAAAATTGTAAAACCGGAATGCGCCGAAGTTGATGTTTTACGCGCTCAGCTAATTCTTTTTTTATTTCCCATGCACGATCTTCAATTTTTTTTAAGGTTGATTTTGCATCTTTTACTTTAAAAAAACTTAAGTAAATACGCGCTTCCAAAAGATCGGGCGTTACTTTAACTGATGAAATAGAAACCATTCCTTCATCAATCATATTCAGCCCCAGTCTTAAAAAAATATCATTTAATTCAGCCTGAATTACGCCAGCAACCTGGCGCTGTCTTTTTCCTTCCTGCATAAATTGTATTTTTACGTGCTGCAAAATTAGCATTCGTTAAATTAAGCAGCATTATTTTGTTGCGTGTGCTTCTAATTAAATTTTATAAATGAAAAAATATTCAAGGCTGTTTTCTTATCTCTCACCACTTAAATTAAATATTGTTTTTTATGTTTTATTTACGATTTTATCGGTAGCATTTTCAATTATCTCATTAGGCATGTTGATACCATTTCTCGACTTACTTTTTAATCCTGAAAAAAAGGTATATAATTTGCCCGCAGGTTCGCTTACTTCTGCTAATTTATTACAAACATTCGATTTTTATATCACGAGAATGATAGATGAGCACGGTGTTGTATACGCGCTCGGCGCCATTTGTATTGTTATTATTATTTCTATTTTTTTAAAGAATATGTTTTTATATCTTACTTCTTATGTGATATCGCCCATGCGAAATATTATTATAACAAGATTAAGAAATGATTTGTATGATAAAATTCTTCAGTTACCAATCGGTTATTTTACCGAGAAACGAAAAGGTGATATTATCAGCCGTATGACGAATGATACAAACGAGCTGGAAAACAGTGTGGTAGGCACTTTGGAAGGTTTGATAAGAGACCCGATAAACATAATTTTTATTTTAGTAGCACTGGTTTTTTTGAGCGCTCAATTATCACTTTTTTTGTTGATTTTTTTGCCGCTGACAGGTTTTATTATCGGTCGTGTAAGTCGTTCATTAAAAAAACAAAGCAATGCTGCGGCTATAAAAAACGGCGAATCATTATCTATTTTAGATGAAACTTTAGGCGGCTTAAGAGTGATAAAAGCTTTTAATGCCGAAGGTTTATTGCGCAGCCGTTTTTTTAAAACCAACGATGCACTTTACAGAGTAAAAAATAAAATGAATTATCGCAGAGATCTCGCTTCGCCTTTATCAGAATTTCTTGGTGTAGTTGTACTTTGCGGCATTCTTTGGTTTGGCGGACAATTGATATTAAATAAAAGCAGCTTCGCCATTTCGTCGAGTGGTTTTATTGCGTACATCGCATTGTTTTCGCAAATTATCAATCCGGCAAAATCTTTATCAACCGCTTTTTACAACATGCAAAAAGGCACAGCCGCCATCACAAGAATTGAAGAAGTTTTAAAAGCAAACATCACGGTTGAAGATAAATTAAATGGCAATAATTTCACTTCTTTTAATAAATGCATAGAATTTAAAAATGTAAGTTTTGGATATGATGACGTAACTATTTTAAAGAACATAAATCTGTGTATTGAAAAAGGGAAAACCATTGCATTAGTTGGCAGCAGCGGCGCGGGCAAAAGCACTCTCGCCGATCTTGTGCCGCGTTTTCACGATGCAACTTGCGGCGAATTATTGGTTGATGGAATAAATATAAAAGAATATTCGCTAAATAGTTTGCGAAGCCAGATAAGCATTGTAACGCAGGAGCCGATTTTATTTAATGATACAATCGCAAATAATATTGCTTTGGGAAAACGCGATGCAACAATAGAAGAAATTGAACATGCATCTAAAGTTGCGAATGCTTATCAATTCATCATTCAAAAAGAAGATGGGTTTAATTCAAACATCGGCGATCGCGGAAGTAAATTAAGCGGCGGCGAAAAACAACGCTTAACAATTGCACGCGCTGTTTTAAAAAATCCACCAATTTTAATTTTGGATGAAGCCACTTCCTCTCTCGATACAGAAAGTGAACGGCTTGTGCAGGATGCAATAAATAATATGATGCAAAACCGTACCAGCATTGTAATTGCGCACCGCCTTTCCACCATTCGCCATGCCGATGAAATTATAGTTTTGCAATACGGCGAAATTGTTGAGCGCGGTACACACGATGAATTAATGAATAAATTTGGCAGATACAGAAGATTGGTAGAAATGCAGGAAGTGAAATGAGAGCTTTGAGCTTGAGTGTTCAGCGGCAAATGCGGTTTTAAAAGTGAATAAAGAATTGGTGTCAGACACTCTTTGAGTGTGCAGACATCAGCGTTTGGCATCCGGCATTCACAGATTCAATTGCTTTTTGTAAACGTTCTTCATAATTACCACTAATTTCTACCCACGGAGTATTTTGGTTGATGAGAATATCTTTATAAATATTATATAATTCTTTGCGTGGCTCTTCAGCCGGATATTCTCTTAATTCATCTGCAATCCACGGCAGATCGATGTTACAGAGTAAATACAAATCATATTCTCTGTTTACAATTTCATCCAAAATAAATTGATGGCATTTACCAAAAACATATTCACACCAAACTTTCATTACATACATATTGGTATCAATAAAAATTAATGGAGAATTGAGAACCGAGGATTGAGAGCGCGTTGTGAGTGGTGATTGAAGAACAGTAAAAGATTGAGGATGATAATTAAATGATGAAAAATCTGTTGAATTTTCTTTGTTTTTTGTTTTTTGATTATTCTCCATTCCCCATTCTCCATTCTCCATTTTCATCACGCACTCATCTTCCAACGCAAGCTGACCTTTTGCAATAGTTAGCAAATTATCATAAGAATATTCTTTGCCATGTTTCGTTAAATATTCTCTTGCATATTCCGGGCACCAAATAGTATTAAAGTATTCTGCAAGCTGCGCGCTGAGTGTGCTTTTACCTGTACTTTCAGGTCCAATTATCACTATCTTTTTAAGCTCTTGCACTGCGATATTTTTTTATCCATTCAATATATCCTGCAATTGCCAATATCAAAAATAAAAAATACATAACCGTAAAAAGCATAAGATGTTTATAGAAAAATAAAGGAATAGCAACTACGTCAGAAACAATCCATGCAATCCAGTTTTCAATTTTGCGTTTTGCCATCCACCACATTCCGGTAACCGCAGATGCTGATACAAAAGAATCGAGCACCGGCACATTGCTGTTGGTATAATTTTTTAGCGCCCAATATAAAATTCCCCATCCCGCCACAAAAAAAATCAATCCAATTTTCAGCTCTTTTTTATTGCACCAGCTTATCGGATATTCATAGTTTCCATTTCTTTTTAAAACCCAATTATACCAGCCATAAACACTCATTATAAAATAATAAATATTCAATCCTGCGTCAGCATATAATTGCGAAGTAAAACATACATACGAAGCAATTATAACACCAATAATTCCGGTAGGATAAACTAAAACATTATTTTTTCTTGCGTACCAAACACTGGCAATTTGTGTGATGGTTGAAATAAATTCGAGCCAGCTAAAATGCTGAACATCAGAAATAAATTGCTGATAAATTTGCTGCGCCGTCATTGCTTGAAGTTATGTTGCAGAAATTTTCATTTTCATATAAATTGTTCTAAACTTAACGAAATAAACATTGCAAATACAAAATATTTATTTTTAATTTGTTCTCTTTTTCACCAAAAAAACGATAATTTATGAGTACTCAGGAAGTTGCAAACCGCCTTGTTGAACTTTGTAAGCAAGGTAAATTTGAAGAAGCGCAAAACGAATTATTCGCTCAGGATGCTGAAAGCATTGAGCCGGATGAAATGCCCGGATTTCCGCAAAAAGTAAAGGGACTTGATGCCATAAAGAAAAAAGGCAAAGATTTTCAAGGTATGCTCGAAGATGTGCATGGTATAACTGCAACAGAGCCAATAATAATGGGTAATTCCATTGCATTTGGTTTAAGCATGGATGTTACGATGAAAGGCAGAGGTCGCGAAAACATGAATGAAATTTGTGTGTACGAAGTAAAAGACGGAAAAATTACAAAAGAGCAATTTTTCTGGTAAAAATTTCAGCTTGGAAAGTATTATTGTACAAAGCAAAAAGCGTTTCAAGAAATTGAAACGCTTTTTTTAATTATTCGCTCACAAAAAATTTATTCACCTTCTGCAATCACTTCTTTTACTTCAGGTATCATCCGCTTCATCATTCCTTCAATGCCGGCCTTTAAAGTAATCATCGAAGAGGGGCATCCACTGCAGCTTCCCTGCAACATTAAGTTCACAACGCCCGCATGATAATTTTTAAATTGTATAGCGCCGCCATCCATTTCCACCGCAGGTTTTACATAATTATCCAATAATTCTTTTATGCGTTTTACCACATCATCGTCATCAACATTTACAGTATTGCTCGCTTCCTGTTTTACTTTATCGGCTTCTTCTTCATTCACAATCACGCCACCTTGTTCAAGATAATCTTTCAAAAATTGTTTAATCACGGGCATAACATCCTGCCAGTCTTCAGTTTCAGCAGTTTTTGTAAGCGTAACAAAATTGCTTGCAATAAACACACTTTTTATAAAAGGAAAACTAAACAATTCTTTTGCCAGCGGCGAAGGTCCGGCGCTGCTTTCATCCTGAAAGTCTATACTTTTTCCGGGATATAATAATTTATTTGCCACAAACTTCATCGTTTCCGGGTTGGGCGTCATTTCGGTGTAAATGCTAATTACCGGATTTCCTGTTTTAATCATATTTTAATTATTTTAAAGAATTTTTTTATGAACTGGGCTGTAGCTATCAATTAAACTTCGTTGCGTCGCACTCTTCAGGTTCCTGTTCTTTATTCAACAATTCCGATGCAAAAATAACAAAAGCAATTTATTCTTTCCGGTAAAAGGTTTATGGCAATTGGTTTTATAATTTATTTTTCGTTTATCGAAAATATTTCTGCTAAATAAAATAAAGTAAAATGCTTTCAAAATTTATATCTTAGTTCACAAAAACAATAACATGGCATTTGAACAATACCACGAACCACCAAGTGAACTTTCCCACGAAACGCGCACTTTTGCCAGAATGATCGCTTCTTTAACCGAAGAAGCCGATGCAATAAACTGGTACGAACAGCGGATGGATGTAGAAAAAGATAAAGAAGCAAAAGCGATTATGGAAAATGCGCAGCACGAAGAATTTAAACATTTTGGAATGGACCTTGAATTTCTTTTGCGCAAAAAAACTAAATGGAGAGAAACTTTGCAAGCCATCCTTTTTCAAAAAGGCGATATTGTAAAGCTTGGTGAAAAAGGGGAAGAAAAATCAGAATAAATTACTAATACAGTTTTTTAGTATTACATTTTCACAAATTATCTTTTCTTATTTACTTATAAAAAATAAAAAAAGCTGCGGGCAGTTTACCGGCAGCTTAACGTGCTAAAAAAATTCTAACTGTTTTCTGAAGAAGAAGAAGAGGACGACGATGAAGAATCAGACGATGAAGAATTAGTTGATCCCTCAGATGCAGGCTCACTGGGCATTTCAGGCATAAGTGGTTGTTGTTCTTTATCCTGTTCCTGACCATTATTGCCTGATTCTTTTTTCGGTGCCGATTTCTTCTGCGTTCCTTTGTTTGAAGATTTTTTTGGCGCTGATTTTTTCATTGCTCCGCTGCCTGAAGATTTTTGTGGTGCCGATTTTTTCATCGCTTTTTTTGGCGCTGATTTTTTTTGTGTCCCTTTGTTTGAAGACTTTTTCGGCGCTGATTTTTTCATTGCTTTTTTAGGAGCCGATTTTTTTTGTGCTCCTTTGTTTGAAGATTTTTTAGGAGCCGATTTTTTCTGTGTTCCTTTGTTCGAAGATTTTTTTTGCACTGATTTTTTTGCGCTTTTTTTGTTATTTGTTTTTGCCATGTGATGGGTTATTTAAGTTAGTGGATAAAAAAGATATTGAAAGTTATAAAACATTTACAAATGTAAACATGTAAATTAAAAATAATAACAAATTTTACTCAGCTTGCCTAAAACCACCGCAATTGATTTCTGCAACAATTAAACCAATAAAATAATTATATAAGTGGTTTTTTTGATTTGTTATATTTTTTTACGTTCAATGCAATAACTTTTTGCCATAAAGAACTTGATTTTTTTATTTTTATCTTCGGAGCATGTACCATATTTCCTACTTCAAAACATCTGATAACGAAGAAGTAATTTCTTTTATGCAGCAACACCCGTTTATTATTTTATGCGGCTGTAATGCAGATGGAAAGCCTGTTGCAACGCACGTGCCTGTGTTGATGGAACAAAGAAAAGATGCATTTTATTTGCTCGGCCATATCATGAAGCAAACCGATCATCATAAAGCATTCATGCAAAACAAAAATGTGCTTGCTGTTTTTACCGGCCCGCAGAGTTATGTAAGTGCAAGCTGGTACACTAATCCGCAAACAGCATCTACCTGGAATTATATTACTGTTCATGCAGAAGGTGAGTTAAATTTTTTAAATGAAGAACAACTAATAAATATTCTTAAAAAAACAACAGCTTATTTTGAAAATGATAAAAATTCTCCGGCATTATTTCATCATTTGCCTGATGATTATGTGCAGCGGCTCGCGCCTGCAATTATTGCGTTTGAAATAAAAATAACATCAATCGAAAATATATTTAAGTTGAGTCAGAATCGGGATGAAAAAAGTTATGAAAACATCATACATCATTTAAAGGAAAAAGACGCAGATGCAAAAGCGATTGCCGATGAAATGTTGAAACGAAAAGACAATTTGAAAATTGAAAATGAAGATATTGATGCTTAATAGAATTTTATGAACAGAGCAACGCTTATCAATCAAATAAAACAAACAAAAACGTTTCTCTGCGTTGGATTGGACACGGATGTAACTAAAATTCCAAAACACTTACAATCTGCTGCTGATGCGGTTTTCGAGTTTAATAAAGCGATAATTGATGCAACAAAAAATTATTGCGTTGCCTACAAAATAAACACAGCTTTTTATGAAGCGCAAGGTTTAAAAGGATGGAAAATGATGGAAAAAACTTTGCATTATATTCCATCAACACATTTTAAAATTGCAGATGCAAAGCGTGGTGATATCGGTAACAGCTCTGTACAATATGCAAAAACTTTTTTTGAGATTTTTCCATTTGACGCAGTAACTATAAATCCGTACATGGGCGAAGATAGTGTTCGTCCATTTTTAGAATATGAAAATAAATTTGCTATCGTGTTAGGATTAACTTCTAATAAAGGCGCAGCCGATTTTGAACTTCAAAAAACCGGTGATGAATTTTTGTATGAAAAAGTTTTAAAAACAGTTTCAAAATGGGGAACTGCGGATAATTTAATGTTTGTAATTGGCGCAACCCAGGCAAGCGAATTAAAAAATATTCGTAAAATAATCCCTGATAATTTTTTATTAATTCCCGGAGTTGGTGCTCAGGTAGGAAGTTTAAAAGAAGTTTGCGAATACGGACTGAATAGGGATTGTGGCTTATTAGTTAATGCAAGCCGTACAATTATCTATGCAGGGAAAAATGAAAATTTTGCGGAAGATGCGTCAGCAATTGCAAAAAAATATCAACAGGAAATGAGTGAGTATATTCAACTTTAAATATTTAAGTTTCAACTTTTCCTAACCAATTCATCGCATTTTTATAAAATAATTTTTCCTTTATTTCTTTTGAAAAATTCATTGATTCAATCAATTCCCCGGAATGTTTTTCTCCTAAGGGAAAAGGGTAATCACTGCCTAAACAAATTTTATTTTCATCAAATAAATCAATGATAAATTGAAGTGATTTTTTATCATGCACCAAACTATCTGTCCAGAATTTACCTATATAATTCCGTGGATTAATTTTATTATCCACAGTACAAAGATCAGGGCGAACATTAAAACCATGTTCAATTCTTGCAATTGTAATTGGAAATGAGCCGCCGCCGTGCGCAAACGCAACTCGTAATTTTGGAAATTTTTCAAACACACTACCAAATATCATCGAGCAAATGGCTCTTGAAGTTTCCGCAGGCATTCCCACGAGCCAGGGAAGCCAATATTGCTGCATATTTTTTTCACCCATCATTTCCCACGGATGTACAAATAAGGCGCAGCCGAGCTTTTCGGCCATTTCATAAAATGGAAAAAATTCTTTTTCGCTTAAATTTTTTTGATTGATATTGGTTCCAATTTCTAACCCGGGCATTTTTAATTCGTTCACACAACGCTCCATTTCTTTAATGGCAACGTCTGCATTTTGTAAAGGCACCGTTCCAATTCCGATAAATCTTTTTGGTTTTTTTGCAACTGTTTCGGCAATATGATCATTAAAAAATCTCGAAGTTTCTAAAGCATCTTTTGCTTTCGCCCAATAATTAAATAAAACGGGAATTGTTGATAAAACCTGTGTAGTTACTGCATTTTCATCACATTCTTTAATTCTTTTTTCTGCATTAAAAATATTTTCTTCAACCACACGAAAAACCTTATCGCTTTTCATCATACAAGCGCCGCAGTTGCGATGTTCTAAATGAATAAACTCACCATAGCCAAATTTCTTTGTCCAGTTTGGCATTACTTTCGGCATAATATGCGTGTGAATGTCAATTTTCATACCCCTAAAAGGTCATATTTAATTTATACTAAAAATTAAAAATAAATTTTATTACTTCCCTTTAGGGGCAGGGGTTGGCGGTTCCATCACCGTTCCGCATTTTTTACAAGTTCTCAATTCTTTTGATGAATAAAATTTTTCCATAATCGGTGGCAACTGTTTTACAATATCTTTTACAAAAACAAATTCTTCATACAATTTATTTGCGCAATTTTCGCAAAACCATATAAAGGCATCTTTTTCATCCTCGGCTTCTTCGCGAACTTTCTCAATCACCAAACCCACAGTGTTTGCAGGTCTTTGCGGTGAATGCGGTGTTTGTGGCGGCAACAAAAACATATCACCTTCATTAATTGCCAAATCTCTTGGCTTTCCGTCATCAATTATTTTCAACACAATATTTCCTTCGAGCTGATAGTATAATTCTTCGCTTTCATTATAGTGATAATCTTTTCGGGAATTGGGGCCGCCAACAATCATCACAATAAAATTTTCGGCATTTTTATAGACACATTGATTGCCTACCGGCGGCTTTAATAGATTACGATTTTCATCAATCCATTTTTTTAAATTAAAAGGTGCGGTAACCATATTACACATTTTTATTTGAGAATAATTTTATGTTAGTTTATTTGATTAAAAAAATTATACGCGAATATAAACGCGCTGCTTATCCATTATGTAACCAAGCCACCAGCAAAGGAGCATAAAACAGATTGCAAAAAGCAGCGAACCAATGTAAGGACCTGCATTGCTGAAAATATTGTTGTAAGCCCAATCGTGCGCAGAATTATCGTGAACATTTATCATGTCTAAAGTTGTGGATAATAGTTCGGAAAATAAATAAATGATTAACGGATTTTTTCCAAATACCCCGAAGAAGTAAGTCCAGCGCGTTTTTCCGGCAAAATCTATTAGATAAATTATTCCGGCGAGAATCATACAATCAAGACCAACTGTGTGCAAAACAAAAGAACTCGTCCATATTTTTTTGTTGATAGGAAATAAATAATTCCAGAAAAAGGCAATGATAATTAAGATGAAACCTGCAAGTAAAAGTTTGGTAAGACCTTCATACGTTTTACCTTTTTGCTGCACAAACCTTCCAACAGCGAAACCGGCAACAACATTTGCAATTGAAGGAAAAGTGCTGAGCAAACCTTCAGGATCGAAAGGGAAACCTTCGCCCATGTATAAATGTTTGGTGCCTATTAACCATGTATCAAGTTTTAAAACCGCATTTGTGTGAACATCCAAAGGGTTGGGCGCATCACCAAAATACAACATCACAGGCCAATAAATTATAAGAATAAGAATTGAAATAAAAATGCTTGTTCTCAATCCTAAAAAATAGATCATCAGCGAAGCAAAAAAATATCCAAGCGCAATACGTTGCAACACCCCAAAAATTCTTGTATCAGAAATCGGCGATAAAGCAAGATGTCCGTAATTATCATACTGAAAAAAAGGAAACCAATACATCAAATATCCTAATAAAAAAATGATGATGGTGCGTTTTAAAATTTTACCGAGCACATGCGAAGTTTGCATGTCACTCCATTTTTTCATTACAAAACTCATAGCATTTCCAACTGCAAACATAAATGATGGAAATACAAGATCGGTTGGTGTAAACCCGTTCCAGTGCGCGTGTTCAAGCGGTGTAAAAGTTGGATCGCCGCCGGGATTGTTTACGATAATCATTAAGCAAATTGTCAGGCCTCTGAAAACGTCGAGGGCAAGAAAACGTTGGCTGGTTGTGGCTTGCATTAGAAATTGTTAATTATCGAATGTAATTATTTTTGTTATCTAAACAGCAAATAAAAAATTCATTAAAAAAATTTTCTAACGATTTGAATAATTACTGAAAGTAAAATGCTTACAATAATCATTGTTGTAATTGGAAAATAAAAGCTGAAATTTTCTTTTTTGATGGAAATATCGCCGGGCAAATTACCGAGCCAATTTAGCTTGTCGTGAAAGAAATAAATTAGTATGCCAATTAATAAAATAATTAAGCCGATTATGATAATGTATTTTCCGGTTTGCTGATTCATTTAAAGTTAAAAGCTAAAATTAAAAATTAAAAAAATATTTTGATTATCATTTCTAATTTTATTCATTATTTATCATCTTTATTTAAATAATATGATTGAACAAAGCACGATAAAATTTTTGAAAGATTTGGCAAAGAATAATAATAAAGATTGGTTTGAAACGCACAGAAAAAATTACGAAACTGCAAAAGAAGATTTTGCAAATTTTGTTATGAAAATTATTTCAATGCACGGAAAAAAAGATGCAGATATTGCCCAGTTAAAAGCGAAAGATTGCATGTTTCGTATTAACCGCGACGTGCGTTTTAGCAAAGATAAATCGCCGTATAAAACAAACATGGGCGCAAGCATAAATCGTGGCGGAAAAAAAAGTATTTTTTCAGGATATTATATTCACATTGCACCTTCGCAAAGCTTTGTGGGCGGTGGTTTGTGGATGCCAATGCCTGAAAATTTAAAAAAAGTTCGGCAGGAAATTGATTATAATTTTGATGAGTTTAAAAGCATATTAAACAATAAAAAATTTAAAACTGTTTATGGCGATATTGATAAAAGCGAAGGTGCAGCCTTAAGCCGGCCGCCAAAAGGTTACGATGAAAATAATGCTGCAATAGAATATTTAAAAATGAAAAATTTTATTGCGTTACAATATTTAACGGATGCAGAGTTAACCGATAAAAATTTGGAGAAAAAAATTTTAACTGCATTTGACGCATTACAGCCACTTGTAAAATTTATTAACCGGAGTTTGGAAGAGTAAACTTATTTCAAAGCCTCCTGTATTTTTTTAGGCAACGATTGCAGAATTAATTGGTAAGAATCATCAATAATTTCTTTTAATTTTTTTTGAGGAATGCTTCCGTCAACAATTACAGTGTTCCAGTGTTTTTTATTCATGTGATAGCCCGGCTGCACAGCGCTAAATTGTTCGCGCAGTTCCAAAGCTTTATCGGGATTGCATTTTGCATTAAATTGTAAGGGATTGCTGGTTAGTGAAGCCAATAAAAAAATCTTTCCCCCAACTTTAAATACAAGCGTATTTTCTCCAAAAGGAAACCCTTCGGTTACATTTTTTTTCGATAAACAATATTGTCTTAGTGTTTCAATATCCATGAAAAAATAGTGTTTAATTGCATTGCAATAATTTTTTTTCCAATAAATATTCTGCAATTTGTACAGCATTTGTTGCTGCGCCTTTGCGCAAATTATCACTCACGATCCACATGTTTAAAGTGTTAGGCTGTGTTTCATCGCGGCGCAATCTTCCTACAAAAACATCATCTTTTTCATGAGCACATAATGGCATTGGGTAAATTTGATTTTGTGGTTCATCCTGTAAAACCACGCCGGGCGCTTGTTTCAACAAATTCTTTACTTCACTCAACTCAAAATCTTTTTCAAATTCAACATTTACGCTTTCGCTATGTCCGCCCATTACGGGAATGCGAACCGTTGTTGCTGTTACACGAATAGAATTATCACGCATAATTTTTTTAGTTTCATTTAACATTTTCATTTCTTCTTTGGTGTAACCGTTTTCTAAAAAAATATCTATTTGCGGAATGGCGTTTAAATCAATTTTATATTTATAAGCCATTTCGCCCTGCACATTTTTTCTTTCATTCATTAATTGATCAACCGCTTTTTTTCCTGTGCCGGTAACGCTTTGATAAGTGCTCACCACAATTCTTTTTATTGTATATTTTTTGTGCAACGGATTTAATACAACAACCATTTGAATTGTTGAACAATTCGGGTTTGCAATTATCTTATCTTTTTCTGTTAAAGCATCTGCATTAATTTCGGGAACTATTAATTTTTTTGTTGCATCCATTCTCCATGCTGAGGAGTTATCAATTACTGTTATTCCGGCATCTGCAAATTTTGACGCCCATTCAAGCGAAGTGCTTCCACCGGCTGAAAACAGCGCCAGCACCGGTTTTGCGGCAATTGCCTCGTTCATTCCAATTATCTTATATTTTTTTTGTTTGAATTCTATTTCTTTGCCAATCGAGCGTTCTGATGCAACCGGAATTAATTCTGTTACCGGAAAATTTCTTTCTGCTAAAACCTGCAACATTTTGGAACCCACCAAACCTGTGGCGCCTACAACAGCTACTTTCATAAATAAATTTTCTTTTTATTAATTGCGAAAATAGTATATGATAAGTTAGAAGAAAAGTGGCAAAAATCTTTTATTGATTTTAACCTTCTCAATAAACCTATATTTTTTTAGAAATTATTTTAATGTGAAGAAAAAATCAGGAAGTTATTAATGCAGATGTCAAAAAAAAAAATTATTGATTTATTACAGAGAGCTGATGAATTGCATCACTCATTTCTTTTATGAGAGACGCATCTTTTTCAATTGCATTACCAACTACAATTACATCGGCGCCAACCTTGCAATTACGATATGCTTTTTCAGGCTCTGTAATTCCGCCGCCGATAATTAAAGGAGCCTGAATATTTAATGCAACTTTTTCAATCATTGTTTCGGTGATCGGTCGTTTTGCGCCGCTGCCGGCATCCATATAAATTAATTTCATGCCCAGCATTTCGCCAGCCATTGCTGTGCACATAGCAATTTCATTTTTATCCGCAGGTATTGGCGACGCATTTGAAATATAGGAAACCGTTGTGGGCGCGCCGCCGTCAATAACCATGTAACCGGTTGGCATTATTTCCAAACCACTTTGTTTTACAAAGGGCGCGCTCATTACGTGCTGACCAATTAATAATTCGGGATTGCGACCGGAGATTAATGAAAGATATAATAAAGCATCGGCATATTTGCTAACCTGCGAAGGCGCGCCGGGGAAAAGTATTACCGGAATATCGCAGGATAATTTTATTTGCTGGATACATTCATCCAAATTATTGGAGATTACCAAACTTCCGCCAACAAAAAAATAATCAACACTTGCATCAATTGCCAGGCTAACTATCTGATCAATTTTTGCGCCATCCACTTTATCGGGATCAATTAATACAGTGAACGACTTTCGCCCAAGTTTTTTTCTTTCTGTAAATTGATGATAAAGTTTATGCTTCATGCAAATAGGTATATGGATGCACATTGCAAAAATGCAAAAAATTTTTTTTATTTATGAGATTATTTTTAAATACGTTTAATTAAGGCATTGGATTTAAAAATCGAAAACCCAAATAATTAACCTATTGAAGAAATTATTTTAATTACGATAATACAAAAAATTTACATTAAATCCGCATTAACATCTAAAAATTTATTTTTACAGTATCAAATTCAATGCAGGTGCGGAGTGTGAAAAAGCATAGTTTCCTTTTGCACACTTGTTAATATTTCAAATGTTATTATTTCAAAACAGAAAATTATTTTCGTCAACTGCTTTAAAATTTTTTTAGCAAACGAAAAACCAATTTTCTCAAAAATAAAAATCTTATAATATGCCCAATCAGTCATCTAACAAAGGCTTACAGTTTCAGCGCCGCTTCACAAAAGAAGATGTAAGTCCGTTTGACTTATTTGAATACGATTACCGCACCAGCATTATCCGCAATCCCAATGGCGAAATTGTTTTTGAAATGAATAATGTGGAAGTGCCGAAACAATGGAGCCAGATTGCAACAGATATTCTTGCGCAAAAATATTTTCGCAAAGCCGGCGTGCCGCAGCCTGATGGAAGTTTGGGAAGAGAAACTTCTATTAAACAAGTTGCGCATCGCATGGCAAACTGCTGGAAAGTTTGGGGCGAACGCTATAATTATTTTGCTTCTGAACGCGATGCAAATATTTTTTATGATGAATTAATTTATACAATTTTAAACCAGGCTTGCGTGCCGAATAGTCCGCAGTGGTTTAACACCGGTTTGCACGAAAGCTACGGCATCAGCGGAAAAGCGCAGGGTCATTATTATGTTGATGGAAAAGATAAACAATTAAAAAAATCTACAAATGCTTATGAAAGACCGCAACCACATGCGTGTTTTATTTTAAGTGTAAATGACGATTTGGTGAATGAAGGCGGCATCATGGATTTGTGGACCCGTGAAGCGCGCATTTTTAAATATGGCTCCGGCGTGGGAACAAATTATTCAAAGATTCGCGGTGAGAGTGAGAAACTCAGTGGCGGCGGCACTTCCAGCGGATTAATGAGCTTTTTAAAAATCGGCGACAGAGCAGCAGCAGCAATAAAAAGTGGCGGCACAACACGTCGTGCTGCAAAAATGGTTTGTCTCGATTTGGATCATCCTGAAATCATGCAGTTCATCAACTGGAAAGTTGAAGAAGAAAAAAAAGTTGCTGCATTGGTTGCTGCAGGTTATGATAATGCTTATGAAGGCGAAGCCTATCAAACAGTATCCGGTCAAAATTCAAATAATTCAATCCGAATTCCGAATGAATTTTTTAAAGCCTTACAACAAAATGGCGATTGGGAATTGAAGGCAAGAACAGATGGACGTGTGATGAAAAAAATTCCTGCACGCGAAGTTTGGAATCAAATTGCTTATGCTGCATGGCGCTGCGCTGATCCCGGAACGCAATACGATACTACAATTAATGAATGGCATACTTGCCCGAAAGGTGGAAGAATTAATGCATCTAATCCGTGTAGCGAGTACATGTTTTTAGATAACACTGCTTGCAATCTTGCATCAATTAACTTAAGAAAATTTCATAATGAAAGTGATAATCATTTTGATGTAGAAGGTTTTGAATATACCACGCGTTTATGGACTGTGGTTTTAGAAATTTCTGTTTTGATGGCGCAGTTTCCATCCAAAGAAGTGGCACAACTTTCTTTTGATTACAGAACGCTTGGTTTGGGTTTTGCAAATCTTGGCTCCATGTTAATGGTGAGCGGAATTCCTTATGATAGTGAAGAAGCACGCGGCATTGCAGGCGCTATCACCGCAATCATGACAGGCACTGCGTATAAAACCTCCGCAGAAATGGCGAGTTATCTTGGTGCTTTTGAAAAATACGAAGAGAATAAAGAAGATATGCTTCGCGTAATGCACAACCATCGCGCTGCGGCTTACGATGCAGATGATGCGTATGCAGGAATTGAAATAAAACCGCAGGGAATTAAAGCAAAATATTGCGTGGATTATTTATTAACTGCTGCAACAAAAGCTTGGGATGATGCAGTGCAATTGGGTGAAAAATTTGGTTATAGAAATGCGCAAACAACAGTAATTGCTCCAACCGGAACCATCGGTTTGGTAATGGATTGCGACACCACTGGTGTTGAGCCTGATTTTGCGTTAGTGAAATTTAAAAAACTAAGTGGCGGCGGCTATTTCAAGATCATAAATCAATCTGTTCCGCAGGCTTTAAGAAATTTAAATTATACAGATAAAGAAGTTTCTGCGATTGAAAAATATGCTGTTGGTGCAGCAAGTTTTGAAGGAGCGCCTTTCATCAATTCACAAACATTAAGTGAAAAAGGTTTCATTGCAGAAGAAATTAAAAAGCTGAATGATGCAGCAAAAAGCGCTTTTGAAATTGCTTTCATTTTTAATAAATATACTTTGGGTGAAGCCTGTTTGGAAAGATTAGGTTTTACTGCTGAACAATACAACGACTGGAATTTTAATTTGCTTGAATCGCTTGGATTTACCGATGAACAGATGGATGCAGCCAACGATTACATCTGCGGAACAATGACGATTGAAGGCGCACCATATTTAAAAGAAGAACACTTGCCTGTTTTTGATTGTGCCAATAAATGCGGAAAAAAAGGAGAGCGTTTTATCCATGCTTATGGACATATCAGGATGATGGCAGCATGCCAGCCATTTTTGAGCGGCGCAATTTCTAAAACAATTAATCTTCCGCATGAAGCAACTGTTGAAGAAATTGAAGATTGTTACATGCTAAGCTGGAAGCTCGGATTGAAAGCAAATGCATTGTATCGTGATGGTTCTAAACTTTCTCAACCGTTGAGTAACAAATCAGACAAGAAGAAAAAATCACAAGAAACAAGTAACAAGAAACAAGAAATCAACGAACAAACGCCAAACGCTAAACACCAAACAATAACTGAAGAAAGTAATATAGTTGATCTAAGTAAACTTTCTGTTGAAGAATTATTAGAAGAAGTTCAGAAACGTATGACTGAAAGTGATGACACAACTTTCAAGCGCCAGCTTTCAAGAATTGTGGAAAGAAAAACGTTACCTGCAAAACGTCGTGGATTCACACAAAAAGCAAAGGTGGGTGGACAAGTAATTTTTCTTCGCACCGGCGAATATGCCGATGGAACTTTAGGAGAAATTTTTATTGACCTTGCTAAAGAAGGTTCAACACTTCGCAGTTTGATGAACTGCTTTGCTATTTCCATTTCGGTTGGTTTGCAATACGGTGTTCCGCTGGAAGAGTTTGTAGAAAAATTTGTGTTCACCAAGTTTGAACCAGCAGGAATGGTTGACCATCCGAATATTAAAACAACAACTTCTCTCGTTGATTTTATTTTCCGTGCGCTGGGTTATGAATATTTGGGAAGAACAGACCTGGTGCATGTTTTAGACAAACCTGAAATTACGAATGCAGTTAATGAAGAAGAAATAACGCCGCTTGAAAAGCCAACTTTAAGCAGCGTGCGGATTACAAAATCTTCAACGAATACTGCGCCTGCAACGCAAACGCAAAAAGTGCAAAAAACTTCTGCACCGAAAAAAGAAGTTATTATGGACGCAGTAAATGCAGCAGCGAAATCTATGCAAAGTGATGCGCCAGCATGTAATGTTTGCGGTCATTTAATGATACGCAGCGGCACTTGCTATAAATGTAATAACTGCGGAAACCAGGGGGGATGTAGTTAGAAGTTAAAGGCTACAGAGCGGTCTGTGATAAACAGATTTTGTTCAAATTTTCAGATAGTTATCAATGACTCTTTTAAAAGAAAATATTCTTGATTGTAAAAAAGTTCAGATTGGCGAACACTCCTTTAAGCGAATGTTCGAAAGAAGAATTGAGACAGAAGATGTTCTGCAAGTTGTGTATTCCGGAGAGATAATAAAACAATACTCTGATGAAAAACCTTATCCAGCTTATTTAATGCTTAAATTTGTGAAACATAAACCCATTCATATTATTGTTGCAAAAAATAATGAAAATGGCTCATGCTTTATAGTTACAGTCTATGAGCCAGACCCTGAATTATGGTCAGCTGATTTTAAAACAAAAATAAAATGAACACTTGTCCGGTTTGTAAAAATGGTGAGTTAGAAAAAGGAACCACAACAGTAACATTAGAGCGCAACGACTCCATTGTGATTTTTAAAAAAGTTGCAGCAGATGTATGTAACAATTGCGGCACTTATTTTCTTGACGAACAGACCAGCAAAGATTTATACAATAAAGCAACCGATGCAATTAATAAAGGCGCTGAAATTGAAGTGGTAAAGATGTCTGCGTTGTAAATTTTGTACGCCCTGCCTGTAATGTTTGCGGGCATTTAATGATACGCAGCGGCACTTGTTATAAATGTAATAATTGCGGGAACCAAGGTGGGTGCAGTTAAAAAGTGTAACTTAGTAAAAACTTTTTTATGGCTTACAATAAAGAAGAATTAATGTCTTTACCTGCCGATGAAAAAATAGCTCTTGCAGAAGAATTATGGAGCAGCGTGCAGGAAGAACTAATGCCTATAACCGAAGAAGAACTTGCTTTTGCAGAAGAGCGTCTAAAGATGCATGAAGCTAATCCAAATGAAGGAATGAGCTTGGAAGAAGTAAAGAAATATTTCAAAGAGAAGTATGGCTTTTAACCTTGTTATAAAGCCAATTGTATTTGCAGATGCAGACGAAGCGCTTATTTATTCTGAAAACAGATTAAATGGTTTAGGCAAACGCTTTTATAATAATTTTCTTTTGGCAATGGAGGAAATTCAAGAGAAACCTTTTACATTCTCTTATATTAAGAACCCTGTGAGGCGACACCTTGTAAACAAATTTTCTTACAAAATATTTTATGTTGTAAGTGAAGAAACAATTTTTATTATCGGTCTTTCACATACCAAAAGAAGCAATGCATTTGTGAAAAGAAGATTGAAGCTACTTGAATAAAAATGAGCCTGCATGTAATGTTTGCGGGCATTTAATGATACGCAGCGGCACTTGTTATAAATGTAATAATTGCGGAAACCAGGGTGGTGCAGTTAGAAATTTTATCAATTAAGTATAAAAATCCATTCGTTTTTTGAATGGATTTTTATTGAGATCGCTTACATAATGTCATTGCCGGAATAGATATTATTTTATTTGTATCAGTCGCCACGATTCTAAAAACATATCAATTCTATCAAAAAAGGTTAGGAAAAATACTTCTTTAAAGTTCGTTACTTTGAACCTTTCTGTTAAAACTTCTGAGATCTTTTGGTCTTGATAAAGTAATTCAAGATAATAAATTCGAATTTCGAATTTTTGATTTAAATGTTTTTATTTTTTATTTCTTCATAAAGATTTTGCACCAATCCATCTGCCAGGCCAATTTTAGGAACATAAATTTCATCAATATCAGCCCAGCGCATTACGTTTACATAAATTTGTAAAGCAGGTACAATAACATCAGCACGGTCGGTTCGCATATTATAAATTCTAATTCTTTCTGCAAGTGAAACACTGGATAATTCTTTATAATAATCTCGCAATAATTCGAGCGATAAAGGTTTGCCTTCTTTCTTTTTACTGAGTGAAAAAACTTTATTAATATTTCCGCCGGAGCCAATTGCAATTATCGGCAACTTAGTTTTTGTATTTGTTTTTAAATGCTCGCGCATTTCATCCCATAATTTTTCATCCACCTGATTTTTTAATAAGCGAATTGTACCAATATTAAAAGATTCTTTATAACGCAATTTGCTTTCCGCAAAAAAGGTTAGTTCCGTGCTTCCTCCGCCAACATCAATGTATAAATATGCATGTTCTTTATCTAAATTTTCGGCAATATGATTTTCATCAATGATAGATGCTTCATCATCGCCGCTGATAATTTTTATTTCAATTCCTGTTTCAACTTTTACTTTTTTTATTATTTCATTGCCGTTGCGCGCATCGCGCATTGCACTGGTGGCGCAGGCTTTTAAATGTTTCACTTCATACACATTTAATAAAAGGCTGTAAGCTTTCATGGTTTGAATAATCATATCAATTTTTTGTTTGCTGATCTCTGCTTTTTCAAACACGTCGAAGCCCAGCCGCAGCGGCACTCTTATTAAATTCAGTTTTATAAATTGCGGTTTATTTTCACTATTAATATTTACGTCAACTATCAGTAAGCGGGCTGCATTACTGCCAATATCAATAGCGGCTAATTTCATTTTATAAAAATTATTTTTGAAAGATGCTCAAAACTAAATTAACCGATATGCAATTCAAATTATTTTTTATAATGAGGAATAAAAAATTCGAACAAAAGTTCTGATAGATTTTATTTGGAAATAATTAATAAAGTTTTTTGAAAAAAGATAGATTAATTGGATACAAAAAAAGATAGATTAATTGGATATGATAGTTGCCTCGTTTACAACCGCCGGTGTTTTAATAACCGTTGTTTGAGCCGCAGGATGACCATTGCTATCTTCTTTATGTTTCATTGTTTTTTGAAAAAGATAATGATAAGTTTCAATTTGCGAACGAACTTTCTTTTTGCCTGATGAAGAAACATAATGGTTTAAAAGTTTATTATCGAGCCATCTTGCTTTTACATTATCGTGCAACTGAATATTTAAAATATCTTTCAATTCGTTTTGAATATGCTTATCAAAAACAGGAATTGCAGCTTCTATGCGATGATCTAAATTGCGAACCATCCAATCGGCTGACGATATATATGTTTTTTCTTTTCCTCCGTTATGAAAAATAAACACTCTTGCATGTTCGAGATATTCATCAACGATACTGATTGCAGTTACTGGTTTTTTAAATTTTTTATTCTTGACTATTGCACAAAAAATTCCGCGAACAATCATTTTTATTTCTACGCCGGCAATTGCTGCTTCATATAATTTATGTATTAATTCTGCATCGCTCAGCGAGTTTAGTTTTACAATAATTTCAGCATGTTTTTTTGCTTTTGCAATTTTTATTTCTTTATTAATTAACTGCATTAATTCTTTGCGCATTGCAATGGGACAAACCATTAGTGTTTTGCAGGAGCGCATGTGCTGAACAATTGTTTTTGGATTTTCAAGGAATTTAAAAATACGGTTAATATCCGCCATCACATTTCTGTTGCTGGTAAGCAAACAATAATCGCAATAAACTTTTGCAGTTTTTTCGTTTAAATTTCCTGTGCCAACAAAACCATATTGAATTGTTTTATTACCAACGCGTTTTTTTATAATGCAAAGTTTTGCATGAACCTTCATATTGGGTACGCCAATTAAAACTTTTACGCCTTCTTCTTCCAGCAATTCTTTCCATTCTAAATTTGCTTCTTCATCAAATCTTGCTCTTAATTCGAGCATTACAACAACTTCTTTGCCGTTACGCACAGCATTAATTAATGCATTAATAATTTTTGAATTTGCAGCCAAACGATAAGCTGTTACTTTAATTGTTTTTACATCAGGATCCATTGCAGCTTCGCGCAAGAGATCAATCAATGCATTGAATGAATGATAAGGAAAATTGAGTAAAACATCCTTTTGCAAAATAACATCTGTAACGCGCAAAGCATTTTCAAATGCAGGGTGGCGAAACGGCGAACGGCGCGGATTTTTTTTGCTGAATACATCAGGAAACTCCATAAAATGCCGGAAATTATGAATGCGACCGCCGGGAATAATATTATCTCTTCGCGATAAATTTAACCGTCTCATTAAATATTCAAGCAAGCCTGCATCCATTTCTTTATCATATACAAAACGCACAGGTTTTCCTTTACGGCGATTTTTTAAACCTTTTTCAATTTTTTCAACAAACGTTGTTGTAACATCGTTATCAATATCAATTTCTGCATCTTTTGTTACTTTAAAAACATGCGCATCAAAATGATCGTAACCAAAATAAGAAAATATGTATGGAAGATTAAAACGAATAATATCTTCCAGCAAAATTATGTAGTGGTCATCCGGCTTTGAGGGCAGCAACACAAAGCGGCCGAGTATTTTACTGGGCACTTCAATTAACGCATATTTTTGTTCGTAAGCAGAATTTATTTTGCGCATAACAACGCCCAAAAAAATACTTTTATCGCGCAAGTACGGAAGCTGCGGCAAGCTTTCAATTAACAAAGGAATTATGTTAGAGCGAACTTCTTCATCAAAATAAGTTCTTACAAATTTTTTTTGTTCGGCAGATAAATGTTTTTCATCAACTAAAAAAATCTTTTCATTTTTTAGTTCGTGCAAAATATCTTCCCAAATGCGGTTGAATTCATTTTGCTGTTGTAAAACTATTGTTTGAATTTGATCAAGGATTGCCTGAGGATTTTCTATAAGATGAAAATTTACTTTTTTAGCACCAAGCTCGATCATTCGTTTTAAAGTTGCAACGCGAACACGAAAAAATTCATCCATATTATTGGAATGAATTCCTAAAAAACGAATGCGTTCTTTTAGCGGAACAGTTGGATCGTTTGCTTCCTGTAAAACACGCGCATTAAAGCTGAGCCAGCTAACATCACGAGGGATTAATTTCTTTTTATGCACTTTAATTAATTATGAACGATGAATTATAAATGTAAGAAATTTAGAGAAATAAGATAAAAAGAAAATACAAAAAATTAAAAACTGTTTTGATCTCTTTATTTATTTTTTGAATTCTGACTGCTGGTTTCTGAAATTTTTTCAATTATCGCTGAAGTAGAAAAACCTTTGATAATTGAATTGATAATAACTTTGCCGCCGTTTGCAATTACCTCTTTTGCGCCAACAATTTGTTCAATTGTGTAATCGCCGCCTTTTACTAAAACATCCGGTTTTATTGATGTGATGAGATTGTAGGGCGTATCTTCTTCGAAAATTATAACTGCATCTGTTAATAATAAAGATGCTAAAATTAATGAGCGGCTGTGCTGATTATTTACCGGTCTGCCTTTGCCTTTTATTTTATTTACACTTGCATCCGCATTTACGCCAACAATTAAATAATCGGCTTCTTTTGCGGCTTGTGAAAGAGAAAAAATATGTCCTTCGTGCAAAATATCAAAACATCCGTTTGTAAAAACTATTGTTTTATTCAGTACGCGCCAGCTTGCAATTTGCGCTAACAATTTAGGCAACGAGAATATTTTTTTTTGTATGGCATCAACTTGCTTCATGTATTTTTTTATTATTATACCAGGGAATTAAGATTACGCAAATAATACCAACAATAATTACTAAAAGAAATTGTGCAAACCATTGCAAAGTTCCATTGGCGTAGGCCAAAGCATAGGGTATATTATTTTCTTCTAAAATTTTTGCAATTAAATAAGCATAAGCGCCGATGCCGCCGGGAGTAATGATCATGCCAACAGATCCAAAAAATAATGCGCTGCATGCGGTTGCAATTCCTAAATGATTTGTTCCTTCTGTTGCATAAAAGCCAGCCCAGGTGCTTATTAAATACAAAAACCAAATACTAAACGTGTAGATAAAAAAAGGTGTTTTTCTTTTTAAATTTTTTACACTAATTAATCCTTGCCAAATGCCTTTGATAATTTGTTTTATTTTTTTTATGAAATTGATATGCGCAAAGCGAGAAAAGATAAAATAAATAATAAGCAAACCGGCAATTATTAATACCAATAAAAATAACGCTTTTGATATTGATAAATTTCCCTGCTGCGTTACAAATGTTTGTTGCAGCAACTTGCTGAAACCTGCAACTACAATATCATATTGCAAAAAAAGTGTTATTAAAAATAATAACAGTAAACAAATTAAATCGAAAGCTCTTTCTGCTATTATTGTGCCCGCAAGTTTATCAACCGGCACTTTTTCGTAGCGCGCTAAAATGGTACATTTTAAAATTTCGCCTAAACGCGGCAGAGCGAGGTTTGCAAGATATCCTATCATTACAGCAAAAAAAACATTTGGTATTCGTGGAAAAAAACCTAAAGGTTCCATTAATAATTTCCATCGTAAACTGCGCAAAAAATGACTTAATAAAAGAAATATTGCAACCGGAAAAAATAACCAATATCTTGCTGTTTTTAAAGCTGTTTTAAATTCGCTCCATTTACCGGACGGAATTTGTTTTAAGCTCCACCAAACTAAAAAAATTCCTATTGTTATAAATAAAAAAAATTTTAATATAGTTTTAAAGTTCTTCAAACGCAGTAATAAAAAGTATTAAGAGTGAACGGAAAATAATTATAGTTTATTTCCTTCTTTTGGAAAAACGATGGAAGGCTTAAAATGTTTTGCTTCATCAAAATCAATCGTTGCGTAAGAAATAATTATAATTACGTCACCCACAGCGCCTTTGCGTGCCGCCGGTCCATTTAAGCAAACTGTTCCGCTGCTGCGTTTTCCTTTTATCAAATAAGTTTCTAAACGTTCGCCGTTGTTTACATTTACAATTTGAACTTTTTCGTTCTCGATAAAATTGGCAGCATCCATCAAATCTTCATCGAGCGTTAAACTTCCTACATAATTCAAGTTTGCTTCTGTAATTACAGCGCGGTGAATTTTAGATTTTAGTATTTGTATTTGCATTGCGGCTGCAAAGTTAAAGCAGGTTTTGTTAATGGAGAATGAAGAATGGAAAATGGAGAATTGAAAATGGAGAATTGAAAATAAAAATGAAACAGCCTTAATTTTACATTCTCCATTATAAATTATCAATTAAGCAACATATTATCTATCAGCCTTACACCATTTAAATAAACTGCAATTAAAGCAAGGATTTTTATTTTTTCATCCCGATTAATCATCAGTTCAAGAGAATTTGCATCGGCTATTTCCACATAATCAATTTTATCAAATCCGCTCCGAATAAGCTTTTCAGCAGCTTCTTTTTTTAATTCATTAAAATTTTTTGTTTGAATATTTTGTTTGATAAAAATTAAAGTTTTATAAATAGCGGCTGCCTTTTTTCTGTCTTCTTCATTCAATCGCACATTGCGGCTGCTCATGGCAAGCCCGTTCGTTTCGCGAATTATCGGGCAAATTTTTATTTCAGTTTTTATATGTGTTAATTGCAGTAATTTTTTTATTACCAAACATTGCTGATAATCTTTTTGCCCTAAATACAATTTATCTGGCACAACAATATTTAATAAACGATGCATTACCTGGCAAACTCCCTGAAAATGGCCGGGTCTGAATTCTCCTTCCGAAATTGTTTCAATAAAACCAAGATTATAATGCGGAAGATCTTTTATTCCTTCAGGATAAATTTCATTAACTGAAGGAAGAAATAAAATATCAACTCCATTTTTTTCAAGCAATAAAATATCTTTTTCTATGGCAACAGGATATTTTTGAAAATCGCCCGGATCGTTGAACTGCACTGGATTTACAAAAATGCTGCACACTGTAACATCATTATTTTTTTTACTTAATTCAACCAAAGAAATGTGACCCTTATGCAACGCGCCCATAGTTGGCACAAAGCCAATCAGCTTACCCTTATTTTTTAAAAAATGAAGGCGCTTATTAACGTCTTTAATTTTTTTTAATAATATCATTGCAATCAATTTAAAGCGCTGATAACTTGCAGTAATTGCTTTTTAAATGAATTTTTGTAATTTCGCCAACTTATTTTTTGCAATTTTTTTAAGTCAAACGCTGCACACGAATGTCAACAAAGAAAAGAATTTTATTCATAGCCACGGAAATGTCTCCTTATCTGGAGCTTACAGAGTATGCAGAAATTGTAAATAAATTAGCCATTAAAAGCAACGAGAAAGGTTTGGAAGTGCGTTGTATAATGCCCCGTTTTGGATTAATTAATGAGAGGAGACATCGTTTACACGAAGTGGTGCGTTTATCGGGCATTAATGTTTCGGTTGATAATGATGATTATCCTTTACAAATTAAAGTTGCTTCGCTGCCTAATGCACGATTACAAGTTTATTTTTTAGACAATGAAGATTTTTTTAAACGCAAATATGTTTTTCATGATGAGCAGGGAAACTGGTATGATGATAATGCTTTAAGAACCATCTTTTTTTGTAAAGGCGCATTAGAAACAGTTAAAAAATTTGGATGGCCGCCGGATATAATTCATTGCAGCGGATGGATGACGGGATTGATACCGGTGTATCTTAAAACTGTTTATAAAAAAGAACCAGTATTCAGCCAAAGCAAAATAATTTTTACGATTGGAGAAAATACTTTTAAAGAAAAATTAGGAGGAGATTTTATTACGCAGGCTGCAATTCACGCAAATATTAAAGACAAAGATCTTGAAGTTTTTAAAGACGGAACTAACACAGCCATGTTTAAAGGCGGCGCCACTTATGCCGATATAATTAGTTTTGGTTCTGATAAAATTGAAAAAAAATTACTTGATGAATTTGCTAAAGTAAAAGGTAAAAAAGTTATTTCGTTCAATGGATGGGACAGTGATTTAACAGAGTATTTAGAATTGTATAACGAGCTTGCGGCGAAGTAACTTATTAATGAATTTTAGAACTGTGAAAAGTAAATTATCCGTCATTTTTTTTTCAATTATTTTTTTTGCGGCTTGTACAAAAATCGTAACAACGGATATTGGCGCAGGTTTAATTCCACCCATTGATGGCGTAGTTACAAAAGATACTTCGCTTGAAGTTTTATCTGTAAATGCCGGTGATTCTTCAATTCGCCCTTCGCTTGGCGATGACCATGTTCTTGGTTATGTAAACGATCCTTTATTTGGTAAAACAAGCGCCACAATAAATGTGCAGTTGCAACCATCTTATTTTCCTTATTCTTTTGGGATAAATAAAAGTCAACTTATTTTAGATTCGGTTGTATTAGCATTGAGTTATAAAGGTGTTTGGGGAGATTCTACTAAAACAGTCGCACTAAGGGTTTTTCAGATTACTGATAGTAAACCATTTAACGCAGATTCTTCTTATTCAAATACTTTTAATTTACAAGCAACTGCTCAGCTTACTCAAAATAATACTGCAGTATTAGTTAATCCAATTACACTCAAAGATTCTTTTCATGTTTTTGTAGATTCCGGCATTAATCAAATAAGAATACGATTAGATACTTCAATCGGGCATATTTTTTTACATGTATTTGATTCTACTAATGCATATAAAAACGATACAACTTTTAACCAGGCATTTAAGGGTTTTCAAATTTCTGCAAATCCTTCGGATAATCCTCTCATGAATGCACTATTAAAAATTAATTTGCTTGATACAGCTAATACAAAACTTGCAATTTATTACAGGTATCCCGATCCTGTTACACTTGGTAAACAAGATACTGCGGTTCGTTATTTTATAGCAGGCAATTTTGCATTTGATACTTTAGGATTACCGCATTATGCCAGCGCTCACTCAAATTATATTTTAAGAGATCGCTCAATGGCCGAAATTGCTAAACATTATCCTGAACCTGCGGGAACCGTTTCAGATAGTTTATTGTATTTACAAGCTCAGCCGGGTGTTTTTACAAAAATTCGCATTCCTCTTTTGTCTGGTTTTCCTAATGTAATAATACATCGCGCCGAATTATTGATGGAACAAATTCCGGATAATGCAAATGCTTCCGAACAATATTTAACACCACCTGCATTATTTCTGGCCGCATACAATTTTGATTCATCGCGTCGCTTTTTTTTGTTTAATGATGTTTTTAATGTATTTACCGGCAGCAGCGGAACGCCCGATCTAACCACCTTTGGAAGCTTTCCTATCAACATATTCGCTCCTCCAAACAAAATATATTACAGATATAATATTAATATTACAAGATATGTGCAGGATATTGTAACAAAAAAAGACCCGAATTATAATTTAATTTTATACGCGCCTTTTCATGACTATTACATTTATCCTTCGGCTTTATCTGCAACACCATATCCCATGTTTTCAAATCCTTTAAATTCACCTGCCTGCGGGCGAATTCGATTGGCTGGCGGCAGTTATTCTGATCCAACAAAAAGAATGCGGCTGCATATAATTTACTCTCTTATTAAATAACATATTTTCAAACATTATCTTTGCAGCCGTTAAAAAATATATATGCCTTATTTATTTACTTCCGAAAGTGTTTCTGAGGGTCATCCTGATAAAGTTGCCGACCAAATTTCTGATGCGTTAATTGATAACTTTCTCGCCTTCGATCCTGAAAGTAAAGTGGCTTGCGAAACCCTTGTTACCACAGGTCAGGTTGTACTTGCCGGCGAAGTAAAATCAAAGGCATATTTGGATGTTCAAAATATTGCCCGCAGTGTTATCCGCAAAATTGGATATACCAGAAGTGAATATATGTTTGAAGCAAACAGCTGTGGCGTTTTATCGGCTATTCACGAACAATCACCCGATATTAATCAGGGCGTTGATAAAACCAATAAAGAAGAACAGGGCGCGGGCGACCAGGGAATGATGTTTGGTTATGCAACCAACGAAACAGAAAATTATATGCCGCTCGCATTAGATTTAGCGCATAATATTTTGAAGGAATTAGCTTGCTTAAGAAGAGAAAATGATGACATGAAATATTTACGACCCGATGCAAAAAGCCAGGTTACTTTGGAATACAGCGATGAAAATAAACCTATAAGAATTGATGCAATCGTAGTTTCAACACAGCATGATGAATTTGATACAGAAGAAAAAATGCAGCAAAAAATTAAACAGGATATTCACACTTATTTAATGCCGCGATTAAAAGATAAATATAAAAATCATAAGGGTCTTTTTAATAACGGAATAAAATATCATATTAATCCAACCGGCAAGTTTGTAATTGGCGGCCCGCACGGCGATACCGGCTTAACCGGGCGTAAAATAATTGTAGATACTTATGGCGGAAAGGGCGCGCACGGCGGCGGCGCTTTCAGCGGAAAAGATCCGTCAAAAGTCGATCGCTCTGCGGCTTATGCAACGCGCCATATTGCAAAAAATTTAGTTGCTGCCGGCGTTGCCGACGAAATTTTAGTGCAGGTTTCTTACGCCATCGGTGTGGCGCAGCCTACGAGCATCAGCATAAATAGTTTTGGTACTTCAAAAATTAATTTGAGTGATGGAGAAATTGCAAAAAAAGTGCAAAGCCTTTTCGATATGCGCCCTTATTTTATAGAACAGCGTTTAAAATTGCGCAATCCCATTTACAGCGAAACCGCAGCTTACGGCCACATGGGTCGCAACAATGAAATAGTAACAAAAGAATTTCATTCTCCCGAAGGAAAAGTTGTAACAAAAAAAGTAGAATTATTTACCTGGGAAAAACTCGACTATGTTGATAAAATAAAAAAAGTTTTCGACTTGCAATAAACATATGTTTTTTTTGAAGTCAGCCGCAAATCCTTGTGCAGCTTAAGTTGCATCGCACTCTTGTGCGTCTTGTTCGTTATTCAGCAATTAAGTTCAAAAGTTTCAAATGTTTAAATGTTCAACTGTTATTGAGCATTTAAACATTCGTATAAATAATAATTACTCATTAATAATTCATCATTCATCATTCAAATAACTCATCAAAAAAAATTTGGATTTCGGTATAAAGGTTTCGTAAATTTATTATAGAGAAATTGTATGCACGAAATAGAACCTTTTTTTAACTGGCGGCATTTATATACGGCAGAGGAAGACGAGCGCTCGCCTTTTTACGGCCGCATTTACAGCGAGTTTGAATTTACACAAACTGTTTATAATTATTATATTCATCCGCAGTGGGATGAGTTTGGAAGCAGAACTTTATACATGAAAATTTTGTTTATAGATTATGAACAGAATTTTGCCATTATAGAATTATTAGGTGAATGGAATGATGCAATTGAAAATGATATCATGGCTTTAAAACGCGATGTGATCGATAAATTATTTGCTGAAGGAATTACTAAGTTTATTTTAATAACCGAAAATGTACTCAACTTTCACAGCGGCGATAAAGATTATTATCAGGAATGGTTTGAAGAGGTGACCGATAAAGAAGGCTGGATAGTTTCGCTAAACATGCCCGAAGCTACGCAGCACGATTTTAAAAAAAGAAAATTAAATTATTATATCGAATTAATGAATTTACCCAACTGGCGCGTGTTTAAGCCTGAACATTTATTTCTAAAAATTGATGAAGAATTGAGTAAGCGCTTAAGTTATTGATTTTTTGTTATAAATTTTACGCCAATAAACCTATATAATTTTATTACGATTTATAGGTTTATTTTTTGTTGCATATTGAACAAAGCGTACAAGAGTGCGATGCAACGAAGCATCATTTTTATTTTTAAGCCGGGTTCATAAAAAAACATATTAAAATAAGCGATGGCAGAAAAAATAAAAACAGGTTTAATTGGCTTTGGCGCCGCAGCAAAAATAATGCACGCTCCATTTTTAGCAACGAATAAAAAGTATCAGTTAATTGCTGTGTTAGAACGTAATGCGCAGGAATCAAAAAAAATATTTCCTGATGCAATAGTGGTAAAAAATTTAGATGATTTTTTGCAAACTGATATTGACCTTGCCATAATAACCACGCCAAACGATACGCATTTTAGTTATGCAATGCGTGCCTTGCAAGCCGGCAAAAATGTTGTGCTTGAAAAACCATTTACTATTACAAGCAACGAAGCGCTACAGTTAATTGATGCTGCACAAAAAACGAATAAAGTTTTAAGTGTTTTTCAAAACAGGCGTTATGTGGCAGATTTTTTAACGATAAAAGAAATTCTTGCAAAAAATTTGCTGGGAGATGTGCATGAATTTGAAGGTCATTTTGATCGTTATCGGCCCGATCCAAAACCAGGTAATGTGTGGCGTGAGCAACCTAATGCAGGCAGCGGAATTTTGTACGATTTAGGCGCGCATTTAATTGATCAGGCTTTGTGTTTATTTGGTTTGCCAAAAACGATAAATGCTGATATCCGCATGCAGCGTGCGTTTGCAAAAACAGATGATTATTTTGATATTGAATTAAACTATGGTTTTTTAAAAGTAATATTAAAAGCAAGTATGCTTGTGCGCGAGCCCAGCCCGCGTTATATGATACAAGGCACAAAAGGTTCGTTTATAAAATATGGTGAAGATGTGCAGGAAGAAAAACTAAAAGCGGGTGAATTGCCTGTATCTGCAAACTGGGGCGAAGAAGATAAAGAATTTTATGGTTTATTGCATACAGAAATAAACGGAGAAATTATCAAAATAAAATATCCATCACAAAAAGGAAATTTTGGATTGTATTATGAAAATTTATATGATACAATTGTAAATAAAAAACCATTAAAAGAAAAGCCGGAACATGGTTATAACATCATTAAATTAATTGAACTGGCTTTTGAAAGTAACCAAAAAAAATGTACTGTTAATTGCAAAGGACTTATAAATGCTGATTATTAAAATTAACTTTTCTCCGGTTTAGATGCGTTAATATAATTTGGCACTATTAATTCAAAAGTAGTGCCCGAACCATAAATTGAATGCACCGAAATTTCGCCGCCAATGCGGGTTAGCGCTTCTTTTACAATATACAACCCGATGCCTAAACCGGTAATATTATAGCTGCTTCTAAAAAACATTTTAAAAATATTATTTACATGCTCATCTAATATGCCAATGCCATTATCTTCAATTACTATTTCAGCTATATGTTCATCAATACGCACCTTTAATATAACCATTGGGTTTGCTTCTGTGGGTCTTTGATATTTTACTGCATTCGAAATAAGATTATTCATTATTACTGATAAGCGAAAAAGATCGCCTTTAAATTCGCATGGCTGCTCAATTTGCACGTCAAAAGTTATTGATGGATTTTGCATACTGCACATTTGAATGCTTTCATCTAAGAGTTGATTAAAATCAATAAGTTCATGTTCATTCTCGAAGCGGATGCTTTTATAATATTCAATAATTTTTTGAATGAAAGCATCCATTTTATTAACGCAGGTTTCAATCATGCCAAGATAATTATTAGCATCCTGCACAGAGCCTTCCATTTTTGCAAGATTTAATACGCCCATAATTGATGCAAGCGGCGATCTGAGATCGTGCGAAGTGCTGTACACAAAGCGGTTTAATTCATCGTTTGTTTTTTCGAGCTCGGCAATTTTATGTTTTAATTGCTCGCGTGTAATAAATATTTCATGCGCATTTTGTATTGCATTACGTAATTCAATTTCATCCCACGGTTTTCTTATATAGCGGTAAATTTCTCCTTTGTTTATTGCATCTACAATAGCTTCAGCATCAGTATAACCTGTGAGTAAAATGCGGATAGGATCGGGATGTGATTTTCTTACAACATGAAAAAACTCAACTCCTGTAGAGTGCGGCATGCGCTGATCGGCTATAATGACGTGAACCGGATGCTCACTTAAAACTCTCATGCCTTCAGCAGATGAACAAGCAGTAAATACATTGTATTTTCTTCTGAATGATGCCTGAAAAGCATTCAGGTTATTTTGCTCATCATCAATATATAAAACCTTTACTTTTTTATCAGGAACACTCATAACAGTTTAATAAGAATTCTAAGAAATTGGTTGCCTTGTTGGTAAAGTTAATATAAATTCTGCACCATTGCCCGGAGAAGAATGGATAGTTATTTTTCCATTATGTTTTTCAATAATTTTAAACACAATAGCCATGCCTAAACCGGTGCCTTCACCTACATCTTTTGTTGTAAAAAAGGGTTCAAATATTTTTTGCTTTATTTCTTCTGTCATTCCTATTCCGGTATCGCTTATTCGTATTTCAATATGCTGATCATTAATATCTGTTGTAGTGATGTTTATGTATTCTTCTTCACTCATTTCCGGTTTTGAATTAATGGCTTGTATAGCATTATTTACGATATTCATGAAAACCTGGTTTAGCTTACCAGGGTAACATTCTATATTACCTTTAGCGTTATAATGTTTGATTATTTTTATAAAATGCGGTAAATTATTTCGCAAAAGAACTAATGTAGAATCAATACCACCATGTATATTCACCACTTTTAACTCACTTTCATCGAGGCGGCTAAAGGTTCGCAAGCCACGAACAATTTCAGCGGTTCTGTCGGCGCCTTCTTCAATTCCTTTCATTAAGTTATAAATTTCTTTTCTTACATAATCGAGGTCTATATCTTTTTTCAGTTCATCAATATGTTGAAGATGAGTTTCAATTTTTCCATTGTTTATTGTATGCAAATGGTTGTATTCATCAATTATTTCGAAAAGATCATTTATATCGAGTTGTAAAGGTTTAATATTCGATTTTACGAAATTAATAGGATTATTTATTTCATGTGCCACGCCTGCGGTTAGCTGCCCTAAAGAAGCCATTTTTTCTGCTTCTACTAATTGGGTTTGCGTATCTTTTAAATCGCTTAATGTTTGATTAAGCTGGTGATTGGTTGATTGCAGCTCTACGGTTCTTTCTGTTACTTTTTCTTCTAAAATTACATTCTGTTCTTTAATCAGTTTTTCATTTTCCTGCGAAACTTTCAAGGCTTCAGCCTGCGATAAATTTCTTTCTTTTTGCAACACATTAATTTTATCAGCAAGTGCAAGAGATAATAAGATGGTTTCAACAGCCGAACCTGTATATAAAATGTAACTGGTAAAAGTATTGTAAGGTAAAATACCTAAATTGGTAAGAGAGTGAATTTGCCTGCCTAAAGCAAAAATAAACCATGCAATAAAGTAATAATTAGCAGGCCGGTATCCTTTGCGCGATATATATGCAGAAGAAATTAAAGCTAAAAAACCAGCAATTAAACCTGTATAATTTAATAAACTGTAACTGATATTTATAGGAATGCTAAAACAAAAAATAAGTATAAGCAAATACATTGCAATTGAAGCATAAAATAAATAAGATAATATTTTGGAATATTTTTTTACGTGCAAAAAAACCAGGGCAAAAATAAGCGCAGGTATGCCGGGCAAAGATGAGGTAATTACAACAGCATAATTATTGAACTGCGGATGGTTTGGCCATAAAAATTTAAAAGACCAGCCGGAGTATGTTAATAATGCAAATAATAACAATATAAGATAAGAAACATATACTATATAGCTTACATCTTTAACTGCAAAAAATAAAAAAAGATTGTATAATAAAATAGATAAAATAATGCCGGTATAAGTACCTATAATTAATATTTGAGCCTGGTTTGCTTTATTAAGTTCTGCAGTATTATAGATAAGCAATGGTAATTCAACTGGATGGCGGCTTTCAATTTGCAAATAATAAAGACCCGTTGAATCTAACGGTAAATTTAATGGAAAATTAAAATTTATATTGTCATCTGTACGATGATTAAAAAGCAGCAAATTACCAGTTGATGCAACACAATAAAGCTCGCCGCTTTGGCTGGCTTTATAGAAATTTACATAACTGATATTAGGATATTGCAAGCTTAAAAAAATATTGTTTCCACTACTTTCATTTTTTATATAAAAGCGCACCCAAATCTTATTATTTGGCAATAAATAAATAGGAACATTTTTGTGATTGGGCTTAAAATCGGTTGCAGAACTGATATTGTTGCTTGAATATGCATTAAAACTATCAACCAATATATCTGAACTTTGTGCAACCTGCAAAGGAATATTATCAGATGTAATTTGAATAATTTTTTGAGCATTCAAAAAATTATAATTTCCTACGATAAAAAATATAAAAGCAAACAACAAAAATTTCATGTAAATTAAAAGATTGAAACAATCAATTTTTATTAATTATAAAAATACAAATTAGAATGAATGGGCTGTATTTAGTTCATTAAGTTTTATTTTAAATTCATTTTTATTTGCTGACTGTATTTTTAAGTCGTAATGAACATTTACATTCATATTTTTAAATGGCGATTTTTCATTCGCAACATGTTGCAGGTTTTTTCTTAAAAATAAAATTTTTTCTTTTTCCCTTGGGTGTGCCAGTGGCATATTAATTACATCATCAGAGTATAAAGCGGTGGCAATTAAATCAAGCTTTGGATAATAAAAAGTTCCTTTATTTCCTACACTTGTAAGCTCTAAACCGCCGATCCAATTTTTAAACCTAACCGTTGTTGGAGAACATAATGAAAACATAACCTGAATACCTAATTGTTCTGCTAATGCTATTGCTACTCTTGACGGAAAAAGACTGCCAATGCCAAAGCCTGCAACTTCTTTTGAATTCCATAATCCGGATAATTCTGCTGCGCCAAATTGTGAATAATATCTTACAATCTCATAAATTTTCGAATCCATTTTACCGGTAGCTTCTTCAATCGGCAAAGGGTGAATCCCGTCAACAGCCTGCACTCTGGCGCCACCGTACAACTTTTGCTTATCCATTGATTCTACAACTATCACAAAAATAGATGGATTATTTACCCAATCATAAGTATTTGTTGTAATATTTGAAATGCCATATATCTCTAATACTTTTCGATGACCTGCAACAAATTTCTCGCAGGTAGCCAAATCTTCTGTAGCTCTAAATGCACGTATTCGAATATCATTTGTCATAGCAGGGATTGATGCAAATTTATTGGAAGAATGTTAAAGTCCTTTAACTTTTTTTGCATTTAACATTAAAAAGTCCAATATATTTAATTGTTTTTCAAACTTTTTGCTTTTTGATGCAATTCATGCAAAATTATATTTTGATTATTTATCTTTATTAAAAAGTTCTTGAAGCAATCAATCATGTTTATAAATGTATTATATATTGACGATGAGCCGCATAATTTAAATTCATTTAAAGCATCGTTCAGAAGAGATTTTCATGTGTTTATTGCTGAGTCTGCCGAGGAAGGAAAAGAAATTTTGGAGCGTGAAAATATTCACGTCATTCTTAGCGATCAACGAATGCCGAAAATGACAGGAATCGAATTTTTTGAATCTATATTAGAAACTTATCCGGATCCTATGCGCATTCTTATAACGGGTTATACTGATATTAATGCTGTAATAGATGCAATTAACAGAGGTAAAGTTTACCACTATCTTACCAAACCATGGAATGATAGCGACATAAAAATTTCTATTGAAAAAGCCTTTGAAGTTTACCGCTTAAGAAAAGAAAATATTGAACTTACGGATAAATTAATTGATGTAAATAAAAAATTAGAATTTTTAGCAAGGCAAAATTTACTATCATAATGCTGATAAACTTTGAAAGGTTTCGTTTTTTAAATTATAGAACAAAAAATTAAGCTTTATCTTTTTAAAGATAATTTAAGCTGTCCTGTTGGCATAGTTGCAACCATATTAGCATAAAAAAATTGGTGGATAAGTCAATATAAGCATAAAAAAAATTTGGAGTTATATTTGCAACTCTATTAAAATAATAACTAAAAAAAATATTATGGCTACAGAACTTACCGATGCAAACTTTCAAACTTCAGTTTTGGAAAGTGACAAATTAAATGTTATTGATTTTTGGGCTGAATGGTGTGGCCCTTGCCGAGCAATCGGGCCGGTAATTGAAGAGTTATCGAAAGAGTACAATGGAAAAATAAATGTAGGTAAAGTAAATGTTGATAACAACCCGAATGTAAGTGTGCAATATGGTATAACGTCCATACCTGCCATACTTTTTATTAAAGGCGGAAAAGTAGTTGATAAGCAAATTGGCGCTGTACCAAAATCAGTTTTAGATAAAAAAATAAAAGCGCTTATATAAAAATTTCTTTAATCAATTAAAGCCTCGTTTTTTTACGGGGCTTTATTATTTAATAAAATCAGCATAAAACATTATACAATTCTTTTTTAAAATTGTTTAGATTATTTAAGACGGTTGTATAATTATCCCCATCTCTCTTTTGCTGTTTGCAATTTTGAAGGTATTTTCGCTTGATAAAAATCAGCAGCCAAAAAAATCATTAAGATATTTTTATTTTATTAATTGGCTCAAATATTAAATATTAAATAAAAATTTTAAATATTTATGGCATACGATGTAGTTGTAATTGGAAGTGGCCCGGGCGGCTATCCGGCAGCAATCCGTGCTTCGCAGCTTGGTTTTAAAGTTGCAATCATTGAAAAAGAAAGTTTGGGCGGCGTGTGTTTAAACTGGGGTTGCATACCAACAAAAGCATTAATTAAAAGCGCAAATGTGATGGATTATTTTAAGCACAGCACAAACTACGGAATTAATGCAAGCGGCGCTGCGCCAGATTTTAGTGCAGTCATCAAACGCAGTCGTGGCGTGGCTGATAAAATGAGTAAAGGTGTTGCTTTTTTGATGAGAAAAAACAAAATTGATGTGATAATGGGCGTTGCAAAATTAAAATCGAAAAATGAAATTGAAGTAACTGCAGCTGATGAAAAAAAACAAATTGTTGAAGCAAAATTTATCATAATTGCAACCGGCGCAAGAAGCCGCGAATTGCAAAACTTAAAACAAGATGGAAAAAAAGTTGTTGGTTATCGCGAAGCAATGATTTTGCCAACGCAACCAAAAACGATGATCGTTGTTGGCAGCGGCGCAATCGGCGTTGAGTTCGCTTATGTTTATAACAGCATGGGCACAAAAGTTACCATTGTAGAATTTATGCCGAGAATTGTGCCAATTGAAGATGAAGAAATCTCGAAGGAACTTGAGAAACAATTAAAAAAGCAAAGCATCGAAATTATGACGAGCGCCACGGTTGAAACCGTTGATACAAGCGGCTCCGGCGTAAAAGCAACTGTAAAAAAACAGGATGGGAGCATAGTTAATTTAGAAGCTGATATTATTTTAAGCGCAGTTGGCATTACCGCAAACATTGAAAATATCGGTCTTGAAGAATTAGGTATTAAAACTGATAAAGGCAAAATTATTACCGATAAATTTCTTCAAACAAATGTGCCGAATATTTATGCTATCGGCGATTGTACACCAAACCAGGCGCTTGCACACAAAGCAAGTAAAGAAGGAATTACAGCAGCAGAACACATTGCTTTCACAGAAAAAAAATTCAATCATCAGCCCGAGCCGTTGGATTATGGCAACGTTCCCGGTTGCACTTATTGCACGCCCGAAGTTGCAAGTATTGGCATGACGGAAAAAGCTGCTCGCGATGCAGGCCATGAAATTAAGGTAGGAAAATTTCCTTTCACAGCAAGTGGCAAAGCAACTGCAGCCGGCGCCACGGAGGGTTTTGTAAAAATGATTTACGATGCAAAATATGGTGAGCTTTTAGGCGCGCACATGATTGGAAATAATGTTACAGAAATGATTGCTGAAATTTCTGTTGCGCGAAAATTAGAAACAACTGCTCACGAAATTTTAAATGCAATTCATCCGCACCCGACCATGAGCGAAGCCGTGAAAGAAGCTACAGCTATGGCTTACGGCGAAGCAACGGATATTTAATCACCATTTATACGATTGAAACAATTACCAATTAAAGGATATTTTTTTGTACTCAGCTTAGTATTACTATTAAACTTCGTTGCGTCGCACTCTTGTACTGCAAAACATTATTCAGCAAAAAACATCGGTTTATTGCAATCACTCAATCATTTAAAGCGGCATAAATTAATGCTCTGAATTTATCCGAAATTTCGCCATGACTTAAAGGCCATTGCTGGATAAAAAGTAAACAAACTAAATGCTCTTTCGGATCTGCCCAATAACTGGTTCCAAAAAAACCGCCCCAACCAAATGAACCTTCGGTTTCGCCAAGTTTTGCTTCGCCTTTTTCAGTAACAACTTCAAAACCCAAACCAAATTTATTATCACCTAAATTTAAATCACCAATTTGGTTCATCGTCATAATTTCAACTGTTCGTCTTCCTAAAATGCGATGACTATTATATTCGCCGCCGTTCAACATCATCTGCAAAAAAATTGCATAATCTTTTATGGTAGAGCTTAAACCCGCGCCACCGGAAAAATATGTGCCATTTACTTCAGGATAATTTGCAGAAATATTTTTAAAGGTAGTATCGTTCCATTTCATTAAATGATGCTGTTTATCTTCTGTATAAACCGGTACAAGTCTCGAAAATTTTGAAGCAGGCAAATAAAAATAAGTGTCGTTCATACCAAGTGGCTGAAAAATATTCTTATAAAAAAAATCGCTCAAACTCATGCCAGATAACACTTCTACCAAATAACCCAAAACATCTATACTTAAACTGTAAGTAAATTTTTCGCCCGGCTGATTTATCAAAGGCAATTTTGCCAATTTATTTATTTCATCTTTCAACATTAATTTATCACTCACAAAACCAGCAGGAATTCCGGCTTTAGCATAAATAGCTTTCATTTTATCAGAGCCTATTTGCGCATAATCAATTCCCGAAGTATGCGTAAGCAAATCGCGAATAGTTATTTCTCTTTTTGCATCAACCGCTGTATAAGTTGTATCTTTTTCGTTGAATTGATCCAACACTTTTGGATGTGCGAATGATGGAATATATTTTGAGATCGGATCATCTAACAAAAATTCTCCTTGCTCAAATAACATCATCACTGCAACACTTGTAATTGCCTTTGTTTGTGATGCAATGCGAAAAATATTATCAGTTTGCATTTTCAATTTTGCTTCAGCATCGCTCCAGCCAAAGGATTTATCATAAACTATTTTGCCGTTTCTTGCAATAAAACCAACTGCGCCGTTTATCCAGCCACTGTCAATTGCCTGTTGCAAAATATTATCAATTCGCTGTAACCTTTCTGCAGAAAGGTTTTCAGAAGCAGGCGCTGCATTTTCAAAAACTGATGATTGCGAAAAAACATTCAGGCTTATAATGAAAATCAAAAAAGAAAAAAGCAATTTTTTCATACAAATAATTTAAATGAAAATTACTATTTATTTGAATGGCCGGTTTATTTATAATTTTGTTTATCTAATAAAATTATCGTTATGGCAAATTTTAAAACAAAGGTTTTAAACGTAAAGCCGGTTACACATAATGTAAGGCAATTCACCGTTGAAAAGCCTGCAAATTTTCAATTTGTTCCTGGACAGGCAACCGATTTATCCGTTTTGAAAGATGGATGGGAAAATGAAAAAAGACCTTTCACTTTTACTTCTTTGCCGGATAATGAGCGCTTACAATTCACCATAAAAATTTATAACGATCATGATGGCGTTACGCACCAGTTAGGAATGATAAAAGAAAATGATGCATTTGAAATAAGTGATGCATGGGGCGCAATTGAGTATAAAGGCGAAGGTATTTTTATTGCCGGCGGCGCAGGCGTTACGCCGTTTATTGCAATATTCAGATACCTTAATAAAAAGGATGAAATAAAAAGCAATAAATTAATTTTTTCGAATAAAACGGATAAGGATATTATTCTGTTTGATGAGTTCAAAGCCATGCTGGGCAGCAATTTCATTAATGTTATTACTGACCAGCCGGATACAAAATTTTTAAAAGGAAGAATTGATAAAACTTTTTTGGAAAATAATATCAGCGATTTTACTCAACATTTTTATGTGTGCGGACCGGATGCTTTTACCAAAGACATTTTGAAAGCGCTTGAAGAATTAAATGCAAATCCGGAAGCATTGGTTTTTGAAAAATAAAAAATGTTTATGATAATTATGCAATGCAAAGCTGTTGAATAAAGTTATGAACGTACAAGAGTGCGACGCAACGAAAGATCAATTTTTATTATGCAGTTGGCAACAAAAAAATATCTATTTATTGGCCGAAAACTTTTTTTAATAAATCAGTTGTTCTTGCCACAGGATTTTTTCTTATATCTTTTTCCTGCAAACCAATTTCATAAAAAATTCCGTCCAATGCTTTACCGGTAACATAAGCCGTTAAATCGGGATTTACTTTTTGCACAAAAGGCATTTGATTATACGTTGTAAACAAAGTGTTCCAATATTTTGTGGCATTTACTTTTTGCAAAGATTGCTGGATAACCGGACTGAATGCCGACGTTAACGAAACAGTTGTTTTTGCACGAAGATAATGCGTTGCAGAAGTATCGCCGTCGCGCAAAATTGCCCACGCATCCTGAATAGTCATTTGTTTTATTGCGTTCAAAAAAATGGGCGCAGCGCTTTTTGTTGCATCTTCCGCAGCGCGATTCATGGAGAGAATTGCGTCATCAACCTGCTTGCCCAAACCCACGCTGCGTAAGGTGTTCTCAACCTTTTGCGCTTCCGGCGGCAATAAAATTTTTATAGCTGCATTGGCGAAAAATCCATTTACGGCGCTTAATTGTTGCGTTCCTTTTTGCACGCCTGCATTCAAGGCTTCTTTTAATCCGCCTGCAACTTCGTCGGTGCTTAAAGAACCGTTAATTGATTGATTATTTGCTCTGACTGATGAATCTTTTTTATTTATTCCTTTCAATAATTTATTCAAATTTTGGGAACTCGCACATGAAACGAAAATCGAAAAAATAAATGCAGCACCTACTATTTTCTTCATTGAAATTTTTATTGATTTATTCAAAAATAATGCCGTTGAATTTAATGGCGCGTTAAATAAATAATTTGTTTGTTTTATTGATAAAAGGAAACTGATTAATTTCATTCATGCAAATATCTATATGGGAAAAAGAAAGCTTTTTTGCGCCGCGCGATATTATAATTATCGGCGCAGGTTTAATGGGGCTTTGGTGCGCTTATGAATTGAAGAAAAAAAATTCATCACTAAAAATACTAATTCTTGAGAAAGGAATTATTCCTTCTGGCGCATCAACACGAAACGCAGGATTTTCGTGTTTCGGAAGTGTAACCGAATTGTTACATGATGCAAAAAAAATCGGTGAAGAAAAAATGTGGCAGATTGTGGAGATGCGTTATAAAGGAATGAAAAAAATTAGTAAGATATTTTCTGATGATGAAATTGATAGTGATAATTGCGGTGGATACGAATGCGTAACCAAAACATTACATGATTTGAATGATTTAAAAGAAAAAATAATTTGGCTGAATAAAGGTTTGAAACAAATTACATCGCTCGATGAAACATTTGTTTTTGCAAATGACAAGCTGAAAAAATTTGGTTTTAAAAATTTTGATGGATTAATTGAAAACAACCTGGAAGGCGGCTTGCACAGCGGAAAATTAGTTCAGGCATTAACAAGAAAAGTACAAAGTTTGGGCGTTGATATTTTAACTGGAATTACTGCAATTAATTGGGAAGAAAATAAAAATGAAATTCTTATTCGCACAGATAAAAATGTTTGTTTAACTGCATCGCAACTGCTTGTTTGTACAAACGCATTTTCAAATCAATTATCAAAAAATATAGAAATCACTCCCGCACGCGGTCAAATTTTGGTTACCTCGCCAATTGAAAATTTAAAACTGAATGGAACA
>JBPCKN010000001.1:0-82668 GCA_051004255.1 Chitinophagaceae bacterium | reverse complement strand
CTTATTAGGTGTTTCAAAAACGGTGGAAGCAATAAAAACTGCTGGTTTTACAGTTGCTTCATGGGTTGAAGAAATGCTTGCTACCGGCAGCTCATCTTTTTATAAAATTGAAAATAGCAAGCGTTTGTTTTATGATATTGAAACGAAATCATATAAGCCGGTTCCGGGAAGCGATACATCCATTATCTTATCAAACTATAAAGACAAAATAGTTTGGAAAAACAGTAATGCTGCATTATATGATGTTGGGGATGATATTGTAGCCCTGCAATGGAATACAAAAATGAACAGCATCGGAAGCGAAGTTCTTGAAGCAGTAAATAAGAGTATTGGTATTACTGAAGAGAAATTCAAAGGACTTGTAATTGCCAATGATGGGGCAAATTTTAGTGCAGGAGCAAATGTAGGCATGATATTCATGTATGCTGTAGAACAGGAGTATGATGAACTTGATTTAGCAATTCGCATGTTTCAGAACACAATGATGCGCGTACGTTATTCTTCTGTTCCGGTAGTTCTTGCTCCGCATGGATTAACGTTGGGAGGAGGCTGCGAAATAAATTTACATGCTGATAAAATCTGTGCTGCGGCAGAAACATATATCGGTCTCGTTGAATTGGGCGTAGGCTTAATTCCCGCGGGAGGTGGAACAAAAGAATTTGTTTTGCGTGCCGCAGATGAAATGCACGAAGATGAGCCGGAAACCATCACTTTAAAAAATCGTTTTTTTACCATTGCTACTGCAAAGGTTGCTACGTCTGCATTTGAAGCATATAATTTGGGAATATTAAGAAAGGGACAGGATGAAGTGGTGATGAATTTAGACAAGCGAATTATCGAAGCAAAATTTGCAGCGATTGAAATGTATGAACAAGGTTACGTTACACCCGTTCAAAGAAAAGATATAAAAGTTTTAGGTCGCTCTGCACTCGGCGCTTTGTATGCAGGAATAAATGGAATGTGGCGTGCAAATTATGCAACGGATCACGATGTGGTTGTTGCAAAAAAATTAGCTTATGTAATGTGCGGCGGCGATTTAAGCGAACAAAATTTAGTAAGCGAACAATATTTGCTTGATCTTGAACGCGAAGCTTTTTTAAGTTTATGCGGCGAAAGAAAAACGCTGGAAAGAATTCAATCAGTTTTAAAAACCGGTAAACCAATAAGAAATTAAAAAACGGTAAATAAAAAAAGGGAGCTTTATTTCTCCCTTTCAAATTAACACACATAAAATTTTAAATTTTAATCAATACTTTCACGTCAGTATTAGAAATTAATTCGCCATAAGTTGCTTGCAAAACACTTCCTTTTGTGTTATAAGTAATTGTATAAATAACAGCCAATTTATCTTTACTGTTTCGTATGTTTGGTATAGATACCGATTCAGTAATTGCATTATTTAATTGCGGATAATCTTTTAAAGATAATTCATTTAAATTTTTTTCCCACACAGTTTTTTGATTTTCACCTTCAATTTTTATAACAGTGAGTTTTACACTTGCTACTGAATTTTCATATTCTTTTGACGTATAATCATTATTGGTATAAACAGCAAGACTTATGTTCTTACTAACCGAGTTTTCTTTTTTAAACAAATTAGTTATCTGCGTGTGAAAAGCAAGTAGAGTAACTAATAAACCCGCTGATAAATAAAATGAAATCGTTTTCATAAAACCTCCTATTTTTTTAGTACTTTATTTTAATTATTACATCACAAGAATAGGTACTATGCAACACATAGTACATACGATATGGTTGAATGGTAATATTTTAAGGATGAACGGTATTTTGAATCGAAATAGATAAGTTTCTTTATTCTTTCGCTTTATTGTATGTTTGTAAAACTTAGTTTCTAACTGTAAACGCTAATTCCAATAATGGAAATCACATCAAAAACTGCCGAACAATTACGATTAACTAAAGAAGAACTCGAACTCATCAAACAAAAATTAGGTCGCACACCAAACTTCACTGAGCTCTGCGCTTTCAGCGGAATGTGGAGCGAACATTGCAGCTACAAAAATTCAATTAAATGGTTAAAAACTTTGCCGCGCAGCGGAGGCAAAATGCTCGTTGCAGCAGGCGAAGAAAATGCAGGATTGATGGACATCGGCGATGGTTACGGAGTTGTTTTTAAAATTGAAAGTCATAATCATCCGAGCGCTATTGAGCCTTTTCAAGGAGCAGCTACCGGCGTTGGCGGAATTCAGCGCGATATTTTTACGATGGGCGCAAGACCAATTGCATCGCTCAATAGTTTACGTTTCGGAAATTTAAAAGATAAAAAAACGCAGCGTTTATTGGCCGGCGTTGTGCATGGAATCGGTCATTACGGAAATTGTTTTGGCGTGCCAACTGTTGCCGGCGAAGTTTATTTTGAAGATTGCTATCATACAAATCCTTTGGTAAATGCAATGAGCGTTGGCATTGTGAAAACGAATAAAACAATCAGCGCAACTGCAAGCGGAAAAGGAAACCTTGTTTTTTTTGTTGGAAGTGCAACCGGCAAAGATGGAATTGGCGGCGCTTCTTTTGCATCTGCAAATATTACTGAAGAAAGCGCCGAAGATTTACCGGCTGTTCAGGTTGGCGATCCTTTTCAGGAAAAAAAATTATTGGAGGCTTGTCTCGAAGTTATTGAAACCGGCGCTGTGATTGGAATGCAGGATATGGGCGCTGCCGGAATTATTTGCTCCACTTCTGAAATGAGCGCAAAAGGAAATGTAGGAATGAGAATTGATTTGGATAAAATTCCAACGCGACAAAAAAACATGAAAGCATGGGAATTATTGCTGAGTGAAAGCCAGGAAAGAATGCTGCTTGTTATTGAAAAAGGCAAAGAAAATTCTATAATAAAAATCTTTGAAAAATGGGATTTGCCTTGTTGCGAAATAGGTGAGGTAACAGACGATGGCTTGCTGAAATTTTTTATGAATGGAAATTTAGAAGCGGAAATTCCTGCAAAAGAATTGGTGCTCGGCGGCGGCGCTCCGCAATATACACGTGAATTTAAAGAGCCGCAATATTTAAAAAAGATTGAAGAATTTGACATCAATAAAATTGAAGACGTTACAGATTTACAAAGCGTAGCTGAACAAATAATTCAGCTCCCAAATATTGCAAATAAAAAATGGATAACTATTCAGTACGATAGCACAGTTGGTGCAGCAAATGCGAGCACAAATTTACCAAGCGACGCTGCGGTAATGCTTATTAAACAAACAAAAAAAGCGTTGGCTGTAACGGTTGATTGCAATAGTCGTTATGTTTTTGCCGACCCTTACAAAGGCACGATGATTGCCGTTGCAGAGGCTGCCCGAAATATTGTTTGCACAGGCGCAGAGCCGCTTGGCGTAACGAATTGTTTAAACTTTGGCAATCCTTACGACCCTGAAGTTTATTATCAATTTATAAAAGCAGTTGAAGGCATGGGCAATGCATGCAGAAAATACAATACGCCGGTAACGGGTGGCAACGTAAGTTTTTATAATCAAAATCCGGATGGCGCCGTTTACCCAACTCCGACGATTGGTATGGTTGGGATCTTCAACGATTTAAACAACCGAATGACGCTCGATTTTAAAAAAGCCGGCGATATTATTATGTTAATTGGCGAACAACAAAATGATATTTCATCAAGTGAATATTTGCATAAAATAAAAAACATAGAATATTCTCCGGCGCCGCATTTTGATTTGGATGAAGAATATGCCATGCAAATTTTTCTTTCTTCGCTTATTCTTGAAAAATTAATTAAGAGTGCACACGACATCAGCGAAGGCGGATTAATAACAACTTTATTTGAAAAAAGTTTAAACAGAAATCTTGGGTTTGAAGTAAATGATTCAATTTTTCCTGCAAGCGAAATATCCGAAATGCGGCTCGATGCATTTTGGTTTGGCGAAGCGCAAAGCCGCGTGGTTATTAGCTGTAACAAAGATCAGGCAGAAATTATAAAACATCGCGCAGCTTCTGCGGGCATTCCGGTAAGTGTTTTGGGAACTGTTACAAACAGCGCAATTTTAGTTAATGAAGAAAATTGGGGAAATATCGCAGAGTGGAAATTTAAATACGATAATGCAATTGAGCAATTACTTCTTCAATAAATGTTTTTTAATACCAGCTTTAGTTTTTCATGGCATCTTCGTTGCGTCGCAATCCTTTCATCGTTCTTATCAATGTTCAGCAAATTAATTTTTTATAAATGCTCACAATTAAATGGCATTTTTTATTTTTAGTTAAATGATTTGTTATGCCAAAAACCACAACAAAAATTGGTAGAAAAAAGTTTGTAATCAAAAAAAACTATTAAAAAAATCCGCACCAAACAAAAAAGAACCAACGATAAAATATACCGATAAATCAAAAGATCAGCCGGAATTAATTCTCATCTTCAATCAAATAAAAAATATTTTGAACGATTATCAGAAAGGCACATAAAAATGAGTGAGGATAAAGCCGGTCAAACACATATTTGGAGTGAGAAAAATGTAGAAGTTAATGGTAGAAAATATGACCGTTTATCTTTTGTAAGCGCAATGATACAAAAAGGTTTTGTTGGTTTTTATTTTATGCCGGTTTATATAAATCCGAAATTAAAAGAAAAAATTTCTGCCGAATTATTGAAATGTTTAAAAGGGAACAATTGTTTTCACATCAAAAAAAATGATGCGATAATTATGCAGCAAATTAAACAAGCGCTTGATTTGGGATTGAAGTATTACGAAGAAAACGGATGGATTTAATTGCGTTGATTGCATTTTGTTTTTGTAATTTTATTTTCTCTTCGAAAAAAACATCGTGTTATTGCTGATCAAAGTATAAAGTGTACAAGTGAGTGACACAACGATGCTCAATTGAAAAACAAAAGCTCGTAACAAAAAAATAAAAACATGAAATCAACAACCCGTATCCAACTTTCGGCTTTAATGTTTTTAGAATTTTTTATTTGGGGCGCATGGTACGTAACCATGGGCACTTACCTCGATAAAGTTTTGCACGCAAGCGGCTTGCAGGTTGGCGCGGCATACAGCGCAATGGCAATCGCAACAATTATCTCACCTTTTTTTGTTGGTATGATTGCAGACCGTTTTTTTGCTGCGCAAAAAGTGTTGGGCATTTTGCATTTATTGGGCGCAGTTTTATTGTATTATATCACTACAATAAATAACGCAGATTCATTTTATTGGGTGTTATTATTGTATTCGCTGATGTACGCGCCAACGCTGGCACTTGCGAATTCAGTGGCTTTCAGACAAATGAACGACCCGAGCAAAGAGTTTGGTTCCATCCGCGTTTTAGGAACAATTGGATGGATTGCAACAGGATGGATGATTGATAAAGTTTTTCATATTGGCACAGATCAATTGGTATTTACTTTTAAAATGGCTGCAGTTGCATCTTTAATTTTAGGATTACTAAGTTTCTTTTTACCGGATACGCCGCCAAAAGCAAAAGGCACAAAAGCAACTTTTGCACAAATTGTTGGCGCCGATGCATTCGTTTTATTTAGGGATCGTTCATTCGTAATATTTTTTATTGCCTCGGTTTTAATTTGCATTCCGCTTTCATTTTATTATAGTCTTACCAATTTATATCTAACGGAAGCAGGAATGAGAAACGTAACAAGTAACATGACGTTTGGGCAATTCTCTGAAGCATTTTTTATTTTATTAATTCCATTTTTCTTTCGGCGATTTGGCGTGAAATGGATGATTGCTTTTGGAATGATTGCATGGACAATTCGGTTTTTATGTTTTGGCTACGGCGACGCCGGACCTAATGAATGGATGCTTTTTGCAGGAATAGTTTTGCATGGAGTTTGTTTCGATTTCTTTTTTGTTACCGGACAAATTTATACTGATAGTAAAGCCGGATTAAAAATCCAAAGTCAGGCGCAGGGAATGATTACGATGGCAACTTATGGAATAGGAATGTTTATAGGCACAATTTTATCAGGCAAAATAAAAGATTATTATACTGTTGATAATATTGTTCAATGGCGAAGTGTGTGGATGGTACCCGCCGCAATTGCAGCAGCAGTGCTGGTTTTGTTCATTTTATTTTTTAAAGATAATAAGCGAACTGCGGTACATGCAGAAGCGGTTGCGATGGTGTAGTTCTTCGTTAAGATATTTTTAAACCATAAATTATAATCTATGCATGACTTTGATGTGCCTGCTGTTTTTATGATTTTTGTTTTTTCGCTCATTGGATTTTTTATTTTAAGAATAATATTTTTATGGTATTTAAAGATCAATGAGCGTGTTCGATTACAACGCGAACAAAATTTACTTATGCGGAAATTGTTGCTCTATTTAGGTGATGAAAAACCAAATGAAATCGGTATCTTGACAAACGAAGGAATTAAGAAAGAAAACATTAAAGGTTATTGTGAAAGTAGTGAGACTTATAATCTTGCATCAAAAATGACTATAGTAAAAATTCGGCAGTAGAGGAATTATAGCAAATATTTAATAACATTAACCATTAACAAATTAACCATATGAAAATCGCAATGCTTGGCTCAGGTTTTATTGCAAGATTTTATGCCGATTCTTTGCTCGGTCAAAGAAGCAAAGATAAAATTGTAAGCATTTTTTCGCGACGGAAAGAAAGCGTAAAAAAATTTGCTGAAGATTATGATGTTGTTCATCAAACAACAAATATGGAAGAAGCAATTGCGCATGCGGATGTTGATGTAGTCTGCATTTCATTGCCAAATAATTTGCATGAAGAAGCGGTGATGCTTTGCTGCACTCACAAAAAAGCGGTGATTACAACAAAGCCGCTTGGCAGAAATGCGGAAGAAGCAAAACGCATGTTAACAGCAGTTGAGCAAGCCGGAATTTTTAATGGTTATTTGGAAGATTTGGTTTATACACCGAAATTTTTGAAGGCTTTTGAAAGTGTAAAAAATGGTGCACTTGGCAGAATACTTTGGGCGAAATCGAGAGAAACGCATCCTGGTCCGCATAGCGATTGGTTTTGGAATATTGAAAAAGCCGGCGGAGGCTGCATTTTAGATTTGGGTTGTCATTGTGTAGAGATTGCAAGAAGTTTTATCGGGAAAGATATTAAACCTGTTGAAGTAATGTGCTGGGCAGATACGCAGGTAAAACCGATTGATGCGGAAGATCATGCGATTGGTTTGGTAAAATATGAAAACGGCGCAATTGGTCAGTTTGAGGTTAGCTGGACTTTTCGCGGCGGAATGGATTTGCGTGATGAAGTAATGGGCAGTGAAGGAACAATTTGGATAAATAATTTTTTACGAACGGGTTTTGAAATGTTCACTACTGGTAAAGGCGCAGATTATGTTGCGGAAAAGTCTGAAAGTAACACCGGCTGGCTATTTCCGGTGGGTGATGAAATAAATGATTTGGGATATAATCACATGTTTACTGATATGTTTGAAGCAATGGAAGAAGGTCGCGAACCAAAAGAAACCTTTTACGATGGTTATGTTGTAAATGCAATTTTGGATGCAGCATATCGCTCCGCAAGAACAAAACTTTGGGAACCTGTGCAGCTCGATATTTGGCGGGGCAAAACTGGTTTATCAAAAGAAAGCCATCTTACAGAATATGATGCTGATAATTATTTGGTGAAAGAAGAAACAACGCATTACGGCGCAAAAAAACTCATTCTTAAAAATAAAAAATCAGGAAAGATTGAAGAAAAAGTTGTTGAGTAAAATTAATATCAACAAACTTTTTGAAAAATTATTTTTCTGTTGTTATTGCGGAAAAATTAATATAATAAATATCTCCCAAACCATTGCCAGCACTGTGTATGCGCTTTTCAAACTGTTGTATATTTTCTTTTTGGTCTAATACCGGTGCTAATTGATCTAATGTAGTTCGATTACTTCCGAAGAAAAAATATTTTCCGTCGCGGGAAACTTTTCCGCCCCATTCTGTTGCATAAGAATTTACTGGTTCTGCAATTCTTTTTGCTTTACTCCAGTTTCCATTTTTATTATAACTAATATAAAAATCTGCGTTCGCTAATCCGTTTGGTCTTGTTGCCATAAAAATTAAATAACTTTCGTCAGGCGCAATAAAAGGTTCGTATTCATTATCCGCTGTATTTATTGAATCGCCTAAATTTTCAGGCGCTGCATATTTATTATTTACAAATTTGGAAACATAAATATCTGCATTTCCTTTTCCTCCTTCTCTTGAAGATCCGAAATAAAAATTGCCATTATCAGCAACTGTAGGATAATATTCACTCGCAGAACTATTGATTGGGCTATCCAAATGAACCGGTTTTCCCCAACCAGATGCATCGCGTGTTATCTTCCAAAGATCCCAATCATTTTTTGTTGAATCGTTTTCATTAACCGGACGATTTGATGCAAAATAAATTGTGTTGCCATCTTTGGTAACAAAAGGATCAACATCAACATATTTTCCTGAAAACGGAACTATTACAGGAGCCGACCATTTTCCATTCGTATTGTACGAAACACAAATGCTGCACAAACTCATATCAGGCACACATTTTAAAAAATAAAGCGTATCGCCTGATGGTGAAAAAGCGGGATGCGTTTCGTAATCGCCAGTGCTGATAACACCTTCAGCAAATATTTTTGGTTTAATTATTTGCTCGTTTGCATTGTGCAATTTTTTTTGAGAAAAGCTGCGTTGTATTAAAAACATTACGAAGAAAAGAAAAACAATTTTATGCATAAAAAAAATTAATAGATTAATGAAAAAAGATAACATTTATTTTAATTAAATGATAAGCAAGTAAAAAATTGTAAACATAATTCAATAATAATATTCATTCTTTCAAAGCCGCTCCAATAAAACAATGTTTTATTTATTTCAAATAAATAAATAATTTTAATTATTAATCAACCTTAAAAACTAACAATGACAGTAACAATTAAAAAATATCTTGTAGAATTTATTGGTACATTTTTTTTAGTTCTTTCTGTTTGCATGGCAGGCACAAAAGCCGGCGATTTTGCGCCAATTGCCATTGGTTCAACCTTAATGGTAATGGTTTATGCGGGTGGTTATATTTCCGGCGGATATTATAATCCTGCAATTTCTTTAGCTGCTTTTATTCGCGGAAGAATTCCTGTAATCACACTAATAGCACACTGGATTGTACAATTGCTTGCTGCTATTGTTGCTGCTTATGTTGCCAAAAATTTATTTTTATATCAGGCGCATCTATTTATGCCCGATTTTCCTAAACGCGCAATAATAGCAGAAGGTTTAGGCACTTTTGCTTTGGCTTATGTTGTGCTTAATGTTGCAACTTCTGCAAAAACAGCAGGTAACAGTAACTATGGTTTAGCAATTGGTTTTACGGTAACTGCTATGGCTTATGTTTTAGGGCCGTTTTCCGGTGGCGCTTTCAATACTGCTGTCGCTTTAGGTGCGTGCGTTTTCGGAGCATTTGCGTGGAGCAATTTATGGATATATATTATAGGTACAATTGGCGGCGGTTTGGTTGCAGGTTTGGTGTATAAATGGATGAACCCTGATGCAATGGGCACTTTGTAAATATCGCACTCAATTAGTCGTAATAATTTTTTTTTGCCGGCTTTTTGTATTTCAATTTTACATCGTTGCGTCGCACTCTTGTACTGCAATAATTGTATGCACAATTTATTTTGTAATCGCATTAGCAACTTGCGAAAACGAATATCTAACTCCCACAACAGCATTAAAACCAAGTACAGGGTATTGATTCCAGCGCTCGTATCTGTCATTTAAAATGTTATTGAATTGAATCCAAAAATTAAATTTCGGTAATATTGGAAATTCAACACCAGCATTCAAATCCACAGCAGGACTAAGTTTCTGGCTTTCCAAACTTTTATTTCTGTATTGTGCACCGTCCCAAAAAAACACATCGCTTTTCAATAAAACATCCTTAAAAATATTCCATCGCAATGCGCCGTTCAATTCAATTGGCAATAATCCCCATGCTTTTTCATTATCTTTTAAATTACTGTATTGATTTATTGTTGCGCCGCCATGCAACGAAAATTTTTCGCTGAATGTGTACCCGATTTCCCCATGTAAGCGAATATCTTTCATCGAAGATTCATTTACAATTTCAAAAGATTTCGCTGAAATTGTATCATTTACAAACAAAGGCTGGTTTGTAAATTGCAGATAAGAAGCTTTTGCATTATATGTAACATGAGTTCCCGCTGAACCTTTAAAGCCTGCATATTGTTCTGTAATCTTTGTATCCAATAAAATTTTTGGTTGCTGCAACCATGGATTTATACTTGCCAAAGATTCGTAAGTTGTTCGGTTGTAATAACCAACCCATCCGGCAAGCAAAATAAATTTTTCATCCTGCAATTTTGCTTCGGCAGAAAAGTTCGGCAGCAATGCAAAATTTGAGTTATCCCATGAAGGAGTAAAACCTGCAACCAGTTTTACATTTGGCGTTTTAAATTCAACCGAAGGCGTTAACGCGATTAAATTATTGTTGATAGTTCCTGCGCTATCGCTTGTATAATTTGTAAGGTTTGCAGTTAAGCCTAAATTAAAAGCAAATTTTTCGCCGAAGGTTTTTGAGAGCGGCGCATTTAAAGAAAAGTTAGTTTCTTTTCCGCTTTTGTTATCAGAAAATTCATCAATGGAAATACTCGGATTGTAAGAAATTCCATAATTATTTATTGTTTTATTTCTGAGTGATGCGCTGGCGCCAAATGTTGTAAACCGTTGCCTTAAATCATCGCTACTAAATTTTAATGTGTCAGGCTGAAAGCCGTACTGGTATTGATTATTCACATCAAAAAAAACTTTACCACTCCATTCAACATTTTCATTCGGATTAAAAATTCCAATTGCTTCCAAATTTGTTTTACTGAATTTTTCACTTAAAGAATTTCCGTTTGAAGAAACATGCTTTGCATGAATATTTATGATTGACTTTTCTCCATCGCCAAGCGAAAATCCAGCCTGTAAATAAGGTGTTGTATAATTTCCATAACCAACTTTTATAAAATTTTTATTTTCCCAATGCAGCGATGTATCAATTGAAACAGCAAGCGGTTGCAGTACAGAAGGCTGATAAGAAAAAAATAAATTTTGTTCAGGAACATTATATTGCAAAGTTGGTCTTGTTGAATCTGGTGGCGGCGCTTCTGCACTGAAATTTATTTTTGATGCCGGTCTTAAAGTTGGTTTAAAGGCCGAAGTTACGGTTACGGTTTTTGGTCTGCTTGTATCACCAAAATTCTGTGAAGGTTGTGTGGTTTTTTGAACAGGCGTTTTGCGTTTTTGCTTTCGCTGTGCACAAACAAATTGTGAAAAAGATAAAATGCAAATTATAAATAGAATAATTTTTTTCATGCTGATTTTTCTATTGTTGTACTTTACTTGTTTTGTTTTCTTCTTCTGTTACTGTAACTAATTTTTGCTGTGCTTCTTGTTTTAATATAGCGTCCGATGCATTTGCAACTACACTTTTCAATGTTGCTTCTGCATTAAAATAATCTTTCTCTGCATAGTAAACATCGCCCAATAAAATGTATGCTTTTGTAATCCAGTAATCGTAAGAGCCGGCTTTTTTAATTACATCAAAGCCTGCTTTTTCTGCGTCCTGCAAACGATTTTGCGATAATAAAATTTCAGCAATTCTGTAACGAGCTTCTGCTGCATATTCAGATTTTCCTAAAGAAATTACAGATTGATACGCAGCCGTCGCTTCGCTCAATTGATTATTTGTTTGATAATTTTTTGCAACCACCATGTTTGCAATTTGTTTATCATCTGTTGCAATTCCTTTTTGTTGCAATAAATCCTGCGCATTTTGTACAGCATCCGTCCACTGTGATAATTTATATTGACAGCGCAACAAACCGCGCATGCTTTCTAATCTATTATCGGGCGTTGTTGCAAGCGATTTTAACTGCAAAAAATATTGCTCTGCTTTTGCATAATCTTTCAATTCAAAATAATTTATTCGCGCCGCTTGCAGCACAGCAGCCTCAGCAAATTTATTTGGGGCCTTTGCTGCCACTGCATCGTAGTGCGTTAATGCATTTCTGAAATCTTTGCGCGCATTATAAATTTCAGCGCTAAAAAAATGTGCATCAATTGAATATTTGCCATCCGGAAATTTTGTTAGATAATTTGAAAAATCATTCAAAGCATTGTTGTAATCTTTGCTGTTGTAACGCGCAGATGCAGAAATAAAACTAAGCGAATCTTCTTCTGAATAACTAACATTTTTTCCATTCTTGCGCATGAAATTTACATATTCGCCGGGTTGCTGACGATTCAAAAAAATGTTTCGTATATATTCAACTGCATCATCACTTTCAGGCGAGTTTGGATATTGCGAAACCAATGTTTGAAACTGTTTCAGCGCTTCATCGTCGTTATTCAAATTAAAATAACAAACGCCTAAATTTAAATATGCCTGCGGTTTTAATGCTTCTGATTTTTTGTTTGCAAGAATATTATTGAGCGGAATAATTGCATCTTTAAAATCTTCTTTGCCCATAAAAGTATTTGCCTGTTCTAAATTTGCATCGGCAACAAGATTGGACGATTGATAACGCAGCGCAAAAGATTTTAGAAGATTTATTTTTTCGTTAAGATTATTGTTTGCACCGGCAATAACTGCGGTTTGATAATACGCATAATCAGCCGCAGCCAAATTTTGATTGATAATATTTTGATACATCTGCAAAGCTTTTGCGTATTTTTTTTGCATGAAATAACAATCGGCGCTGCGCACAAAAGCATCCTGCTGGATGTTGGTTGATGAAGGCGAAACTGAAGTTGTTATTTGCTCAAAACTTTTTAATGCACTTGCATAATCTTCCACTTTCATGTATGCGTAACCAAGCGTGTAGCGCGCGTTTGTAACATTTACTTCGCCGTAGTTTACAGGATTACGCAAATAATCAATTAAATAATCAATTGCAGAATCGGGCACATTATTTCTATACGCAATTTCCCCTTTCCAGAAATATGTTGGTTGAATTTGCGATTCGTTATAAGGCACACTAAAAATTTTATTCAGCAAAGAATCTGCGTGAAAAATTTGCTGGTCGTTAATTAACTCAACTGCTCTTCCATATAAAATTTTCGGATAAGCACGCAGCACAGTTTCGTTTTGCGAGTGAATACTTTCAAACAAAGTCAATGCGTCTTTATAATTATTTGTGTTTGCCAAAACATTCACCAATAATTCTTTTGCTTCAGCATTGTAATTCGAATTTGGATAAGTTGAAACAAAGCTTTGCAATTCAGTCAGCGCAACATCTGTATAACCCAATTCATAAGATAATTTCCCATAATTAAATTGTGAAATTTCTTTTTGCTGCGCATTGCTGCTGTTCAATTCACAAAATAAAAAAGCGCTGCGCGCGCTGGCTTTTTGATTTGTTTTCAAATAAGCATCCGCCAATAAATACATACTATTTTGTGCAAGCGAATCTTGCTTTCCACCCAACTCTTTAAAACCGTCAATCGCTTTCTGCCACTGCTTTGTAACGTAATAACAATAAGATAATTCATACAAATCTTCTCTGCTAACTTTCGGCGTGTTGGTTACATAAGCTTCCAAATAAGGCAATGCTTTTGTAAATTGTTTTCTTTCAAAATAAGCAGTGCCAAGCAATTCGCGAAACTGCAAATCATAATATTGATTTCCTTTTTGCAATGCAGCTTCACTGTATTCAATTGCCTTTTCTTCGTCGCCGTTGTAATAATAAATTACGGCAATATAATAAGGAACAACTTTTTGATAATTCGGTTTATCTGCAACAATTTTAAAACTGTTCAGCGCATCGTTGTAATTTTTTTGGTAGAAAGAAATAAAACCATAATAATAATTTGCATCAATATAATTCTCATCAGTTGGAATTTGCCGGATTGCATCAAACAAAGGTTTTGCATCGTTAAAGCGCTGCATCGTAAAATAAGCATAACCTTCATGAAATTTCATTTGCGAAATTTCTGCATTGCTCAAATTATCAACGCCGGCTTTTTCATAAAAGGCAATTGCATCAGTGAAATTTTGTTTGCGAAAATAATATTCCGCCAAATTATAACTCATCATTTCTGTGCGTGGCGCGTTGTGTTCCAAATTAATAAAATCTTTTGCAGGTTGCTCCGCAGTTGTATCATTTAATTTTAATAAACAAACAATTAAATAATATTTCGATTCTTCCTGAACGCTAATAGGAATGCTGCTTTCAGCGTTTTGATCTTCCCGATTTAAAGTTTTGAATAAAGGATACGCTAAACTAAATTCATCTTTTTGATACAATTCTTTTGCAAGCTTAAACTGCGCATCAGGATCGTTATATTCTTTTGTTGACTGCGCATCAGACAAATAAAAACAGAAAAAACTTATAAAAATTAAACTGCATTTTTTTGTAGAATAAACCATAGCTGCATCAACGCAATTAATTAACAAATATTTCAATTGCTTTCTTAATAAAAAGTAAAAACGCCGCAAATATAAATTGCAGCGCAAACAATAAAACCGCATTTCATTTTTTGTGCATAAACTTTCAGAAAGTTACATTTGCACAAATGTTGTAAATGAAAAAATTAATATCCACTTATTACAGCAGTTGGGCGTTCAATATTTCCATGCTCATTTTGCGCATAACATTCGGCGGAATTTTATTATTCAAACACGGTTTATCAAAGCTGCAAAACTTCAACACGCTGCAAACAACATTCTACAATTTCATGGGTTTAGGCGCAAAAGCATCTTTAGGTCTCAATATTTTTGCCGAAGTATTTTGCAGCCTTTTTGTAATACTCGGTTTGTTCACGCGGTTTACAGTTGTGCCAATTATCATCACAATGCTGGTAGTAATTTTTGGCGCACAAAGCGATAAACCATTTTTAGAATCAGAACTTGCAGTTGTATATCTCGCTGCATTTTTAACTTTATTATTTTGCGGACCAGGCAGATTCAGCGTTGACAGAATGATAGAATAACTCAATTTGAAAATTTGAATATTAAACAATTTAATGATGAAAAATATTTGTGTCTCAACATTTGTTTTTCATAGCATCTTCGTTGCGTCGCACTCTTGTACTTTTAGTTTTTATGGCAACTTTTTACATTTTAAATTTAAAACCTTGTTGGCTGAAACGCTTTGCTGCATTGAGTTATACTGCACAAGAGTGCGACGCAAGAAAAGCTAAATAGTAATTCTCAAGCTTAGTTCAAAAAAAAATTTCATGTACACATCAACCACGCAAATACGAGTTCGCTATGCAGAAACCGATCAAATGAATATTGTTTATTACGGCAATTATGCGCAATACTTTGAGGTTGGTCGTGTAGAAAGTATTCGGCAATTAGGTTACACATATAAAGACATGGAAAATTATGGTGTGATTATGCCGGTTGTAGAATTGCATGTAAAATATTTGCGACCTGCGAAGTATGATGATTTGCTTACAATAAAAACAACGGTTCGTGAATTGCCGAATAATCATCGCATAGAATTTTTTCAGGAGGTGTTTAATGAAGAAGATAATTTATTGACAGCCGGCAGGGTTGTTTTATATTTTTTAAATGCAAAAACAAACGAAAAAACTACGATGCCGGAAGAATTAAAACAAAAGCTCTTGCCTTTTTTTTAAGAAGAATAAAATTAATTCCATTTCACTCCCCGAACAGTTTGATAAATTTCTGCACAACATTATTTTACGTGGCAAGCAAAAATATTTTAAATCAATTACTATTCAATTTTTTCTCGAAAATCATTTGGTAACATTAAATTAATATATAAGTACTGTTACAATTTTATGAAGATGCCTGCTATTGCTTATTTTTGCCATCTAAAGTTAAAAATTACCTAATGTGTAAAAAATACACAAAAGATTTGTTTAAGAATTATTCTGAACGTATCTTTGCGTCGCAATTGAGAAAATGATCATCTCCGCAATGCAGTAATAATACTTCTAACGATTTTTTAGCTTGGTTTTACCGGCGCTTGCCTGAACTATTTTTTTAATGATTAAAATTAGAAACTATGAACAGTAATGTAAAAAACTCCATCATTCGCATGGAAGAAGACGAACTAAGAAAATTGGTATCCCAGGTAAAGGAAACAATCGCTGAAAATGTTGATTTCAATTCAGCGCAACGTAAATTTGGCGCAGCCGATTTATGGAACATTCAAAGGGAAAAGAGAAATGTACAAATAAGAAAACACCTCGCATAAAATATACCAATTTCCGATCCTTCAAAATCCCCGCAATTGCGGGGATTTTTTTACAGTATTATTTAAAATCTTTTTTATTTCTGCTAAAAATCAACCAAAATATTTTGTTGATAGTGAAAAGAAAATATTTTTTATCTTGGCAGGGTAATTGATTTGTAAAAAGAATTGTTAACCTTAAAAAAAATTATTATGGGTTTAAAAAAAATATTAGCCGGCATGATTATAGGTGTTGCGGTTGGTGTGCTTATTGCACCCGCATCAGGCAGCGAAACGCGCCAGAAAATTGCGGATACAACCGATAACCTAAAAAGAAAATGGCGCAGATTAAGACGAAAAGCAAGCACTGAATTAGATACTTTAAAAGGGATTTTGGAAAATGAAGTGGAAGGATTGAAAGATGACGTACGCCAAAAAGTGCTTTTATTAATTGATGAAAGCAAAAAAGGATATGATGAGTTCGATGATTTGTATGAATAGCATAGTTAAAGTAAATGAAGGAAAATAATGAGCATTATTGAAATGCTTATTTTTTTACCGCCAATCTTGACATTATTTTTTGATGTGTTTTTTTCTTTAACTTACGAAAAAAAATTGTATGATTCATAAAAAGAAGATTTTTGTTATGCTTATTGTTTGTGCCTTTGTTTTTATAGGCATAGCAGCGCATGACCCGCGGAATAATGATCCGCATAAAAATCTAAAAGTTCTTCCGGCAAACATTAGCGATGATAGTTTGGATATGATAATGGATGGCTTCAAAGCCGCATTGGGCGTGAAGTGTAATTTTTGTCACGCACGCCAGCAACAAGATTCTACAAAATTAAATTTTGCAAGCGATGATAAACCGGAAAAACAAATTGCGCGGCACATGATGATAATGACGAACGACATCAATCAAAAATATTTTAATTTTATGGGTTCAACACAGCCTGATACTATTCATGTGGTAATTTGTGCCACCTGCCACAGAAGTCAGCCTCATCCTGAAGTTACAGGCGACCACATGCAGCATGATGAAGATCACAATCCGCCTCCGCCAATGCCTGGCCAGCCACCACCACCTCAACATTAACTATTTTACTGGTGTTTTTTAAAACTTTTAAATGTAAGTAAAATACTAAATAATGTAAGAAAAGCGCCCATTAAAAACGGTGCGCCAGTAAATTGAAAAGGTGCATTCGTACTTGTGAAATAAGCAAATAAACTTGTCATAATTGGCGGTCCTATAATTGAAGTTGCGCTCATCAAACTGGTTAAAGCGCCTTGCAACTCTCCCTGTGCATTTGGTGGAATTTGGGAAGAAAGAATGCTTTGAACAGAAGGACCTGCAATACCGCCTAAAGCATAAGGTATAATAAATAAAAACATCATCCAGCCCTGGTTTGCAAAAGCAAATAATAATAATCCAATAAAATAAAGGATAAAACCAACATACACACTTTTTTCTTTACCCAGCTTCGGTATAATAACCCGTATCAATAAGCCCTGAACCAACCCAACGGTTAACCCCACAAAACCTAAAGAAAAACCAACCGTTCTTTCATCCCATGAAAATCGTTCCATCGTATAATAAGTCCAGGTGCTTTGTACAGCGTGGGCGGCGATATAAAGTAAAGAAATTGCAGTTACTAATCCCGCCACCAAAGGATATTTTTTTAGCCGCAATAAAGAAGAAAATGCATTTGCTTTTTTCCATTCAAAATTTCTGCGGTTTTCCGGTGCGAGCGATTCGGGCAAAATAAAATAACCGTACAGCCAGTTTATTAATACAAGAATTGCAGATGCAAAAAAAGGTACTCGTGCGCCATATTGCCCCAGCAAGCCGCCCATTACCGGACCAATAATAAAACCGATACCAAAAGCTGCACCTATCATTCCAAAATTTTGTGCTTTTTTTTCGGGCGGGCTAACATCGGCAATATAAGCGGTTGCAGTGGAAAAGCTTCCACCCGTAATTCCTGCAATAATTCTTCCGGCAAAAAGCCATCCAATTGTTGGCGCAAAACCTTGTAATAAATAATCGAGTCCGAAGCCGAGTAGAGAAAAAAGTAAAACGGGTCTTCTCCCATATTTATCACTCAGGTTTCCTAAAATTGGCGCGCAAATAAATTGCATAATGGAATAAGCAAATAATAGCCAGCCGCCATAACGCGCCGCATCGCTTAAATTACCATGAATAAGTTTTGAAATAAGTTCGGGTAATACAGGAATTATAATACCAAAGCCGGTTACATCAATTAATAAAGTAATAAAAATAAAACTTAAAGCGGCTTCCTTTTTTGTTCGCATAGCTGAAAAAAATTGATGCAAAGTAAAAGCAAACAAAATTTAAAAATGATGTGTTTATTTGGTCTGCAATTTTTTGAATTTGATAAACACAATATTTTATTCAATATTTGCCACTTTACTAAAATTTTTAAAATGAAAAAAATATTATTTATTGTGTTGATGATGGGTGTTGTGATTTCTTATAGTCAAACTATTAAGCGCCAGGTTGTGTTTACAAAAGGTGAGCAGATTGAAAAAAATTCTGACATAAAATTCACAAATAATATAAGTATGATGGGTCAGGATGTTACAACAAACAGTACTACAAAAATGACTACCGTTTACAAAGTAAACGACATTACGGATAAAAATTATGTGTTTGGAATGACGATGAAAAGTATAACTACGGATATAAGCGCAATGGGTCAGCAGATGAGTTATAATTCAGACAAGCCTGAAGATAGTTCTTCTGTTATAGGACAAATGATGAAAGATGTAGTAGGAAAATCAGCACAATTAACCATTGATAAAAATGGTGTTATTACTGATGTTGATACTGCCGCAGAACAGCAACTTCAAAAAACGATGATGGCCGGAACTTCGATGATGGGCAATCAACTTGCGGTTGGTAAAACATTTGAATTAATTGCCGACTTACCTGCTAAGCCTGTGAAGAAAGGCGATTCGTGGACTGATTCAACCGGAAGCACTGACAGCAGCAAACAGGTTACTACCTATACCATTCAAAGCATTGCAAATAATCATGCAGTTATTTTGTTGAATGGAACGCTGGCGCAAAAAGGCACTGTTGAACAAAATGCAATGAGCATTTCTACAAATTTAACCGGCAAATTAAACGGGCAACTTGAAATGGAAACAGCAACCGGAATAATAACCAACAGACTTATAAATGTTACCATGACCGGGACTTTAGAAATGATGGGTACCTCCGCTCCTACTTCATATACAATAACAATTACAGACACAATGCAAAAATAATTTTTGTTCAAAAAATTTATTTTGATTAAAACGTTTTTGTGTATTTATTACACATTCAAATTTTTGTTTAATTTTATCAAACAAAATTTATAAACAATTGGCTACCGAAAATAACTCTATTGAAAATTCATCTGCTGAGAATTCAGTTGTTAAAAAAGAAAATGCAAAAAAAGAATTAGCTGCAAATAAAATTGCAGATGAAAAAAAAACTATAAAAAAAGATCAGAAAAAAATAAAAGTTGCTGATAAAAATACTGACAAAAAAAATGCAATTAATCAGGAATTAATTAACGCCTATACCGAAGATAATTCTGCACTTTTGGAAGAAAATATTCCTGCAAAAAAATCGGCTTCAAAAAAAATAAAAAAAGCTGCAGAAAAAAAATCAGAAGTAAAAACAAAAGCAGCAAAACCTTTAAAAAAAGTTCAGTTAAAAACAAAAAAACCTACGCAGCCTTCTTTGCTGAAAGTTACACTGCAACTGCGTTTCAGCACAAAATTTGGACAAACTATTTTTGTAACAGGTAATCATGAATTGTTTGGCAATTATGATATAAATAATGCATTGCCATTACAATATTTGAATGAAGAATTTTGGTTTATTGAATTGCATATTTCACCTGAATATTTTACAGAGCCGGTAAATTATAATTACATTTTAAAAAATACAGACGGAACCACAAGCTACGATTGGGGCAACGATAAAATGTTAGAATTTAATGATTATAAATCAAAAGAAATTTTTATTATTGATTTTTGGAATTATGCAGGTTATTTCGAAAATGCTTTTTATACAAAGCCATTTAAAAATGTTTTACTAAAAAATAATTTCACTGCGTTAGAAATAAAAACACCAATAAAATTTACGCATACTTTCAAGATAAAAGTGCCTTTAATAAACAAAAACGAAGTTGTTTGTTTAACAGGCGATGCAGAAGTTTTGGGAGAATGGAAAGAAGGAAAAGCAAAACTGATGAGCCGCACCGAAGATGAAGATTTTTGGACGGTAAAAGTTGATCTTTCAAAAACATCTTTTCCGGTTATTTATAAATATGGCGTTTATGATATTGAGCAAAAAACATTTGTTTATGAGAAGGGAATTAACCGCATTTTATCGGATGAAATAACTGATAAAAAACAAACTATAATTAACGATGGTTTTATTGCTTTGCCGAATGATACGTGGAAGGGCGCGGGAGTTGCAATTCCGGTTTTTAGTTTAAAAAGCAATAACAGTTTTGGCGTCGGCGAGTTTACCGATATAAAATTATTGGTTGATTGGGCGAAGCAAACCGGTTTAAAACTTATACAAATTTTACCGGTGAGCGATACCACTGCAACCCACACCTGGCTTGATTCTTATCCTTATGCAGCAATCTCTGCTTTTGCTTTGCATCCGATGTATTTGAACGTAGATAAATTTGTTGAAGAAGAAAATAAATATTTATTGGAAGAATTTTCTAAAGCAAAAAATCGCTTAAATAATTTGGATGATTTAGATTATGAAGTTGTAAATAATGTAAAATGGAAAATCATAGAAAAAGTTTATCCTCTGCAGGCACAAAAAATTTTTAGCTCAAAAGAATATCAGGATTTTTTTGAGAACAACAGGCACTGGCTTGTGCCTTATGCTGCGTTTTGTTTTTTCAGAGAAAAAAATAATACAGCCGATTTTAATAATTGGTCATCCCATAAAAAATATTCGGAAGAAGATATTCAAACTGTAATGAATGATGCAGAAAATGTTGATGCAATTAGCATATATTTTTTCGTGCAATATTATTTACATCTTCAATTAAAAGAAGCAACGGAATATGCGCACAAAAATGGAGTTATTTTAAAAGGCGATACACCTATTGGCGTTTATCGTTACAGCGTTGATGCGTGGCAGCAACCGGAATTATTTCACATGAATTTGCAGGCAGGCGCGCCGCCTGATGAGTTTGCAGTGAAAGGCCAGAACTGGCGCTTTCCTACTTATAACTGGCAGCAAATGCAACAAGATAATTTTGCGTGGTGGAAACAGCGCTTCAATCAAATGAAATATTATTTTGATGCTTTTAGAATTGATCATATCCTTGGTTTTTTCCGCATCTGGAGTATTCCTGAAAATTCTGTGGAAGGAATTATGGGTTATTTCGATCCCGCAATTCCGGTATATTTTATTGAGTTTTTAGAAAAAGGAATTTGGTTCGATTATAACCGTTATTGCAAACCTTTTATCAACGAACAAATTTTATATGAGTTATTTGGCGCTGAAAATAATTTTATAAAAAAAGAATTTTTAAATGCTATTGGATATGGTTATTACGAATTAAAAGCATTGTTTGTAACGCAACAACAGGTAAAAGATTATTTTGATAAAGAAGAAAACAATGATTTAAACAAACGTTTAAAACAAGGTTTATTCGATTTAATTTCTAATGTTATTTTGTTTGAAGCAGAAGGCTCAAATCAGCAGCAGTTTCATTTTCGTTACGCAATGGATACCACCAGCTCATTCAAAAATTTAGAATATGGAACACAACAACAACTGCGCGAATTATACATCAATTATTTTTTTGTGAGACAGGATGAGTTTTGGAAGAAGCAAGCTTTGCAAAAATTACCTCAGCTAAAACGCGCAACAAATATGCTGGTTTGCGGCGAAGATTTAGGAATGGTACCACATTGTGTACCCGAAGTGATGAAGCAATTAGGCATATTAAGTTTGGAAATACAGCGCATGCCTAAAAATATGAAACGGGATTTTTTTCATCTCGCAGATGCACCTTATTTAAGTGTGGTAACACCTTCTACGCACGACATGAACACCATCCGCGGCTGGTGGGAAGAAGACCGCAACCGCACACAAAAATTTTATAATGAAGAATTAGGTGAGTCGGGCGATGCGCCATTTTTGTGCGAGCCAATTATCAATCAATTAATTATTATTCAGCATTTGCATTCGCCCGCGATGTGGAGTATTTTTCAACTCCAGGATTTATTAGGAATGGATAAAAATTTGCGCAGACCAAATCCGCACGAAGAAAGAATTAACATTCCTGCCAATTCAAAAAATTATTGGAAATACAGAATGCATTTAACGCTGGAAAACCTGATTAATGCAACTAATTTTAGTGAAGAATTAAACAGTTATATAAAAGCAAGCGGAAGATAATTTATATATTTTTTTAACGAGGTAATGAATATCTATTAAGCTTCGTTGTGTCACTCACTTTTACGCTTTGTTCTTTACTGAGCATTTTATATACTTATTCAATTTTGTAATCTGCAAACAAATGAAGTTAAATTACTACCCATTTAATCTTCCGTTTCAATATCCGTTCACCATTTCAAATGGGCGAACAAAAACGCATCAGCCAACATTAATTGTATCGTTGTCATTAGGTGCTCACACTGGTTTTGGCGAAGCTCCTGCAATCAGTTATTATAATATTTCAGTTGAGCGAATGATTGATGATCTTGAAAACAAAAAACATTTTGTTGAAAAATTTATTCTCCCAGAGCCTGAAAAATATTGGCATTATTTGCATGATCTCTTTCCAAACAATCCTTTTTTAGTTTGTGCTTTGGATATGGCTTGCTGGGATTTATTTGCAAAGACAAAAAATCAACCTTTATATAAACTTTGGAACACGGATTGGAAAAATATTCCGTTAACGGATTATACAATTGGCATTGATACCATTGAGAAAATGGTTGAAAAAATAAACACAAAACCCTGGCCGATTTATAAAATAAAAGTAGGAACTGATGATGATATAAAAATTATTTCTGAATTAAGAAAACATACAAACGCAATATTCAGAGTTGATGCAAACGCAGGCTGGAGGCTGGATGAAGCGCTCGAAAAAATTCCTCAATTAAAAATTTTAGGTGTTGAATTGGTAGAACAACCTTTACAAAAAGATAATTGGGAAGGAATGAAAATTTTGTACGAAAAATCTGCGCTTCCATTAATTGCAGATGAAAGCTGCGTGTTTGAAAACGATGTTGAAAAATGTAAAAATTATTTTCATGGAATAAATATTAAACTTACCAAATGCAGCGGCATTACGCCAGCTTTACGCATGTTAAAAAAGGCAAGAAAATTGAATTTAAAAATAATGATGGGTTGCATGAACGAATGCAGCATTGGCTCTGCGGCAATTGCTAATTTTTTACCACAATTAGATTATGTTGATATGGACGGCCCTTTATTGTTAACTGAAGATAAGGCCTCAGGCATTAAATACGATTTTGGAAAAGTGAAATTAAATTCTTGTCCAGGCTTAGGTATTAAAACCATATTCGAGAATGCTTAAGTTTGAATTACTCTTTAACTATTATTGCATGTTTTTTAGTTTAATTACCTCATCAATATCTAACTCGCTCCTTATTGCAAAAGGATCATTACCAAACTTTATTTGTTGTAAAAATCCTTTTTCATTATTTTCATTCTCTAAATATCTCGTAACCCAAATTTCTGACGTTGAAAGGAATTCATGATATTATACAAACAGGAAAGTCTGTAAAAAAATAGGCAATTCCGGCACTATCCGCACAACTATAAATTTCTTTTCTTCAATTCATCCATTGCAAAATTTGTTGCTCTTGCAGTTAATGCCATGTAAGTTAAAGATGGATTTTGGCAAGCGTTACTTGCCATGCAAGCGCCATCTGTAACAAAAACATTTTTTACATTCCATATTTGATTATACTCATTTAAGATAGACGTTTTGGAATCTTTTCCCATGCGTGCAGTTCCCATTTCATGAATGCCTAAACCCGGCGCCTGACCTGAATCGTAAGCATAGATGTTTTTAAAGCCTGCATTCTCCAACATCTCTGAACCGCTGCTTAAAATGTCTGTCAGCATATTTAATTCATTCGTTTTGTATTCGCAATCAATTTCCAGTTGCGGAATTCCCCACTCATCTTTTTTATCCTTACTAAGCGTTACTTTATTTTCAGCATAAGGCAAACATTCTCCCATGCCCGTCATCCACATATCCCAATTGCCGGGCTCTGTTAATTGTTCTTTGAATGCAGCACCAATTGTTTCATTCGTTGCATTGCCTGTTCTTCGTGAGCCTCCGGCAGCAAAGGCAAATCCTCGCATAAAATTTTTCTGAACATCGTTTCCAACATTCCTAAAACGTGGAATATAAATTCCTGCCGGTCTTCTTCCAAAATAGTATTCATTCTGAAATCCATCATACTCTCCGCCCAAATGTGCGCGATAATTATGATCCATTACATTTCTTCCAAGCACATCGTTTGTGTTTCCTAAACCATTTGTAAATTGCGATGAGGTTGAATTGAATAAAATTAATGTTGTGTTTAAAGTTCCTGCATTTAAGAAAATAATTTTTGCGAAATAATCTGTTATTTTTTTTGTTTGCGCATCAATTACACGAACGCCGGTTGCACGATTTTTTTTCTCGTCATAAATAATTGAATGCACAACAGAGAATGGACGCAGCGTTAAATTATTCGTTGCATAAGCTGCCGGCAAAGTTGCCGAAACACTACTGAAATACCCTGCCCACGGGCATCCGCGCGAACAAAGATTTCTATATTGGCAAGGTCCGCGATTGGATAAACCTTTTGTAAGATTAGCCGTTCGCGAAATAATTACATGCCGGTTTGTGAAATTTGTTTCAACAATATTTTTAAAATGCTGCTCCAAACAATTCATTTCCATCGGCGGCAAAAATTCGCCGTCGGGCAAATGCGGAATGCCATCTTTATTTCCGCTGATGCCAACAAATTTTTCAACATAACTATACCACGGCGCAATATCTTTATAACGAATTGGCCAATCAACACCGATGCTTTGTTTTGCGTTTGCCTCAAAATCCAAATCGCTCCAGCGTTGCGTCCATCTCGCCCACATTAAAGATTTTCCGCCAACCTGGTAACCGCGAATCCAGTCGAATGGTTTTGTTTGAACATAAGGATGCTCTTTATCTTTTACAAAAAAATGTTGTGTACTTTCTGTAAACGCATAACACTTACTCACAATAGGATTTTCATCTTTCATTTTTCGTGTTAATGCATCTCTGTGTTGCAGTTCCCACGGCGCTTTCATGGCAGTCGGATAATCTTTTATATGCTCAATGTTTCTTCCTCGTTCAAGCACTAAAGTTTTCAATCCATGCTCACAAAATTCCTTTGCGGCCCAGCCGCCCGTCATTCCTGAGCCAATAACAATTACATCAAATGTATTTTGTTCAATGCCTTTTGAATTGATGTTAGGATTAATTAATGAATCGTTGTAACCCATTTATAATTTACTTTTTAAAAGGATGCTTTAAAAATTTGCTTATTACAATATTATTATGGTAGTTATTTTATAATGATTTATGTGCTGATAATTCTGAATAATTAGTTTAAAACTATATTCAATTATTTTATTTTTTTACTGAAAATTTATAAACAGAAGTTGTTGAATAAATTTGCCCCTGCGCTAAAACTGTTGAAGGAAAAGAAGGTTCATTCGGTGAATCAGGGAAATGTTGTGTTTCCAAAGCAAAGGCAGTTCTGAAATCGTCTTTTTTTCCGCCTTTAATTGTGTTTTTACTTTGCATAAAATTGCCGCTGTAAAATTGCAAGCCGGGTTCTTGTGTAAGCACTTCCATAAAGATTCCGCTTTTATCGCCGAGCACAGTTGCTGCTAAATTTAACCCGCCGTTTTTATTTTTATTTAGTACAAAATTATGGTCGTAACCTTTGCCATTTTTTAGCTGAATATTATTATCATTTATTCTTGCACCAATTGCAGTTGGTTTTCTAAAATCAAAAGGGGTTTCTGCAACAGGTTCAATTTTTCTTGTAGGAATTAAGCCCGAATCAACCGGCGTGTAATAATCTGCATTAATCATCAGTACATGATTTAAAATTGTTCCGCTGCCTTGTCCGTTCAAATTATAAAACGCGTGATTCGTTAAATTAACCACTGTTTTTTTATCAGTTGTTGCTTCGTAATTTATTTTTAATTCGTTGCTGTCGTTTAAAGTGAAAGTAACTTTTACATTTAAATTTCCGGGAAAACCTTGTTCGCCATCTTTTGATAAGTAAGTTAATTCTAAAGATGAATCACCAATTTGTTTTGCATCCCAAACCACATCCTGAAATCCTTTTTTTCCGCCATGCAAAGTGTTCACACCGTTATTAATTGGCAAAGAATATTGTTTTCCATCAAGCGTAAATTTTCCTTTGGCAATGCGGTTTCCATAACGGCCAATCGTTGCGCCAAAATAGGGCTCGGTTGATGTTTGATATTGATGCACACTGTCAAAACCAACTACAACATCAGTTAAATCTCCATTTTTATCAGGCACCAGCAAACTTACCAAACGTCCGCCGTAATTGGTTATTGCAGCTTGCATATTGTTTTTATTTTTTAAGATATATAAGTCTGTTTGCTTGCCGTCAATAGTTTGTTCAAATGCTTTTTTATCGGGCAATGAAACTGTTTTCATAGAATCAGAAGATTGATGAGTTGAAGATGACGAAGAATTATTTTCTTGCTTATTATTTAAGCAGCCAGCAATTATCGAACAATAAATTAAAAAATAAAAATTAGATTTCATATATGTTTATTATGATTTAAACTTAAAATAATCCAAATAACATTGCATCAATTTTTGAAATAATTTCTCCGAAGTCTTCTTCTTTTTCTGCAAAATTATTCTTGTCAACATCAATAGTTAAAACCTGACCTTCTTTGTAAGCTGCAATCCATTTATTATAAAGTTCGTTAAGTTTTTTTAGATAATCGAGGCGGATATTTTCTTCATATTCTCTTCCTCTTTGTTGAATTCTATCAACTAAAGCAGGCACCGATGCTTTAAGATAAATAACTAAATCCGGCGGTTGTACCATGCTTTTTAATGTTTGAAAAAATTGAAAATAATTGTCGTAATCTCTTTTGCTCATTAAACCCATATCGTGCAAATTGGGTGCGAAAATATGTGCGTCTTCAAAAATTGTTCTGTCCTGAATTACCGTTTCTGTACCGCGTTGTATTTCAAGCAGCTGATTTAAACGATTGTTTAAAAAATATATTTGAAGGTTAAAACTCCATCGCGGCATGTCTTCATAAAAATCCATGAGATAAGGATTGTGGTCAATATCTTCAAATTGTGGAATCCATTTGTAATGTTTGCTTAATAATTCAGTGAGCGTAGTTTTGCCGGCGCCAATATTTCCGGCAACTGCAATGTGCTTTGGTTTTTTTTGTTTAGCCATTAGGATGTAAGATTTACGATGTACGATGTACGATTTTTGAAGGTATAAATTTCGTTGCAAAAATCATAACATATTTTTCATTTAATCTTATCAACCAAATAAAATCAATATTTAAACATAATTTATTCCAACTGCTTTTCTCACCAAATTTATTGTTTGCTCAGCGCCTGCTGTGGCTTTTTCTCTGCCTTCTTTTATAATTTTTGAAAGATAAGTTTTATCGTTTTGAATTGCTTCTGCTTTTTGGCGAATCGGTTTCATAAAATTCACCATGTCTTCTGCCAATTGTTTTTTTAATTCGCCGTAACGGATGCTGCAATTATCATAATCTTTTTCAAATTTTTCAACTACAGAATTTTCGCTTACTAATTTCATGAGCGTGAAAAGATTTTCAATGTAATCAGGTTTTTTAGAATTTGGTTGTGAAGGACCGGCATCTGTTTTTGCTTTCATAATTTTTTTTCTGATTAATTCGTCATCATCCGAAAGATATAAAGTTGCCATTTGATTTTCGCTCTTACTCATTTTTCCATTGCCATCAAGACTCATGATTTTTATTAATTCACTTCCATAATTAAATGCTTTTGGCAAAGGAAAAACTTCTCCATAACGATGATTAAATCTTTCTGCAAAATTTCTTGCCATTTCTAAATGTTGCTCCTGATCCTTGCCCACAGGCACTTTCAGCGCACGCTGAATTAAAATATCTGCCGCCTGTAATACGGGATAAGTTAATAATCCGGCATTACTATTATCAGGTTGCAAACGAACTTTTTCTTTGAAGGTTGTAGTTTTTTCGAGCTCACCTTTGTAAGCCATCATATTTAAATACAAGTACAATTCCGCAATTTGCGAAACATCACTTTGCACATACAATGCAACTTTTTCAGGGTCTAATCCGCAGGCAATATTTTCTGCAATTACACGATGCACATTGCTTACTAATTCTTTTGTGTCAGGATGCGTTGTTAAGCTGTGCCAGTCTGCAACAAAAAAATAACAATTATATTCTTCCTGCATCAAAACATAATTGCGAAGTGCACCAAAATAATTCCCCAAATGCAAAAAACCTGTAGGACGGATGCCGCTTACAACAATTTCTTTGTTCATGCAACGAAGATAAATAAATGAATGATGAATTATTAATCAGTAACTATTAATGAATAACAAAAAAAAGCTCTTCGAGTTGAAGAGCGATTTTGTAAAAGTTATCAGTGAATTAAAGCATACTTTTTCGTGAATGAATTAAACTACACTTTTTCATGCACTTCATTTCTAAAAACCACCGTTCCATCAAATACATCTACTAACACGGGATAATTTTTATTGATATCTCCGGCAAGAATTCTTTTGCTTAATTTATTGATGATTTCTTTTTGTATTAATCGTTTCAATGGTCTTGCACCAAACTGCGGGTCATAACCATTCTCAGCAAGATAATCCAAAGCGTACTCGCTGAACTCAAGCTGAATGCCGTTGTTTGCTAAAAGATTTTTTAAATGATCAAGCTGAATTTTTATGATGCTTTTTATTTCTTTTTTCATCAAAGGATGAAACATAATTACCTCATCAATCCTGTTCAAAAATTCAGGTCTAATTGTTTGTCGTAACAAATCCATCACCTGTTTTTTTGCAAGCTCGGTTTTTTGTTCAACATTATTTTCATTCACATTTTCAAATGCTTCCTGAATTAAATGGCTTCCAATGTTGCTCGTCATGATGATAATTGTGTTTTTAAAATTCACTACACGACCTTTATTATCGGTCAATCGTCCGTCATCCAAAACCTGTAATAAAACATTGAAAACATCGGGATGCGCTTTTTCAATTTCATCGAGCAATACAACGCTGTAAGGCTTGCGGCGCACGGCTTCCGTAAGCTGACCACCTTCTTCGTAACCCACATATCCGGGAGGTGCACCAACCAAACGAGAAACTGTATGTTTTTCCTGATACTCACTCATATCAATTCGCGTCATCATGTTTTCATCGTCAAACAAATATTCTGCAAGCGCTTTTGCAAGCTCGGTTTTACCAACGCCTGTTGTTCCTAAAAATATAAATGAACCAATTGGTTTTTTCGGGTCATGCAAACCTGCGCGGCTTCTGCGTATTGCATCTGAAACAGCTTCAATTGCTTCGTCCTGACCAACAACACGTTTGTGTAATTCATCTTCAAGGTTTAATAATTTTTCTCTTTCAGTTTGCAGCATTTTGCTCACCGGAATTCCGGTTGCTTTTGCAACTGCTTCAGCAATATCTTCTGCATCCACTTCTTCTTTCAGCAATCTTCGTTCACTTATTTCATCCAACTGTTTTGAATTATCTGCAATAATTTTTTCCTGCTCTTTTATTTTTCCGTAACGTATTTCAGCAACTTTTCCAAATTCGCCTTCGCGCTCTGCACGCTCTGCTTCTAACTTTAAAGATTCGATGTTTGCTTTTGCAGATTGTATCTTTTCAACAATTTCTTTTTCCTGTTTCCATTTTGCTTTCAGTGTATCGCGTTCAACATTCAGCAAAGAAATATCCTGTGATAATTGCTTCAATTTATCCTGGTCATTTTCACGCTTGATTGCTTCGCGTTCAATTTCTAACTGGCGAATTCTTCTTTCTAATTCATCTAATTCTTCGGGCATTGAATTCATCTCTAATCTAAGCCTGGCGGCGCTTTCATCAATTAAATCAATTGCTTTATCAGGAAGAAATCTGTCGGTGATATAACGATTTGATAATTCAACTGCCGCAATAATTGCAGTATCTTTTATGCGCACATGATGATGCGTTTCATATCTATCTTTAATGCCACGCAAAATGCTGATTGCATCTTCAACACTTGGCTCATTAATCACCACTTTTTGAAAACGGCGCTCAAGTGCTTTATCTTTTTCAAAATATTTTTGATATTCATTTAAAGTTGTTGCGCCAATTGCTCTTAGCTCACCGCGAGCCAAAGCAGGCTTCAGAATATTTGCTGCATCCATTGCGCCTTCTCCCCCACCAGCTCCAACGAGTGTATGAATTTCATCAATAAACAAAATAATTTCGCCATTGCTTTCTGCAACTTCTTTTACAACTGCTTTCAACCTTTCTTCGAACTCACCTTTATATTTTGCACCAGCAATTAACTGACCCATATCAAGCGCATAAATAATTTTCGATTTTAAATTTTCAGGAACATCTCCATTCACAATTCGAATCGCCAAACCCTCTGCTATGGCGGTTTTACCAACACCTGGCTCGCCAACAAGTATCGGATTATTTTTATTTCTGCGGCTTAAAATGTGCAGCGTTCTTCTTATTTCTTCATCTCTACCAATTACCGGGTCGAGCTTTCCGTTGCGTGCCATTTCATTCAAATTTCTTGCATATCTCTGCAACGAATTATATTGTTGTGAAGACGTTTGCGAATTAACTGTTGAGCCTTTGCGCAAATCTTTTATTGCAGCAACCAAACCTTTTTCTGTTAAACCTGCATCTTTCAAAATTTTTGCAGTATCATCATTTCCGCTTACAACGCCAACCAATAAATTTTCAACGCTCACAAATTCATCGCCAAATTGTTTTAGCGAATTATTTGCTTTTAATAAAACATTGTTTAATTCTCTGCCAATTGATTGTGCGGGCTCGCCACCGGAAACTTTTGGCAAACGCTTAATGCTTTCATCAAGTTTGCCTTCAACATATTGAATGTTGACATTATTTTTTTTCAATAAATATTCAACAGGACTATCCTGATCATTGAGCAACGCCTTTAATAAATGATTTGTTTCAATTGTAGGATTATTATTATTGAAAGCAATTTGCTGTGCTGCCTGGATAATTTCCTGTGCTTTAATTGTATAGTTATTTAAGTTCATAATTTTAGTTTGATAATTTGAAGATTTGATAATGTGATAATTATTTTTTTTGTTACCGGCTTTTGAATTACTATTCACTTCGTTGCGTCGCACTCTTGTACGCTTTGTTATTTAATCGTCATTGAAAGAGGAACGACGAAGCAATCTGCTCAATACATTAAGCAGATTGCTTTGCTTCGCTCGCAATTGACGACCCACGTATCAGCAGTACAAGTGAGTGACACAACAAAAGCTTAATAGCAAATATTAAGCTAAGTACAAATTCTAAATAAATTTAATTTAAACTTGCAAAGCTTACTCCAAATTTTAGAATCAGAAATTATGGCTTAAATGTTATTAACTATCTGCATCAAAGGCAGTGCAGCATTGTGTTTGCTGCTATTGTTGCAGTTTAAAATAATTTAAAATGAAATCACAAAATGTGCCCCGAACTTTTTTACTACACAATTATGAGCATAAGAAACAACCTTTGGCATCGCGAAAAGTTTTTTTAAGTCGCGTTGCAAAAAATGCTTTAATTGCTTTTGGAATATTAATGATTTGTTTGCTCATGGGAATAGTTGGTTATCATTTTGGCGGGCCAATGAGTTGGCTCGACGCACTGCACAACGCTTCCATGATTTTGAGTGGAATGGGGCCAGTTATTGAAATTAAAACTGTTGGCGGAAAATTATTCTCGTCGTTTTATGCGCTGTTTAGCGGCGTAGCTTTTATTACAAATATTGGTGTATTAATTGCGCCAATTGTGCATAGGTTTTTTCATAAGCTGCATTTGGAAGAAAAGTGAATTAATTTATGCGTAACATTTTTCACGATACAACTACAATAAAAAAATTTGCAAAGCAATGCGGTTTCGATTTTTGCGGCATTGCAAAAACAGAAAAATTAGATGATGATGCACGCCGTTTAGAACAATGGTTACAAAATGGAATGCATGGAACAATGCATTATATGGAAAAATATTTTGAGGAAAGAATTGACCCGAAAAAATTAGTGCCCGATGCAAAATCGGTAATCACATTGCTGTTGAATTATTTTCCTTTGCAAGCGCAAAATGCAGATGCACCAAAGGTTTCAAAGTATGCTTATGGGAAAGATTATCACGAGGTGATAAAAGAAAAACTCAATATTTTTTTACAATTAATGAATGAAAATATTGGCGAAATTCATGGTCGCGGTTTTGTTGATTCTGCGCCGGTTTTAGAAAGAAGCTGGGCTGTAAAAAGCGGACTTGGCTGGATTGGCAAAAACGGAAACCTCATCACCAAACAATTTGGTTCCTTCTTTTTTATCGCCACATTAATTGTTGATATCGAACTGCAATATGATGATATTTTTGCAAAAGATTATTGCGGCAGTTGCAGAAAATGTATTGAAGCTTGCCCAACAAATGCAATTTTAGAAAACAAAATAATTAACGGAAGTAAATGCATCAGCTATTTTACTATTGAATTAAAAGATACATTAATTCCTGATGAACAAAAAGGCAAATTTCAAAATTGGATGTTTGGCTGCGACATTTGCCAGGATGTTTGTCCATGGAATCGCTTTAGTAAACCAAATGACGAGATAAATTTTTCGCCTATTCCCGAAATATTAAATTTATCAACCAAACAATGGGAAGAACTAAGCGAAGAATCATTCAAAAAAATATTTAAAAATTCGCCGCTGAAACGCAGCAAATACAACGGCATCCAACGCAATTTAAAATTTATTCAGCATTAAAATTCATAACCAATTTTAATAGCTAACCGGTTAAGCATGTAATCGTATTTATGCGGCAAAAGTTGAACGGCATCTACACCTACAAAAACATATTCATTATAAACCTGGCTTAAAGTTTTTGTTGTAAATCCAGCGCTCAGCAATAAACCTTTATTATTTTTTGCAAACAATTTATAACCCACTCCAACATCGCTGTACCAGCCGTTGTTTGTGCGTAAATAATTGCTGTAATAATTATTATTATTATAATGCTGATTATCTAAAATCCATTCAGCATTAAATCCTGCATTTAGATAAGCAAATAAACCATTTAATTTTTTTGTAAAACTTTCTCTAACATCAACAAATACGGGAACAGTGCGAAATTTATAATAATCAATTGCAGCGCCTGCGCCAACGTTCCAGCTTTTTATTTTATAACCGCCAATAAATTGCATTTGCCAGCTTACTTTATCAGCTCCGTTCTGCAAGGCAACTTGCGGAATAAAATATGCATGGTTTTTAAATTGCGCATTTGCAAAAAATGTTATCAAACTAATTATCAGCAATAAAAATATTTTTTTCATGCACGTTATATTTTTTTTATGAAGCCAGCAAAAGCAATTCTGCTCATCGCCTGTTGCGTCGCACACTTCAGCGTTCTGAATATTCCTGGGCAACTCTTCAAATTCAAACATTCTAATAATTATTTTATCCTTTACTCACCGAGATTTTACCAATAATTTTTGCATCCTGCACATTTGAATAATCAATAAAATATAATCCATCAGTTGCAACAACAATCGCAATTTTATTTTGTGCAATTACATCATAAGTATCTAAATCATTTATTTGTTTTAGCGGCGTAATTACATTTGCATTTGAAGCATTAAAAATTTTCAATCCGGCTGCGCCGTCGCAAATAAATAACAGATTTCCATCTTTTGATAATCCATGAGGGTCTGTAAGCGGATAAGAATTTATCAGCAAAGGATTGGTAATATTAGTTATATCGAGTGCATCTAATTCGTTAGCGTTTCCGCCACACATTGAATTGCTGCGCAAAGTAACATAAGCAAAATTTCCATCCGCAATTACCGGGTCGCAACTTTGCACATGTCCGAATTCACCAAGTAAAACAGGATTGTTGGCATTTGAAGCATCGTAAATAAACATGCCTGTTTGCGAGCCAATAAATAATTTATTTTGATAAGGAAAAATAGTTTCAATAATGTGTTGCGGCAATGGAATTGTTTGCACATATTGAGGGTTTGCCGCATCAGTAGTATTAAATATTTTCAAATCTGATGTACTTGTACTTACTGTGTACATGTTATTATTAAGCAAAGCAAAGCGAGCCATAGAACCGCCGGTACCATTGATTTGTGAATTATTTGAAAAATTGTTGCCAGAATTATATGATGGATTCATTGCAAAAAAATCTTCTGCTAAAATCCCTCCGCCAAAATTTGAAGGTGCATTAAATTTGTGCGTTACAGAAGTATCCACTCTCACCCAACTTACAATTATTTTCGACGTATCCATTCCTGAAAAATAACTCTGTTCAGGAAAAACACCATTTATAAATTGCTGCAACTTTACATTTGATGGATCGCTGATATCAATTGTAACAAGCGACGTGTAGCAATCTGCATACAAATAATTTCCGCGCACAGCAATATCTACATTGCCCGGAATATCAATAAAACCAATGTTTTTCGGCTGTGTGGGATTACTGTAATCTATTATGTGCACACCGCGATTTACATCATTTAAAAAAAAATAGTTGTCTTTGATAAAAAGTTTGCCGGGGTTTTGTATTGCCTGGGGTGCATTGTTTTTTATATTATTAATTACTTGCTGCCGGGTTTCATACACTGGTCTGTAAAAAGTATAATGCTCGGTAACGGTATCTTTTACGCAGGCAATAAAACAAAAAATGCTGAGTGTAATTGCTGCAATAAAACTGAATAAATATTTTTTCATAAAAGATGATTTTAAAAATCTGACACGAGCTTTACAAACAACGTTGCATGGCTATTTATTTTTTTTAATTGGAATTACAAAACTTATAGATGTGCTGCGCAGATGTATTTTTTTTGATGAAGATTTATCAAACGGTGTTATAAAATAATTGAATTGCGGACCTACGTACAACGGACTTTTTTTGCCGATGCCAAATTCAAAACCGGGTGAAACAAACAATTGAGGATTGTAAAAAAGTTTATTTTCTTTTACGAAAATATTTGAGCTGCTTAAATAGTAAAGTCCGTTACTCGCAAACATAAAGCCCGCTCCGGCAGTGAGCTTCAGGCGCATTGGAAAATTATGATTGATATTCAACTGCCAATAAAAATTTGCAGATAATTGAAAAAAATGATAATAATTTATGTACAATAAACTATCTCTGTTTGCATAATAGATAATACTGTCGGCTGAATTATTGATAATTCTTTCGCCAACTTTTGTTTTTGTTTGAGAAAGATCATAAGCTATTTCACCTGCAATGCTGTTTCTTTTATTTAGTTGTTTATGCAACTGCATGCCTACTGAAAAACTGAAACCATTTTTGAAATTTGGTGAAGAATATTGTTGCGGTGAACCCGGATTGCTTATATATTGAGCAGCATCTGCAGAACTCGGAGAAAAGATTGAATTAAAAAAATTATTGCTAACACCGCTAATGCCTGCACTTGTTACAATATTCAATTGCCATTGATTAATCTTAGATTTTTTACTACTATTTTTTGTTGAAATTTTATTTAATGAATCAGGTAATTTTATTGCACTGTCATTTGAAATTTTATTTTGAACCGAATTTTTTAAATTGAATGAATCAATAAAAATCTTTTTTCCTGAAAAAGAATTTTTTGCGCTGAAGCTGTTGATTAAATTTTTTTGTTTCACAATTATTTCAGCAGGTTGTATTAATTCAAAGTGTTTTTGCTCAATTGTATCCAAACGATTATTTGATGGAAACTTTTTTATATAGAAAATTTTTGCCTGAATGTTGTTGTTTTTTGCAACAGAAATTTCTTTATTTTTTTTCGTCTGTTTGCTATAATTATTTTTTTTATTTTCTCTTATCACAAGTTTTGTTTTGCTGCTTTCATTTTCTACAGAATCTTCTTTAAGTTTGTCTGATTTTTTTACAACAATTTTTTTGCTTGTTGCTTTGTTATTTTCACCTTTATTATTCATAAAAAAATAAGTACCGCACACACTAATTGCTGCCATTAAAAAAAACCAAATCAGCCATCTGCGCTTTTTATTTTTATGCAAAGTCGCTTTTACCTGCGGCCACACTTCGGGAACGTGCTCCATTGCTATATCCTGAAGCTGTTCGCGAATTTGTTGTTCAAAATTTTTATCCGGCATAATTATCTTTTTGTTCGGTTAATGAATTATTTTCAATCCATTTTATCAGCAAGTTTCTCGCCCGCACATATTGCGAGCGCGATGTTGTTTCTACAATGCCAAGCATCGAAGCAATTTCTGCGTGGCTGTATCCTTCAACAGCATATAAATTAAAAATGAGTTGATAACCGGTTGGCAATTGCCTTATCAAACTTATCAGATCTCTTGTATTAATTTTTATTTCCGGTGTATTATCACTAACAGGATGCAATGAAGTATCTGTGTAAGATAATTCCTGCTGATAAGCAGGTTTTCTTTTTAAGTAATTTATGGCAGTATTTACCATTACTTTTCTTATCCATGCACCCAATTCTCCTTCAAGCCTATACTGGTGCAGATTTTTAAATACTTTAATAAAGCCTTCCTGCAAAACATCTTTTGCATCTTCCATGTTTTTTGTATAACGATAACATACGGCAATCATTTTTCCATCATATATATCATAAAGCTGCTTTTGCGCAGACGCATTATTTCTCAAACATTCTTTTACCAGCTTTTGCATATCCTCCATGTAACAGTATTAGAAAGGTTGACAGCATTAAAAAAACTTACGTTGCATGAGGTAAAATTTTTTTTATTGATATAAATCATCCATTCTCCATTCTCCACTCCCCACCCCATTCTCCATTCTCCATTTTCCATTTACATTTGACCATGAGTTTAATTGAACGAGATAAAAAATTTATTTGGCATCCGTTTACACAGCAGAAAAACAGCATTGATCCAATTCCAATTGTTTTAGGAAAAGGAAGTTTATTATTTGATGAAAATGGAAATAGTTATATAGATGCTATTAGCAGCTGGTGGGTAAATTTACACGGTCATGCACATCCATATATCGCTGAAAGGCTGTACCAGCAAGCATTACAGCTTGAGCAGGTTATATTTGCAGGTTTCACACATCAGCCTGCTGTTGATCTTGCAGAAAAATTATTACAAATTCTACCAACCAGTTTTTCAAAAATATTTTACAGCGATAACGGCTCAACCGCTGTTGAAGTTGCATTAAAAATGGCAATTCAATTTTGGTGGAATCAAGGCAAAGCCAAAAGTCAAAAGTCAAAAATAAAAAAGCAAAATAAAATTCTTGCGTTCAACAATTCCTATCATGGTGATACATTTGGCGCAATGAGTGTTAGCGACAGAAGTGTTTTTACTTTAGCTTTTCACGATTTATTATTTGAAGTTATTTTTATTGATGTGCCAACAGAAAAAAATATTGAAAGCACAAAAAAAATAATTGACGAATTTGAAAATGAAATTGCCGCATTTATTTATGAGCCGCTAATTCAGGGTGCAGGCGGAATGAAAATGTATGAAGTATATTGGTTAAATGAATTACTCAACATCGTGAAACAAAAAAATATCATTTGCATTGCAGACGAAGTGATGACCGGCTTTGGCAGAACAGGAAAATTTTTTGCCAGCGAATACATACAAAATAAACCCGATATTATTTGCCTCAGCAAAGGTTTAACCGGTGGCACAATGGCACTCGGCGTTACAAGTTGCAGTGAAAAAATTTACAACGCTTTTGTAAACGACAATAAACTAAAAACTTTTTTTCACGGTCATTCTTTCACCGCAAATCCGCTGGCTTGCACGGCTGCTTTGGCGAGTCTTCACCTGTTTCAAAAAAATAATTGTTTGCAAAAAATTCTCTTCATCAATCAGCAACATCAAATTTTTATTCATCAATTATCACACAATAAAAAAGTAAAAAACATACGTTTATTGGGAACCATTATCGCTTTCGAAATTGATGAAGGCGCCGATGAATATTTAAATAATATCAGCGCAATTATCACACAAAAAAGTCTGCAACAGGGCGTTTACATAAGACCTTTGGGAAACACGGTTTATCTTATGCCGCCTTACTGCATAACCGAAAACGAACTGCAAAAAATATATGAAGTTGTTTTGAATATAATATAATTTTTTGTTGCCGGCTTTTGTTTTTCATGGCATCTTCGTTGTGTCACTCACTTCAGGTTTCTGTTCATTTTGCAGCATTAAAAAGAATAAATAAAGAATAAAAAATTAAAACTAAATAGTAGAGAATAGTCTGTTTTTAATTTTAAATTTTTGCTTTTTAATTAGCTGAAGAAAGAACAAAACGTACAAGAGTGCGACGCAACGATGCTAAATATTTATTCAAAAGCCGGGACCAAAAAAATTTATCCTCGACTATAATTTGGAGATTCTTTTGTTATTTCAACATCGTGTGCATGGCTTTCGCGCATGCCTGCATTGGTAATTTTTACAAACGTTGCATTCTGCAATTCGCTTATGTTTTTTGCGCCGCAATAACCCATGCCTGCACGCAAACCGCCAACATATTGCGCAATAACTTCATTCAAATTTCCTTTGTATGCAACGCGCCCTTCAATGCCTTCGGGAACAAGTTTGCTGATGTCATCTTCCACATCCTGAAAGTAGCGATCACCGCTACCATGCTGCATTGCGCTGATGCTGCCCATACCGCGATACTCTTTAAATTTTCTTCCTTCGTACATAATTGTTTCACCGGGGCTTTCTTCCGTGCCGGCAAAAACACTGCCCATCATTACTGTACTCGCGCCGGCAGCCAATGCTTTAACCATATCGCCGGTGTAACGGATTCCACCATCAGCAATTAACGGAATATTTTTTTCTTTAAGCGCAGATGCAGCCTGCATAATTGCTGTTAATTGCGGAACGCCGGTGCCTGCAATAATTCGCGTGGTGCAAATAGAACCAGGGCCAATGCCTACTTTCACTGCATCAGCGCCCGCATCTGCTAAAGCCGTAGCGCCAGCAGCAGTGCCGATGTTGCCTGCAATTATTTGAAGGTTTTTAAAATTTTTTTTGAGTGATGAAAGCGCATTGAGAACGCCTTTGCTGTGACCATGAGCACTATCTAAAGTAACAACATCAACACCCACTTGTTGCAAAGCAGAAGCTCTGTCGTGCAAATCTCTTGTGATGCCCAAAGCCGCGCCAACACGCAATCTTCCAAAATTATCTTTAACTGCGTTTGGATGTTTTTTGATTTGAAGAATATCGCGATAGGTAATTAACCCAATTAATTTTCCTTGTTTATTTACAACAGGTAATTTTTCTATTTTATAATTGCGGAGAATGATTTCTGCTTTTTTAAGATCCGTTCCTTCAGGCGCAGTGATGAGATTTTCTTTTGTCATCACTTCTTTTACTTTTATTTTTTTATCGGTTTCAAAACGCAGATCGCGATTGGTTAAAATTCCAACGAGCTGATTATTTCCATTCACAATAGGAATGCCGCCGATTTTATTATCTTTCATTAACTGTAAAGCATCGCCGATAGTTGCATCATCGTGCAAAGTAATAGGATCAATTATTAATCCGCTTTCACTGCGTTTTACTTTGCGCACTTGTTCGGCTTGTCTTTCAATCGTCATGTTTTTGTGAAGAATACCAAGTCCGCCTTCACGTGCTAGCGCAATGGCAAGATTGGCTTCAGTAACTGTATCCATCGCTGCAGAAAGCATGGGAACATTGAGTGTAATTGTTTGCGTGAGTTGCGAACGAATGTCCACTTCACGTGGTAAAACTTCGCTGAATGCAGGCATTAATAAAACATCATCGAATGTTAAGCCTTCACCGAAAAATTTTGTTTGATTTAAATTTGAAGCAGAGAGATTATTTCTTGTTGCCATGTGCAAAGATATGGCAGTGTGATGGAATGAGAAAATGGAAAATTTTAATTTGAAACAAATTCACCCTGCAAATTTAAATGAGTGAATAAGAGGTTTAAAAAGAAATTAAATACGGATAAAAAAATAATCTATTGAAATTGCAAATGTTTGATTTTTATAGCTACTGTTGGGTATGGGCAGGTAGGATAAAAGTCATTTATTCATCTTAATTGCTATGCAAAATATCTGACTTTAGTTGCAGTAGTACCGCTTGTGTCTCCATCGTAACGCAGCGTTTTACCAATTGCACTTTCTTTGCCCATCAATTTTTCAAACGATTGTGTAATGAGAACATTTAATTTTTTACTGTCTGTTGAATCGCTTGTTTGAAAATCTCTGCCTTCTAAAATTTTTATGCCGGAAGTATTCATAAATTCCGGCGTTACATATCTTGTTAAAATAAGAATTTGAGCGTTGGCTGGTTTGCCTTGCCAGATAAATGTCTCCTGTATTGTTGCCGCCATAAATTGTTATATGATCACATAAAGCAACATTTTCGACCACATTTGTATTCAGTAAATCCTGTTTCGCTGCATTACAAAACAAACTCATGGAAGAAAATGCTTCCATGTTTAAAATTTTATAGAAGTTTATTAATAAACCAAAAAACACTGTTTCGCCATTATTATTCCGGCCCGTTTTGAATTCTCAATCGCTCATTTGTTATAAAGTTTACTTATTCGTAAAATTTATAAAATGCGATTGGTTTTTAAAAATGATCTTAATGTTTGCGATGCTCTAATAAATCCCCGGGCTGACAGTCTAATGCTTTACATAATGCTTCAAGAGTTGAAAACCTTATTGCCTTTGCTTTTCCGGTTTTTAAAATAGAAAGATTGGCAAGCGAAATATTTACTTTATCGCTCAATTCATTCAGGCTCATTTTGCGCTTTGCCATCATCACGTCAACATTTACAATTATCGGCATAAAAAATTTTAAACGGTAAAGTCTTGTTCTTCCTTTAATTTCAATCCATTTTTAAAAATATAGCTTAGCACTATCATGCCGAGTCCGAGAAAAACAAGTATCCAGTTGATGCCTGATTCCATATTATAATTGGAGATGATTTTAAAATTATTTGTGGAATAAGAAACAGAAATTTTAACCGGATAAATTTGGAAAAGAAATATCCAATACATAAGAGTAATTACTATTTGTGGCAAAAGCAAAAACCAGCCAGATTTCCGTAATAAAGAAACATTCGTGTTGGTAAAAAAATCTCTGTTATAAAAATTTTTGAAAAGTTTACTTAGTGTTAAAAACAACATTGCGTAGCAAATGAAAATGATTGTTTGATATAAAATAAACAACACATGTTGAAACCCATTTGCAGGCATAATTCGCAATTTTTCTTCTAAAAAATTTTCTTCAGAAATTAGATTTGGAGTGCGATACTCGTAAAGCTGCGTGTATCTTTCTGCTTGTATCATGAAAAGTATCTATAATATGTGTAGTTATTTTATTAGTTTTTAGATTAGTAATTTTTTCTACAAACGCAATTTTTCCGCTATTTAAAGTATCAAGTGTCATAAAGGTTGGGCCGCTGTTTTCAGAAATATCCAATTGTCCCATTAAAGTTATTTGCGTGTCTAAATGTATTTGCTTGCCCTCAAGTTGTAATTTTTTAATTTGTTTTTTTAATCTTTCTCGTCCATAATTAAAGTGGTCTTCGGAAGAAGAATAACCACCACTTTCTTCAACGCTGGTATCAGTTTTATTAACAGCAAATTGAATTAAGGTATCGGGCGCATTGGTGTCACCGTTAATATTTCTTCGTGCAGTTACTTCTATCCCGGGATTTCCAAAAGTAAGCCAGCCTACACTTGTTATGTTTATTTCAAAAGGTTTTAATGTAATTTGACTTATAATATTACCAATCGCACCAATAATGATAAGGAAAAAAGCCCACTTAAATAATCTGGATAATATAAGTGATGACATAAAATTTTTTATGTAATTTAATAAGTATTTATTGATAAACAATAAATTTAAATATTTTTTTCAAAAAAATAATACGCGATAAAGAATCAATTAAATTTCAAATTCAGTTTTTGTATGAAAAAATTTTATATTGTTCTTTTGTTGAAATCTTTCTTATCTTAACATTCATCTTTCAAAATTTTATTATGAAACAAATTTTATTTTTTGCAGTAATAATCAACATTATTTATTCTTGTAATTCAAGCGCAACTTCAACATCAACTGCAAGCGCTCCGCAGGAAAATAATCACAATCTTTCTAAAGCTTCTCGTGAAAATAAAAACGGATGGATTTATGTACATCTCGAAGGTTCGCCTTCTGACATCGGTTATCAGCACGGCTATCTTTTAGCAAATGAAATTGATACCAATTTGCAATGCATCAGTTATTATTTTCAGCATGAAACAAATCATGATTGGAATTTTTTTCGTCGTGCTGCACAAAGTTTTATGTGGGATAAATTAGACAGAGAATATAAAGATGAAATAAACGGAATTGTTGCCGGCCTTCACGCAAAAAATAAAAATTTTGATAGCCTCGATATCACTGCATTAAACGCAATGGAAGAGTTGGGATTTTATTATATTCCTTCTTTGCAGAATGCAGCAAAACCGGGAAGCGGCAACAATAAAGCGCCGGGAAATTGTAGTGCATTTATTGCAACCGGAAGTTATACAAGCGATGGAAAAATTGTAATGGCACACAATAATTGGACGGAATATATTATCGGTCAGCACTGGAATGTAGTTGCAGATATTGTTCCGCAAAAAGGAAATCACATTATGATGGATTGCATGCCGGGCTTCATTCACAGCGGCGACGATTTTTTTATAAACAGCAATGGAATTTTAATTACTGAAACAACAATCACAGGTTTTAATTTGTTTGATTCAACCGGCATTCCTGAATTTATGCGTGCAAGAAAAGCTGCGCAATACAGCAACAGCATTGATGATGTTGTGCGCATTTTTACAACCGGCAATAATGGTGGTTATGCAAACGACTGGCTGATTGGCGACACAAAAACAAACGAAGTTGCAAAGCTTGAATTAGGTTTGAAAGATTATCGCGTTTGGCGTTCAAAAGATACTGCAATTATCGGCTCAAATTTTCCAAGCGATCCAAAGCTGATAAAAGAAGAAACAACATTTGATGTGAATGATAAAACATCTTCTCCCAATGCACGCAAACTTCGCATGGAGCAATTGGTTTGTATTGATAGCAAAGGAAAATTAAATGCAGAAACAGCCAAACAAATTGAAGCCGATCATTACGACGCTGTGCATAAAACAACTGCAAATAATAAATGTGTTATTTGCGGTCATATTGATGAAGATGCAAATGGATGCAAAGAATGGGATGAGCCTGCATTTTATCCGATGGGTGCGGTTCAGGGGAAAGTGACTACTGCAGATTTAGCGAAGAGTATGCAATTTTGGGCGCACATGGGTCACCCCTGCGGGCAGGATTTTATTGGTGCACCATTTTATGCAAAACATCCGCAATATGCATGGCAGGCTAAATATTTATCGGAACTAAAATCTTATCCGTGGACATTGTTTACTGCAAAAAAATAATTCAATTTAAATTTAATTCTTTTTATAGTTTAACATCCATTCATAAATATTCATACCATTTTCTGTGTAAGCTGGGTCGCACGCTTCTGTCCATGCATTATGCCCTGCGGTTTGCCAAAGCGTTAATTTAGCTGGTATCAAAGGATTATAACTGTTTATCCATGTTACGTAATCAACACTATACCAGGAAGGGACAGATTTATCGCCACTGTTATGAAATGCCCAAACTGCAACATCAGCCTGCGCAATTTTTTTTGCTTTATCAGTAGTAGGGTAAGATGCACCGCAAATAGGTACGATAGCAGCTAACCGAGCTCCATAATCAATCGCATAATCCCAAGTATTACCGCCGCCCATGCTTTGGCCGCAAACATATATTCTGGTTGCATCAATATTATAGTGAGAGATGGCATAATCAATCATATCATTTACGTCAGAAGATTGCGGCCATGCTTTAAATTGTGGAGAAATTACAATAAACGAATAATTATTTCCATTAACAGAAAAACTTGCAGGAAAATGTTGATGCTTAATTAAATTTTGAACAGCATTGCAAATTTCAACTTTATAAAGATCGGTGGTTCCATTACCTAAACCGCCGGTACCGGTTAAGGCAATCAGCAAAGGATAACCATTTGCTTTATGTGAATCATATCCGTAAGGTAACGTTTCTATATAACCGCCGATATTAGCATTTACCCGTGTTTGCACTTCGGTTTGTATAGGTGGTTGCGTTTCTGCTCTTGTTGATAAATTAAAAGAATTTTGTGTTAATAAAGTTCCTGTTTGTTTGGTTTGTTGTGTTGGAGAAATATCTTTTTTGCAAGAAATAAATAGGATAGCTACAAATAAAAACACTCCTAAAATCTGGATTGATTTTTTCATAAAAAAATTGGATTTTAAAATAGACGGCGAAGATATGATACGGCATTATGTTTAGGCAATAAAAGCAATTTAAATAATATCCTAAAAAGACTTTTTTAGCCGAAATTGGATATTCTGGCTTGAATAATCTTCAAGGTTTTTATTGACGGTATTCACGTTTTTAAAAGTAAATTGCATTACCAATATTTATACCAAAATCAATAAAGCACATGAAATTTTCTTTTTCTTTAATCATTTTATTAATGACGATAACAGCAACCGCCCAAAAGACAGGCGCTTTTGCAGGCGCATATCCGTTAACCAAAACAGTTAACCAAACCGATGACTTTTTTGGAACAAAAGTTTCAGATCCATACCGCTGGCTGGAGGATGACATGAACGAAGAAACCAAAGATTGGGTGCAACGCGAAAATACGGTGAGCAGAAACTACCTTGATAAAATTCCTTTTAGAGATGCAATAAAAAAACGCTTGACTGAATTATGGAATTATGAAAAATTTTCTGCACCTTTTAAAGAAGGCAGCTACACTTATTTTTATAAAAATGATGGCTTGCAAAATCAATCTGTTTTATACAGGCAAAGAGCAGGCGAAAAACCTGAAGTATTTCTTGATCCGAATAAATTTTCTTCTGACGGAACAACTTCTCTCGAAGGAATTGATTTCACAAAAGATGGTTCGCTCGCTGCTTACCAAATTTCAGAAGGTGGCAGCGACTGGCGAAAAGTGATAATCATCAATACAAAAACAAAACAACTTTTAGATGATACTTTAAGAGATGTAAAATTCAGCGGGCTTAGCTGGAAATATAATGATGGTTTTTATTACAGCAGCTACGATAAACCCAAAGAAGGAAGTCAACTTAGCGGAAAAACGCAACTGCACAAATTATACTATCATAAATTAGGAACACCGCAAACCCAGGACAGGCTTATATTTGGTGGCGATGCAACGCCGCGAAGATATATCGGCGCCTCTATAACCGAAGATCAAAATTATTTAGTGATAAGCGCAGCTAATGCAACGTATGGAAATGAATTATACATTCAGGATCTCACAATAAAAGATGCGCCAATTGTTGCGATTGTAACCGGTTTTGAAACGGAGCAAAATGTTGATTACGCCGAAAATGGCAAATTGTATATTTCAACAAATATGAATGCGCCAAACAGAAAATTAGTTGTTACAGATGCAGCGACACCAACGCCTGAGCATTGGAAAGATTTAATTGCTGAAATAAAATTTCCTTTAACCATTTCAACCTGCGGAAGAAAATTATTCGCCCAATATATTAAAGACGCAGTGAGTGAAATTGATGAATATAATTTAGCGGGATCGAAAATAAAAACGATTGAATTACCGGGTCTCGGCACTGCAAGCGGTTTCAGTGGGAAGCGTGAAGAAAAAGAAACATTTTACACTTTTACCTCTTACACTTATCCGCCAACAATTTTTAAATATGATATCAATTTACAAAAATCTTCTTTGTATAAAAAACCAACAATAAAATTTAATCCTGATGATTATGAAAGCAAGCAAGTTTTTTATTCTTCAAAAGACGGAACAAAAATCCCGATGATTATTACACATAAAAAAGGCATTCAATTAAATGGCAAAAATCCAACTGTGTTGTATGGTTATGGCGGTTTCAACATTAGCCTCACCCCTGCTTTCAGCATTAGCAATATTGTGTTTCTTGAAAACGGCGGCGTATATGCAGTGCCTAACATTCGCGGTGGCGGCGAGTATGGCGATGCCTGGCACAATGCCGGAATAAAAATGCACAAGCAAAATGTTTTTGATGATTTTATTGCAGCAGCAGAATTTTTGATAAAAGATAATATTACTTCTACCGATTATCTCGCAATTTCCGGCGGCTCAAATGGTGGTTTATTAATTGGCGCCTGTATGACGCAGCGACCTGATCTTTTTCGTGTTTGTTTTCCTGCAGTGGGCGTGATGGATATGCTGCGCTATCATAAATTTACTGCCGGCGCAGGCTGGAGTCATGATTACGGCACCGCTGATGACAGCAAAGAAATGTTTGAATATCTCTACAAATATTCCCCTGTTGCGAATGTGAAAAAAGGAACCTGTTATCCCGCAACAATGGTTACAACTGCCGATCATGATGACAGAGTTGTTCCTGCGCATTCTTTTAAGTTTGCTGCCGAATTGCAGGCTGCACAAAGCTGCATCAATCCTGTAATTATAAGCATTGAAAGCAAAGCCGGACATGGTGCAGGCAAACCCACTTCAAAAATTATTGATGAACAGGCAGATAAATGGGCGTTTCTTTTTTGGAACATGGAGCTGGAGTATAAATAAGAAAAGAATTTTTGTATAAGCTATCGCACACTTTAATGTCAATCCGCTGTTTAGCAATCTGGATTATATTACGACATCAAAAATAACAATGCACAAAAAAATATTATGATTTCACTTTTTAAACTTTATGCAACACTTCATCTTTATTTTTAATCATTACTAATTAATAATTCATCATTATGCTTCCGCTAAAAGGTACTGGAGTTGCGCTCATCACACCATTTAAATCAAACTTTGATATTGATTACGATGCTTTAAATAAAGTAATAAACTTTGTAATTGAAGGTGGCGTAAATTATATTGTAACATTAGGCACAACAGGCGAAACGCCAACTTTGGATAAGGAAGAAAAAATGAATTTAATTAAAGAAACTTATCTTAAAGTAAACAATCGCGTTCCTGTTGTAGTGGGCATTGGCGGCAATAACACAAAAGAATTATTGAATGATATTGAAAAGTTTCCGCTCGAAAAAACAATTGCAATTTTAAGCACTTCGCCTTACTACAATAAACCTTCGCAGGAAGGCTTGTTTCAACATTATAAAACACTCGCAAACGCAGCGCCAAAGCCAATTATCATATATAATGTTCCGGGCAGAACGGCAAAAAATATAAACGCATCAACAACTATTCGTTTGGCAAATGAAGTTGAAAATATTGCCGGCATAAAAGAAGCCAGCGGCGATATGATTCAATGCATGCAAATACTGCGTAACAGACCTGAAAATTTTTTAGTAGTGAGTGGTGATGATGCGCTTGCTTTGCCGCAACTTGCCTGCGGAATGGACGGTGTAATAAGTGTTGCAGCAAATTGTTTTCCTAAAAAATTTTCGGACATGGTGAACTTTTGTTTGAATAAAAATTTTGAATCTGCAAAAAAAATAAATGATGAATTAATGGAAGGATATGATATTTTATTTGCAGAAAATAATCCCGCCGGCGTAAAAGCTTTTATGAGTGAACTTGGTTTAATTGAAAACAATCTTCGCCTGCCGCTCGTGCCGCTGAGTGAAGAACTGCATAAAAAAGTGAAAGCATATTTGAATAAATAATTTGTTGCAAATTGATCGGAACGATGAAGTGCTTGCGACGCAACGAAGATGCCATGAAAAGATTAGCCGGTATTAAAAAAATATTTATTAATTGATTTGACGAATGAAAAAATTTCTTTTTCTTTTTTGCTTTTTGTTTTTTAATTTTTACGTATTCGCTCAATACTCTTTGCGTTTAATTGTAACCGATGTTGCCACAAAAAAATTGGATGATATTTATGTTGCGGGAAGTTTTAATAATTGGAATCCGGATAGTGCGCAGTATAAATTAAAACCATTCGGGCAAAACAGAAAAGCAATTGTTTTAGACAATATTTCTGCAGGAAAATATGCATTTAAATTTACGCGCGGCAATTGGCAAAATGTTGAAACAACTGCAAAAGGTGAAGACATTGCAAACCGCGAAATTGAAATTAACAGCGATACTTCCATCAACATCGCAATCACCGGATGGAAAGATGATTATCCTTTAAAACCTAAGCCCAACACGGCTTCCATGCAGGTTCAAATTTTAGACACAGCTTTTTTTATGCCGCAATTAAACCGTTACAGAAGAATTTGGGTTTATCTCCCAACAAATTATAATCAATCCAAAAAAAATTATGCTGTAATTTATATGCAGGATGGGCAAAATTTATTTAACGAGCAGACTTCTGCTTTTGGCGAATGGGGAATTGATGAATGTTTGGATACACTTCAACAGCAAATAAAAAAAGAATGCATAATAGTTGGAATTGACCATGGCGGCGATAAAAGAATGACGGAATATAATCCTTACGACAATGATAAATTTGGCAAAGGTGAAGGTGATTTATATGTTGATTTTTTAGCGCAAACTTTAAAGCCTTTTATTGATAAAAAGTTCAGAACATTAAAAGATGCGCAGCACACATTTATCGCAGGCAGCAGCATGGGCGCATTGATAAGTTTTTATGCTGTTATGAAATATCCGCATGTATTTGGCGGCGCAGGAATTTTTTCGCCGTCATTTTGGATTGCGCCGAAAATGTATGATGATATTCAAAAAATAAATTTTAAAACGCAACCTCGTTTTTATTTTTATGCCGGCGGAAAAGAAAGCGAAACAATGGTGAGCGATTTAAATAAAATGTATGATTTGCTTGCGCAGAAAAAACAATGCATGTTGCGCGAATTAATTTCGCCTTTGGGTCAGCACAATGAAACTTACTGGCGAAAAGTTTTTCCTGATTTTTATAAATGGATAATGCAATAAACCAATGTTTTTTTAATATTCTTTCCATTTTTTACAATTAATTTAAAATGAAATATTCTCAAACCATAGGAATTATTGCATCAATTTCTTTAATTATCATTTGCTTTCTGCCATGGAGTTTTATTGCCAGTAAAAATATTTTGGTTTATGGAATGCACGCGGAAGGAACTGATTTTGGCAAGCCTGGCCTGTTGAATTTAATATTATGTTTTATTACGATCGTTTTGTTTTTAATACCAAAAATTTGGTCTAAAAGACTAAATGTTTTTATTGCTGCGCTCAATCTCGCATGGTCAATCAGAAATTATTTTCTTATCAGTTCATGTATAATGGGCGATTGTCCTGTAAAAAAAACGGCAATATATTTATTGCCATTATTGTCGCTGATAATTTTGCTAATGAGTTTTTTACCAAAAATAAATATGGAAAAAACAAAAAACGTTTAAGGAAAAACTCAAAAAAATTAATTAAATCTCCTCTCCTTTTGTTTCGGTTAATTTTTTAAAAGCCGCATAAATTTTATCACGGATTTTTTCTGAAAATTTATTTTCGATAATTCTCCCATCAATTTCCATAACCGGCGTTAATTCGCCCATAGTGCCTGTTGTAAAAACTTCGTCAGCACTATAAAATTCTGAAATAGAAATATTTTTTTCTGTAACAATAATATTCAATTCATGTGCAATTTCAATAACCGTTGCTCTTGTAATGCCCGGCAGGCAAGCATCAGCGTGCGGTGTGTACAAAATATTTTTCTTCACCATAAAAATATTACAGGCATTTGTTTCTGCAACAAAACCTAAATTGTCAAGCATAATTGCATCATCTGCATTGCAATAATTTGCTTCAATTTTTGCAAGAATATTATTGATAAGATTATTGTGATGAATTTTAGAATCCAAATGCATTGGCGAATTGCGCCTGATATGTGAAGTAATAAGTTTTATGCCTTTTGAGTTATCATAAACCGGTGGCTTAAATTCTGCAAGCACAATTAAACAACATTTTTTTTGGTTTAATCGCGGATCCATGCCCGATGTAATTTTTTCTCCTCTTGTAAGCGTAAGGCGAATATGAACATCGGTTTGCATATCATTTGCAATTAATGTTTGTTTAATTGCATCTTTAATAAATTTTTTTGATGGAATGGCTGCAAACACTAATGTTTTAGCAGATGCGTGCATGCGTTCAAGATGTTCATTTAAACAAAATATTTTTCTGTTATACACGCGAAGCCCTTCCCACACTGCATCTCCGCCTTGTACAGAACTATCGAACACAGAAATTTTTGCTTCGCTGCGCGGATATAATTTATCGTCCACAAAAATTTGAATGTTCGCATTTTTTTCGTTGAATTGCTGTTGCATGTTTTAAGCTTTTAAAGAATGCTGAACTAACTGATCGTAATATTTTTTGCTTTCATTATATAAAGGTTCAAAATAATCTGGCAAAATTCTTTCACTTGTCTTTTGTTTTTCAAAGCCTGTTGACTGATGCACATTTTGATACCAGTATTTTGCCCAAATTCCATCATACTTTTTTGGTCCGGCTTGCCAATGCAACATTTCTTTATAAAATTTTATTTCTAAAGCATCGCATAAATTAATCAATGTTTTTTCCGGAGCTTTTAAAATTTCATTTGAATCAAGAACGATGGGATGCAAAAACTGATCATTTAATTTATTAAAAAGCTCCCATTGGTTTTTTATGCCGATATCCTGCATCGTTACATTCGACCGAACTTGCGCGTATGAACTTATAATTTGTTTAGGATCGCGGATAAAAATAATGTTAGAAACTTTATTTAAAAAATCTTCATTTAATTCAACAAGATGATGCGTCATTTGTTTAAAAAAAACAATTGGTTTTTCATAATTTTTCAAAATAATTTCTTGGATTATTTTTTCACCATGTTGTTCCTGCGATTCCAAAATTTCTTTTTTACCGGGATGGTCCGCATTTGTTACACGTAAATAATGTGCATACAAAGGTTCGTCAAATACAATGGTATCAGGTCTTTGCGCAAATGAATACATTAAAGCTGTTGAAATATTTCTTGGGCTGCTCCACAAACAAATTCTTTTTGTATTCATTTTTAAAACTATAAAACTTTCTCAAATTTTATTTCATAATAAATTTTGCTAAAGAATTTTTCAAGATTTATAAATAAAAAAAACCGTTACAATTCGCAACAGTTTTTTTTATGCTTTTATTTCTATTTCGTACCTTCTCTTTTATCCCGCGTCCTGCATCTTAATATTCATCTTCATTAAACATAAAATCTTCCTGGCTGGGGTAATCGGGCCAAATATCTTCAATGCTTTCGTAAACTTCGCCTTCATCTTCCAATTCCTGCAAATTTTCTACCACTTCAATTGGTGCGCCGCTGCGGATAGAATAATCAATTAACTCATCTTTTGTTGCAGGCCAGGGCGCTTCTTCAAGATAGCTGGCTAACTCTAATGTCCAAAACATAACCCTCCAAATTTTGCGCAAATGTAAGGGTTACGGTGAAATAACCAAATGCGTTTATAAAAGCTTGTGAATTAATTTTTAAAAAGGTCAACTTGCAATTATTTTTAGCGCTTTGTAGGTAGGTTTGTAATAATTATTTAAGAAACCAAATTGCATGTTGCAGGCGAATAATGTTTATAAAAATTATGGTGAATTAAAAGTATTAAAAGGTGTTAATATAAAAATAAATACAAACGAAATTGTTTGCATCGTTGGTTCTTCAGGCGCGGGAAAAAGCACGCTGCTGCACATTTTAGGCACTTTAGATACGCCCGATAACGGAGAAATTTTTTTAAATGAAGTTGCCGTTCATTCATTAAAAGGAAAAAAATTAGCTGCGTTTAGAAATAAAAATATTGGTTTTGTTTTTCAGTTTCATCATTTGCTTCCTGAATTTACTGCGCTTGAAAATGTTTGTATTCCCGGATGGATTGCCGGTAATCAAAAAAAAATTGTAGAGAATGAAGCAATAAAATTATTACAATTATTAGGATTGGGAGAACGGTTAAACAACAAGCCGCAAGCGCTTAGCGGCGGCGAACAACAACGCGTTGCAGTTGCGCGTGCGCTTATAAATAAACCTTCAATTGTTTTTGCCGATGAACCTACCGGCAATCTCGACAGCAAAAATGCAAAAGAACTGCACGATTTATTTGTGCAGCTCCGCAAAAATTTCAATCAAACATTTTTAATTGTTACACATAACGAAGAAATGGCTTCTATGAGCGACAGAGTTCTTCACATGAAAGATGGATTGATTGTGGATGGTCAATTAATGCAATAATATTTTTTGTAGATTTAAGCAGTTTAATAATTTCATAAAATTAATTTATTAGCATTTTTTATTTCGAGGCTGATAGCAAATTTGCATATACTAAGTTTATACAATGAAAAGAAAAATTGTTTGTTTAATTGCATCTTCATTTATTTTTTGCACCTTAATTTTCGCTCAACAAAATCCCAAGCAATGGTATTTGCTTGATCCGAAAAAAGACAGCACTTACGGCATTAGTCTTAATGAAACTTATCAATTTTTAAAAGGAAAAAAATATACGCCGATAATTGTTGCAGTAATTGATAGTGGCGTTGATACAACTCAACAAGATTTAAAAAATGTGCTTTGGCATAATGCTAAAGAAATTCCAAATAACGGAAAAGATGAAGACGGAAATGGTTATGTTGACGATGTGTACGGATGGAATTTTTTAGGTAATAAAAATGGAGCAGATCTGGAAAGTACAACCGATGAAAAAACAAGGGTTTATTATCGCTTCAAAAATAAATATGACGGTAAAATAATTAATGAAGATTCTTTGAACGCAGATGAAAAAGCAGAATATGAGGAATGGAAAAAAGCAGCAGATCAAATGACAATCACAAAGGAAGATCAAATGGAAGTAATGATGTTAGAAATGGTTTCAAAGAATCTTGCAAAAATTGATTCTGTTTTACGCAACGAAATGAATAAAAATGAATACAGCATTGAAGAGCTGGAACAATTTGTGCCTTCATCCGAAGGTGGAAAAAAAGCAAAATTAAATTATTTACGTTACATGAAATTGTTTGAAGTAACAGATGATGTAACCAACACAAGTATTTTATCTGACCTGAAAGAAGAAACGGAAGGCAGACAAAAATCTTTAAATGCAAAAATAAATCCGCCACCGGATTATCGTGCACAAATTATAAACGACGATTATTTTAATATAAACGATAAATATTATGGCAACGCTGATATAATGGGTCTAGGTCCTTTACACGGCACACATGTTTGCGGAATTATTGCTGCGCAACGCGATAATAATATTGGCATTAATGGCATTGCAGATCATGTAAAAATTATGATGATAAGAGCAATACCTGATGGAGATGAATATGATAAAGATGTTGCACTTGCCATAAAATATGCTGTTGATAACGGCGCTAAAGTTATTAATATGAGTTTTGGAAAAAGTTTTTCTCCCGAAAAAAAATGGGTTGATGAAGCAGTGCAGTATGCAGAAAAAAAAGATGTTTTAATTGTACATGCAGCAGGCAATGAAATGCATAATATAGATTCAGTAGATAATTTTCCGAATACAGATTTAAAAACATTTCATACAACAGCAACTAATTTTATAACTGTTGGAGCAAGCGGCGATACGCATATTGCCGATGGAAATTTAATTGCTACTTTCAGTAATTATGGAAAAAACTCTGTGAATATTTTTGCGCCCGGTGTAAAAATCTATTCAACACTTCCATACGATTCTGCTTATGGTTACGAAAGCGGCACCAGCATGGCATCTCCGGTGGTTACAGGTATTGCGGCTTTGATCCGTGAATATTATCCTCAGCTTTCCGCGCAGCAGGTAAAATATGTAATTGAAAAATCTGCAGTACATTTAAGCGATTCAGTTAAAGTAAATAAGCCTGGCACAAATGATAAAGTAAGCATGAGCGAGTTGTGCACTTCGGGCGGTTTTGTAAATGCGTCTGCTGCATTGCAGTTAGCTTCAACTTTAAAACCGGATAAAAAAAACATACCAATTTTGCCGAAAGCAACACTTCAAACCACAAAACCTAACTAATATGCCACGTCCGCAAAACGGAGAATTTGCTCCCTATTTTCAACGCTATATTGATTATGTAAAAGCTGATTCATTAAGCGAAGCAATTGCTAATTATGAAGATGATATTCATTCTTTCTACAATCAATTGCCTGATGAAAAAGCAAATTATTTTTATGATGAAGGAAAGTGGACGGTAAAAGAATTATTACAACATGTAATTGATGCCGAAAGAGTTTTTTCTTATCGTGTATTATGGATAGCGAGGAAAGATACTGCACCATTACCAAGTTTTGATGAAAAGAATTTTGCAAAAAATTCATTTGCTAATACAAGAACTTTAAATTCTTTAAAAGAAGAATTTAATGCAGAGCATAAATCAACTTTGCTTTTATTAAAATCTTTTAATGAAGAACAATTACAGCAAAAAGGAATTGCAGGCGAAAAAGAAATTAGTGTAAATGCACTCGGCTTTATTATTTATGGTCATTTGCTGCATCATAAAAAAGTTCTGTTAGAAAAATATTTATTGTAAAATCCTCAAAGTTCATTTAGGTTTACTAACGTTTAATAGTTTTTATTCTCCAATAAAACAATGTTTTTTCTTATAACTAATAATCTGCTTTTATTTTCAAATTCTTATTTTTGAAAATTGGAGAACTTCTATTTTCAACCATCAAATAATTGCTTGCCTGCTGAAAGATTTTAATTAAGCAATTATCGTATCAAAAATTAAATGGCAAATAAAGTAACAAAGATTGGTGTATTAACTTCGGGCGGCGATTCGCCGGGCATGAATGCTGCAATTCGTGCTGTTGTGCGAACCGGCATTTATTACGGTTTTGAAATTTTTGGTATCGGGCGAGGTTATCTTGGAATGATTGAAGATAATATTGTGCAGATGGATTCTCGTTCTGTTGCCAACATTATTCAACGTGGGGGAACGATTTTAAAAACCGCCCGCAGTCAGGAATTTTTTAATTATGAAGGCAGAAAAAAAGCTTTTGAAAATTTAAATAAACGCGGTATTAATGGTTTGGTAATTATTGGCGGCGACGGCAGTTTTACAGGTGCATTAAAATTAAGCGCTGAATTTGGAATACATTGTGTTGGCATACCCGGCACCATTGATAAAGATTTATACGGAACAGATTTTACCATTGGTTTTGATACTGCCGTAAACACTGCGGTTGAAGCTATAGATAAAATTCGTGATACCGCCGATGCGCACGACCGTTTATTTATTGTAGAAGTGATGGGCCGCCATTCAGGTTATATTGCTTTGTACAGCGGCATTGGCACTGGCGCGGAAAATATTTTAATTCCCGAAGCAGAAACAAATATGGAAGAAGTAATTGCTTCGCTTTCAGAAAAAGAAAAAAGAAAAAAATTAGTGAACTTAATTGTTGTTGCCGAAGGCGATGAATTTGGCGGCGCAACACATGTTGCTAAAATGGTGAAACAACATTTGCCAAATTTAGATACACGCATTTCAATTTTAGGTCATATTCAAAGAGGAGGCTCACCTTCCAGCCTCGATAGATTAATTGCAAGCCGCATGGGTTATCATGCCATAGAATGCTTTCTGGAAGAGCGGTACAACGTTATGGTAGGAATAGTAAATAATGCAATGGCTTATACGCCGCTAGAAATTGCTATTCGTGAAAAACAAAAAATAAGCGACGAATGGCTAAAAATTGTAAAAATATTAGCAAGCTAAAAGAGTAATTATGAATGATGAATGATAAATTTTAAAAAGTATCGTTTTGTATTCATAATTCATCGTTTATAATTCATCATTAAACTATAAGTTATGCCAAAAGATATATCGAAATACCTGCATACCGAAATGGATAATCAGGCCGGAATTGAGCACACTTTTCATCGTACAAAAATTGTTGCAACTGTTGGTCCTTCCTGCGATACTTACGATAAATTATTAGAACTTGTAAAAGCCGGCGTAAATATTTTCAGACTAAATTTTTCTCATGGCTCGCAGGAAGATAAAATAAAAATCATTCAGTTTATTCGTACAATTAATGATACCGAGCCTTACAATATTTCAATTCTTGGTGATTTGCAAGGACCAAAATTAAGAATCGGCGAAATTGAAAATGGCGCATTAGAAATTGTTACCGGCGACATTCTAACTTTTACATCCAAAGAAAAAGTTATAGGTAATAAAGAAAAAATTTATGTTTCATATCCCAATCTTCACGAAGATGTTCATGTGGGTGAAAAAATTTTAATTGATGATGGCAAACTTGAAGTGGTAGTAATTGAAGTAACAAAAGATGGCGATGTAAAAGTAGCCGTTACTTACGGCGGAACACTGCTGCCAAAAAAAGGAATTAATCTTCCTGACACTGCAATTTCACTTCCGTCAATGACGGAAAAAGATATTGCTGATTTGGATTTTATTATCGAACAAAAACTTGATTGGGTGGCTCTATCTTTTGTAAGAAAAGCAGAAGATATTATTGATTTAAAAAAGAGATTAACCGATAAAAACAGTTCCGTAAAAACAATTGCAAAAATAGAAATGCCATCTGCGCTGGATGATTTGCGAAATATTATTTTAGAATCGGATGCCGTAATGGTAGCACGCGGCGATTTAGGCGTAGAATTACCTGTAGAAAAAATTCCAATGGCACAACGCGAAATTATACGCAAATGCATTCATCGCGCAAAACCCGTAATTGTTGCAACGCAGATGATGGAAAGTATGATTGACAGAATAAAACCAAACCGCAGCGAAATTACCGATGTTGCAAATGCAGTTTTAGAAGGCACCGATGCGGTGATGCTTAGCGCAGAAACCGCTACAGGCCAGCATCCTGCGCTTGTTGTTGAAACCATGCGCAAAATAATTTTGGAAGTTGAGAAAACAGAATATCGTTACAATCGCGAAGAAGATTTAAAGCCGCAGCATCATTCTCCGTCATTCCTGAGCGATGCAATTTGTTATAATGCCTGCAAAATTGCAAAAGATGTAAATGCCGATGCATTAATCGGCATGACGCAAAGTGGTTACACCGGTTTTGTTATCAGCAGTTATAGGCCACGATCTCCTTTATATGTTTTTACAAAAAAAAGAAGTTTAGTAAATCAGCTAAGTTTAAGCTGGGGCGTTCGCGCTTTTTTTTATGACGAAGAGCAAAGCCTCGATGGCATTATATTCGATCAAATAAATATTTTAAAAAAAAGAGGTTATTTAAAGCCCGGTGATATAGTTGTAAACACAGGCAGCACGCCGGTAAATTTACATTTGCCAACAAACGTTTTAAAAATTACAAAAGTTGAGTGAAACACGATGTTAGAAATACGAATTACGAAACAAAATGCAAAGACTAAATTTTTAATTTTTACTTTTAAATTTTGAATTATTATTTTGTTACCGGCATTATTTTTCATGGCATCTTCGTTGTGTCACTCACTTATACAACATACCAATTATCAGCTATTTTTTTATAATAATTAATCAATATGAAAAAATTACTTTACATTTTATTGCTTTTATTTCCGATTACAGTAATCGCTCAAAACGCAGACTCTGTCTGGATTGTAAATAACTATACAAAAAAAGAGGTGTATATTCCAATGCGCGATGGAATAAAATTATTTACTTCTATTTATATTCCAAAAGATAAAACAGAAAAACATCCGATATTAATGACGCGCACACCTTATTCCTGCGCACCTTATGGTGAAGATAAATGGCGCCCGTTTTGGAGCTCTTATCGTAAAGAATATTTCAGAGAAAATTATATTATGATAACGCAGGATGTGCGAGGAAGATGGATGAGTGAGGGCGAATTTATGGACGTGCGCCCATTCAACGCAAATAAAAAAGGTACTGAAATTGATGAAGCCAGCGATACTTACGATACTATTGATTGGCTGATAAAAAATCTGGAAAATAATAATGGCAAAGTTGGTGTGTTTGGAATTTCTTATCCTGGTTTTTATTCTACAATGGCTGCGGCAAGCAATCATCCTGCATTAAAAGCAGTAAGTCCGCAAGCGCCTGTTACCAATTGGTTTCTTGGAGATGACTTTCATCACAACGGCGCATTTTTTCAAATGGATGGATTTGCATTTTATTCTTCATTCGGTAAACCACGCATCAAACCTACAACCATTGCTCCAACTGAGTTTCAGTACTACACGCATGATAATTATAAATTTTATCTGGAAACAGGCTCTGTAAAAAATCTGACAAGTTTATTGGGCGATAGTGTAAAATTTTGGGACCAACTTATGCAACATCCCAACTACGATGCATGGTGGAAAGCGCGTGATGCACGCAATGCAACAAAAAATTTGCAACCCGCCATGTTGTGGGTTGGTGGTTTGTTTGATGCAGAAGATTGCTGGGGCGCATGGAATGCTTACAAAGCAGCAGAGCAAAATAATCCCGACAAATCATTTAATAAAATTGTTAACGGGCCGTGGTATCATGGTCAGTGGGCAAGTAACGACGGCACTCATCTTGGCAATATAAATTTTGGCTCAAATACAAGTGAATATTTTCAGCAGCATTTTGAAATTCCTTTCTTCAATTATTTTTTAAAAGGCAAAGGCGATATCTCACAAATTAATGAAGCAAATATTTTTATTACCGGAACAAATGAATGGAAAACATTTTCGCAATGGCCGCCAGCCGAAGCACAGAATAAAGACATATTTTTTCAGTCAGACGGAAAATTAAATTTCAGCAAGCCCGCAGCAGCAAAAGGTTTCAGCCAATACGTGAGCGATCCTTCACATCCTGTGCCTTATGATGAACTTGTGCATTTTAACAGAACAAGAACTTATATGGACGACGACCAGCGCTTTGCGGAACGCAGACCGGATGTGCTTACTTTTAAAACAGATACATTAACAGATAATGTCACTGTAACAGGAAATGTGATTGCTGATTTAATGACAAGCATTTCAACAACTGATGCAGATTTTGTGGTAAAAGTAATTGATGTTTTTCCTGATAACTTAGAATACAACGATGTAGATATTTACGCCGAAAAAGATGCTGCAAAACAATATCCGATGGGTGGTTATGAAATGCTGGTACGTGCAGAAATATTTCGTGGACGATTTAGAAAAAGTTATGAAAATCCTGAGGCTTTTACTCCGGGTAAAATAGAAGAGGTAAAATTTGAGTTGCCATCTATTGCACACACATTTAAAAAAGGTCATCGAATTATGGTGCAAATTCAAAGCAGTTGGTTTCCGCTGGTTGATAGAAATCCGCAGCAATTTGTTGATATTTATCACGCAAAAAATTCAGACTTTATAAAAAGCGATATAAAAATTTATACCAATTCGCAATATGCATCAAAACTTGTGCTGCCGGTTTTGAAATGATTTGTTGAAAATTCCGCTAAAATTCAAAATAAAATAATACAGTCATTTCAATTAATATTAAAGTAAAAGATTTTAGAGAATTCGATCCTCATAATTATAAATAAATAATTTTTTAAGCTTGTCTTTTTCATTTAAAATATGAGTTATCTTGCCGCAAATTTTTAAAAACTAAAAAAACAAAAATGAAAAAATTATTAGCGATTGCAGCTATGACGGCTTTAACTACAGCCTGTAATAATAGCTCCACTTCGGGAACAGCAGCCGATTCAACAAACGCGATGAGCGCAGATACTTCAAATGCAATGAAACCTGCAGATACTTCTGCAATGAACACAGCACCGGCGCCATCGAATACTATGGCAACAGCACAGGAAGGAACAATGACAATGAAAGATGGCAAAATGATGGTTATGAAAGGTGGTAGCTGGGTAGCAATGGATAAAACGATGACTTGCACCGACGGTTGTAAAGTAATGACTAACGGAGAAGTTGTGATGAAAGACGGCAAAAAAATGAAGATGACCGAAGGAATGATGATAGACAAGGATGGTAACATGATGGATTCAACCGGTAAAATGATGGACAAGAAAATGTAGAATAAATAAAATTCTTAATTGTAATAGATTACAAAAAAACCTCCGATAATTGGAGGTTTTTTATTCATAAGTTTTTTTTAGTTTTTTCTTTATTTCTTTTGCAAATAATCTCATGGTTTTTACAGGTGCTCTAATTTAATTTCGTTCTAACTTAAAGTCAGATTAATAAATTAAAAATTCAAAATTCAAAACGCGGCAATTAAATTTTTTACTTTTATCTTTTACTAAAAATTAAGGTATGAAAAAAATAATTTTTTCAATTGTTGTATTGTTTGTAACAGCAAATCTGTTTTCACAAGAAATAAACATTATTCCCAAACCTGCTTCTGTAAAAATTAATTCAGGCAGTTTTACCATTACACCTTCAACAAAAATTATTTTAAGTGCTTCGGGTGTTGAAAAAACCGCAGTTTTTTTTAATGATTATCTCAAAAAATATTATGGCTTTCAATTATTAGTTAAAAAAAATAATGAAAACGTAAGCAATGTGATTGTATTGAATTTTGACCGAATGGATAACAGCATTCCGGGCGCTTATCATTTAAATATTGATGCAAATAAAATATATATTGGCGGCGATAATGCACAGGGCGTTTTTTACGGCATGCAAACTTTAATACAATTGCTTCCAACAACTGTTTCTGCACCTTTATCAATTCCACAAATAAATATTATTGATTCACCGCGCTTCGCTTATCGAGGTTTGCATCTCGATTGTGGCAGGCATTTTTTTTCTGTTGACTTCATAAAAAAATATATTGATTTTATTGCGCTGCATAAAATGAATACATTTCACTGGCACTTAACTGAAGATCAGGGTTGGCGTATTGAAATAAAAAAATATCCAAAACTTACTGAAGTTGGCAGTTGCAGAAACGGGACAATTATCGGTCATTTTCCCGGCACCGGAAATGATAACAAAAAATATTGCAGTTATTACACGCAGGCGCAAATTAAAGATGTGGTAAAATATGCAGCAGATCTGTACGTTACAATTATTCCTGAAATTGAAATGCCGGGGCATTCATCTGCGGCAATTGCTGCGTATCCAAAGTTGAGTTGCTTTCCTGATGAATCTACGGAAATAAAACATAAAGAAAATTGGGCGGGTTCAACAAATGGAAAACAAGTGCAGCAAACCTGGGGTGTATTTCCAGATGTGTTTTGTCCGAGCAATTACACGTTTACACTTTTAGAAAATGTGCTTGATGAAGTGATGCAATTATTTCCTTCAAAATATATTCATATCGGCGGCGATGAATGCCCGAAAGATTATTGGAAGAGATCTGCGTTCTGCCAGCAACTGATGAAAGACAGCAGCATTAAAAATGAAGATGCTTTGCAAACTTATTTTATTCAACGCATAGAAAAATATGTGAACAATAAAAACCATGCTATAATTGGGTGGGACGAAATTTTGGAAGGAGGGCTTACGCCAAATGCAACCGTAATGAGCTGGCGTGGCGAGCAGGGCGGCATTGAAGCAGCAAAGCAACATCACAATGTGATAATGACGCCGGGCGATTATTGCTATTTCGATCATGCACAAAGTAAACACGAAGATTCTTTAACTATTGGCGGATATTTGCCCGTTGAAACAGTTTACAGTTATGAGCCGATTCCAAAAGAATTAAATGCTGATGAAACAAAATATATTTTAGGCGCACAGGCAAATGTGTGGACGGAATATATGGCGTACCCGAGCAAAGTTGAATACATGATTTTTCCGAGATTAAGCGCTTTGAGTGAAGTGTTGTGGACGCAACCACCCAACAAAAATTGGGACGATTTTCAAAAGCGTCTTCAAACACAATATAAACGCTATGATCTATGGAAAATAAACTATAACAAAAAAGGAATTGAGAAAGGTGATTAATGCAATTGAATTTAAGATTTATCATTCATAATTTATCATTCATAATTATCAAAGAATATCTTTGAAAAATAACCTTAAATAATTGCGTTATGAGTATGGTTGATTCGTTTGAAAAAATTCCTGTTCAAATATTTTCTACTTCTGTTGCAGGTTCGAAATTTGTTGCCGCAGAAATTGCAAAGTTGATTAAAGAAAAACAAAATGCACAACAAAATTGTGTGTTAGGTTTGGCAACAGGTTCAACTCCTATCAGCATGTATGCAGAATTAATTCGCATGCATAAAGAAGAAAATTTAAGTTTTAAAAATGTTATCAGTTTTAATTTGGATGAATATTATCCGATAGAAAAAGATGCGTATCAAAGTTATTGGAATTTTATGCACCGGCATTTGTTTAATCATGTAGATATTGATCCGCAAAATATTCATATCCCTGATGGAACCCTTCCTAAAGAAAATATCAAACAACATTGTTTTGAATATGAGCAAATGATTGATGAAGCCGGCGGAATTGATTTACAAATTTTAGGAATTGGTAACAATGGGCATATTGGTTTTAATGAGCCGGGCTCGAGCTTTTTATCGAAAACGCGTTTAATGGTTTTAGATAATAATACGCGAATTGCAAATGCGAAAGAGTTTCAAAATATTTCAAAAGTGCCACGCCTTGCAATAACAATGGGTATCAGCACCATCATGAAATCGAAACGAATTTTATTAATGGCATGGGGCACAAAAGCAGTGATTGTTGCGAGAGCTGTTGAAGGCAATGTTACTGAGCAAGTGCCAGCAAGCATTTTGCAGCAACATAATAATTGCAGTTTTATTATTGATGAACAAGCTGCTTCTAATTTAACGCGTTTTAAATCGCCCTGGCTTACCGGTGATATTGAGTGGACACCACAAATGATAAAACGCGCTGTTGTAAACATGGCACTGAAATTAAAAAAACCAGTTTTAAGTTTAACTAATTACGATTATAACGAAAATGGTTTGGGAGATTTATTGGTTGAAAAAGGCGATGCTTATGAAATTAACTTGCAGATTTTTTATATGCTGCGCGACAGTATTACAGGATGGCCCGGCGGAAAACCAAATGCACATATACCTGCACATCCTGAACGAAGTGAGCCTTATCCAAAAAGATGTTTAATTTTTTCGCCTCATCCTGATGATGATATAATAAGTATGGGCGGAACTTTTATGCGTTTGCACGATCAGGGACATGATGTTCACGTGGCTTATCAAACCAGTGGCAACATTGCCGTGACAGATGAATTTGTAACACGTTTTGTTGATTTTGCTGTTGGGTTTGAAGAATTGATTGGAACAAATAACAGCAAAAGCACCGAAATACTTTCGGATACGAAAGAGTTTTTATCAGCCAAGAAAAAGGATCAGCGCGATACACAACAAATAAGAAATATAAAAGGATTAATAAGAAGAAGCGAAGCAAAAGCAACCTGCAAATATGTTGGAATACCGGATGAAAATATTCATTTTTTAAACCTTCCTTTTTACGAAACGGGAACGATTGATAAAAAACCGATGAGTGAAAAAGATGTTCAAATAACCATAGATTTATTGCAGCAAATAAAACCACAACAAATTTATTGTGCTGGCGATTTAGCTGACCCACATGGCACACATAAGGTGTGTTTGGATATTGTATTTGAAAGTTTGAAGCGACTAAAAAATGCGGGTGAAAATTGGATAAAAGATTGCTGGGTTTGGCTTTACAAGGGTGCCTGGCAAGAGTGGGATATTGCAGATATTGAGATGGCAATACCCATGAGCCCCGACCAAGTGATGAAAAAACGTTATGGAATTTTTATTCACCAAAGTCAAAAAGATATGGTGCCTTTCCAGGGAAGTGACAGCCGAGAATTTTGGCAAAGGGCTGAAGAAAGAAATGCTAACACTGCAAATTTATATGCTGAATTAGGTTTAACAAGATACGCAGCAATGGAAGCTTTTGTAAGATGGAGATATTAATGTGCTGATGTGCTTTGATTCTTGTTTCTTGTTCCTTGATTTCTTGCTTCTTGTTTTCTTCTTTCTTATATTTGCTTCTCAAAATATTTCAATATTAAATATTAAATTGAAAATAATTTTCCGGCCCCGTAGCTCAACTGAATAGAGTATCTGACTACGGATCAGAAGGATGGAAAGTTCTTTTCTTATAAATTTACTCTAAATGGCCCCGTAGCTCAATTGAATAGAGTACTTGACTACGGATCAAGAGGTTCCAGGTTTGAATCCTGGCGGGGTCACTGATTTTCAATCACTTGCGATAAAAATTGATTTGAGAAATGAATCAATTTTTTTATTTTTTATCAATGTCGCTGCTACGATTTGTGTTACAAATCTTCAATCTGTGCTTATTTAGAAACAGCATTTTTTTTGCGATTTGCAAACAATTTGCAAACAAACGGGCAGTAAAAACATTAGAATGAAAGAATTTTTTGCAAACAATTATTGAACTTACGATGTGAAAGAACTTGTTACTGTAAAATTACAAAAATCCTTTGTCAATTCCTTTCGAGTCATCTAATAAAAAAAGCCTGAACACCTTCAGACTTTTTTTAACTAACCAATTTCACTCTTTAAATGATGGAGTTTTGAACCGACCTTGAATTGCCTCAGCTTCTTTTCTTTTATATAATCCAACACCTCTTTTTTATCAAAGTAAACTCGCCCTCTTTGATGATGGGAAGGCAAACCTCTTTTCATCCAATCTGTCAGAGTAACGAGAGATATACGCAAAAACTTTGCAATTTCTTTTCTATTAAGTAAATAATCTTCGCTTGTATTTTTTGAAACTGCACTTTCTAAATGCTCTTGCAAATATTCCTTAACGGCTTCTTTCACCCATTTTTTAAAATCCGTTTCAGTAGGAATAAATAACGTTTCCATAATCGCATATTCTTTTCTAATTCTTGACAGCTACTAATCTAATCAATAGGCTTAACTGGTGCTTGCAAATAGATCAGGCTTTTTGAAAAATGATTGTAAGTAGGTTTATATTTAATATATCCGTATTCATCAAGTTCACGAATGCATTTATGGTATGTTGCAACACCGGAGATCTTTGCGAGACGCATCAAATCTTTACTGAATATGTAAACTGGATTTTTACAATCATTATAAGTCCAGTGTTGCATAATTGCCATGAACAAGCTTATATGTACCGGACCAATTCTTGAATCCTCTTTTATCGCGGAAAAAAAACCAATCAATTCAGGTATCGAATTCATAAACTAGTATTATACTATCTTCTGCCTCTTTCTTGTTTTCTTAGCGGGAGTATCTTCCTCATTTTTTATTTTATTCGTTTTTTTTACCTGCTGCTTTTCCGATACCTCCGGTTTAATTTCAGGCTTGTTTGTTTGCTCTTGTCTATTCTTTTGCATCAGATTACTTAATGAAATTTTTTGCATTCCTGCGTCATAAGCGTTCAAAGACTTGAATGCAAGATTAGGAGTGATAAATATTTTTTCTTCTTTGCCATTTAATAAAAAAGTTGCAGACTGAAGATTGCCTCTTTCCAACGATTTTATCAAACTTTCTTTAAACTTTTCGTTGTTCAATTCCTGAATAGGATACTTTGACAAAGTTTTCTCCAAATCATAGCCATAGTTTTGATGAAACTGATTAATCTTGTAATTACCGCTTTCAGTAACATTCTTAAAATCCAATTGCAGCCAGGCATTGAACTTTTCATCCTGTTTATTAGTAAGTGTTTTGTGCACAGCTCGCCCGTCTAATAAATTATACCCCTCTTTTAAAGTAATGCCTTTGTTTGGATAAAAAGTTTGCTGTATTGAATTGGAACTGTTTTCCTTCTTCAACTGTAGATTATATTTGTTGAAGAAAAACATATCTGATTCGTCAGACTTCTTAAAGTGCAGCGTCGCTGAAACATTATCGCTGCCATAAGATTTTTGCATGTTGAGAGTAAATTCTGCATTTTGCTTTTCCATGTTTTTGCGCAGTTCATCATTAAGAGCATCTCCAAATCCTGTGCGCTTTAACTGTTCTGTGAGATACTCATAGTTTTTTTCGTTCATAAAATTTTATTTGATATTTAGTAATAAATGATTCCTCAAACTTTTACAAGCATGTAGGGAATGAGAATTTAGAATTCATCAATATTAATAGCATTCATAATGTGCCGGTTCTTTAAAGAAAAATGCAAGTCCCGCCCGCCATTTTTTTCAAGAATTTGTACCACCAAAATCTTTTCATCCGGCAGTGTAAACTTTGGTAAAGCGACTACAATAGTTTCTGAAGATTTGCCTTTTATAGATCTGGAGTTTCCGTTAATTAAAAACGGCTGAATTTCTGTTTCCTGAGTTGCTGTACGTTTTGACTTTTGTCTATCCTTAATAAAAAAACGAATAGCATCCATATCGTAGCTTACATTTGATTTATTTTTTACTTTAAATTGAAAATAAAAGACATCATTTTGAACATATAGTCCGTATAAGAATACCTGCATGGCATCATGTTTATCTTTGATACCATAGATTGTCCTCTTAATCTTCGAAACTTTTTGCGCTGCCTCACTTAATGTTTTTTCATTGTTATCTTCTCGCGAAAAAATGATAGATTGGTTTTGTGATTCCTGTTCAGTAGAAGTTAATGCCGTATCTTTTTGAAAAGCGATATTGAGTTCCCGCGGTTCGTTCACATAGTCAACGAGAAAAGAATATAAGTTTCCATCGGTTGTGATAACACTTAAATTAGTCTCAGAAAAATTTGGCTTGCCTGCTTTAACATGAAGAATATTTTCAATACCCGCTACTTTCTCAACTAAGACATCGGTACTTCCCCTGTCTACACTTTGAATGGAAAAAGGAAAAATAATATTAGTTGTTTTGTTACAGCTAATCCTTAAGTGATAAGATGGTATAATTGAAACTTTTTGAGTTTGTGCAAATGCATGAGTACAGAATAAAATAAGAATGATGTGATTTAAAATTAACCGATTAGTATTCATAAAAAATAATTTTATTATTGGAAAATATTATTGTTTTTGAGTATTGTCTTTCAGCAGTACCTGATAGCCTTCTCTGATAGTTATCTTGGTAAGCTTTACCTTTTTGCTGATTAACGTTTTTGCAGCCTGAATGCCTGCACTGGTAGCCTGTGCAGCAATTGAAGGATCAAGCGTTGTAATACCTATACTATTTATTCCCTGGTCTGCGGATTGTTTAGCAACATCACGGCTTATAGAACCGGGTATATAAATACCGGCAAGCCCATCCAGATCATATACTTCCAATGAAACAGGCAAAATGTTTTGCTGAAATCGAATAGAATTGATAGTGATTTTTAATCTCTCATCATTCAGTGAAGCAGTGCCATATACAAACGTATTTTTTGGAACAGTAAGACCTTTAATGGAAACATCATCACTTAATAAAAGTTTTACTGTTGAACCTGAAACAAGAGTTTGCGTTTCAGGTACAATGGCTGCAATTGCATTTTGTTTTTCTTCGGAGATATTTGGTTCGCTCGTGAAAGAATAAAAACCATTATTTTCATTTCTGTTATCAATTACAGTATCATTATAGTCATTTAGATTATTTGCTTTTGTAGTTGAATTTTTATTTTTTGTCAGCAAAGAAATTTTTGTTTTGTCATCAATCTTCGTTACGGATAAATTCTGTTGTTGATCTTTAGTAAATTCTTGTTGTGCGCTATCTTTAAAAGCTTCGGGATGTTGAACGGCTAATATTTTATCGAGCATAGAATTAAGCTGTTGCATCTCCGGATCACTGCCATCTGATTGCTTCATTGCATTCATCATTTTTTCAAGCTTATCAACATCTCTGCCGGCATCATAATTTGATTTAGTTTGTTGAAAATTGTTGAAATCGCCTGATGCAGTTGAAGCGGATGGTTGCGCGGATTTGTTTAATTCATTATTTAATTGTTGCAGCTTACTGTAAACTTTCGCCTCATTTGGATCCATGTTATTATCTGAATAAGGAGAAGTGCTAATTCTGTTATTATATATCTGCGGTAAAGAATATTCATTAGCATTTTTATGTCCTATATTGTTTAAGCTAAAAGCCGTATCATTTTTCGGATTTGATGAAAATTGATTCCAGTAAGGATCAAGTTTTTTTTCTTCCTTCAACTTTGCCGAATCAAGAGCGGCTTGCTCATAAAAGCTTAATTTATTCAATTCCTTGTCTGTTTTAAGTTTGGCATCGGGAAGATGTACATTGAGACCTTTTTGCTCTGTGCCTTGCGCTGAGGCTGCGTTTCCTTTTCCTCCTCCTAACGACCAGAATAACAGGGTCATAAATGGTAAGGCCAGAAAAGGTAAAACAAGTAATAGTTTTCTTTGCCTTAGTAATGTTGGTGTGAGTTTGTGCTGTTGTTCCATATTTTTATTTATTTAATTGTGATTGATATAAATTTTCGATTAGATTGATACTATCCATCAAATGTGGTCTTGCCTGCATAATGCTGTCATATAAAATCTTCCCATCACTGCTTAGTTGTAGACTATCCATTTTTTGCTTGAATTGCTGAAAATGCCGGTATTCTTCATTTGAAATAATCATTTCATTATTCAATTGATTCTTGTTTGACTGATCTTCATTTAATGAAAATTTTATCCGATGAATTGAAAATAGATTCAGCACGTTATCATGATCAAAAGCGGTTATTATTAAGCCAGCACTTACTCCACCAAAGAGGAGACAAAACATAACGAATGCTCTTTTTTTAGTTGATAAAGAATAGTGCTCTGTTTTCCTTTGGAGATAAAGAGAAATTTTGCTTTTTAGGCACAGCCATTTTACAATCATTTTTTTTGCAGCTTCTTGCTCGTCTGCAGATTTACCTCGCTGTTTATATTTTTTAAATAAATTCATATTACCTGTTTTCGGTTTTTATATCTTTATTTTCAATTGTATTCCAACGCTCAATCAAAAAGCCATGGGGATTATTATCTGACCGGGAAACATTTCTTAAGAACCCTTCTGTAATTAAATCCCTTGTTACAATGCTGGTAGCGCGGATAATTTTTTCAGTTGCATAACACCTGAAATAAAATGGATATTGGTCAATGTTTATCTGAATGCTGTCAACAGAAATTTGCTGACTGATATTTCCGGATATAATGTTTGAATAATATCCATTCTCTTTTAAATTATCATAAGCTCTTTTTGCAGAAATATCGGCGAGGTATAAAGCTTTTGTAAGATTTGTTTGAATAACTTTATCATCCGGGTCAAGCGTAAAAAAATATTGATGAAACATTTTTACGTGATCTCTTGCTTCAACCGGAATATTTTCTTTTCTATCCGAGGCAAAAGCTTCAAGTATTTTACCATTTGCGAGAATATAAATTCTTTGATTTGCTTCCGAAACTGACGCCGCAACTTTGTAGATAGAATAACAACAAACGAGTATACTTCCCGTAACGAGTAACAAACAGAAGCCCCGAATAAATTTGAAAGCGCTATCTATATTTTTTAACTGTTTGAACATTTTAATTCAATTTTTTTATTGTTACCTTTTTTATTCATTTCCTTTTTCACTATTTCCGGAAAGCTTATTATGCATATAACCGCTACTGTTGTCTGCGCCCTGGTTTTTGAAATAGCTCGCATTTTCTCTAAAGTCACTCATGCTGTTTGTAATTTTTTCCACTCCATTTCCGAGTGCATCCGCAACCATACCAGAGCCGCTTGAGACGGTGCTTATGACTGATCTGGTGGTGCCCGAAAAAAGATTGGTTACTTTATAAAGAAGCGTATTACTGCCACCGGCATGAACAATATAATTTGCAACTGAAGGAACCGTGAAATAACCAACAATACCGATAATCATAAATATGAGATAGGCAACATCTGTGGGACTGAAAAAAGTGTCGCCATAACTTTGCACCTGCTGAATATCAAGCTGCAGCATCATTTGCTGAATTTTTCCTATGATAGCTCCAAAAATGTTTGCGACCGGTAACCATAAAAAAACATTCAGATACCTTGCTATCCAAACGGTAAGTGTATACTGGAAGCCATCAAAGACAGCAATCCCAAAGACAAGCGGTCCTAAAATCGCAAGAACAATTAAATAAAAAGTTCTGATTGTATTTATACACAAACCAGCCGCTTCAAACAGAACATGCAACACTTCACTCATCCATTCTTTGATCGAGTTTCTGAAGTTGTAAGAAGCTTTTGCCATTGCAAACTTGATGTCGTTTCCGACACTTGAAAACCAGCTTTCATTTTGGTCATTTGGATCATCAGGATGCGTATATTTATACCATTTATCACGATCGCCGCTTCCATCTTCACCTGTATACATTTGCCAGGCATCCGTTTGTTTAATGGCTTCTTCTTTTTGCTGAAGCAACACAGCAATGGCAGTATCAGAATTTTGAACCATAGCGGCGGTACCACTGACTGTTGGCTGCATTACGCCGTTAATAACACCAATCACTGAGGGAAATAACAGAATAGCAATTGCAATTGCGAAAGGACGAAACAAAGGATAAAAATCAATTGGCTCTGCATTTGCAAGATGTCTCCAAACTCTTGAGGCAATGTACCATGTTGCAGCAAATCCCGCAATGCCACGTCCAACACCGATAAGTGAGCTGCACAGAGGCAGCATTTGATTATATAACTGATCAAGAACTTGCTGTAAACCACTGATGCTATCACCACTCTCCTGAGCGAATACCAGTTTAGGAAAGCTGATTGCTGCTGTTAGGCATAGCGTAACCCAAATATGTTTTTTCATATTTCATTTATTTTGTTTCAAACAATAATTCTTTTTTATTTCTCCCTTTATGGGTTTGCGGGCAAACCATAAATTCCCTGCATAGTTGTTACATCATTTTTCTCTTTTGCACGCTGCACTTCGAGCATAGTAGTACTATTATTAAAATACCTGAGAAAGCTTAATTTATCCTGCGTATCCTGAAAAATTTTATCAATAGAAGTTAACCTTTCATCGTCACTCATTCTGAGCTTGCCTGCTGTAATTACCATGATTAGCTCATTTAAATTCTCAACACTTGCATTAAAAAGATTACGATAAACTTTACTGATATATTCAATTTCTGTTGGATTAAAATTGCCATCTTGGCTAAACCTTTTAAAAGCAATTTTGTACTCTTTGACGATTTGCAACTGGTCGGTAATAATATCTGCAACGCGTTTATAATTTTGAACTGCAGGACTAACTGCAAGCAAGCCGTCAAGAAAAGCCTGATGAAGATTAAAGTTGCCCTCCGAAATATTTTTGATAGTTTCATAACCGTTGCTTATTACCTCGTATCCCTGGTACATATCTTTTAAAATATTTTTTAATTCGCCCAGTTTTTGCCAGTCAAGAAGCAATTGCTGGATTTCTGCTGATTGAGCCATTGTATTAATCGGCTTACCTATTAATGAAACCAATCCTAACACACTAATCATAAATGCACGTTTCATTTTATTTTATTTTTATTTTTATAAATACTTTTATTCTTTGATTAATGCAATCCATAAAGCTCTTTGGAAACAGTTGCGTCATTTTGATCTCTTGCTCTCTGCTGTGCTAAAAGGGATGCACCATTTGTAAAGGATTGTGTAAACTGATTTTTATCGCACATATCCGAATAAATATTATTGATCTGGTTTATGCGCTCATCATCTGTCATCTCTAACTTATCGTCTGTGATTACTTCCATTAACTGATCAATGTCTTTCAAACTTTCTACGATGAGGCTTGAATAAACATTGTTTATATAATTAAGCTCACTATTATTAAATTGATTACTTCCATTATACATTTTAATCGCGGCTTTAAAATGATTAACAATGGATATTTGAATTGAAATGATTTCAGCGACCTCAACAGCGTTTTTGATTTTGGGATTTACAGATTTCAGGGAGTTAAAAAATGTTTCATGCAGATTAAATTCACCATCCTTAATATCATAGATTGTATTTAAACCTTTGCTTACAATGTCATACCCTTTTTTTGCATAATCGAGGTAAACCTGCAAAGCAGCAATTTGCTGTAACAAATATTTTTTCTGCGTTTTCTTTTGCTGAAACCATTCAGCCCAGGTCTGCGCTTGAGATAAATGTGTAAACAATAGCATTACAATTATTGCAACTATTTTTTTCATGATTTATACCTTTTCAAATTTTCCAATTGTCAAATTATATTATTGTATTCCATACAACTGCTTCACTACATCAACATCATTATATTCTTTTGCCCTTTGTAAACTGATTTGAATATTCTGCGCATTGAACTCTTTGAGATCGGAATAATTTTGATCTATCTGACTCGCAGCCTTGTCAATAATCGCAAGCCTTTGTTCATCGGTCATTTGTGTGCTGAATGCATTAATAACAATAAATATTTGATCCAGATTCTTTACACTTTCATCAAGTATCCCACTATATATTTTATACATGTAATCAATTTCATCAGGAGTAAAATTTTTATCCTGCTGAAATAAAGCAAAGGCCTGTTTATACGTATTCACTAGCTGCACTTGTTCATTCATTATTTCTTTTACCTTTTGATAATAAACTATAGCTGATTTTACTTCCTTCAATTCCTGATAATAGTTAGCATATAAATCCTTTTGCTTTTGAACCCAACTTGTTATATCAGTAAGCTTTAACTGTGACATTTCATTTTCCAAAACCTTTTGCGTATTCTGAAGCCAAATGGTTTTTGTTTGTATGCGCTGAATTTCTAAATCCACAGCCACAATCACTTTTTTTATTCCTTCCTGTATGATTTGCAGTATAGGTATCTGTGCATTTGTTTGCTGTACTGGAGCTACCATGCAGAAAATTATCAGCATCAATAAGAACAATATTCGTTTCATCACTATCGCTTTATTTATTTAATTTTTTATAATCGCTGCTTCCAAGCAGTAACATATTTTTTTCGGGTAAAAAGGAAATTATTGTACCCTGCTTTTGTTCATAGAGTACTTTATCATTAGGATTATAGATTGCTATCCATTGTTCCGTTTTATATTCTGCCGGCCGGAGTTTGTGTTCAATAATTCTTTGGTAAGAAAGATGCCGGTCAATGATGTATGTATTGGCTTGTTTACCTGATTTTGTAATTATTAAAGTATCATGCCCAATACTGTATTCACCTTCTAAATACTTTACATATGTACCCGGAATAAATGATTGAATACTGTCATCAATTTGTAGAATATTATTACAGCTCTCAATAATTAGCATACATAAAATGGGTAATGTTTTCATATATTTTTGTTGAACATTTAAAATTGAATTTCTGTTTTCATTTCATTCGCAAGCGCTGCAATCCCTTTTTTCATGCTACCATATTTTTTTGCATACTCCTGCACTTTTACTTTCTCTTTTTCTTCTGTTGTATATGCCAGGTATTCTTCCGGCGATACCTCTGTCCGGTAGACTTTTGACAAAATACCTCCAAGGCTGATGAACACTTCTTTATATTTTTTCGTTGGATCATTAGCTTTATTAATACTAAGTACAAGAGCCTTTTCTTTTTCAGTTAAGCCCAATAATTCCTGTATCTGATCGAATTTGTTTTGATATTTTGATTGATCCAGTAAAATCTTGCAGTCAGAATTATTGATGATTGCCTGCTTCACAATAGGAGATGAAATAATATCCTCAACTTCCTGTGTTACTACAACTGCTTCACCGAAAAATTTTCTTACTGTTTTGAATAAATATTTTATATACTCAGCCATTCCTTCTTTTGCAATTGCCTTCCATGCTTCTTCAATCAAAATCATTTTACGAGTCCCTTTTAATTTGCGCATTTTAGAAATAAAGACTTCCATAATAATGATAGTAACAACCGGAAATAAAATCGGATGATCTTTTATGTTGTCCAGTTCAAATACAATAAAGCGCTGATTTAATAACTCCAGATTTTCATTCGCATTAAGCAGGTAATCAAATTCACCTCCTTTATAATATGGTCGTAGCACATAAAGAAAATTACAGACATCAAAATCTTTTTCTTTAACCTTATCCTCTTTCAAGACTTTAGTAAAATCATCCTGCAAAAAATCATAAAAAGAATTAAAGCAGGGAAAGATTTGGGTATTGTTTCTTAGCTTATCATAATAGAGTTGAAGTGCGTTTGATAAAGCAACATATTCGGAACGGTTAAATGTTTCATTATCTTTTTTCCAGAGTGCAAGCAACAGTGTTTTTATACTTTCTTTTTTCTCTGTATCCAAACTATCACCTTCTGCGATGTAAAAAGGATTAAAGCGAATTGGGTTTGTTTCACTGTATGTAAAATAATAGCCGTTTACCAGATCGCATAATCCTTTATAGCTGTGGCCTACATCAACTAAAACAATGTGCGTTCCCTGCTCATAATAGCTTCTAACCATGTGATTGGTAAAAAAAGATTTACCGCTTCCGCTGGGCCCTAAAATGAATTTGTTCCTATTGGTGCATATACCTTTTATTACCGGCTCATCACTAATATCAACGTGAACAGGTTTTCCGGTTAGCCTGTCTCCAAGTCTTAAGCCCGTTGGACTTATGGAAGAACTGTAATTGGTCTCAAGATTGAGAAAACAAACAGCCTGTTCAATAAAAGAATCAAATGTGTCGTTCATCGGAAAATCAGCTTCATTACCAGGGACACTTGCCCACCAGATTTGTGCAGATCCAAATGTTTCATGCTTGGGAGTTGCATCCATTTGCGCAAGCGCAGAAGAGACGAGGTTCCGAATTTCTTTTAGTTTTTCCTTATCCTCTCTCCAAACGAGTAAATTAAAATGTGCTTTTACCGGCTGTCTTTGCTGCTCGATTGCCTCGTTAAGAAAATCATTCACTGCATCTCTTGCAATAGAATTTTCTCTTGAATACGCGGATAAAGATTGTAACCTTAATCTTTTACTTTCTAATTGTTTAATCGTTTTTTGCGCATCATCAATAAAAATAAATTGATTGTAAACATGATTACAAGGCAGCAGTTGGCCGAGCACTGAAGTAAACCCTACACTAAACTTTGTCCGGTCTGTTGAATACTTATCATAATTGATTCTTGAACCGCAAAGTGTTGGTAAATCATTTATATCTGACAAAGTATATAACTGGCAATTTGCTTCTCCAATTCTAAAAGCATCTTTAAACATGATGTCCTTTATTGCAAGTGAATTTTCCTGTTCGGACAATGAAAAGTATTTTTCAATTAATCCACATTTATTCTTTTCACTTAACAATGATTCTTCTTTCAACCGTTTCAATTGTACAAATCCGCTGTCTTTTAATATTCTTTCAAATTGTCCGCAGCTTCCAAAGAATTCCTGCAGTGTTTGAATGTTCATGCTTTGCTCCGGAACAATATTTTTTCTAAGTAGTCCAGATAATAAGGAAGTTACTGCTTTGCGGTTTGCGGCTTTCTTTGTTATCATGATGTAGCTGTGATGATCTAAATAGGGTCGTTCATTAAAAAACCGTTCGCTGCTTCTTGATAAAAATGCTGATTCGTTGCTGAAATCTGATTGGTATTTTGTTTCGATAAACCAATCCTGTTTATGAAACACGCAATGTTTAGGTAATAGCTTTATTGCTTTTATCCATGTTTGATGAAATGCTTCATATTCCTGATCGCTAAGTGTAAAAAGTTCCGGTAACTCAAGCTGATATGCAATTGTTACATCGCCCTGCTTTGATAAAATGCAGTCGTTTTCTACGCCCAGGATTGGTAAAATATTTTCAAGATTTATTTCCATGCTAATATTTTATTTTTCTTTTTTAAAGAATAATTTTCTTGAATAAACTTTAAGCACATGAGGAACATTTTTACGTGCTATTTTTTTCATCATTCCAAATTCGCCGTACTTGTTACTTAATTTATATACACGCATAAAAAGCAGAGTTCCAAGAATCATAGTTACAGCAAGACATAAATAAGTATTAATGCCAACAATGTATAAGATCGCAAAGAGTATTAATAACACAACTAAGCCTATTCCTAAATACCATATGTACTGCGCTTTTAAGCCTTTAAACTCAATTGATTTATTGATGCCTTTATTTATTTTATAAACACTGTTTGCCATATTGTTTATTATTTTTTGGTATTAAATTCTTAATCTTCTTTCTTTTCTTTCGGAAATTTGTTTCTTTACGAGAAGTGGTTTTTCTTGACGTTGTTCTTTAAATTGATTGTCATTCATTTTAATAACCGGCGCTTCTTTTACTTCCATGATTTTTTCAACTTCATTTTTTTCTGAACCAATTGATAAATCTTCATCCTGATGTTTCATCTGGTTAGTTTGTATCTTAATGGATATTTCTCTTTCCAGTTTTGATACATCCATCTTTAATTGGCTAAGCTCTTTTTCTTTCTCAAAGGGTTTAACTACTATTGCTTCCATAACCAGGATGTTTTGCTTTAAATCATTTAAGCTTTTTGAATACTTTTCTTTTAAAAATTCAACTCGATCAATTGCATTTAAAAAATATCTTGCTGCAAGCTTTGGATTATCCGTATTGACATATCCCTGGTTCCATAAATATTTCAAACCACTTTGTTTGCCTTCGGCATAATAAATATTGTTGTACCGGTATTCATATAATCCTTTATCTTCAAGAGGTTCTTTTTGTCTGCGGATATATAAATCAAATCCATACAGATGCCCTATTTTCTTTGAATCATTTTCATCACTATCCGGCTTCCACTCAGCGCTTAATTTGATAAGATATTTTCCAATTGTTTCTGCATCAGAAGAATTGCAACTACTTATTTCCAAAGGATTTGCTTTTGTGCCGTCCTTTTCAAATTGCAATACGCTTTTATACAATTTTTCATCAACGGATAATTTATTTAGTGTTTGCTCAGCATTTGTTTTATCTGTTCTTAAAATTTCTAATTGGGATTTTGCTTTCAATAATTCTTTATGATGTGCCACTTTTAAACTCTCAAGTACTGCAATCTTTTTTTCAATTTTGCATTTTTCCAAAAGGGATGTATCACCAGAAAGAATAGCGATGTATTCAGAAAAATTCATTCCGCTTTTTTCGTCTATTCCGCCTTCATCAATCGTTCTAATATTAAGCTCGCAGTTCTTCATTTGGCTAATAAAAGTTTGCTTATTTTTCAGGAGATTGAACTTGTAATTATCAAGAGATTGCTCTACTGCATAAATAAAATTTTGAACTTTATTATCGTACTTTTCTTTCGCTAAAATGTTACCCTGCCTTGCACCACGACCATTTCTTTGCTCTAACTCTGAAGGCTTCCATGGAATATCCAAATGATGCATGGCTACTACCTTTCTTTGAACATTTAAACCAGTGCCTGCTTTTTCGGTACTGCCAAGCAGTATCCTTATTTCGCCATTATTCATTTTGCGAAAAAGATCATGTTTATTTTTATCCGCCCAATCATGAATGAAAGAAATATGATGTGCAGATATATCAAAATCTGCCGTCAGTTTTTCTTTCAATGCATCATAAACATTGAATGCATCGGGCTTTGGTGTACCAATATCACTGAAGATGATTTGAGTTCCTTTTTGTTCATTGCTTAAACGATATAATTCTGCAACTTTTCTTGCACAAACATTTACTTTGTTGTTGGGATGGTCTGCGTATTGTAACGAATCAACCAACCGCATATCCACAGCCATCTTCTTTGCATAATTTGTTGCAATAAGCATTCTGCCTTTGTCCTCTTCCGGTGTTAATGGAGGCCTGCCAATCAGAGTTCCATCACCAGTTTTTGCAAATGCCATCAGCTTTTTGATAAACTCCTGTTGCTCGGGTGTAGGTTTGATATTGACAAGCTTTTCATCAAGTTCCGGTTTATCAAGATGAATATGCTTTGCAGTTTTATAATCTGTTATTTCATTATAGAATAAAGCTAGTTCCGGTACTTTAATAAAATGCCTGAATCGTTCTTTTGCGATAATTTCATTGGTAACAGAAAATTCAAAGTCAGTTGTTTTTCTTGCAAACACTGCAGCCCATGCATCAAAATTTTCAATGCTTTGCCGCTTCATTTCATTAGGGCGCAGATACTTGAATAGAAGATACATCTCAGTTAGACTGTTGGAAATAGGTGTACCCGATAAAAAGGTTACGCACAAATCACTTTTGAATTTGTCCTGTAAAGTCCTTACTGCAAATAGCATATTGAGCGCCTTCTGACTGCCTTCCATGTTTCCAAGTCCTGCAACACGGTCATGTCTTGTAGTAAAAGTGAGATTCTTAAACTTATGCGCTTCATCCACGAACAAATGATCTATCCCTAAATCTTTGAAAGTAACTCCTGCATCTTTTTTCTGTTCAATATCACGGAGAGTACCGCTTAATTTTGTAAGCAAATTGTTCTTACGTATTTCCAAACCTTTGAGCATCCGCTTTGAAATATCTCCTCCTTTATCTTTTAAAATATGCAAGTCTTTTTCGATATTATCCAGCTCTGTTTGAAATATCTCTTTTTGAATTTCAGGTGACTGTGGAATTTTTCCGAATTGATCATGCGTAAGAATAATGCAATCCCAGTTATTGTTTTTTATTTCATGCGATAACCGCTGTCTTTTAGAAGGTGTAAAATCGTTCTCCCCCGGTGCAAGTACTTTTGCTTGCGGATAAGCTTTTCTGTAAGTATCTCTTATTTGATTGACATTTGCTTTCAATGCAAGTATCATCGGTTTATTTACGATTCCCAGTCTTTTCATTTCATGAGCAGCCACTATCATTGTGAGTGTTTTGCCCAGGCCCACTTCATGATCTATTAATGCACCTCTGTTTTGGATAATCCGCCACACAGAATTCTTTTGTGAACTGTATAAATCTTTTATCTCTAAATTATTTTTATTAAGCCCGGGAAAGCTTAAATGGCTGCCATCATACTCCCGCAACACATAACAATTGAAAGTATTATTATAAAGTTGTTCAAGACTTTTTTTATCTTCTTCGGGCAACTCTTTTAACCAGCTTCCAAAATTGTTTCGTATGGACTCAATTTTTTGATGCGCTAATTGAATTGCATCATTATCCGGCAGACGTACTTTTTTATCTCCTAACTCAATTTCATAAGTAAAAAAAGGTGTCGTATTTTCTAACGCATGTTCGAGTAGTGTATAACCATAAGTTGTTCTTCCGGTTTTTGTAGTAACTGCATATTCCTGATTAATCTTTGCATTAGTGCTTTCCGGTTTTACTTTAAACGCATCAGCGGAAGAAAAATAATTTACCTGCGTATCAATGTCAAACAGGTCTGAGGCAAAACGGTTATAATAATGTTGCGGTATCCAGCGCTCACCAAGATTAAAATCTAAAATTTCAAAAGGAATTTTTTCCGGTTGTATTTTTCGAAGTGCATCGGCACTACGTTTCAATTGTACTTCTTCAGGCCTTTTCTTTAGTTCTTCATTTGCAATACCTAGCTTGCTAACTACATTGCCGCTTAAAAACCGGTCTGCAGTTTCCCATTTGTTATTGATGGGATTTAGATAAATGTGATTGCCTAAAGATTGAATTGTTTCTGCTTCTGTTTGTTCTGTAGCTGCAGAAATAAAGTCAATATCCACTCGTCCTTTTTCATTCAAACTTTTTGCTAGAGCTTCTACAGGATTATCTGTATGAAATACTTCTTGTTTTTGAATAAGTGATTGTGTTAGAATATCCGCTTTTAAATATTGCTCATCTTCTTTTCTTTCTAATGATGCAAGCACAATAGAACCGAATGCTTCATCTTTTAAAATGCGATTTCGGTTAACAGTTGAATTCAAAATTCCATACTGCAAAACGAGTTTTTCATAGCGATGATTGAGATTGTTCCTTAATTGGGGGTATTCTATATTTTCCTTTGATTCTTTATCACTTAATTCCAAAAAAGCATCTCTTAATGCTGTATATTGATTATAGAATTCAACATCTTTTTTTTCTTGAAGACTTGGAAGGAAAATGGCATTTTTTTCATCACTTCCAGTAAAAGAAACGAATCCTATACTGCCGTTATGAACTATCAGAGTTCCTTCTTTATGAAATGGATTTATAGTTTTTAATTCTTTTAATGTTTTTTCTTTATTGTTAAGTTTCAGATGAAATGCAGCATCGCCCTCATTAAAAAAATCGTGTTTATATTCCTTCAGTTTATTTGATAAAATATTCAACTCAACATTAACTGCTGAAGCGTTCATCCAGTTTGCTGGGAATTCAATTTCCTCTGTATTTGAGTAAAGTTTATAAACATACTGTTTCGAAGAATGCGATTTTGCTGTGACTAAAACAAAAACTTCATGGTCTGCTTTGTCTGCAGCTTTTATACCGTTTACTATCCTTGCTGTTTGCTTTTGAACAACCTTTGAATCAAGGTCATTGACATAAGCCATAGCTCGGCTTATGTTTTCAGCCGGTTCAATATCAAAGAGTCCTAATTGCATAGAACTGTTGTCTGCCTTGCTTTCAGGCATTGGAAGAAAAGTTAATTTCTTTTCTGCTGAAATTGATTCTTTATCAACCTGTGATAATGCAAAAGCATTTTTATTGAAACGGTGAGTAATATCATCTCTAAGTGTTGCTGCTAATTTTTCACCAATACCATTTATGTCTGCTTTCTGCCATACTACTTGATGAGCATTACCATATTGATTTTTTCCGGGTCTTATTTCATCACCGGTAATTATTTCAGCATGTTGATGGATGTATTGATTGATACTATATTTACCAAATTCATTTTCCTGCTCAATCGTTTTTAGCAACAATTGTTCATCTCGCGAAAAGTCCTTTTTAGTAGTATTTTTTTGAACAATTAATAAATGACTTGGTGCTTCTGTGTTACCGGTATCTTTCATTAAATTATCAGGCATTACAGAAACACTTACAAAATCTGAATGCGCAAACAAGTAATTTCTCGCAGCTTCATTAGATGAATTGTTCAAAAACGCATCGGTAGTTATATATGCCAGCATTCCACCGTCTTTAATTTTGTCAAGCCCTTTTGCAAAAAAGTAACTGTGAATTTTATTTGTTAAAGCGGGCTCTGAAATGCTTTTATCAAAAACTCTGAAATTGCCAAAGGGTATATTGCTTACAATTAAATCATATTTCTCATTATCTTCTGCAGGCGCATTTTCAAAAGAATTGATGTGAACTTTTGCAGGCACTTCAAGAGAACTACATAAAGTCTGAAGCACATTCCCTGTAAGAACATCCTTTTCAACCGCTGTAATATTTTGAAGAAAAGAAAAATGATTAACTGCTTCAGTAATAAATATTCCGGCGCCACTGCTTGGCTCATAAATATTTTTCGGTTCAATGCCCTGCTGTTTTAAAACATTGTATAAGGTTTGTGGAACAACTGAAGGCGTATAGAATGCAGTGAGTGCACTGTTTTTAATTGAATCAATTGCTTGCTTGTACTGCTTTTCATTGAAATGCTTTTTCAAAAATTCATGCAGCTCTATGATCTTTGAATAGAGTTTTAAATCATTTTCTGTTGCATTTTGTTTGATCCATTCTTCTTTTGTTGCATTGGGATATAATACCGCCTTTATACCACCAAAGCCTGAGTATTTTTTCAAACTTTCAGCCTCTTCAGCGGAAACTTTATCGCCTTGCTTCCATTCCAATGCAATGCGTATAGCTTCTATGTTGTCAATTAATTTTTGATGAATGTTGTATCCCATACTTCACATTTTCTTTTCTCACTGATTCATTTCTAAATACTCGCTGATAGCACCAATAATCGCATATCTTAATTGCCTTTCATCTTCATTTTCTTCCGTAAATCCTAATGAATCAAAGACCGGTTTACAATGATTCATTGTGTTGAGAGCCTCATACACAAGAGTTCCTGACTCTTGTAATTGTTGGTAGGTAGTTTCAAAATCTTCTTCAAGGATTGCGCATATGTAATTGAACTTTGATGGTCTTAAATCTTTTGTCAGTGCCTGCATACATTCTTCTTCGATAATGTATGCAGGAGTATTCGTTTCTTTTAACTGTTCTACCAAATCTTGTATTGCATCTACTTTAGCAGTGAGGTATTGAGTTAAGTTACCTCCTTGCGTTAATGTAATGAATAGATCAGGATTATTTTGACTGATATATTCATGAAGCTTTTTGATAAGTATTTCTTGCATATACTTTGAGTTTTAAAGCCCCTCCTTCGGAGGGGTTTTGGGGAGGCTTTTACATTCCAAAAAATGATTTAATAACAGTTGCTACAACAACGAGAAATACACAACTTCCAAACCATGCTGCCGCTACTTTGCCTGTATCGTGTTCGCCATGATTCCAATGATTAAAAACTTTAACTGCTCCAACTAAGCCTACTAATGCTCCCA